>CAVFPF010000072.1:0-3571 GCA_963624265.1 bacterium | reverse complement strand
GTGTCTAAGTCCAGTGTCATGGTCTTCGACTTGATTACTTTTTCCTCTCCAAACCGTGATAACAAACTCCTGTGAACTGTCGTTATTAGTAAATGTGACATTGACATCTTCATCAAGCGCACGAGTGATGCCACTGCCCACACCTGTGTATGGCAGCAAGTATATGGCATTGTTGAAAAGAAACATATTGCGAGGCATGGAAGTACCTGCCTTGATGTCTTCGATGGTGAGTCCGTTAGGCAATGCGCCTGGACTATGAATCTCCACACGATTGTCGAAAATGAAGATGCGAACTGGTGCTTTTAGGTTCAGCGAACGATGTACAAGGCTATTGACGGTAAACTCCACCAAACTGCTGTAAGGTATTTCCAACTTACCCATGCTGTTAAATTCGTCTCCCACCTGAACATTATGCAGATTGCGAGTGAAGAAATCCATAATCGTATTATATTGATGAAGCAGATTGCCTTCCATATCAGCATCGTTCACCTTGTCTCGGAACACCTTGCCGCCGACACTATTGCCAGCAAAGCAGATACACTTGGCTGTCATTACTGGCATCCAACGCTGTGTATATCTACCGAACAGAAGCATAGCGGCAACAGTCAGTGTGCCATCGGGACGGATAAAACGCAAGTTGCGAAGAATCTTCTCGCAGTCATGTCCCTTAGCTATGGCAGAGCATATTGTATCAAGCGATGCCTCACCGAAAGCGTCGCCTGTCAAACCTTTCTTCTCCAATACCCTCTCAAAGCGGTTGCCAAGGAATAGTTTGATAGTCCTTGCATCAAGGTCATTGATAGTTGCATCCCTAACGCCTGCCTCGTCTGGGGCGAAACTGCCGCAGTCAGTCATCATTTCAGCAAGTTCAGAATTGTCAAATACCTTGCGCTTATCGGCACCATTCTTTACCCACACGATACCTTTGTTGTCATGATAAGGCTTGTTTAGTCCTTCTTTGATAGTAGCAACAACCAAGTAGCCGTTTTCAACCTCAACAGTATCTGTCTTTATCAGAATAGATGGCACAACATTCTCGGAAGCAATGTCGCTCAATAGGTTGGTAGTTTCTTGCACCTCAGAATAAGATAAGGTGTTAACGTTTCCTGTCTTGTCCTTGACACCAACAACGAGTTTGCCACCATGTGAATTGCTGAAAGCCACCAGCTCACAGGCAATGTCATATTTGTCGAGAATGCGCTCCTTGAACTGCACTCCCGACACCTCGCCTGCTTTTATCTGTTTCAGTATATCGTCCATCATTCTTTGATACATTCTTTGTTCAATAAATCGTTTACATCCACTTTCAGTAAATCTGAAATCCGTATCAAGGTTTCCAAGTCTGGCTGACAAGTATTTGTACACCATTTAGAAATAGTCGCGTGGCAAAGATAACGAAAACTTGCGAGACGGAAGCCAAGTGGCGCCGATTTTTTGCTTTTATCAGTGCTTTCAAGCAAAAAATGCAGTTTTTTCGGAGACTTTTCTTTGATGTCGGCAGGTATTTTGGGCATAATCTGTTCTGGAGTCAGACAGCAAGCACAATGTCTTTTGGGCAGCTTTGCCCGCCCAGACGGGGCTTAGAGAGCCAAATGTGGGGCGACTGGTGTCAATAAGGGCCGGAAAGCTGATAAAATGCACCTGTTTTGAGAAAAATGTGCGTGAAATATTTTGGATTGTGGCGGGAAAGCACTAACTTTGCAATCCATTTCGCCAATCTGCGCGCTTGCGGGCCGCCAACAGGCACGCTTACGGGCAGAACGGCAGAAACGGACCGGTCGGCAAGGCCGGGAAACAGAAAACAAAAACCCGCCAATAATAACCCCACACAAAAAAAGCGTCGGTCAGCGCAATGACACAGTACCTCGAAACACTGGAAATGCTCGTCAGCAACTACAAGGCTTGCTACGGAAACTACGCGTACAGCATAAGGTATAACCAACACTCGCTGCTCTTCAACCTGCTGCACTGCGCCGCCCTGTTCCGGCGCGTCGGCTCACGGCTGAAGGATAGGCTCATCATCGACATAGACCGCGATGTGGACTACCGGCACTGGGGCAACATCGCCACCTGGACCGCCCTCAAGCCGCAACCGGCCACGACCGACGCACCGCCGACCGACGATGCGCCGAGCGTGGACAAACTGATCGGCTTCGCCATCGAAGACCAGCGCAAGCTGAACGGCCGCCGCGGCGCCTTGAGCGATCGGGAGCTGAAACAGATGCAGAACGACCTGCGGGAGACCTGCGGCAAAAGCCACTCGATGGACGACATTATCCACGCCGCCCTGCAGCTCTTCTGCAACACGCTGCTCGCCATAGCCGACGCCATCGAGGCGCAGCACGACTCGCGGCTGTATGAGCAGCTCTACTACGACCAAAAAGACGACTACAACAGGCTGCACAGCGCTGCCGCGGACCGGGAGTACGACAAGTGGAAGAACCGGCACCTGACCGACAGGGTGACCGAAGACTCGCTCTGCAACTTCCTCGAGTCGGAGATGGTCAGACTGTTCCGCTCGGGCGCCCTCGACGGCATCGTGGCCAATGCCACTCGCCAGCAGATGACTGCCTACCGCCAGGAGGTCAACTTCGGCGACCACGACGTGCCCGAAGGCATGCACCCCTACTCGCTCTACAGCCGCCTGCGCGACATCTACGACTTTAGCGACGGCATGTACCATGCGAACTGGGTGAAGGCCGGACGGCTGCTCTTCCTGCTGCGCCGTGACCCCGCCAGGCTCGAAGCCCTGCTGCACTTCGACCGCATGGTGCAACTCACCGCCCACGGCATCTGCCACATGCGCGACTGCAGGCTGGGCATCACCCTCGCCCCTGACTTCGACCCCGCGAAGGTGCTGTGCCGGTTCCCCGACGACATGGTGAAGCAGTCGCCCATCACGAACCACGCCGACATCGCCCTCGCCCTGATAGACCGGATGAGCGACGGTGTGTACAAGGCCTGGTGGGTGTGCTTCTACTGCGTGCTGCTGAAGCGCGGCTGGATCAGGAACAACGTGAGCAGTTACTGCGAAAGCATGAAGGCACTCTACGGCATCGACCTCGACAGAAGGTCGTTCAACACTTTCTTGCGACAATATGGCGCGGATGTGGAACGCTGGCCCAATAGCGACCCGCGCATGAAGGAGAAACGCGACTTCGGCCTGCGCTTCCAGGCTCAGCTCGACGCCTGCGTCAACTACAGGCTCATCGCCCGCTGACAGCCCCCGGGCGGCACCACCTGATACCACCTGAGCCGCCCCTCCTGATACCACCTGAGCCGAAACTTGATACCACCTCTCATTTACTTGATGCCACTCATACCTCCGGGTGTGGGTGGCTCTCGCTTTTCGCCCCTATCTTTGCACCGCGAACAACGCAAAACGCGCGCTTCGCACATTATTAACCCCGAGTGGAGGAAGGAGGAAGATATTCCATGGTAAAGAGCTCAACAATCTGATATCCCCTCTCGCCAAACACTCAAAAAAACGATGAAAAAAAACAATCTGACAGGCAATGACTACAGCCAGGAGTTCCTCAACGAGAAGCAGGATGTCAAGAAAAGAATCACG
>CAVFPF010000071.1:0-42503 GCA_963624265.1 bacterium | reverse complement strand
TGGCTTTCTTGCAGATGTCATCGTTGTTGAAGTAGTTAGCCATTGCAAAGAGACTATTGAACTTGGAGAAATCTATCATACCTTACTTATCTTACTGATTTACATAATTAAAGATACGAAAAATATTCGAGAAAACCAAATCTTTAGCCAAGTATTTTCTCGCAATGGCTAAATTTGTATGACAACAAGTATATCATTGCCAAATATTATGATATTTATGGAATTGCGGCAATTTTAGGTCAATAAATCCTTACAACAAAAGCTCACATTGGCAGGTCTATGCACCTAACAAATTGCATGAAAGGCAGGTGGAAACGCCTTACGGTTTGGCCCAACGGGCATCGAAGTCGGAGAGTTTCTTTTCGAAATACTGCTTGAAGTCGCTCCACTTGTAGTAGGGATACTGCTCAGTGGGGAGGGGCAGAGTGGCTTCGTTCTCGTTGAGGAGCGCCTTGAGGAGGATGTCGCCCTTACCGTTCTTGGGTCGGTAGAAGACCAACTGCACATTGCACGCCATAGGATAGATGCGGTAGTTGACCCACTTTTGGTCGAGCGTGCGGAGGTCGTCGACCTGCCGGCCGCAGCTGTCGAGTTCGAGCAGACAGGCCAGCGGCATCACGCAGACCTCATGGCCGAAGCGGAGCGTGGCCCCATTCCAGTCCTTCTTGTCGACAATCGTGTCGGCGGTGGCCAAGATGTTACGCAACAGATTCCTTTGGCTGAAGGGCATCACGCCACCCGTCTGCGGTGCAGGACCGTAGCCCAGATACCAGTCGATGTTCTTAATCTGCCAAAGGTCGTAGATTTCGTCTTTGGTGAAGAGGTCCATCCAGTCGATGTCCGTATCGTGGCTCTGCATATTGGTAGCCAAGTCAAAGATGTGGCGCATCAAGCTGCTGGCATTGACGCTGTCGCGCACATACTGGGGGTCGTTGAAGAGCACCGTGCTGAAGCGCTCCGGATGAGTATACTCCTGCTTGGCCTTGGCCACGGCGTCGCGACGCACACCGCTATGCCCCTGCCGCGCCACCTCGCCGCTCCAGCCTTGGTTGAGATAGTACTGCAAGCTTTCGCTGACGTCGTTGTGCATACGGGTCTGCGCATTGTAGGCCATAATCTCCTCACACTCCGCCGTCATGCTGAGGATGCTGCGCACGACGACCGTGCTGCGTGCATCGACCTCGGGCTTGCCGTCAAAGACACTTGGGAAGCGCTGCGTCATGCGCTGCGCTATCTGATGGTGCTGCCGCTCGCCCACTGTGGTCAGGTCGCCCAGGCGCTGGCGGGTAGTCGGATAGAAAGCCTGCAAGTCCTGCAGCACCTGCTCGCCCTTCGGTGTCAACTTGCCGTAGCGCGAGGCCTTCTCCAGCACACGCATCGGACCTGTATAGTCACCGTCGGAGAGCAACCAGCGTGAGCCGTGCCGGGCATAGTGACTGATATAGAACGGTTCGTATCCGCGGGGCGCTTTGGCAAGGGGCTTCACGGGGTCGGGATAAGCCAGGTAGTTGCCACCGGCACGCAAGGGGTTCTCGTCGATTTCCTCCCGTGCTGTCTGGGCTTGTATCGACAAAGCGGAGGCCAAAGCAAGGGCAAGTAGGATTGTCTTCTTCATCTTGGTATTTCTTTTGCGTTAAAATTGCGTTTCTGTTGTGCGAAAATACGCAAAATCATTCTAATTCGGACCACTCCACTAAAAGAATTTGCTTGAAACCGTTGGAAATACCCTCTTTTGGACAGATTTCCGCCCATTTCGAGCAAATCCGGTGTCGTACTGAGCCAAGTCTAAGTCTGTTTCCCTGCTCTTCTGCATAATACCTTTGGTTGGTAGCCAGAATCATTGTTTCGAAAATGCGAGTCTCCTGTGAAAAGACGATGATTTTGCCCAAATCAACAAATTACCCATGCTGCCATTGCTTGACTCTTGGGCCAATTTCTCCTCAAAAGCCCCAAACTGCATATCAATCGCCCTCAAAAAAGGCTCTTTCGGTCCGCAACCCAGACTAAATTCGCCCCTAACTGGAAAAAACAAAAATCCTAACTGGGTTTCAAAATTTTTCTAACTGGGGAAAAATAATGGCGCAAGAAATGCACATTCTCTACTGCCGCATAGTTTTGGAGTATAGGTCAAATGTGGGCAGATTCCAACCTTTCATTGGGGCAACGAAAGACAATGCTTTGTTTGGCCCGACACGAACGTTCGTACAAGCCCACACGAACGTTTGTCCAGGCCGATGCGAACGTTTGTCCAGGCCGATGCGAACGTTTGTCTTCAACGGACCTTTTATAAGTGCCGGAATGCACAGTCAAGATAGCATTCTACCATCAAACGACCGCCTTTTGAAGGTCAAATCACAAAATAACCCAGCAAACATTTGGCAGGCCAAAAAGGAAGGCATACTTTTGCAGTGTAATATTTAGGTAGTACACTACGACACGAGCAAGCAAGAACATAAACAAAGATAACAAACAACTCAAAAAAAGGCTATGATACAAGTTAGCAACATCGGGTACAAGTACCCCGGAAACAAGCATCGGGTGTTTGACAACTTCAGTCTGACACTCCAGGAGAACAACATCTACGGCTTGCTCGGCAAGAACGGCACGGGCAAGAGCACGCTGCTCTACCTCATCTGCGGCCTGCTGCGCCCTCAGCAGGGCAGTGTAAAGATAGACGGCAGGGAGGCAAAGGAACGCCACCCGCAGACGCTCGCCGACCTCTACATCGTGACCGAAGACTTCGTGCTGCCCGACATCCGGCTGAGCGAATACGTGAAGGCCAACAGCCCGTTCTACCCCAACTACTCGGAGGAGGTGATGCTGGAATGCCTGAAGGACTTCGATATGGCCGGCGACCCCTGCCTCTCGGCCCTGTCTATGGGACAGAAGAAGAAGGTCTATATGAGCTTCGCCCTTGCCACAGGCACCAAATACCTCATCATGGACGAACCGACCAACGGTCTGGACATCCCGTCGAAGGCGCAGTTCCGCAAGGTGGTGGCCCGCACGATGGATGCCAACCGCACCATCATCATCTCCACCCACCAGGTGCACGACATCGAGAACCTGCTGGACCACGTGCTCATCATGGACCGCTCGAAGGTGCTGATGGACCGCTCGGTGGCCGACATCTGCAGCCAGTATGTGTGCGAATACCGCACTCCCGACGACATGGCCGACGTCATCTACGCTGAGCCGAGTCTGCAGGGCAATGCCGTCATCGCGCCGAGGGGCGACAAGGCCGAGACACCGCTCAACCTCGAGCTCCTCTTCGACGCCGTGACGCTCGGCAAAATTTAGAGAGCTGCATGACAAAAGAATAACAACCACACAAAAAGGCAACGCATTATGAAAAAACAACACATTATATTGACAGCAATGGCAGCCACCACCTTGATTCTCCCTTCGTGCCGCGTAAAGATGTACGACGACAACGACGACGATGGGGTTAAAATCTGCAAGACCCTTGACCAGAAGGACTTCAACGCCATAGAGATCTACGGCTACAACGAAGTCGAGTACAGACAAGACTCCGTCTACCGCGTAGAACTCATCGGCACAGAAAAAACTTTGGAACGTGCCCTTATCTCGGTCGAAGACAACACTCTGCTGATAAAACAGAAGAAGAACGCTGACATTTGGGGGAGTGGAAACCGATGGACTATCAAGTTTAGCGACAGTGGCTACACTGTGAGGGTCAGCGCTCCGGATCTGCAATTCGTTAAGATAAACGACGCCGGTGACTTCGAGGCCAAGACTCCTATCCGCACCGAGTCGTTCCGAGCGGTTGTCTCGGGTAGCGGAGACATAGAACTCGGTCAAGTGACAGCTCGCCATATCTACCTCGACATCGCTGGCAGCGGAAGCATAGTGGCTGCAGAACTGAATGCCGACAAGGCCAAAATGACAATCAGCGGCAGCGGCGACATCAACACCGACCTCGTAGCCTGCAAGGAATGCAGCGCCAGCATTGCCGGCAGCGGAGAGATAGAAACGGCAGTCAAGGGATGTGACACCTTCTGCGCCGAAATAGCCGGCAGCGGCGAGATTGAAGCCGACCTCGATGCGTGCGGCTCGATAGAGGCCAGTACTGCCGGCAGCGGCGAGATAACTCTCATGGGCAGCGCCCGCTCGCTGAAGACCAGCGGCAGAGGCATCGAAGCCGGCGACCTGGTCATCATAAAATAATCGTCGGCAGATTCATCCACATAATCGTATTTTCGCTATGAAAAGTTTTGCAAAAGTCATAAAATGGTCACTGCTGACCAACAAGAGATATTATATCAAGCAGATTGTTTCGCTGTGTGTCGTCTTCTTCGTGATTATGGCAGCATTTACAGGCATGTTCGACGGCTACTCAAGTGCGGTGACCGCCCGCGATGCCCATAATGCGGCTTCAGCCATCATATTCGGTTGGATAATCGTGACGGGCATTGCTGCCGCACATGTAGCCTTTGACCTGAAGACCAAACAGCAGCGCACGCTGTACATGATGCTCCCGGCTTCGGACCGGACAAAATTCTGGAGCAGAGTGGTCCTGACCTCCGTCTTTGCCTACGTGGTCACTCCGCTGACGATAGGCACGGCCGACGTTGTGCAGATGCTCGTCTCGCAGCTATGCGCCGGCAGCAGCGCCTCAGTCGTGGCCGGTATGCACCAGTGGTTCGGACAATTCATCGTGTGCGGCAACCTGGATCTCAGCGTCATCGCACAAGTATCGATAACCGCCTGGCTTTTCTCCTTCTTCCTGCTCGGAGGGTTCCTATTCCGCAAGTTGCCATTCATAATGACTATCGTGGCCTGGATTGTCTTATGGACAGTTGTTGCCGTAGGAATCATCAATGCCATCACCTGCTATGACAACTGCTATATAGAGTTCTACTGGGACAAATCGCTCACAATAGAGAGTATAATAACGCTGACGGGCATCGCATTCACGACCCTCAACCTATGGCTGGCCAGCAAGGTGCACAAACGCATGTCGGTCGTCAGCCACAACTTCCTCAATATCTGATAACACACTATGGAGTTTACTAACGACAAACCTATATATCTGCAGATGGCAGACCGTCTGATGGACGAAATCGTGGCAGACGTGTATCAGGCCGAAAGCAGAATACCCTCCGTCAGAGAGTACGCCGTCAGTCTCGGCGTAAATGCCAACACGGCCGTGAAGGCTTACGACCAACTGGCTTCGGAAGGTGTCATCTACAACAAACGCGGTCTCGGCTACTTCGTGGCACAAGGGGCCAAAAAGCAGATTATGAAGGCTCGCAAGAAGGATTTTATGAAAATACGCCTCCCCGAGTTGGCCCGGCAGATGTCTCTGCTCGGCATCTCGGTCGAAGAGGTCCGGCAAGAACTCGAAGAGTGCCTAATCCAACAGACCAAAGGTTCGGCAGCGACTATATGACGCTGCGGGCCAACCAGGTTTGGAATAGGCTGCGGGTGCCCAGATAGGCAATGAAGCTGAGCCACAGGTGATGGTTGTCGGAGAGCGGCAACGGCGCAAACCACAGCGTAAAGAACACGAAGGCCGCTACTGCCAGCGTGTAGAGCATCTGACGTGTGGCCGTGACGCCAATGAAGACGCCATCCCACATGAAGGCAGCAAAACCCGCCACGGGAATGGCAAAAGTCCACGGCAGATAAGGACCGGCTGCCTCAATGACGGCCATATCGTCGGTCAGAACGACCATCACAGAATCGCCAGCCAGACAATAGGCCACGGTGAAAAGCACGGTGATGACTCCTGCCCAAGCGAAGAGTCGGCGCACACACAGGTGCAGTGCTGCACGGGCTTCGTCCCGCACAGCACTGATACCGGCCTGTTGCGCTTTCTGCTCCATACCATAATACTTGCCCACCAACGCCTCGCCCGCCAGCGAGAAGGCGTCGGAGAAGTAGGAGAAAAGCAGGTAGAGCTGTATCAACATCGTGTTGACGGCCAGCATCAGGTCGCCCTGACGCGCGCCAAACGAAGTGAAGGAGGTCGTGACCGCTATAAGACAGATCATGCGCAGGAAGATGTCGCGGTTGATGGAGAGGAACGACCTCCAGGTGACTGCAGTCCGCGCTGTCGGGGCGGTTTCTACCGCCTTCGCCTCATGAAGTTCCACCAGCCGGTGGAAGACAAAGGCTGCTGCCAGTCCGGCGTACTGCGAGGCCACCGTGCCCAAGGCGACACCTTCGACCCCCATTCCGCAACTGAACACCAGGAAGGCAGACAGTGCGATGTTAAGGACATTCTGCCCAATGGCAATATACATCGGGTAGCGGGAATTCTGCATACCGATGAACCAGCCGTTCATGGCGAAGAGCGACAACACCGCAGGAGCAGCCCAAATGCGGATGCGGAAGTACGACATGGCCATCTGCCAAACCTGGTCGGTCGGTGCGATGACAAAATGCGCCACCCACTCGAGCGGTCGCTGCAGGGCAAAGATGCCGACACCGCACACCAACGCCATCTGCAGACCCATGCGGAGCACCTGCCGTTCGCCACGGCCGTCCTTGCGTCCGAACGCCTGGGCCGTCAGCCCGCTACTGCCCAACCGCAGGAAGTTGAACAGCCAGTAGACCATATTGAAAATCAAACCTCCCACAGAGACCGCCCCGATGGCCGCTGTCGCATCGACCTCGCCGTAGAGGGGCGACGACGACATGTGCCCGACAATGGCCAAGTCGACGATACCCAACAGGGGCACGGTGACATTGGTAATGATGCCGGGTATGGCTATGCGCAGTATCTCTTTGTTGTGATGGTCCATTAGACTGGTGCGGTTAGAATATTGTGGTATGGCAACGTTGCCATGACAAGAGGAGACGCCTCAGATGCTGTCTCTTATGGCCGGAAATGCGAAGGACTCTCCGGGGTGGAGAGCCCCTCTGCTGACCAGTGTGACTTAGTGCAAGGCCCGGGCGAAACGCTCGAGGAAGAGGTCGCACTCCTTTTGTCCGACGCAGAGCGGTGGCAGGATGCGGAGCACATTGGTGCCGGCAGCACCGGTGAAGACGTGTTGCTCATAGACGAGGCGGTTACGGACCTCCTTGTAAGGATAGTCGAACTCAATGCCTATCATCAGGCCTCGTCCGCGCAGTTCCTTGAGTCCGGGAATGTCCATATTCCGCAACCCTTCCATCAGATACGCGCCCTGTCGCGCAGCGTTCTCCACAAGATGTTCCTCCTCGTAGATGTCGAGCACGGCACAAGCGAGGGCACAGCCCAGATGATTGCCGCCGAAGGTGGTGCCCAACTGACCGTAGACGGGCTTGAACATCGGCGAAACCAGCACTCCGGCAAACGGATAGCCATTGGCAATGCCCTTGGCAACCGTGATGAGGTCAGGACGAATGCCGCTATACTGATGCGCGAAGAACTTGCCGCTACGACCGTAGCCGGACTGTATCTCGTCGAGGATGAGCACGACGCCATTGTCGGCAGTCACCTGACGCAGTTCCTGCATAAACGACTCGGTGGGGACATGTATGCCGCCCACACCGGAGATGCCCTCGATAATGACGGCAGCGACATCGCCTCGGGCTATGTCGGCACGTATGCCGTCGATGTCACCCAGTTCGAAGAAATCGACAGGGAAGGTGCTGTTGATCGGGGCCTGTATCTTGGGGTTCTGCGTGACGTTGACGGCAGCCGAAGTGCGGCCGTGGAAAGCGTGGCTAAAGGCGATGACCTTCTTCTTGCCCGTATAGAACGAAGCCAGTTTGAGGGCATTCTCGTTGGCTTCGGCTCCCGAGTTGATGAGGAAAAGCTGATAGTCATCGTAGCCGGAGATGCGTCCGAGCTTTTCGGCCAGCTTAACCTGCAGCGGGTTTTTGACCGAATTGCTGTAGAAGCTGAGCTTAGAAGCCTGCTCCTGCATGGCCTGCAGGTACTTGGGATGGCAATGACCCACACTGATGACAGCGTGTCCGCCATAGAAGTCGAGATACTCCTGCCCTTTGTCATCGTACACATAGCATCCCTTGCCATGGTCGATGGTCACATCCATCAGTGGATATACGTCGAAAAGTTTCATTTTACACTTAGTCTATTTTCAGTCCTGCGTCAGAAGGCAATGGCTTTCAGGTTGAGGCCAGCTTTTTCGTCGAGTCCGAACATCAGGTTCATATTCTGCACAGCCTGACCGACTGCGCCTTTGAGCAAGTTGTCAATGACGGAGGTCACGACGACCTTGTTGCCATTGAACTTGTCGAGGTGAACCAGCGCCTTGTTGGTACCGACCACCTGCTTGAGGTCGAGGGCAGTGTCTACATAATGCGTGAAGGCCGCACCGCGGTAGAAGTCACGATAGAGCTCTGCCAACTGGTCGGCCGTCGGATTGGCGGCGCTGCCCTCCTCGCCCTGCAGCCTGATGACCTCCGTGCAGAAGATGCCACGGGCGAAATCGCCGCGGTAAGGGATAAAGTCGACCGAAATCTCGCCCTGTGCCGGAACGGCACTAAGCGTGTCACAAACCGCAGGGGCCGATGCGGGACGGAGTTCGTTGAGGGTCTGGCAAATCTCGTGCAGATGCTGGTGCTGGAAGAGTTTGTAGACCGACATGTTGTCGTTGCGCCAAGAGAAATGGGTGGTGGCACCGGGTTTCTGCCCTGCGCCCGTGCTTCCCGTGATGGCATTGACAGCAATGTCGTCGGTCAGCAGTCCTGCCTTAGCCAACGGAAGCAAGCCCAACTGCACACAGGTGGCGAAGCAACCCGGATTGGCCAGATGGTCACACTGGCGAATGGCCTCGCGGTGCGTCTCGGGCAAGCCATACACATAGTCGTGGTTGCCCTTGATGCGGAAGTCCTGCGCCAGGTCTATAATCTTGACCCCGGCAGGCACGGCATGCTCCTTAAGGAAGGCCTCGCTCTTGCCATGGCCGAAGCAGAAGAACAGGACATCGACCTCGCCGAAAGGCATCTGGTCGGTGAAACGCAAATCCGTATCGCCCATCAGGCCTTCGTGCACGTCGGCCACTCTGTTGCCGGCATTCGACTCGCTGTTGGCAAACACAATGCTGACCTCAGGATGATGCACCAACACACGGAGCAACTCGCCGCCCGTATATCCGGCAGCGCCCAATATTCCTACGCGGACCATCGCCTATTACTTGTTGTAACCTTGGTTGTCGCCCTTCTTAGGCGCCAAAAGCCAAAGAATGATATAAAGCCAGAAAGTGCATGTGCCCAGGAAGAAGCCTGCGATAAAGACAACCCTTACCAAAAGCGGGTCAATGTTCAGATACTCGGCGACGCCGCCGCAAACACCTCCCAGTTTCTTGTCCGTTTCAGACAGATAGAATTTCTTTGTCATAGTTTTCGATGTTGATAGATTGTTCGTTTATTTTTCCTTGTGGAAATTATCTCTCCTCGTCGGGATGTACCGAATAGTAGGCTCTCAGCGGTGTGCTGGTCACCTTGATAAAGCCCTTGGCATCCTCCGACGTCCAGGCCTTGGCTGTTTCGCCATACTCGCCGAGCTTGTTGTGCACGAGGTCGTCGGGCGTATCGGCGCCGATGGTCTGGAAGCAATAGGGACGCAACTCGAGGGTGACGGTGCCGTTGACGTTGCGCTGGCTCGACTCGAGCATGGCCTCCATATCGGGCATCACGGGCTCCAGGTACTGGCTCTCGTGCAGGAACATGCCGTACCAGTTGGACACCTGGTCCTTCCAGTACTGCTGCCACTTGGAGAGGGTATATTTCTCCAGGAAACGGTGAGCGGCGATAATCAGCATAGGCGCAGCAGCCTCAAAGCCCACACGGCCCTTGATGCCGATGATGGTGTCGCCCACGTGGCAGTCGCGGCCGATGGCATATGCGGCGCCAATCTCCTCAACCTTCTGAATGGCTTTGATCTTGTCGTCGAACTCCTCGCCGTTGACGCTGCAGATTTCGCCCTTCTTGAAGCCGATGCTGAGCACCTCCGAACCGCTCTTGGTCGGATGCTTGAGATAGGCCGACTCAGGCAGGCCCTGCTTGCTGTCGAGTATCTCGCCGCCGCAGATGGATGTGCCCCAAATGCCTACGTTGTACGAATATTTCAGTTTGGTGAAGTCGGCATAGTAGCCATTGGCGTTGAGATAGTCAACCTCTTCCTTGCGGCTCAGGTTGCGGTCGCGGGTCAAGGTGATGATTTCCACACCCGGAGCCATCACCAGGAAGGTCATGTCGAAACGAATCTGGTCGTTACCGGCGCCCGTAGAACCGTGGGCTATGGCATCGGCGCCAATCTCCTTGGCGTAGCGGGCGATGGCGATGGCCTGGAAGATGCGTTCGCTCGACACAGATATAGGATAGCAGTTGTTGCGCAGCACGTTGCCGTACACCATATAGCGCAGCGACTTCTGATAGTACTCTTGCGTAACGTCGAGAGTAACATACTTGACAGCACCCAACTTGTAGGCATTCTCTTCGTTGGCCTTCAGCTGAGCGGCACTGAAGCCGCCCGTATTGGCGCAAGCCGCATACACTTCGTAACCCATCTCACGGGTCAGATACATCACATTGTAGCTGGTGTCAAGACCGCCGGAGAAGGCGACAACCACTTTTTTCTTTGCCATACTCAATTCCTTATTTTGTAGATTATATTATCATATTTTGTCCAAATCCTCAAGCACCTCGTCGGGATGCTCTTCGGGGTCGTAGAGCATAGCCGTACAGATGCAGCGCTTGAAATCGGTGCGGGTCAGCACGTCGTAGTTGACACAAGTCTGACAGCCACGCCAGAAAGCCGGGTCGTCGGTCAACTGCTCGAAGGTGACGGGACGGTAGCCAAGTTCGTTGTTGATCTTGAGCACCGCAGCTCCCGATGTGATGCCGAACAGCTTGGCGTGCGGGAAGAGCTTGCGGCTATAGACAAACGAGAAATGCTTGATGCGCTTGGCCAAACCGAAGCCCCTGTATTTGGGCTTGACTATCAAACCGGAGTTGACTACGTATGTCTTGTTGCTCCAACTCTCTATGTAACAGAAACCGGCGAAGTCGTCGCCGCACAAGGCGATGATGGCCTTGCCCTCGAGCATCTTCTGCGACACATACTCCGGAGTACGGCGGGCGATACCCGTGCCACGTGCCTTGCTTGATTCTTCGATTACGTCCAAAATCTCCTGTACGTAATGGATGTGCTGCTTACCTGCAATGTAGATTCTGATCTGCGGAACTTCTTTCTGCTGGTCTTCAGACGGATTGTTCATTTCCTCTAAGATATAATTTGTTCTCTTATTTTTTAATACTCCGGCTTGGCTTACGATTTTCTGCATCAGGACTGTCATTGTCCCTACTGCGTGCCGACTGCCGGACGACTGTTGCTTCTCTCTACCGCACGGCCTTGTGTACTGATGCGGCGTTCAGCTCTCCCGGCCACACTTCTGCCGGGTGACCGGTCACTTCTGCCGGGGCAGAATCTTGACCAAAGCCTCGGCCACCTGATTGGTGTTGTACCCGCCACGCGGAATAACCAGGATGGTATCATCGCCGGCCACAGTGCCCATAATCTCGGGCGCCATCATCTGGTCGATGTCCGAGGCCAAAGCACTGGCATATCCCGGTTTGGTGCGCACTACGACCAACACGGTGCTGCACTCTACGCTCTGTACCCCCTTGATGTTGTGGGGCGAAACGAAATGATGGGTGAGGTTGCTCTCCATGGAAGCTGCCACATCCGGCATTACATAGAGATAGCCGCCTTCGCTCAAACTCATCTTCACAATACGCAAGGTCTTCAAGTCACGGCTCAACGTAGCTTGCGTCAACTTGTAGCCTCTCTGCTGCAAAATCTCAAGCAGTTCCTGCTGGTTGCTGACATCACGCGTCTGGATAACCTCGCGGATTGCCTGGATTCGATCATTCTTCTCTTTCATTCCAAATATTGTTGAAAACGGTCGCAAAGGTATACATTTTTTGAAGAAGCAACAAACATTTATGCAAGAAAATTCAAGAAAAGGCTCAAACTATTGCAAATTCTGTATATTTTCCCACTTTCTTGCATAAATGCTTCCCTTTCGGGCATCTTTTATTTCATCTTGGAGATTGTTTCGGCGATGACGTGTGGAAAGTGCGCATACTCCAACTGATGCACTTTGGCGGCTACAGCGTGCGCATCGTCGCCGGACTCGACGGGGCATGTAGCCTGGAAGATGATGTCGCCGTTGTCGAAAAACTCATTGACATAGTGGATGGTGATGCCTGACTGCTTGTCGCCGCAGCGGATGACGTCCTCATGGACACGGTCTCCGTACATGCCCTTGCCGCAATGCAGCGGGATTAGGGCAGGATGGATGTTGACGATGGCCCGAGGATAGGCATCGACCAGATACTTGGGAACGAGCAACAAATAGCCTGCCAGGACGATAAAGTCGATGCTGTACTGACGGCGAAGCAGGTCCAGCACATAAGCACTATCCTTCATCTGCTGGCCAGTGACTACAACCGACGGAATGCCCAACCGTTTGGCTCGCTCGAGCACATAAGCATCGGGCTTGTTGCAAACAACAAGGGCGACCTTGACTTCTTGACTTCCATTAAAATAATGGGCGATATTCTCCGCGTTTGACCCGGAACCGGACGCAAAAATGGCAACATTTCTCATTTTTACCTTACATTTTTGGCACGTTTTCTCAAAAATTGTGCAAATTCGGGCAAATTAAAGCGAATTTATTTCGTACAGTTGTTTTTTTTTCGTTCCTTTGCACCGGGATTTTGCGCCGCGAAGATACAAATAATATTCGAGACGCGTAAGGATTTGGAAGAGAAAAATTTCACAACCAGCCAAATTGAATTCCATTTGAAACTAAAAAATATCAATATTAACCCTTTTAACAACTTAAGATTATGTCTGAAATCGAATCTAAAGTAAAAGAGATTATCGTTGAGAAGTTGGGCGTTGAAGAGTCAGAGGTTACACTCGACGCTTCTTTTACCAACGACCTTGGTGCTGATTCTTTGGACACCGTAGAGCTCATCATGGAGTTCGAGAAGGAGTTCGGAATCACCATCCCGGACGATCAGGCAGAAAAGATTGCCACTGTCGGCGATGCTGTTGCCTACATCGAAAAGAACAAGGGATAATTCTTTTATTATCAAGATATCAAATATCAAATACCAGAAATCACTCTTCTGCTATTTGATATTTGATATTTTTTAGACTTCTGACATTAGAATCGAAATAATCAAGTTATGGAATTAAAGCGAGTAGTTGTGACAGGCCTTGGTGCCATCACCCCGCTGGGTCTCAATGTTGAAGAGACCTGGAAAGGCCTTATCGAAGGCAAAAGCGGTTGCGGCCCCATCACCCTGTTCGATGCTTCCAAGTTCAAGACCCAGTTTGCCTGCGAGGTGAAAGGGTTTGACCCGAACCTCTACTTTGACAAAAAAGAGGTCAGGAAAGTGGACCGCTACTGCCAACTGGCCATCGGTGCTGTCACCGAAGCTATCAGCGACTGTGGCATCGACCTTGACAAGGAAGACAAAAACCGCATAGGAGTCATCTACAGCGCCGGCATCGGCGGCATCAAGACCTTCCAGGAGGAGTGTATGGATTACAATCCTGAGGCTGGTCCGAGATTCAATCCCTTCTTTATTCCTAAGATGATAGCCGACATCGCAGCCGGACAGATTAGCATCCACTACGGTTTCCATGGTCCGAACTACGGGACAGTGAGTGCCTGCGCATCGTCGACCCACGGCATGATCGATGCCTTCAACCTGCTGCGCTTGGGCAAAGCCAACATCATCGTAGCCGGAGGTGCCGAAGCAGCCATCTGCGAGGCCGGCATCGGAGGATTCAACGCAATGAAGGCCCTCTCCACCCGCAACGATGATCCCGAACACGCCAGCCGTCCGTTCTCGGCAAGCCGCGACGGCTTCGTGATGGGCGAAGGCTCTGGTTGTCTTATCCTCGAAGAGTTGGAACATGCCAAGGCCAGAGGCGCCAAGATATATGCAGAAATAGCCGGCGGAGGCATGTCGGCCGACGCTTATCACTTGACAGCCACCCATCCGGAGGGTCTCGGCGCCATCTTGGTGATGAAAGCCGCACTTGAGGACGCAGGCATGCAGCCCGAAGACATCGACTACATCAACGTACACGGCACCTCGACAACGGTGGGCGACCTCTCTGAGGCTAAGGCCATCAAGGAGGTCTTCGGCGATTGGGCCTACAAGCTCAACATCTCGTCGACCAAGTCAATGACAGGTCACTTGTTGGGTGCTGCAGGAGCTGTGGAGGCTCTCGTCTGCGTAAAGTCTATCATGAGCGACATCGTTCCCCCGACCATCAACCACAACGAAGAGGACAAGGACGAGGAAATAGACTATAACCTCAACTTCACCTTCAACAAAGCACAGAAGCGCACCGTGCGCGCTGCTCTTTCCAACACTTTCGGATTCGGTGGCCACAATGCTTCGGTGATTGTCAAAAAGTATGCTGAATAATCTTTCTACAAGATGAGATATTACACCAATGTGAGCGACCTGGGAGACTTTCAGGCCGCTCTTTCTGAAGCCTTGGAGATTAAAAAGCACAGATACGACTATCAGCATCTGGGCAAGAACAAGACCGCGCTGCTGATTTTCTTCAACAACTCGCTCCGCACCCGCCTCTCTACACAGAAGGCGGCCCAAAACCTGGGGATGAACACCATCGTGCTCGATGTCAATGCCGGCGCCTGGAAACTGGAGACAGAACGCGGTGTGGTAATGGACGGCGACAAGGCCGAACATCTGCTCGAGGCCATCCCTGTGATGGGATGCTATGCCGACATCATCGGCGTGCGCAGCTTTGCCCGATTCGAATCGAAGAAGGACGATTACGAAGAGAAGATTCTCTCTCAGTTTATCCAGCATTCGGGCAAACCTGTCTTCTCGATGGAATGTGCAACAGGACACCCGCTACAAGCCTTTGCCGATATTATCACTATCGAGGAGCATAAGGAAAACCGCCGTCCCAAAGTAGTGATGAGTTGGGCTCCACATCCCGGACGTCTGCCGCAGGCTGTGCCCAACTCATTTGCACAGTTTGCCGTAGCTGCCGGCTATGAGGTTGTCATCACCCATCCCCACGGCTACGAACTCGACCCACGCTTCACGGCTGGGGCTACAATCGAATATGACCAGATGAAAGCTTTTGAGGGCGCAGACTTCGTGTATGGTAAGAACTGGAGCGCCTTCCAAGACGAGTACTATGGCAAGAACCTGGAGAAGGACTTTCCAGGACAGTTTGCCGAAGACTGGCACAGTTGGACTATCGGAAGCCGGCAGATGGCCGTCACCAACGATGCCCACTTCATGCACTGTCTGCCTGTACGCCGCAATATGATTGTCACCGACGACGTCATCGAAGGCCCCCGCAGTCTGGTAATCCCCGAAGCAGCCAACCGCGAAATCTCTGCCGAGACGGTTATCAAGCGGATTCTTGAATCTGAGTGCCAATAATCTGGTCCGCAAAAACCTCGCCACACAAAGGCGGTACAAAGCACAATACGATAAATATAAGCACCGGTCCCAGGAGGTTATCGACCTCTTTGGACCGGTGCTTTTCCGTCCTTTTTCCGTCAAAATGAAGTGCACCGTCAAAATGAAATGCATCAAGCCGGCAGAAGGAAGAACTTGTCTTACTTGCCTCAAAAAAGCAGTTGCCTGCAATGGTCAGAACAGATATCGGCAATGCGCATTAGTGACATCTGCGATGGCAATAGAAGATATTTGCGCAGACTGGGAAACCTCCGGCCTTAAGCCATAGGGCTTCTTACATCTTCCAATTGCGGATGCGAGTCATCGCCTCGTGCGTGGCCTCGTGCGTGGCAAAAGCCGTCAGCCGGAAGTAGTTCTGTCCGCTCGGGCCAAAGCCTACTCCTGGGGTGCCCACAACGTGGCATTCGTCCAACAAACGGTCAAAGAACTCCCAACTGTCCAACGGCGTCTTGATCCACACATAAGGGGAGTTGACCCCTCCGAAAGCCGGAATGCCGATGGCCTCAAAGGTTTCGCGCATCAGTCGGGCGTTCTCCCTATAGTAGGCGATGTTGTCCATAATCTGCTGACGTCCCTCTGGGCTATAGACGGCCTCGGCTGCCCGTTGGACGATGTAGGCCGTGCCATTGAACTTAGTACTCTGACGACGGTTCCACAATCCGTTGAGATGAACGGGCTTGCCGTCTTCGGTATAGGCTACAAGATCTTTGGGTACGACCGTATATCCGCAACGAAGGCCCGTAAAGCCGGCAGTCTTTGAGAACGAGCGGAACTCGATGGCACACTGCCGTGCCCCCTCTATCTCATAAATGCTGTGCGGCACATTGCTGTCGACGATAAAGGCTTCGTAGGCAGCATCGAAGAGAATGATAGCCTTCTCCCTGAGTGCATAGTCGACCCACACCTTAAGTTGCGCTGCGGTAAGGGTAGTTCCCGTCGGGTTGTTGGGGAAGCACAAATAGATGACATCGACGTGACGTGTGGGAAGGGACGGCACGAAATGATTGTCGCTGGTAACGGGCATATAGTAGATGCGGTCATAACGGATGCCGTCAAAGTCGCCGGCACGTCCGGCCATAACATTGGTATCAACATAGACGGGATAGACTGGGTCTGTGACCGCAATGACATTCTGCGTGCCGAGGATGTCTCCGATGTTTCCGCAGTCGCTCTTGGCGCCATCGCTCACGAAGATTTCGTCCGAGTCGATATCTACACCCCGTGACTTGAAATCAAAGTCCCTGATTTTGTCACGCAGAAACGCATAACCCTGCTCCGGACCATAGCCACGGAATCCTTCGGCCGTTCCCATCTCGTCGACAGCCTTATGCAGCGCCTCAATGACAGCCGGTACAATAGGGCGGGTCACATCGCCTATCCCCATACGGATAATCTTGGCGTCAGGGTGCTTTGCCTGATAGTCTTTGATGCGACGTGCGACCTCGACAAAAAGGTAAGACTCGCTCACCTTAGTGAAATTTGTATTGACATAAGCCATAATTGAAATACCTTTAAAAACACAATTTCTTTGGTTATAACTCACTGTTTCTTGTTGTAGAAAGCTACGTTTTTTCTTGCTACACCGGAAGATTCCGCTCTGTCTTCTACGCTTTTCTTATGAAGCACGACACGAGGACGGGGTAGGAACAAATTGCCCGAAGAGGCACTACTCCCATTCCATAACTCCGGTGAAGACTTCCGTAGCCGGACCGGTCATAAAGACGCAGTTGGTCGCCTCGTCCCATTCGAGTTCAAGGCTTCCGCCATTCAAGTCGAGCGTAATCTTGCGTTTGGTCTTGTCGTTGAGCACACAAGCCACCAAAGTGGCACACGAACCGGTGCCGCAAGCCCAAGTCTCGCCAGAACCCCGCTCCCAAACCCTCATGCGCGCGTGCGTACTATTTATAATGTGCACAAACTCCGAGTTGACCCGCTCGGGGAAGGCCAGATGATGTTCAAATGCAGGCCCGATCGTCTCCAAATCCAACGACTCGACATCGTCTACGAAATAGACGGCATGTGGATTGCCCATCGAGACACAAGTCATACGCAGCTCTTTGCCCAGAACTTCGATAGGCTCATCGACGCAATGGTCCGGATTGGAACATCTGACGGGAATGTCGGCAGACCTCAAGATAGGTTGACCCATATTGACCGTCACCTTGGCAACGCGGTCTGCAGCAGCCGTACCCTTGACGGCCTGACCCAAGTCTTCGTACGTATAGACGTGCAAGGTCTTGACCCCAGCCAAAGTCTCGAGTGTAAATTCTTTCCTGGAAGTCAGGTGCCGGTCATAGCAATATTTGGCCACACAACGTGAGGCATTGCCACACATCTGCGCCTCCGAACCGTCGGCATTAAACATGCGCATACGGAAGTCGCAAGTCTGGGACGGCAGAATCAGCACAAGGCCATCCGACCCGATGCCGAAATGCCTGTCGCTCACATACCGGGCCAAACGCTCCGGTTCGGCAATGTGTTGCTCAAAGCCATTGATGTAGACATAGTCGTTGCCACAACCATGCATTTTAGTAAAGCGGACTGTCATATCTTTTCTGATGCCGTTAAAATAGTGGAGGACAGTCCTTATATCGGGCTGCCCTCCACGCTTTATGTTATCGACCCATACGGGCAGAATCCCTTAGTTATGCCTTCTTCTCCTTTTTGCCAATCAAAGCATAGGCTGTCGGAACGGCCAGGAAGATGGTCGTCAACGGGTCAGCAACGACACCGAGCAACATTGCGAAGATGAAGCTGCGGATAGAAGCACCGCCGAGCACGAAGATGACAATCAGTACCAGGAAGGTCGAGATAGACGTGTTCAAGGTACGGGTCATCGTAGCATTGAGGGCGTCGTTGACAGTTTCGTTCAACGGACGGGTCGGATACAGACCGCGCACCTCGCGGATACGATCAAACACAACCACGATATCGTTGATAGAATAACCGATGACGGTCAGGATGGCAGCGATGAATGCCTGGTCAATCTCCATAGAGAACGGAATGAAGGTCCAGAAGCTGGAGTAGATACCGATGATGACGAGTACGTTGGCCACCAAACCAATCAAGGCGCCAATAGAGAACGCCCAGTTGCGGAATCGGAAGAAGATGTAGAGCGCAATGGCGATGAGGGCGAGGACAATGGCGATAACGGCACCACGTGTGATGTCCTCAGCGACCGACGGACCTACCTTCTGTGATGACGGGATGAAGGTCTCGTTGTTGAAGGCCTCAAAGCTGTCGACCGAAGTCACATAACCGAGCGACTTGCCGGCCTCGTAGATGGCGTTCTTGACTGTCAGGGTAGCCTCGTCGTCGTTGGCGGCATTGAGACCGAAGTTGGTCGAGACACGAACCTGGTTCTCGTTGGTGATAGTGATGACCTTGACGGCAAATCCCTTCAGGTTGGCATTATTCTCAAGTGCAGACTGGAGTTTCTCAACCGAAACAGACGGCACATCGTTGAATGAAACCACAAAGTTACGACCGCCGGTGAAGTCAATACCCTTCTCCATACCCGGGAATATCATCAGGATGACGCAAACTGCGCAGATGATACCGTAGACAACACGGCTCTTGCGGCCTGCCTTGACGAAATCATAGCGACGGAAGTTCATGAGCTTGGAAGCGACACCTGTGTAGGTAGCGCCCTTGAACCATGTCTTGGCCGTACTCTCGATGAAGATACGGCTCATGAAGACAGCCGTGATGAACGAAGTAATGATACCCCACATGAAGGTGAAGGCAAAGCCCTGAATTGGACCTGTACCGAACTCATAGAGGATGATACCTGTAATCAATGAGGTCAAGTTGGAGTCGAAGATGGCTGAGAAAGCATTGCTATAGGCAGCACCGATAGCAGCCACAAAGGCCTTGCCCGATGCCAGCTCTTCCTTGGCACGTTCGTAGATAAGCACATTGGCATCGACCGCAATACCCAAAGAAAGTACCAAACCTGCGATGCCCGAAAGGGTCAGCACAGCCTGGAACGATGACAGAATGCCGACCGTGAAGAAGGCATTGAAGAGCAAGCAGACATCGGCAACCAATCCGGCCTTGAAGCCATAGAAGCAAATCATGTAAGCGAAGAGGAGCACAAGAGCCACGATGAAGGAAACGATACTTTCGTTGATGGCTTCCTGACCCAGTGAAGGTCCTACGACATCCTCACTTACAATATTGACTGCTGCGGCAATCTTACCGGAGTTGAGGATGTTGGCAAGGTCAGTGGCCTCCTCGAGCGAGAAGTTGCCGGTGATATTGGAACGTCCTCCGTCAATCTGGGAATTTACACGCGGTGCGCTATAGACCATACCGTCGAGCACTACGGCTACAGACTTGCCGATATTGGAGCCCGTAATCTTTGACCACTCGGTAGCAGCCTCCGGGGTCATCGTCATGTTGACCTCATAACCGCCATTAAACTGGTTGTACTCGTGGTTGGCGTCGATGATGATGTCGCCGCCGATGGTCGTATTGGAAAGACTCGGTACGGTGTTGTCGTTGCCTTTGCCCTTCAGAGCATAGAGAACAAAGCAGTTCTCCTTCTTGCCTCCCGTCGGGTCAAAGCCCTTGACGTCCCAGGCCCAAGCCAAACGGCGGGGGAAGCGGGACTCCTGTGCCTTGAGCATCTCAGTAACGGCAGCCGTATCGGTAGCAAGGGCAAAACCTACACCGCCAAATCCGGCATAAGGCTGCAATTTGCTGAACAGCGGGCCGTTGTTAACCTTGGTCGAATCGGTCTCGGAAGCAGCGGCCAGAGCAGAGTTCAAAGCGTCAGCTGCAGAATCGACAGGAGCCGTAGTCGTAACGTCCTGGTTGGCGGCTGCACCGTCTTGAGCAGTAGCTGTGGCTTTCTCTGCCTCTTCGGCGAGACGGGCGTTGGCTTCTGTCAGGTAGGTATAAACCTCATCGGCCTGATAAGTCTCCCAAAACTCGAGGTTGGCTGAACCCTGAAGCAACTTGCGGACACGCTGTGGCTCCTTGACACCAGGAAGCTCGACCAAAATACGGCCGGCACGCTCCAACTGCTGGATGTTGGGGGCAACCACGCCAAAACGGTCGATACGGTTGCGGAGCACATTGAAGGAGTTGCCCAAAGCCGAATCCATCTCTTTCTTGATGACGGCGATGACCTCCGAGTCAGGAGTATCCTTCTTGATTTTGTCCCTCAACTGATATGTGCTGAACACCTTGGCCAAACGGGCATTGGGGTTGATGGCACGGAAGTTGGCGGCGAAGGCGTCGAGGAAGTCGTCACCACTGGTAGCCTGATCGCTATGCGTCTTGGCAATAGCCTCGACAAAAGTGGGGTCATCGGCATTTTCGGCAGCCAACGACTTCAATACGTCGGAAACCGAAATCTCAAGGATGACATTCATACCGCCCTTGAGGTCCAGGCCAAGACCTATCTGCTTTTCCTGAGCCTGCTTGTAGGTGTTGCCAAACCATGTCCAATTCTCAGTAATGGAGTCAAGGTAATACCGCTCCGAATTCTCGTTGTTCGATGCTGCTGCCAATTCTTTTGCCTCATTCTCGACACTCCTTACTGCGAAGGAGAACGAAATCTGATAGCAACAAACAAGAGCCAGAAGCACTGCGAACACGGAAACAAATCCTTTGTTTTGCATTTTGTGTTGTTGATTTTATAATTATTGATTTAATTGCTGGTTTTGACGTGCATTAGGGCTGCACATTCAAGCGGCAAAGATAGTAAATTTTTCAATTATGAACATAATTTCTCTTAAAAAAACACTTTTCAACGCCATTTTCTACAGCATTTGACAAAATTTGCTTACCTTTGTGCCATGTTATCCACTGACAAGAGGGACAAACCAGCCCTCATCGTATGCTTGTCCGCCCTTCTCTGGGCAACCCTATCCGGCTGTGCCAGTATCGGGTCTCCCGGTGGTGGGCTCTATGACGAAGACCCCCCTGTGCTCCGTTCTTCCGACCCGAAGGATGGTGGGACAAATGTCTCGAAACAGAAGATTTCGTTGCACTTCAACGAAAACGTCAAGTTGAACAATGTAATGGAAAAGTTGACCGTCTCTCCTCCACAAGAGAAGTCGGCTGTAGTCCAAAGCAATGCCAAAAACGTCACCATCGAACTGCAAGACTCCCTTCGCCCCAACACCACCTACTCCATCGATCTGGCCGATGCCGTGCAGGACAACAACGAAGGCAACCCTATGGAGGGACTCTCCCTGCTCTTCTCTACCGGCGACCACATCGACTCGATGCAGATAGCCGGGTTTCTGCTCAATGCCGAGGACCTCGAACCTGTCACCGGTGCTTATGTGGGCATCTATCGGCTGTTCGAGCCGGACGGAAGTGCCTGCGTCAAGGATAGCGTTACGGCCGAAAGTCTAGGCGACAGCCTGTTTATGCGCTACCCGTTCGAGCGGGCCGGCAAGACGGATGCCTATGGCGCATTCAAGATACTGGGATGTGCGCCAGGCGCTTACAAATTGTTTGCCCTTACAGACGGTAACGGCAATTACAAGTACGACTTGACCTCCGAGAACATCGCCTTCGTTGATACGCTGATTGTGCCAAGCATGGAGAACCGTCAGAAGGCTGACACCGTTTGGGCAGACAGTCAGATTGCAACCGTCTCGGACTCGTCGGTGCTCGGAACGACCGGACGTGCCATCGACACCATCCGATACTCCGGCTACATTGACTACAAACCTACCGGTCTTGTGTTGCTGAGCTTCAACGAGGGCAAGAAGAACCGCTATCTGGAGGACTGCAGCCGTCCGGACTCCATCCACATCAACGTGCGCTTCGCCACCGGGATGGACTCCCTGCCCAAATTGACATTCCTCACTCCTGACAGCTCGAGAGTGGAGGGCGACAGCGTCTTGATTTGCGAACCGAACGCGACTCTCGACACACTAAGCTATTGGATAAAAGACAGCCTGCTATATTGTGCAGACACTCTCCTGCTGGAGATGACTTATCTACATACGGACACGGCGGGCCTGGATGTGCCCAACACGGACACCATATCGCTGCTAAAGCCCGTCGTGCGCACGCAAGCCAAGACCAAACAGGACGAACCCAAGAAAGGGAAGGGAAGGCGTCGGCGGAAAAACGACAAGGCTGACGAAGATTCTGTCCCTAAGGTTATTATTACCTATATGGAACTCAAACAGGTCTATGGTCAGACACTTGACATAGGCAAGAAGCCCCGCTTCGAGGTCTCGGCTCCACTGGCTGAGTGCGACATCCGCAAACTGCACCTGCAGCGGCAACAAGACAGCCTTTGGATTGACATGCCGCTGCAATGGGTTCCCGACTCCATTCACCCCCGGCGCTTCACATTGCTCGCCGACCCGCACTTCAATCCAGCTACTGCCTATCGGCTGACGGCCGACTCTGCCGCAATGAAAGACATCTATGGGCAACCGCTCAATAGCACCTCCATCGAATTCAAAGAGCGGAGCATCGACGACTACGGCCATATTCTCTTCTACATACAGGGTGTGACGGACGAAGCCTTTGTGCAGTTGCTCAGTACTAAAGACCAACCCATACAGCAAGCCAAGGTGAAGAACGGACAGGCCAAGTTCGTACATGTGCCGACAGGCAGTTACTTTGCACGACTAGTGGTAGACTCAAACCGGAACGGAAAGTTCGATGCCGGCAACCTCCAGCTACACCAACAGCCCGAGCAGGTCTACTACCTCAACATCAAACTGGAAATCCGCGCCACTTGGAACTACACCCAAACCTGGGACGTAACCGCCACCGAACTGACAAAGCAAAAACCGGAAGAGGTCAAGATCAACAAGCCTAAGGAAAAGAAGGAAAAAGTGAGCAAAAACGAAGAGTACCTCCGCAAACTCGGCAAGATTTGACCGAAATCCATCAGGTTCGGGCAACTTCGTCTGCCGACTCGCATACCTTCCAAGTTTTAAACCGCAAACTATCACCCCCGTCTAAAGGGAAAATATTAAGAATGAAAAAACTACTCGCAATCCTGACTGCCGTCATCGTGGCCGGCAACATTCTGCCAGTCATGGCAGCCAGCAAAGCCAAGTCGAGCACCAAAGTCGAAGAACTCCACTACGATGCCTATTGGCATTGGGGTATCATCTGGAAGAAAGCCGGCTCCGGAGTCCTCACGCTTTGGGACGAAAAGACCCAGCAAGGCACAGACCGCAAGTGCGGTGTGCTGGCAGGCCGCTCGCATAGCATCGTCGAAACCATCATGAAGGTGCGAGACACCCTCGAGTGTTACTATACCCCCAACATGATTCCGTTGGAGTACTGCAAAAAGACGCACGAAGGCTCTTATCACGCCATCGAACGCAACTACTACAAGACGTTTTGCAACGGGAAGGTGATGACTGCCTCCACCATCAACAAAGTCCAAGAGGCTGATGTGGACAGCACCCACACCGAAATCTACCGGTGGCGCAGCAAGAAAGGCAACTCCCGCAAGTCGTTAGGCATCAATACCATCGGATACGACATGCTCTCCATCTTCTACAAAATCAGGAGTCTGGACTTCGACAACATGCGCTACGGACAAACCGTCCGATACTATATCTTCTCAGGCATACGCGGACAATGGATGACTTTGACCTACCAAGGCAAGACCACCTGTCAACTCCGCAACGGCAAGCAATATCCTGCCCACCATATCGGTCTCACTTTTGCCAGCAAGGACAGCGACAGCACCCCGTTGGATGTCTGGTTGGCACAATCGGCCGACCACCGACCGCTGAGCGTCATCATCCAGCTCAAGCGCATCGGCTCCATACAAGGCGAGATTGTAGAGTAAGAGAGGACTTGCCCAAAAGACCGGACACAGAGCCAAAGAGGAAACCAAAAGCCCGCCCATGACGCCAGAAGATACATATCTCACCCTCGACAATCCCTCCAAAGGTCTATACAAGGAGAAGATGAGCCGTTTTTTGGCTTTCGCCGAACCATGCCATACCATTGAGGAGGCCAAGGAGATTGTATCCAGGTATAGGAAAGAGTACTTTGACGCACGTCACTGCTGTTGGGCCTATATGATTGGAGCCGGACGCGACACGTTCCGCAGCAACGACGACGGCGAACCTTCGGGAACAGCCGGGAAGCCCATCCTCGGACAAATCAACAGTTTCGGTCTAACCGATATCTGTGTGGTTGTGGTCCGCTATTTCGGAGGTATCAAACTGGGCACAAGCGGCCTCATCGAGGCTTACCGAACTGCCGCCAACCTGGCCCTCTGTGAGGCTGAGATAGTGGAAAAGATTGTCGAAGACCGACTTTCTGTACAATACGATTACCCCCTGATGGGCGAGGCGATGCGTATCGTAAAAGAAGAGGGCGCTACCGTCCTGGCGCAAGATTTCCAGGCCGACAGTTGCGTGCTGACCCTCAGCGTCAGAAAGTCCGCAATGCCGAAAGTCCGCTCCCGATTTGAGGGCGTGTATGGGATAAAGACTTTGGGCGACATTGGCAAGTTAGAGCCGACGAAAGAAACAGAGGGTTAGCCAAAAGAAACAGAGGGTTAGTCAAAAGAATCCGAAGGTTAGCCAAAAGGCGAAGGTTAAATGCGCGAATCGGCGCCCCACATCAGTTTCTGGCGTAGCGTGTCGAAGAAAGTATGGTCTTTGCGACGCACCACACCGACCTCTTGTTCTGCACGTGTCAGACGCAAGATGGATTCGGTGGTCAAAGGAACTTGTAGGCCATCGACAGCGGCCAGATAGAGGTTATTGCGGCTTTTGACATGAACTTCGATACAGCCGCCGTCACGGATGACCAAAGGACGGGTCGTCAACGAATGGGGGGCGATGGGAACGATGACAAAGCAATTGGAACGAGGTTCGAGGATAGGTCCGCCGGCACTCATGGCATAAGCCGTCGAACCGGTAGGAGTGGCAATGGCCAAGCCATCAGCGTCATAGGTGTTGAGCAATTCTCCATCGATATAGACGGTGACGGAAATCATAGAGGACCCGGCTCGCTTGAGTACAGCAACCTCGTTGAGGGCGAATGACTGATAAGGCAGTCGCGAATCAGGTATGGTCAGTCCCAAAAGGGCTCGGTTCTCTATCCGATAGCTGCCCCGAGTCAGCATCTCCGGCAGAATCGCGGCAGCTTCGTCCAAAGGCACATCGGCCAGGAAACCCAGACGGCCGGCATTGATGCCCAAGATAGGGATGCCCAACACGCCCACCTTGGCTGCCGTACGCAGGAACGTGCCGTCGCCGCCGATACTGAAGGCCATATCGACACCATCCATTGGCTGCCCCTCGTCGATATATTCGACTCCGGTTATGGTATTCAGGATACTTTTCACTTGGCCGCAGGCTTCTGGTTTTGCCGAACCGAACAATGCTATCTTCATCATATAGGAGCTATGGTTTTAGGCAGCAA
The DNA here is from genome assembly GCA_963624265.1 of bacterium. Taxonomy (GTDB): domain Bacteria; phylum Bacteroidota; class Bacteroidia; order Bacteroidales; family UBA3663; genus Liminaster. The sequence goes on along the minus strand of CAVFPF010000071.1, from coordinate 16,643 downwards.
AGATGCATATATTTTCTCAAAGTAGCAAATTATAAACTCAAAAAATACAAAAAATGACAGCGTTATTCTTTTTACAGTTAGTGATGCCCGGTGGAGCAGACAGCGCGGCACAGGTTTCAGAAGCCATTGCCGAAACGACAGCCGACAACGGCTTGAGTCTTATGGACATGGCCATCAAAGGCGGATGGCTTATGATTCCGCTACTGCTTCTGTCGCTTTTGGCCGTATATATATTTGTCGAACGCCTGTTCGTCATCCGCAAGGTCCGCAAGGATGTTCCTTTCTTTATGGATCGCATTCGCGAGTATCTCGCCGACGGCAAGAAGGATGCTGCCATCCGCATTTGCCGCCAGACTGAGGCCCCGTATGCAGCAATGATTGAAAAAGGCATCCTGCGCATGGACCGCCCAGCTGCCGACATACAGTCCGCTATGGAGAATGTCGGTAACCTGCAAGTCGCCAAGCTTGAGAAAGGCTTCTCGATGATGGCCACCATATCCGGCGGCGCTCCGATGATTGGCTTCCTCGGCACGGTGACGGGTATGATTCAGGCTTTCTACGATATGTCGCAGGCCGGTTCTTCGGCCGACATCACCTTGCTCTCTGCCGGCATCTACCAAGCCCTCACCACCACCGTGGCAGGACTGATTGTGGGCATCATTGCGATGTTTGCCTACAACTACCTGCTCGCCGAGGTCGACAAGGTGGTCAACGAAATGGAAGCCAAGACAATGGAATTCCTTGATTTGGTCTCAAAATAAACCGCACACTCACACTATGGCACTGAAAAGAAGAAACAAAGTACAGGCCACCTTCAGCATGTCGTCCATGACGGATGTCATCTTTCTGTTGCTGATATTCTTTATGGTGACCTCCACCATAGTATTCCCCAATGCAATCAAGGTGCTGCTGCCGCAGAGCAAACAGCAGACTGAAGCTGCACCGCAAGCACGCGTCACCATCGACCAGGACCTAAAGTACTATGTGGCATTCGGCAACGAAGCCCCTACCCCCGTTGACTTTTACCAAATAGAACCCTGGCTACAGTCGGTGCGAGATCAGCATGAGGAGATGTACGTCACCCTCTATGCCGACGAGTCAATCCCTTATGCCAAGGTGGTGGAAGTGCTGAACATCAGCGTGGAAAACAAGTTTAAGATGGTACTTGCTACCCGTCCAATCAAGTAAGCTATGGATCAAGACAGACAGAGCAAAGCGATTGGCATCACGGTCACCGTCCTGGGGCATGTCCTGGTAGGCTTGATATTCTGGTTCACCTACTTCGGGCAAGACACCTCGATGGAGGGCAGCGGCGTGCTGGTGATGGTCGGCATCGATGCAGAAGGCAGCGGACAGGAGTCGCAAGTGACTGACGATGTCCAGCCGCAACCCGAGCCGACGCCACAAGCATCGGAGTCTGCGCCGACAGTGCCTCCCGAACCGGCCGCCCCACCTGCGCCTGAACCGCAGCAGACCTCCGAGCCCTTGCTCGCACAAACAGATGCAGAAGCCCCCGCCATTGCAGCAGAGCAGGAGAAGGCAAACAAGGCTCGTGAAGCCGAACAAAAGCGGCAGCAGGAACTGGAACGCCAGGCAGCATTGGAACGACAACAGGCAGAAGCCAAACGGAAGGCCGAAGAAGAAGCTGCACGACGGGCAGCAGAAGAGGCCGCCAAGCGTCAAGCCATCAACAATCAGATAGCCGGACTGCTCAACAATAAGGGTACGGGAACCGCGACCGGTCAGCAAGGTTCGCCAAACGGCAATAGCAGCACTGGCGCGACTTCCGGCAGTGCCGGTTACGGAGAGTTCGATTTAGGCGGACGCGGTCTGGCAGGCAGTCTGCCCAGACCCGTCTTCGACAGCAATATGAGTGGCAAGGTGGTCGTCTACATCACGGTCGATGCTTCCGGCATTGTCAAGTCGGCCGTCATCGGCAAAGGCACGACCATCTCCGACCAATCTATCCGCAATGCGGCTCGCGAAGCAGCCCTTAAAGCACGTTTCAATGCCATCGGAGGCAGCAGCCTCACCCCAGGCACGATTACCTATTATTTTGACAGCAACAACTGATTGGGTCGGCACTTACAGCAATCAGCCATAGCAAACCGCAAGGACGGGTGCTCTTAGATTCTATCCAACTCTTAGATTCTATCCAGCACAGTGACAATCAAGTCGCGAATGGCGGTCTTGTAGTTCGGGGTACTGTCCAGCGCCACGCGATTGGCCACGACACTGCACACGGTTACGGCCTTGTGGCCCAACAGTCGGGCGAAACCCGCCAAAGGCGCCGACTCCATCTCGTAATTGGTAATGCGGTGTCCTTGATATTCGAAGGCCTCGAGCCTTTGGTTGAGCAGCGGCGAGGCAAGCGGCAATCGCACCACACGTCCCTGCGGTCCATAGAAACCTACGGCCGAACAAGTCACGCCCATCACCATATCGCTGCCACAAATACGGTGCGCCAATTCCTCGTCGGCACGCACCACATAGGGAGCCGCAGCCTTCTGTGGGTAGCCGACGAATGTGGTGAGTTCGCGTTCGAAGTCAAGGTCCGAAATACTATCCCGCCCCGCATACCAATTCAGCACACCGTCGAAACCCACAGATATTTCACTCACGATACTCGTTCCGCAAGGCACGTAAGGCTGCAATCCGCCACATGTGCCCAACCGCACAATCTCGAGTGTCGTGTGTTCGTTTTTTATTTCACGCGTCGCAAAGTCGACATTGGCCAAAGCGTCCAACTCCGTCATCACAATATCGATATTGTCCGGTCCGATGCCATGGCTTAGGGCCGTTATGCGCTTGCCCTTGTAAGTGCCGGTGACGGTATGGAACTCCCGGCTCGAAACTTCACACTCCCGACTGTCGAAGAAGGAAGCGATGGTCGACACACGGCCCGGGTCTCCGCACACAAGAAGTTTGCGGGCCAACTGCTCGGGACGGAGATGGAGGTGAAAGCAACTGCCATCTGCGTTGATGATGAGTTCAGATTCAGGTATCATGTCTAAAGGTGTTTTGTGATAAAAGAAGTGGAAAGCAAAGGGTAATTAAGGAAGGAGGAAAAGCTACGGGGCGCAAGCGTTCTTCCTTATCTTCTCTTCCCTATTTCAAGGTTTCTGTATTTCTTTTGGGTCTCAGCCAACTGCCCCATCAGCTGAGTCTCCTGGTTTTCGTCGCGCAAGATGACAGGGGCAAGTTGCTTGCGGCGACGGTCGTTGGCTTTGTGCCACTCCTCCCGCAGCTGAGCCAGCTCCTCCCGCAACTTGGCAAGACTCTCTTCCGTCTTGACCGACTGCTGGTAGGCTTCGCGTGCCTGGGCCGACTTAAATTGGTCGACAGACGTATAGACCACGCCATCAGCGATGGGAATCTGCAAGGTTTCCACTACCTGCACCTCTTGGGGTGCATTGAGGACCTCCTGCACGAAGCCTGCGTAACCATTTTCATCTTGCCAGGTGTCGGCGATACGGTCTATGCGGGCTCGGCTGGGATTTTCGTCCTCCAAATAAGTGGGCGATTCGCTGATTTGGAACAGATAGATGCACACCAGGCTCTTGTCCTGCACATTCCTGTCGGTGGCCCACCAGCCCACTTGATGTGTCTCGTCGATAGCCATCAGATAGTCATCGTAGGGCGAATTGAAGGGCATGTCCATCCGCTCGGGCGTATAGTAACTCTCCGCCTCATAGTTGTAATGGGTCTTGTAGAGATCCAGACCTCCGTAGCCCGGCGTGCTGTCGCAGGCAAAATACAGGGTCTCGCTGTCGCTGGTCAAGAAGGGGAAACAGAGCTTGCGCGTGCCGGCACTGATGCTTGTCACCACGCTTGGTTCGCTCCACTCTCCGTTGAAGAGAGTCGTCTCATACAGGCGGTACACACCGTCGGCATCGACATCGGCATACAGGCGATGGTCGGCCGTTTGGTTTTCGTAGACGGCGCCGTCGGCATTGTCAATCCCTTCGACGGCTACCACTCGGCCCGACTCTGCGCCCAGCCGGTAATGGGCAAAGAACTGCTGCCTGGCGACGAGCATGCTGTCCAGAATCACCACATCCTGCACGTGTCGGATGCCCTTCAGCCCCAACTCGCACTCGGCAATGATGCTGTCCGTGCGGGGAATCCATGGAGAGGTCTTGCCACACAGTTTCTTGTATTTCTCCAAAGCCGTGACGGCGCCCTCGAAGTCGTAAAGGTGTTGGCGGCTGATACCCAAATACCACCAGGCGCCCGTTTTGCCCTGCTTGGCAGCCAGTTCCAGGTGCGGCACAGACTCCGCATACTGCCCTGTCATACAGAGCGCCTGTCCCAAGAACTTGTTGCAGTCGGCATTGCGGGCCAACGCCGGCTGTTGCTGCATCAAAGTCCGGTAAGCCAGTACGGCTTGTGCATAGTCTTTATTGGTAATATACGAACGCGCTTCCTGCAGGGTCACAGCCTGCGCTGCACCGAAGACGAAAGCCGAAAACAATATCAAAAAGTATTTCATAACCGAATAGACAAAACGTGTAAATCTGTAAATCAGCCCACAAAAGTACAGATAATTCTTTGGAAATGGGTCATTAGTCCACAACTTTTTTTAAAAATCAGCAAAAAAAGTACAAAGAATATGCGAATAACGTGATTAATCATTATCTTTGCGTTCTGAAAAGGTTTCACCTTTGACTACTATTATCTATGGACACAACACCCGCTAACAGTTCCGACCGTTGCCTGGTTATCATACCCACCTACAACGAAAAGGAAAACATCGAGGCCATCATCCGCTACGTGTTTGGATTGAGCCACCCGTTCGACATCCTTGTCATCGACGACGGTTCTCCCGACGGCACTGCACAGATTGTAAAAGGCCTGCAAAAGGAATTTGCGCAACTCCACCTCATCGAACGAAGCGGAAAGCAAGGTCTCGGCACTGCCTATATCACGGGCTTCAAGTGGTCGCTCCAACAGGGATACGACTACACGTTTGAGATGGACGCCGACTTCAGCCACAACCCCGACGACCTGCTCCGCCTGCACAAGGCCTGCCATGAAGACGGAGCAGACCTCGCCATCGGTTCGCGGTACATCACAGGCGTGAATGTCGTCAATTGGCCCATGAGCCGAGTCCTGATGTCCTACTACGCCTCCGTTTATGTCCGTCTCGTGACGGGCATCAAAGTGCACGACTCGACCGCCGGTTTCGTTTGCTACAGCCGGCAGCTGCTCAGCAAAATGGAGTTGGACAAGATTCGCTTCAAGGGCTACGCCTTCCAGATAGAAATGAAGTTTACGGCGACCAAGATGGGCGCCAAAGTCACTGAAGTGCCTATCATATTCACCAACCGCGTGCTCGGCACTTCCAAGATGTCGGGAGGCATCTTCAGTGAGGCGGTATTCGGCGTCATCCGCCTGAAGCTCAGTTCGCTTACCCGCAAGTACCCTCAGCTCAATGCAAACGATTGAGGACATCGGCATATTCACAGAAGGAGAACTTCGGTTCGGAACCGTTGTCATCGGCGATGACGGACTGATTGCCGACCTTCGGCTACAGTCCGGGCAGCAGTCTGTCACAGACGGGCCGTTCCTGCTTCCGGGATGTATAGACAGCCATGTGCACTTCCGCGAACCGGGTTTGACCCAAAAGGCCGATATTGCCAGCGAAAGCCGGGCTGCCGCCGCCGGCGGTGTGACGACGGTCATGGACATGCCGAACGTCATCCCGACAACGACTACACCCGAAGCCCTGGCCGCCAAGCACGCTCTCTTTCGGCAGAAGTGCGTGGTCGACTACAGGCTTTGGTACGGCATTACCTCCGACAACATCGGGCAGGCCCTGCGCGACTATGGGCAACCCGACTCGCCGCACCGCAACGAAATCTGCGGCTTCAAGGTCTTTCTCGGGTCTTCGACAGGCGGCATGCTGATGAACGACCTGGAGAAGCTCCGCCAGTTGTTTGCCGGCACCCAGCGCGTGATCGGCATCCACTCGGAAAGCGAGGATATCATTCGCCGCAACCGGGAGAAATATCTACGGGAAGCACAAGCCCGACACCTTAATCAAGAGCCGCCGACCGACCTCCCGATCGAAATGCATCCTTTGGTACGCAGTGCCGAAGCTTGTATGGAAACGACTCGCCTGGCCGTCGGTTTGGCGCAAGAGACGGGAGCACAACTTCACGTCTGCCACATCACGACAGCCGACGAGTTGCAGTTCTTCCCCTCCGAACATATTACAGCCGAAGTCACCCCTGCCCATCTGTTCTTCTCGCAAGAAGACTATCGCACGTTGGGGGCGCTCATCAAATGCAACCCTGCCGTCAAGAGCCTGCAAGACCGCGACGCCTTGCGCAAGGCCCTGAGCGACGGGCGCATCTACAGCATAGGCACGGACCACGCTCCCCATCTGCTTAGCGACAAGCAAGGCGGGTGTCTGCGGGCCGCATCCGGAATGCCCAGCATTCAGTTCGGTCTGCTCACCCTACTCGAGCTGATGAACGAGGGTGTGCTCTCGCTCGGCAAACTCGTAGAACTGATGTCCACACACCCGGCACGTCGCTTCGGCCTCACCGACCGTGGAGAAATCGCGGTAGGCAAAAGGGCTGACCTCGTCTTGGTCAATCCGAACGGCAATACGGAAGTCACCCGGCAAGCCGTCCTGTCGAAATGCGGATGGAGTCCCTTTGAGGGAACGACATTCAGCCACAAGGTGATGGGGACATGGGTCAACGGAAATAAAGTATATTGAGATGGCTTACGAAGCAAAACTCATAGACCTCGATGCTGTGGTCCGCAACAAGGTACCGCAATACTACCCCAAAGTGCCGAAATGGGTTATCCGCTTTGCGGAGTGGCTCATCTGCCAAAAGGAGATGAACGAAACCATTACAACCCTAAAGGACGCCGAGGGTCCGGACTTTGCCCAGGGCATGTGCACACAGCTGAAGGTCAACTATATTATCCAGGGCATGGACAATCTGCCCGACGAGGGGCGGTTCGTCTTTGTCTCCAACCATCCCTTGGGGGCTTTCGACGGCATCTCCTATATCAATATCTTCGGACACAAGTACCCGAAGTTTAAGGTCATCGTCAACGACTTGCTGATGTACATCGTCGGTCTGCAACCCAACTTCCTTCCCGTCAACACGCTTGGCAAGCAAAAGCGCAGCGACATGCAGGCTGTCGAAGACGCCTACAACGACCCGGACATGCAGATACTCACTTTCCCAGCGGGGTTCTGCAGTCGCTTTATGGGTGGGCGCATTCAGGACATCGAGTGGAAGAAATCCGTCATCACACAGGCTGTCGAGAGCCGGCGGGACATTATACCGCTGCATTTCGAAGGGCGGAACTCGTTCTTTTTCTATGGCTTGGAGTGGTTCAGACGCATGTTGGGCATCAAATTCAACATCGGTCTCATCCTTCTGCCGCGCCAGATGATGAAAACAGCCAAAGGAAAGACATTCCGCATCACCATCGGGAAACCCATCCCCTGGCAGCACTTCGACCGGTCAAAGACGCCCGCAGAATGGGCGACCTGGCTGCGCGAGCAATGCTATGCACTACACACGACACACAACACAAACAACTAAGGCATCATGGAACCTATCGTAGCCCCCGTCGACAAAGAGGTCCTCAAGTCCGAACTGAGCACCAAAGCCCGGTTTCTGCGCCATTCGCGCAAAGGCGGCACAGACATCTATATTTTCACGGCTCACCAATGTCCACAGCTGATGAACGAAGTGGGACGCCTGCGCGAGCTTGCCTTCCGCGAAGCCGGAGGCGGCACAGGCCTGTCGACCGACATCGACCGTTTCGACACCATGGAAAAGCCCTATTGGCAACTGATTGTATGGGATTCGGAAACGGAAGAGATATTGGGCGGCTACCGCTATATCTTCGGCCCGGACATCGTCTTCGACGATAACGGGCAGCCAGTTCTCGCCACCTCTCACATGTTTCACTTCTCTGACCGGTTTATCAGGGACTACCTGCCCCACATGCTCGAACTGGGCCGGTCGTTTGTCGTCGTCGACCATCAGTCGTCACGCACCGGAGCCAAGTCGCTGTTTACGCTCGACAACCTTTGGGACGGACTCGGCGCGCTTGCCGTGACCTTGCCCGGATGCAGCTACTACTACGGCAAGTTCACGATGTACCCCAACTACCCAAAGGAGGGCCGCAACATGATTCTCTACTTCCTCAACAAGTACTTCCCCGACAACGACCGTCTCGTCTGGCCCTATTCCCCCTTGGAGACCGAAACGGACATCGAGAAGATGAAGCATCTCTTTACCGCCAGCGAATTCAAGGACGACTACCGCACGCTCAACACCGAATGTCGCAAATTGGGCTACAGCATTCCGCCGCTCGTCAATGCCTATATGCTGCTGAGTCCGACCATGAAGACATTCGGCACGGCCATCAACGACGAATTCGGCAACGTCGAGGAGTCGGGCATCCTCATCACTATCGACGACATTTGGGCCGAAAAGCACCATCGCTATATCGAGAGCTACATTGACGAAGTCAACAAGCTGACCGACATGCTGAAGGTAATCAGCTAAGTCGGGTTCCGCAGGTCAAGTCCGGGGGCGAGGGTTTTTGAGCACAAAGACCCGGAGTCGGCTAAATCATGCCGCGCTCCACCTGAATGCAGATATCCTCCAGTTCCTTGTCCTTGCCATCGGGTTCCCATTCGCTCTTCAGGCTCACCCCGAACAGCGTGCCGAAGCTCTGCCAGAACACGGCGCGGGTCTTGCCCAAATACTCCCGGATGATTTGATACGACTGCTGGTTGCACTCCCGGTCTATCAGTCTGACCAACAGTTTGCCCTGACGGTAGTTAAGTTTTTTCAACTGGGGTTTGTATTGCACCCAAAGGCTCTTCTCCAGCGACTTGAAGTACTTGCGCTGCTCCCTGTCGTTCATCACTTGGCAGGTGTCGTAGGCAATCACCAGCAGCCGACGTGCCTCCTTGGCCACCGGCAGAGTCTTTTTCACATCATTGACCATGCGCCAATAGTCCCGTTCGTGCCTTGCTCCTCTAAACCGCTTCTTGTTGAAGCAATACAGGTTCTTCAGCACTATCGTCGGCACCGTATCGCCCGTAGCGGGGTCTATCTGAGCCGGAAAGACTTCCTGTCCCGCCTCATTCTTATAGCGGATATGCTGCGCACTCAGCGCAGACACCACGCCTAACAGAAAGCAGACAAGAGCAAGAAGCCTTTTCATAGTGTATAGGTCACCGTCAGAAGAGCGTCTTCCTTGACCGCTCGCGCACGGATTCTGTCGCGAAGATACATACTTTTTGACAATCATGACGAAAAACCGACTTCCGCTTTATGTTTTTTTCAGTCTTTTGTCGCTGTCTGCCCCTGTTTTGGCACAGACAGAAGACGAAATCCTGGAACAGGCGGATGTCGACGCGCTGACCGAAGAAGCCTACACTCGCCTCATGGAACGTCTGGCCGACTCGCTCCCCGGCTCCCGTCACTCGCTCGTGCTTCGCTACGACCAGTGTCTGAATCGCCGCGAGGGCTACCGCGATGCCACCCAAAGCCGCCGGGAGCAAAGCAAAGCCTATTTGGGCGACCCGCTGCATCACACCATCCGCTACGACTACCGGCAGAATGCTGCCTCCGGTGCGGGTTGGCGAGCCGGACTTGTGCTCGACAAAGGGGCTGGCGAACGTTGGTCGTGCAAACCGCCTTTTGCCGACAGTTTCTCGCTCTACGCCGCCTTCAGCCAGGAAAGCGGGTGGCTACGGCAAGGTCTGGTGGGTCGTTACCGCCTGCGCATGGGCAGCGGTCTGCTTTGCAACCAGCAGTTCTCGTTAGGCAAGAACATCTATGCCGCCGCCTTTTTCGACCGGAGCGCCTGTCTCTCTCCCCACACCAGCGCCGTCGACGTCGGGTTCATGCAAGGCGCTGCGCTACGTCTGCGGCTGGGCAGGCACTGCGAGGTCGTCCCCTTTGTCAGTCTCCGGCAAATCGACGGCACCTTGACGGGCGACACGCTGACCAGTTGGACTACCGACGGAAACCATCGCACACAACAGGAAGCCGGCAAGCGCAACAATGCCCGGATGACCCATACGGGCATCACGGCGCGCTGGATGGACGAATGGTGCGAGGTGTCGGTCAATCTGCTCTACAGCCGGTTCGACAAGCTGTTCTATCGTCCTTTGCGCACCTACAACGAGCACTGTTTCCGTGGGCACAAACTGCTGCAAGGCTCGGTGGACTACGAGTTCCGTTGGCTGGGATTTCATCTGAAAGGCGAAACGGCCGTCGACGACGGCGGGGGCTGGGCGACGGTCAACGGTCTGCACCGCACTGTCTTCGACACATGGAGCGTGGCGGCTTTCTACCGGCAGTATAGCGACCGCTACCGGCAGCTCCTGGCCGGCAGCATCAGCGAAAGCAGCAGCATGCAAGGCGAGCGTGGAGCATCGCTGCTGCTCAGCGGACCTCTGTCTGCCCATTGGGCACTCGACATCGCAGCCGAACGGTTTCAGTTCACCAAAGCCCAATACGGCATCAACCGGGCGTCGGAAGGATATGAAACGACAGCACGCATCCACTACGACAAGGAGGAGGCGGGCACATCTTTCTCCCTTCGCTATCGGCTTAAAGCCAAATACAGGAACAACACCCTGACGTCCGCTCCCGACGATTTGACGCCTTACTTCCGGCACGCCGTCAATGCCCGTCTGAACTGGAATGCCCGCACCGGACTCCTGCTCAAGACGCAGCTCCACGCCCGTGCCTATCAAACCGGCGGCAAGGGCAAGGCCGACACCGGACTGGCCGTCAGCCAGACGGCAGGATGGCGCCGCTCTGATTCCCCGCTCCAGGCCGAAATACAGGGCACTTGGTTCCGGGCCGACAGCTACACCTGCCGCATCTATCTCTCCGAGAAGTCTGTTCTCTACGGCTTCGGCCTGCCCATGCTCTATGGCAGGGGCTTCCGTCTCTCCTGTAGTGCGGTCTACCGGCTGAACCGGCATCTGGCGCTTGATGCCAAATATGCCCGGACATCCTACTCCGCGGTCTCCGCCATCGGCACGGGGCTGCAACAGATACGCGGGTCACACCAAGACAACCTATGGGTGCAGCTGCGCGTCAGCCTCTAACAAGACGACGCCTTCACGGTGCACGCCGTCGACCATGACGGTCAGCGGATTCTGGAAGCGCACATGGCGCAGGTGCTCCGTTTCCTCGAGGGCGGGCATCTTGTCCAGAATATCCTGCCGTATGCAGCCTTCTCCCCTATACGCATTGATGGTCATATAGCACACACCCAGCGAAGTCAGGTTCTGGAAGAAGTGTGTGCCCTGGCTCGGGTCGACCTGATAGCCGTCAAGACCCGACTCGATAATGACGCGTGCGCTCGAGATGTTCGGCCACTTGACCGGAATGCCCAGCCAGGGGTCCGACGACCCCCACCGGCCGGGGCCCACCAGGATGCAGCGACGGCCCTCGTCAAGCAGCGAGCGGTTGATCTTCTCGATTTCGTCCACCATCAGCGTATTTTTGGCGGCGCTGAAATCGGCCGTCTTGACATAGACCACGTCTGCCACATCGCTGACAATGCCGTAACCTATGGCGCTGTGCGAATGCATCAGGCAGTCGGCATCCGATATTTGGCTCAAGTCTTGCGATATCGACAGGCGGTTGTCCACCATCGGGCGTATCTGGAGCAAATGGAACTCTCCGTAGCGGCTTCCGTCGTCTGCGCGGTGCAGGTTTACGGCAAATTCGATTTCCACCGGGCGGCGCATCTCCTCCTGTCCGTAGCGGAGCACCTTCTGCAGCAGCTCCGGCAGCGGGAACATCCCGTTTTGCAGCACGCCCGCCATCGAGATGAGTTTGCGGTTCCGGCCCTCATAGTATCCGTCGTATATGCACTGGCTCTCGGGGTCGAAGGTCGAGCAGACCCACGGCAGCGTGCCGTCGGCCTCTGCCTCCCGGATGGGGAAACGGCGCAGGTTGAACCCGTCGTCGACCTTAAAATCATAATCTCCGCCGGCTTTGTCTTTGGTCTTGTCGTAGTCGAGGTCGAGGGCCAGGAATCCCGTCTGCGTGTCGCGAAGCGCTATTTCCATTTCGCTCATCTGCAATATCTGCGCCGGTCGCGACGGGCAGACCCGCAGACTGACGCCGCCGTCCACGATATATTTACCCAGTCCGAAAGCCAACGAGACGGTGCCCTCGTCGGCCTCCTCGTCGTTGATGGGATAGTAGTTGACGCTTCGAGCCACACCCGAGATGACCGGGTAGAAGCGGCTTCCGTGCTGTTGGCCCACCACCTCCTGCAGGATGACGGCCATCTTCTCCTGGTCGATAAAGTTGGAGGTTGCGGTCATATAGTCCTTCGAACTGCGGTAGAAGACGCTGGCATAAACCGACTTGACGGCCTTGGCCAACAGCTCCATCCGGCGGTACTTGTCGCTTTCATACGGAATCATATAGGTGCTGTAGATGCCGGCGAAAGGCTGGTAGTGCGAGTCCTCGAGCAGCGACGACGAGCGGACGGCAATCGGGCCCTCCACCACCTTCATAAAGGCTTCGAGGTCGTCGAGCAGGCGGTCGGGCAGGTGGCCGCGCAGGAAAGCCTTCAGTATGTCCTCGTCCGAAGCGTCGCCGAGAGCGGTCTGATAGAGCATGTTCTGGTCCATAAACTCGTCGAAGACGTCCGTGCAGAGCACCACGGTCTTCGGTATGCAGGTCGTCACCCAAGCCTCCGATGTGCCGCCGTCGTTCAGCTGTATGTTGCCCTGCAGGTCTTCGTGGCGAGTCAGCATGCGGTCCAGGAACGCCAGGCCGCGTCCCTTTCCGCCCAGCGACCCGTCGCCGATGCGGGCAAAGTCGCTGTATTGGTCAAAGCGCTCACGTTGGAAGGTGGCGACGACGCCCTGGTTCTTCATCTTGCGGTACGACACGATGGCGTCGAAGATGATCTGCCTGTGGGCGTCGACATCCTGCATCGACGTCCACGTGATGCCCTTCAGGAACTCTGAGATGGGGAACAGGGCGCGCGAACAAAGCCAGCGCGACACGCCGTTGCGCTTCAGGTGGTAGAGGAGCGACCCGTTGGGAATCTTGAAGATGTTGTCCTGCAGTTCCTTGAGGTTGTGCACACGTATCACCTCCTCTTTGGTCGTCGGGTCTCTGAACACGAAGTCGCCGAACCCGAAGTAGTCGCGCACCATATCCCGCAGGTCCACGTCCATCTTCTTCGAGTTTTTGTCTATATAGTGATAACCTTTGTCGAAGGCTTTCTGCTGGTTGGCCGACTCTGCCGAGTTCATGATCAGCGGGATGTACGCATCGTTCTTGCGTATGGCCTCCAGGAGTTTGAAGCCCGCCTCGGGGTCTTTCTCCTCCTCTGTCGGGTTGGCTCCCTTGATGGCCTGCATCGGGAAGCGGCAGTCGCTGATCACACCCAGCGTGTTGCCGGCATACCGGTGGTACAGTTCCCACGCCTCCTCATAGTTTCGGGCGAGCACAATCTTCGGGCGTCCCCGCATGCGCAAGGTCTCGAGCGTGGCGTTGAGGGCTTCGGTGGCGAAGTTCTGGCTCTGCTGCAACACGAATTTGTACAGATTGGGCAAGATGGAGCTGTAGAACCGTATGTTGTCTTCCACCACCAGTATCATCTGCACGCCGGCATTCACGTCGTGGTCCAGATTCATGTGGTCTTCGATGAGCTTGATGATCGAGATGAGCAGGTCCGTATTGCCCAGCCAGCTGAACACATACTCGTAGATCGAGAGGTCGACGTCCTTCATGCGGTCGGTAATGCCGTGGCTGAATGGCGTCAGCACGACGATGGGCACCAGCGGATAGCTTTTCTTCAGGCTCGAAGCGATGTCAAAGACGTCGTTCTCGGGCATCGAAGCCTTGGCGGGCATACATATAATAAGGTCAATGTTGCTGTTGCGCATGGTCTGCATCGCCGCTTCCTGCGAGTCGACCTGTATGAAGCGGGGCGGGAATCGAAGGCCCAGTTCGGCGTACTCCTGGAATATCTTCTCGTCCACGCGGCCGTCGTCTTCGAGCATAAAGGCATCGTAAGGGTTGGCCACAAGCAGCACGTTGCAGATACGGCGCAGCATCAGGTCGACAAACTGTGTGTCGCGCAGGCGCGGAATGTTACTTTGGTATGGATTCGGCATATCGTCGCAGTTTTGTTTCAAGCAGTTACCGTCGGCATGGGCGGCACGGCGCCCTCATCCGGCAGGAGAAAGAAAACAAGTGAAAATTGCAAACTATGATTTCTTTTTCGGGCACAAAGTTAGACAGAATTGGCGGAATGTACAAGATTTCCGGTCCGAAATTTCCTTTCTCTCGCAAAAACAGATTACCTTCGCGTGCGTTTTCAATGAGCTAAGACTTACATTTGCATTGCGTTACGAGTTATGAGTGTTTTGAAGCAGCAGCTGAAGAAACTTTCTCTTCCTATTTTCCTTGACATCGCCCTGGTCATGTCCGTCGGTGTGGTCGACACGGTGATGTTGTCGCGCTACAGCGACAATGCCGTAGCCGCCGTTGGCCTCGACAACCAGCTGGTCTCTCTCGTTTTCCTGGTCTATCAGTTCATCTCGATGGGAGCCTCCATCCTCTGTGCCCAATACCACGGGGCGGGGCTCAAGCGCAGGCTGACCCAGGTGGTGGGCCTCTCCATTATGCTCAACACGCTGATAGGCGGTGTCATCAGCATCTGGGTCTACTGCGATGCCGAGCGGCTGCTGCAGCTGATGGGTCTCCGCCAGGAGCTGATGGCCGACGGCATCGTCTACCTGCGCATCACGGGCGCCTTGTCGTTCTTCCAGGCCATCTCGCTGGCTTTCAGCGCGTCGCTCCGTGCCGTCGGCAAGACGGCGTGGCCCATGCTCGTCACTGCCATTGCCAACGTGGCGAACATCATCGGCAACTACGCCCTGATTTTCGGCCATTGGGGTTGCCCGGCTTTGGGTGTTGAGGGCGCTGCGTGGTCCACGGCCATCAGCCGCATGCTGGCCATGGTTCTGCTGGCGGTCATCCATGCCCGTGTCCATATCCGTCGCTATCCGGCGGAGTGGTTCTGGCCGTTCCCCTGGCGCGAACTGAAGAACCTGCTTCACATTGGCATCCCGGCGATGAGCGAGGAGCTGAGCTACAGTCTCTCGCAGGTAGTCATCACCTACTTCATCAACCAGATTAGCAACGAAGCCCTTGCCGCGCGCACCTATTGTGTCAACATCATCATGTTCTCCTACCTGTTCTGCACCAGCATCACCCAGGGCGGAGACATCCTGGTGGGCCACCTCGTGGGGCAGCAACGCAACCGCGCCGCTTACATCACGGGCAACTTCATGCTCCGGCAGTCCATGATGGTGACGCTTTCCTGCTCGGCGCTGCTGGCGCTGTTGGGCTATCCCATCATCAGCCTGCTCACGGGCAACGAAGAGATCATCCACATGTGCGTCTGGATTCTTGTCATCGACTGGTTTCTCGAGATTGGCCGCGTGCGCAACATCTTTGCGTGCGGCACGCTCCGTGCGGCTGGCGACGCTGTCTATCCCGTCATCGTGGGGGTCATCTTCCAGTGGTCGGTGGCTGTCGGTGTCAGCTACGTCCTGGGCATTCCTCTCGGACTGGGCATCCTGGGCATGTGGGTCGGCTTCGCTCTCGACGAGAACCTGCGCGGTGTCATTCTCATGCGCCGCTGGCACTCCAAGAGGTGGACGGGCAAGTCGTTCGCCGTGTGAGTGAAAGCCTGAAAACGGCGCGTTTCGGCCTCCTTCGACCGCCAAATCGTGGGGCAGCGCAAAAATATGGGCGTTTTTTTGGCGGTTCGGCTTTTTCCGGTTATCTTTGCACTCGGCTTGCCATGGCCTGTGGGCCACCGACACGAAGTAAACACCTACACTAAGCAACTATGAACAAAACTGCAGATTTCACACTGACCATTATTGTTCCCGTCTACAACGAAGAGGACAACCTCGATCGGGTCGAGACTACATTGGCAGCCTTCCTGCCCAAGGCTTCTGTCAAGAGCTGCGTGCTCTTTGTCAACGACGGAAGCAAGGACGGAAGTCAGCGGAAGATTGAGGAAATATGCCGTCGCCACGACGATTTCTTCTACATCAGCTCCAGCGAAAACCACGGACTGAGCACGGCCCTCAAAGCGGGCATCGACACCATCGAGAGCAAACTCACGGGCTATATCGACGCGGACTTGCAGACCGACCCCGACGATTTCAACCTCTTGCTTCAGTATGCTGCCGACTACCAGCTGGTGGCTGGCATCAGGGCGCAGCGCAAGGACACGGCCTTCAAGCGGCTGCAGTCGAAGATTGCCAACGGTTTCCGCCGCCGCATGACGGGCGACTGTGCCACCGATACGGGCTGTCCGCTTAAGGTCATGTGGACGGCGTATGCCAAGCGCCTCCCCTTCTTCGACGGCATGCACCGTTTCCTGGCGGCTCTGATGACGCTCGAAAACGGCAAGTACAAGGAAATGCCCGTGCGTTGCTACCCCCGCATCGCGGGCACCTCAAAGTATCATCTGTGGAATCGCCTGAAAGGACCTTTCGTCGATTGCTTCGCCTTCCGCTGGATGAAGAAACGCTACATTCAATACCATATCGATGGGGAGAATGTTAATTAAAT
>CAVFPF010000070.1:3766-36335 GCA_963624265.1 bacterium | reverse complement strand
ATTATATCTATATTTGCACTCCCAATCCGATGTAAATATGGCAAACGACACGCTCCTAGAGAAACTGGACGGCTTGATGGGCCGTTTCGAAGAGGTCTCGATGTTGGTGACTGACCCAGAGGTTATTGCCGACCAGCAGAGATACGTTAAGCTCACCCGTGAGTACAAAGACCTGGAGAACATCCTGGCGGCGCGCAAGGAATATAAGGCAATCCTGGACGGTATAGAGGAGGCCAAGTTAATGCTGGGCGAAGACGACTCAGAGATGAAGGAAATCGCCCGCGAACAACTTTCGGACTGCGAGGCCCGACTGCCCGAGAAAGAACGGGAAATCAAGCTCCTGCTTGTGCCAAAAGACCCCGAAGACGCACGCAATGCCGTCCTCGAAATACGTGGTGGAACGGGTGGCGACGAAGCTGCCCTTTTCGCCGGCGACCTCTTCAAGATGTACCAGCGGTACTGCGAGAACAAGGGCTGGCAATTTGTGGTGCAGAGCGTGAGCGAGGGCGCAGTAGGCGGTTTCAAAGAAGTCGTGGTTATGGTGACCGGCGACAACGTGTACGGAACGCTCAAGTACGAGAGTGGCGTGCACCGTGTGCAGCGCATCCCCGTGACCGAGACGCAGGGCCGCATCCATACCAGTGCGGCTACGGTGGCCGTATTGCCTGAGGCCAACGAGTTTGAGGTGCACATCAACGAAGGCGAAATCAAGTGGGATACGTTCCGGAGTTCGGGGGCCGGCGGTCAGAACGTCAACAAGGTCGAGAGTGGCGTGCGTCTGCGCTACATGTGGAAGAACCCCAACACGGGCAACGTCGATGAAATTCTTATCGAGTGTACGGAGACGCGCGACCAACCGAAGAACAAAGAGCGGGCCTTGTCGCGCTTGCGCAGTTACATTTATGACAAAGAGCACCAGAAGTATGTCGACGACATCGCCCAGCGCCGCAAGACCCTGGTAAGCACAGGCGACCGCAGCGCCAAAATACGCACCTACAACTATCCGCAGGGGCGCATCACCGACCATCGCATCAACTACACTATCTACAATCTTGCCGCCTTTATGAACGGCGACATCCAGGATTGCATCGACCACCTCATTGTGGCAGAGAACGCTGAGCGACTGAAGGAAAGCGAACTTTGATAAAGGTCGGCTGAAAGCGGCAGAATGTGATAAGGCAGCAGGATGTGATAAGTCTGAAAGCGGCAACTTGAAATGAGGATAAGCTAAATTAGGGCGGCACACTTGATCATGAACTCGGCAGAGTCGGCCAACCAGCAGAAAGGACAAACAGAAAGAAATGCTAACGATGATAAAAAACGTAATATTCGACTTCGGAGGAGTCTTGTTGGACCTGGATCCAGAGAGGTGTATAGAGCGCTTTACGGCGTTGGGTTATTGTCAGATTAAGGACGTGCTTTCGCTTGCGCACCAAGGTGGAATACTCGGCGAGATTGAAAGAGGTCTGCTCACGGTCGACGACCTTTGTGACTTTGTGCGGCAAGGAGTCAGCGAGAACGATCCGTCACTGCCGTTGCCTGACGACCGGGCGATAGTCTCGGCCTTCTGCAGTATGGCCGATGGAGTGCCCTACGAGCGTTTGGACTTTGTCGCCGAACTGAAGCGACAGGGTTACCATGTCAGCCTTTTATCCAACACCAATCTGGTGCATTGGGGGTATTGCCTGCGTTATTTTGTCGAGGCTGGTTTCGTCACGACCGAACTCTTCGAGCACCAATGGCTTTCGTGTGAGATGCATTTGGCCAAGCCCAATCCGGCGATTTTCAGAGTGGCACTCAAAGAGTCCGGCTACAAGGCAGAAGAGACAGTGTTTGTCGACGACAATGTGGCGAATTGCCGCGCGGCGGAGCGTTTGGGTCTTCGTACCTTCTGCCCCGTGTTGCGTACAGATTGGCGGCAAGAGCTGTGTGAAGTGTTGGCTTGCCATAAGCCTTAATCCAGGTCTTTATCTTCACAAAATATCCGGTTAAGTCTTGGGTCTTTATTACCCCCAATTCTTAACCGGTTAATTTTTATCATTCAAACTCTTGGCAGAAAAAATCATAATGATCTATCATCCGAACTTTTAGAAGGAAGAACTTTGACCTATACGCCAAACCTTTATTCCTTCATCATCGAAAAAACTGACGTATAGGTCAAAAAGCGTGTTCGGTCAAGATCAGGAATCCTTCAGCGCCTTTAGTTTCTGAAGCAGGTTCTCCTTGTAGCTGCCACCTATAGGGATTTTCACATCATTGACCGTGATGTTCTGCAGGTCAATTTCCTGTATGTGTGCCAAAGAGACAATATAGCTTTTGTGGACGCGCACAAACATATTGTCCGGCAGCGACTCCTCCAGCGATTTGAGGGAGTAGAGTGCCGTGATGCGTTTGCCGGTCGTGTGAAAAGACACATATTCGTGTTGGCCTTCGATGTAGAGGAGGTCCTTGTAATTGATTTTGTACAGATGCCGGTCCGCTTTGACGACCAGGAAATTCGGATTTAGCTCCTCTTGCGCAGCGTCATTTGTGGGCTGTGGCTGGGCTGCTGCGTCCGTTGTGGGGGAGACCTTGTCTTTAGCCACCAGCCTTAGGCTATCTATCTTGGTTTTCGCTTTGGCGATGGCTGCGGCAAAGCGGCTTTGTGAGATAGGTTTGAGCAGGTAGTCGACGGCTGCCACATTATAGCTCTCGAGCGCATATTCGGAGTAGGCCGTTGTGAAGATGATGGCCGGAGTGTCGGAGCAGAGGCGGGCAAAGTCAATGCCGTTGAGGTCGGGCATGTGGATGTCGAGCAGGATGATGTCAACGGGGTCGGTTTTGATGATTTTGAAAGCCTCGAGCGCATTCTGGCAAGTGCCGCACAGGGTGAGGTCCGGGATGGTCCGCACGTACTCTTGCATCAGTTTCCTGGCCAAAAACTCGTCGTCCACAATCAGAACTTTATACATATTTCGACGTAGAATTTATTTTGTACGTAATTTTGCTTGAAGGTGTATTTGCTGCCGTAGAGGAGGTCAAGTCTTTGCTTGACATTCTGCAGTCCGATGCCGAGCCGCTCCTTGTCCTCGTTCTTGTAGCCGGATAGGGGGACAGAGTTTTCGGCGATGAAAGTCAAGGCTGTGCCGGTCTGTGAGAGCCGGATGTGTACGAATCCGTCCGGATGATCCATGATGCGGCTATGCTTGAAGCAGTTTTCGATGAGGGGTTGGAACACCATAGGGGGGATGTGCAGGTCCTGGTCATTCGCTTCCACGTCGAAGGTCACGTCGGCCTTCTTCTCCATTCGTATTTCCTGGAAAGCGATGTAGTTGCGCATATTGGCGATTTCCTTGTGCAGGGGCACTTCGTCCGCCTGGCAGTCGTCGATTACGTAGCGGAGCATTTCCGAGAGGCTCATCACCGAGTCGGCGGCCCTTTCGTCCTTGATGAGGGTGAGGGTGTAGATGCAGTTGAGGGCGTTGAAGAGGAAGTGCGGGTTCATCTGTGCCCGCAGGTATTTCAGTTCAAGTTGGGTGCGGTTTTCCTTGGCCTGGCGGCTGATGCGCTTGTGTTCGTCGAGCAGCCGGGCCACGGTCGTCACGGCCATCGTGGCGAGGAGCAGGGTGACGTACTTGGTGCGGAGAAAGTAGCGTGGGGTGCCGTTGTTGAACACCTCCTGGGCTACCTTGGGCGGCAGTTGTAGGTCGCCCGACTCGTACATAGTCATATAGAAATACGAGTCGACTTCGGTGGCGATGACTGAGATGCACACCAGGGCGACGAAACAGCAGAAGAAGAACCATCCCCGGTGGGCATAGAGCAGACGGGGGATAAGGAGGTAGTTGAGCAGCAGCCACGTCATCAGTATCGGCGAGAGCGTGATGTTGGTGATGGCGAGGGCTACGGTGAAGCTCTGGTGGGACGACGAGATGAGGAAGCTTGCCGCCCAAATGGCCAGCCACGTGAAAAGAATGTGGTATTTCTGTATCAGCGACAGAAAGACGGCGGGTTTCCTCATTGTAGAGCTATGTGATTATAAAGAGTGTTTAAAATGTATACTTGGTCTGCGAAAGGCCGTGCTTCGGCGCCCGTATGCCGTCTTGGTGATGGTCGAACAAGCTTCCGACGCAGCGCAAAGGTATACATATTTTTGCAAAGTAGAGTAGAAAATGTGTGTAAAAAAAAATTAAAAACGAGACTTTCGCAAATTTGGTTGAAAAAAGGGCCTTTTTGGTTGAAATGTATTTTCACATTTCTTATTTTATGCCTAAATTTGCGCCTGTTTTTAAGGGATATTCCGAAGAGGATAACTCTTGAAAGGCAAAGAAATCTTTTCCCGATACAAGGCAAAGAGATTTTCCGGAAAGTCTGAAAGAGATTTCTTTGGCAAAGGCAAAACGGACAAACAAAAAATCGTACATAAAATATATTGCACAAAGATGAAAAGAAATTTTAAGGTGTTGTCCTTGGGAACAATTGCTCTCGCCTCTGGACTTCTATTCCGTCCGGCCATGGCTCAAGACGCGCAGACAGACAGCGTCAGCATGGGCTTGGACAAAGTGTTGGAAATCGCCTTGAGCGACAATCCGGACATTCAGGTGGCTGACAAGACTATCGAGATACAGAAGTATGCGAAGAAGGAAACCATACTGGGTCTCTTTCCGACCATCACCGTTTCTGCCAGCGGAACCGACAACTTGATTATCCAGTCCATCGCCATGGCCGGCCAGGTCTTCAAGATGGGTTCGGACTACAGCTACGGCTTGTCGGGAACGGCCACATTGCCCCTTATCGCTCCACAGCTTTGGAAGAGCATCAGCCTCAACCAGGAGCAGGTAGAACTTGCCCTTGAGCAGGCTCGGAGCAGCAAGGTCAGCACCATTTCGCAGGTCAAGAAAGCCTTCTATCAGCTTCTTTTGGCACGCGACTCCTACGAGGTTTTGCTTTCGTCCTACACGACGGCTGACAAGAACCTCACAGACACGCGCAATATGTACCTCAACGGCCAGGTAGCCGAGTACGACACCCTGACGGCCTACGTGCAGAAGTTGAGCATCGAGCCCAATATCCTTTCTGCCAAAAACTCCGTACGTCTTGCCGAGATGCAGGTCAAAGTGCTGATGGGCGTGGACGTTGCAGAGCCAATACGCTTTGAGGGTCACCTCTCCGATTACGAGGAGAAGCTCTTCAGCGACCTTATGATATTGAAGGAAGACACTTCGCTCGACGACAACACGACGCTTCGTCAGCTCGACCTTCAGAAGAACCAGCTGGTTATCTCCGAGAAGCTCAACAAACTCGGTTACATCCCCACGCTCGCCCTTTCGTTCACGGCCGGTTACAGCGGTATGGGCGATTCATTCAGTCCGTTCGACACCAAGTACTATCCCTACGAGAGCCTCGTTCTTTCGTTCAACTGGACGCTCTGGGACGGCGGAACCAAGATCATGAAGACCAAGCAGAACAAGCTCAGCATCGAGAGTCTCGACATCCAGCGCGACAATGTGAAGAAGCAACTCGAGCTCTCCATCCAGTCTTCGCTCAACAACATCGAGACGGCGGCCGAGCAGGTTGTCGACAACAAGGCCAGCGTCTATGCCTCTGAGCGCGCCTACGAGATCAGCGAGCGCCGCTATCAGGTTGGTGCGGGCACGATGCTCGAGATGAACAGCAGCGAGACGCAGCGCCAGTCAGCGCGTCTGCAGTATGTGCAGTCCGTCTACAATTTCGTTACGGCCCAGGCCACGCTCGAAGAGACATTGGGACGTGTTGTGACAGACAAATGATTGCTTCGTGAGAGAACAAACACAATAACTTGAAAAATATAAAAACTACGACATAATATGAAAAAGAGTATTGTAATTGCATCAGTAGGTGCTATGCTGATGTTGAGCGGTTGCTACAGCGAGAAAGAAACGCCCACGACATTCAAGACCAACGAAGCCCAGGAGGCCGTCAATGTCAAGGTCAAGACCGTCCATGCACGTGCCGTCGAGCAGTTGGTGGAGTTTACGGCCAATGTCGAGTCGGATGTAATCAACCAGATTGCTCCGCAGAGTCCTGTCCGCATCCGCAAGATCAATGTCGAGGTCGGCGACAGAGTGCGCAAGGGCCAGGTGCTTGTCGTTCTCGACGACAACAGTCTGACGCAGACCGAGTCGCGCCTCAACAACCAGCGCGTGGAGTTCAAGCGCATCGAGGAGCTCTACAAAGTAGGTGGCACGAGCAAGTCGACTTACGACGCACAGAAGACTTCTCTTGATGTGCTTGAGGCCCAGTACATGAACCTCGTGGAGAACACGCAGCTCGTTTCGCCCATCGACGGCGTAGTGAGCGAGCGCAACTACGATGCCGGCGATCTCTATAGCGGCAAGGCCGTGCTGGTAGTCGAGAAGATTAACCCCGTCAAGATTCTCATCGATGTCAACGAGCAGTACTTCAAGGACGTACATGTCGGAATGCCTATCGAGAACATCACGCTCGACGCTTATCCGGGCGAGACCTTCAAGGGCAAAGTCAGCATTGTCTATCCCACGCTCAACACCTCGACCCGTACCTTCCAGGTGGAGGTTCGCATCGACAATGCCAACCAGCGCGTCCGTCCGGGCATGTTCGCCCGCGTGACGCTCAACTTCGGCACGGCCGACTGCGTTATGGTGCCTGATCAGGCCATCGTCAAGCAGTCTGGCAGCGGCGAGCGTTTCGTTTACGTTGTCAAGGACGGCGTTGCTTATCATAAGACCATCAGCCTTGGTCGCCGCATCGACGCCGAGTACGTCGTCACCGATGGTGTGGAAGACGGCCAGCAGGTCGTAGTCTTCGGTCAGACGCTGCTCTCCGACGGACGTAATGTCAACGTCCTCGACTGACGCAGTCTGCCCGGGATGATTTCGGGCCTACCACACATATTTATATAATAAAAAAGAAATAAAACTACAAGTATGAGCTTATATGAAGGTGCGGTCAAACGACCGATTATGACCTCTTTGGTTTTTATAGCCATCACAATCTTCGGTCTCTTCAGCTTGAGCAGATTGCCTATCGACCTCTATCCGGACATCGATACCAATATGATCATGGTGATGGAAACCTACGCCGGAGCCAGTGCCGAGGATATTGAGAACAATGTGACCCGACCGCTTGAGAACACGCTCAACTCGGTCAACTACTTGAAACACATCACTTCGCAGTCGAAGGAAAACTATGCCATCATCACACTCGAGTTCGAGTATGGTTACGACATCGATAAGTTGACCAACGACGTCCGCGACAAGCTGGACATGGTCACCACGTCGTTGCCTGACGATGCGGGCACGCCTATCATCTTCAAGTTCTCGAGCGATATGATCCCTATCCTCGTGCTCAGCGCGCAGGCCAAGGAGAGTACCGACGCCCTCTATAAGATTCTCGACGACCAGGTGGCCAACCCCATCGCGCGTATTGCCGGTGTCGGCTCTGTGTCCGTGTCGGGTGCTGCCGAGCGTACCATCTACGTCTATTGCGACCCTGACAAGCTCGAGGCTTACAACTTGTCTATCGAGACTATCTCCAGCATCATCGGCTACGAGAACAAGAACGTCCCCGGCGGTTCGTTCGATACGGGCAACAACGCCTATACGCTCCGTGTCAAGGGCGAGTTCAGCGACCCGAAGGAGATGGAGGACATCGTTGTTTCGGCCAATGGCAACAAGATAGTCTACCTTCGGGATGTGGCCCGTGTAGAAGACACTACGCAGGAGCGTGCACAGAAGGTTACTACCTTCTTCACCAACGAGAACGACCCCAAGGGCTATTCTGGCGAGCAAGGCGCCATGATTATTGTGCAGAAGCAGTCGGGTGCCAACTCCGTAGCCATTTCTGAGAAGGTCCTTGACATGCTGCCGCGCATTCAGCGCAACCTGCCCAGCGATATTACTCTGGGCGTCATTGTCAACACTTCCGAAAACATCTACGCCACCATCGGTTCGCTTGAGGAGACCATTGCCTACGCCATTCTCTTCGTGGCCGTCGTCTGCTTCCTCTTCCTGGGTCGCTGGCGTGCTGTCGTGGTTATCTGTATCACGATTCCGTTGTCGTTGATTGCCTCGTTCATCTACCTCTACGCGACGGGCTCTTCGCTCAATATGATTTCGCTCTCTTGCTTGAGCATCGCCATCGGCAATGTGGTCGACGATGCAATCGTAGTCTTGGAGAACGTCACCAACCACATCGAGCGAGGCAGTGAACCGAAGCAGGCTTCTATCCACGGCACCAACGAGGTTGCCATTTCGGTTATTGCCTCTACGTTGACCATGATTGGCGTGTTCTTCCCGCTTACCATGGTGACCGGTATGTCGGGTGTGCTCTTCCGCGAGTTGGGCTGGATGATGTGTATCATTATGGCCGTGTCAACCACATCGGCCCTGACCTTCACCCCGATGCTCTGTTCGCAGATGCTGCGTCTGAAGAAGCGCGAGAGCTGGTTCAGCCGCTGGTACAACCATTTCATCGTGCGCGGTTTCCTCGACAAGCTCGACATCTGGTACGCCAAGCGCATCAACTGGGCCGTACGTCACCGTGCAGTGATGGTAATCAGCATCACCGTCTTCTTCTTTGCTTCGCTGGCGCCTGCCGCCATGGGTCTGATTGGTACGGGCTTCTTCCCGTCAGCCGACTCTGGCCGTATCTCTGTCAGCCTCGAGTTGCCTATTGGCACTCGTCAGGCCCGCGCCGAGGAGATTGCCTCCGAGCTTGCCAACATGTGGATGTCGCGTTGGGGAACTCCCGACAAGAAGGTACTCAAGGCCGTCAACTACACGACCGGTTCAGCCGATACCGACAATACCTTTGCCTCTATGCAGAACAACGGTACGCACATCATTTCGTTCAATATTGCTATGTATAAAGTAGCCGACCGTAAGACCGACGAAAGCATGTACGATGTGGGCAACCAGATGCGAGAAGACTTGAAGCGCTACCCCGAGTTGGCCAAGATTACGGTCACCGAGGGCGGCGGCGCTAGCATGGGCGGCCAGACTACGGCCGACTTCGAGATTTATGGTTATGACCTCACCCAGACCGACTCGTTGACCCGCATCTTGCGCGAACACATGCTGTCGCTACCAGGTGTGAGCCAGGCCAACATCTCGCGTTCCGACTACCAGCCTGAGGTGCAGGTCGACTTCGACCGTGAGAAGCTTGCAAAGTACGGCTTGAACCTCACCACGGCAGGTATGTACCTGCGCAACCGCTTCAACGGTTCGCTGGCCAGCTACTTCCGTGAGGACGGCGAGGAGTACGACATCTACGTCCGCTACACGCCCGAGGTGCGCGAGAACATCGAGACCATCGAAAACATCGTGCTCTACGGCACCAATGGCTCGAAGGTCCGCATCAAGGACGTCGGTACCGTGGTCGAGCGCTACACATTGCCTACCATCGAGCGTAAGGACCGTCAGCGTGTCAATACCCTGACTTGTGTAGTCAACACCTCCGTATCCGATCTCGGTTCCGTCGTCAAAGAGGGCCAGCAGTATGTCGAGGAGATGCGTTCGCAAGGCCTTCTCTCCGGTGATACCGACATTCAGGTGGCCGGTTCGTTCGAGGACCAGCAGGAGTCGTTCTCCGACCTCGGTACGCTCGGTTTGCTCATCCTGATTATCGTCTACATCGTCATGGCCGCACAGTTCGAGTCATGGAGCGACCCGTTCATCATCATGCTGATTTCCATCCCGTTCACCTTCACCGGTATTGTGTTGGCCTTGTGGATGACTCACGTTGACCTCAACATCATGTCTATGTTGGGCGCCATCATGCTGATTGGTATTGTGGTTAAGAATGGTATTGTGCTCATCGACTACATTCATCTTCTGCGCGAGCGCGGCTACTCTGTCGTACGCGCTGTCGTCGCTGCAGGCCGTAGCCGTCTGCGTCCGGTATTGATGACTACCCTTACCACCATTTTGGGTATGGTGCCGATGGCCATGGGCACGGGCCAGGGTTCAGAGATGTGGCAGCCGCTGGGCATCAGCATCATCGGCGGTCTGACCGTGTCGACGGTCATGACGCTGGTCGTAGTCCCGACGGTCTACTGTATCTTCCAGGGCTTCAAGATCAAGTCCGAGCGCCGCGCCTGGGCCGAACAGCTCGGTGTGGAGCGTGAGTGGAAGCGCAAGCGTCACATCTTCCGTTCGCGCAAATAACAGAGTAACGCAAAACTAAATACACATACACACAAACTATGAAAGCAGTATTCGTTAGTTTTGACCAGGCCCACCGCGATTCGGTCATCTCGGCCCTTTCGAGCTCGATGATGCGTGGATTCACGATGTGGGAGAACACCTGCGGGCGCGGTTCCGTCAAGGGCGAGCCTCACTATGGCAACCATGCGTGGCCCGTCATGAACTGTAGCATCATGTCGGTGTGCGAAGACGACCGCGTTCCGGTCATCCTCGATCGCCTCAAGAAGATTGATGCCGACAAGCCCAACCTGGGCCTCCGTGCCTTCGTACTTCCCGTCGAGCAGATGATCTGATTTGTCGGAACCAGTATTTATGAAGGGTGTGCCTTTGGGACTCTAGCCCGTCGAGCAGATGATCTGATTTGTCGGACAAAGACCCGTATTTACACCACACCGTCACTCGGATTGCAACCCGATTGCGGTGACAATAAGAGAGAGCGGCAGGCATCTGCTGCTCTTTTTTTTGTCAAAATTTGGAAAATTCGACATAAAGCCTTAACTTTGCCACCGAAAATTGCAACACCCCAACAGCACACCCCATGATACAGTACACCCCACATGCATCGCTCTTGCCGCACAATACCTTCGGGCTTTCGGCCGAAGCCAGCCTACTCGTAGAGTACGACCAGGAAGACGACCTCATCGAGATTTTCAACGACCCGCGTGTCAAGGGTCGGCCGTTCATGCACATCGGTCAGGGCAGCAACCTGCTCTTCACCCAAGACTATCCAGGCGTCATCCTGCACAGCCGCATCAAGGGCATCAAGCTCAGTTCGCAGACCGACGACGAGCAGCTCATCGAGGTCGGCGCGGGCGAGCGTTGGGACGACGTCTGCCAATGGGCTGCCGACCATGGCCTCTACGGCACCGAAAACCTCTCCGGCATTCCCGGCGAGGCTGGGGCGGCCGCCGTGCAGAACATCGGTGCCTATGGTGTGGAGTTCAAGGATGTGGCCATGGCCGTTGCTGTCTACGACGTGCAGCAGGGCCGTCATTACATCATCGGTGTCGAAGATTGCCAGTACGGCTACCGCACCAGCGTCTTCAAGTGTCCCGAGTTCGTGTCGCGCTTCATTGTGACCAGCGTGCTGCTCCGCCTGAAGCGCAAGGCCGACTTCAACATCGGCTACGGCAACGTCAAGGCCGCCTTGCTCGAGAAGGGCTACACGCTCGCCCAGGGCGACAAGAAGGGTCTCCGGCGCAAGTCGGGTGGCCGTCCCATTACGCTTGCGGCCATGCGCGAGACCGTGCTCGGTATCCGTACGGCCAAGTTGCCCGACCCCGCTGTCTATGGCAATGCGGGCAGTTTCTTCAAGAATCCCGTCATCCCGCTGACCAAATATCGCGCTCTCGTCAGCCAGTATCCCGACTTGCCCAAGTACGATGTCGATGCCGCCCACGTCAAGGTGCCTGCGGGCTGGCTCATTGAGCATTCGGGCTGCAGCACGCGCCGCATCGGCGACGCTGCCGTCTATCCCCGCCAGTGTCTTGTGTTGGTCAATATGGGCAAAGCCAAGGCCGACGAGATTGTGCAGCTATCCAAAATCATCGTGCAGACCATCCGCGAGCGTTTCGACATCGTAATCGAGCCCGAGGTCATTTTTGTGTGAAATACAAGACTCCCGTATGAAACTCACTTTTCTCGGCACAGGCACTTCGTGCGGCGTTCCGTTGCCGACGTGCACTTGCGAGGTGTGCACCTCTGCCGACCCCCACGACAACCGCCTGCGGTGCTCGTGCCTGGTCGAGACCGACGACGGCCTGCACATTCTGATCGATTGCGGTCCCGATTTCCGTCAGCAGGCTCTGCGCGCCCGTATCAGTCGCCTCGACGCCTTGCTCGTCACGCACAACCATTTCGACCACGTGGCCGGCCTCGATGACCTGCGGGCTTATTGTTTCCACAAGGTTTTGCCTGTCTATGCCGACCGGCGCGTCTGCGCGACCTTCCTCGACAAGTACGACTACATCTTCGTGCACCATTATCCCGGAGTGCCCAAGACGGACCTGCACGAAGTCGGTCCCGACGACACGCTCCGGTTGGGCAACAACGAGGTGCGTCCCGTCAGACTTCTGCATGGCCAGCAGCCCGCCTTCGGGTGGCGCATCGGTCGCCTGGCCTACTTGACCGACTGCTCGGTCATCCCCGACACCGAGTGGGACAAGCTGCAGGGCATCGACACGCTCGTTATCGACGCGCTGCGCTGGACGTCTCACCCCACGCACATGAGTGTCGGCCAGGCGCTCGAGGTCGTGGCGCGCATCGCCCCGCGTCAGACCTTCTTCACCCACATGAGCCACGAAATCGGCCTCCACGCCAAGATTGACATCCAGTTGCCTCCCGGCGTGCATCTTGCCTACGACGGCCTTGTGATGGAAATCTGACACTTGTTTTGTGCAAAGCTTCTATGTGAGGCAATATACATAGAATAAGGCTATATACGGAATTATGTATAAAGTCATGTGCAAAGTTTAGTCTGTATAAGATAAAAGTTTAGTCTGTATAAGATAAAAGTTTAGTCTGTATAAATTATAAGAGTCCCATTCACTCACAACTCACAGAGCGCATTATGCAACTCACAAACAACTGGTTTACGGCCCTTTCCGACAACGAGGACGGTACTTACACCTTCATCTCCGGACGGACGGGCATAGAAGACTACCTCGCTTCGCACCCCCTCCCGCAGCGCATCGAGGTCATTTGGAACTATACACCCGACGCCAAGGGACTGCCTTCCGACGACGCCGAGGCACAGCTCATGGAGGAAGTGGCTGACAAGCTGCAGGCCGAGATGGAGCGCGACAAGTCGGCCATCATGACGGGCATTTACACAGGCCAGGGCCGGCGCGAGATCAATTTCATCTGCCGCAGCACGGCTTCCTTCGGCGAACGGCTCAACAAGGCCCTCTCAACCTATCCGCAGCTGCCCATTGTCGTCAATGCCTACGACGATCCCGACCATAGCGAGTACAACGGGCTGCTCGACCTTAAGGGCGAAGACGACTGAGCAGGGGAGAGGCAAGACAAAGACGAGGACGGACAAAGGCGGATAAAGATAAAGACGTACGAAGACATGAACTACCCGCACGTGACAACTCTGCACTTGGGCCGCTTCGGGCGCACCGGAGCGTGGCTGACCCTCGCGCTGGCCCTGCTCAGCGCCTGCAGCGTCACGCGCCACGTGCCCCAGGACCAGAACGTGCTGAGCCGCGTCCGCCTCGAGGTCGACGGCAAGCCCTCGACCGACAACACCTATCGGCTCGCCCTCTCACAGACCGCCTATCACCGCACCTTCGGTTTCCTGCCCGTCTCGACGTGGATTTGGCACAGCGACACCGTTCGCGCCATCCACCGCTTCAGGGCCAAGCTGGGCACCGAGCCGCCCGTCTATGACGAAGCGCTCACGGCCCGTTCGGAGCGCGCCCTGCGCCGCACTTTGCTAAACCAGGGCTACCTCTCGGCCCAAGTTACCCACACCGAGCGCATCCGCCGGCGCAAGGTGCAGCTCACTTATCACATCGACCGCGGCACTCCCCACAGCATCCGCCACCTCACGTGCCAGGTGCAGGATTCTCTCATCCGGCCTTACGTCACCGACCCGCAGTACGGGCCTTCCACGCTGCAAGTAGGGCAGAAGCTCGACCGCACCCAGCTCGAGGCCGAGCGCGTGCGGCTTACCAACCTCCTGCGCAACGAGGGTTACTACAGTTTCAACAAAGACAACATCAGCTTTGTGGCCGATACCCTGGCGGGCAGCAAGAACGTCGACCTCACCATGGTGGTCGACGGCCGACACCAGCGCTACACTATTGCGAGCGTGCGCTTCGTGCCCAACTACGACCTTGTCACGGGCGGCACCAGTGGCGACGACACCTACTTGCGGCCGTCTGTCCTGGCCGAAAACTGCTACATCCAGCCCGGCGCCGTCTATAGCGAAGAGGCTGTGCGCAAGACCTACCGGGCCCTCTCGCGTCTCTACATCCTCAAGTACGTCAACATCCGCATGGAGCCCGCTGACAGCGTGGGTAGCCTCGACTGCACCATTTGCCTGAGCCGCCAGTCGCCTCACTCCGTGCAGTTCGAGCTCGACGGCACCAACACTTCGGGCGACTTGGGCTTTGCCACGACGCTCACCTACCGACATCGCAACCTCTTCCGCGGGTCTGAGGCCTTCACCGCCACGGCCAAAGGCGGCTACGAGAGCCTGACGGGCGACGTGTCGGGGCTCGTCAACGACAACTACACCAACTACTCGCTCGAGGCCCGCATCGACTTTCCGCGCTTCCTCTTCCCATTTATGGCTGCCGAGACGCGCCGGCAGATATCGGCTACCACGGGCGTCAGCTTCGGCTACAGCTACCAGAGCATCCCCGAGTACACGCGCATCATTACCAACGCCGGCCTCACCTATAAGTGGCACAGTACGGGGCGCAACTGGTACCACAACCTCGACGTTCTCGACCTCGGCTACGTCTATCTGCCCAAGCGTAGCGAGCGCTTCCTGCAGATTATCCAGAATGCCGGCCCCATCAGCTATAGCAGCTACACCTCCCACCTTATCACCTCGTCGGGCTACAACTTCTACGCAGGCACCAAGCTTGGCAGCACCACGGGCAGCAGCGCCTATTCGACGGGCGACGTGTGGAGTCTGCATCTCAATCCCGAAATCGGCGGCAACTTCCTGCAGAGCATCGCGCGTGCGGCCCGATTCGAGCGTCAGGACGGACGCTACGTGGTCTTCGACCTCCCTTACGAGCAGTACTTCCGCTTCGACGCCGACTGGGCCTACAGCCGCTATCTCACCGACCGAAGCCGTCTGGCCTTCCACCTGGCCGGAGGAATGGCTGTCCCTTACGGCAACAGCAGCGTGATGCCTTTCGAGAAGCGTTACTATTCTGGCGGCGCCAATTCGGTGCGCGGCTGGAACGTTCGCTCGCTGGGCCCGGGGCGCTATAAGAGTGCGGGCAGCCGTGTCGACTACTTCAACCAGTGTGGGGACATCCGTCTCGACGCTTCCGTCGAGTTGCGCAGCCGCCTGTTCTGGAAGTTCGAGTTCGCCTCGTTTATCGATGCAGGCAACGTCTGGACGCTCAAGGACTACGCTTCGCAGTCCGGCGGAGTCATCAGCACCGATTTCTACCGCGAGATAGCCGCGTCGTGGGGCGTGGGCCTTCGTTTTGTCACCGATTTCGTCATCCTGCGTCTCGATTTGGGTGTCAAAGCCTACGACCCGACACGAGGCTGCGGGCGTGACGCATGGGTCATCACCGACCCCCTAAAGGGCGGCAACCGCACCGTTCACTTTGCAGTCGGCTACCCTTTCTGAACATTAATGGCCAAATATTTTGGAGATTCCGAAAAAAAACGCTACCTTTGTGCCTTGCTAAGGCAAACTTATTCAAGACAACAACAATTAAAAAACAAAGAATACAATGTATCGTAAACAAACTTGTGGCGAGTTGCGTCTGGCCAATGTCGGACAGGAGGCAGTACTCGCCGGATGGGTGCAGCGCGTCCGTAAGATGGGCGGCCTCACCTTTGTCGACTTGCGTGACCGTTACGGCATCACCCAGTTGGTATTCGACGAGTCGGACGGCGATGCCGCCATGTGCGACAAGGCCAATCACCTGGGCCGTGAGTACGTCATCCAGGCCGTCGGCACAGTCCGTGAGCGTGAGTCGAAAAACCTCAAGAATCCCACGGGCGAAATCGAGATTGTGGTGCGCGAGCTCAATGTCATTTCCACGTCAGAAGTGCCTCCATTCACCATCGAGGACAACACCGACGGAGGCGACGACCTGCGCATGCAGTACCGTTACCTCGACCTGCGCCGCCCAATGGTGCGCAAGAACCTCGAGCTGCGCCACAAATTGGCCTTCGAGGTGCGCCGTTATCTCGATTCGCACGGCTTCCTCGAGATCGAAACCCCGATGCTCATCAAGTCAACGCCCGAAGGCGCCCGCGACTTCGTTGTACCTTCGCGCATGAATCCCGGTCAGTTCTACGCCCTGCCTCAGTCGCCCCAGCAGTTCAAACAGTTGCTCATGGTGGCCGGCATGGACCGTTACTTCCAGATTGTCAAGTGCTTCCGCGACGAGGACCTTCGTGCCGACCGTCAGCCCGAGTTTACGCAGATTGATTGCGAGATGTCGTTTGTCGAGCAGGAAGACGTCATCGAGATGTTCGAGGGCATGATGAAGCACCTCTTCAAGGAGCTCAAGGGCATCGAGTTCGGCAAGTTCCCCCGCATGACGTGGGAAGACGCCATGCGCTACTATGGTTCCGACAAGCCCGACTTGCGCTTCGACATGAAGTTCGTTGAGCTCAAGAACGAGACCGAAGGCTACCGCATCGAGTCTGTCCTGCCTGAGGGGCAGTTCTCCGTCTTCGATGCAGCTCCCTATGTGGCCGGCATCAACGCCAAGGGCTGTGCGGGCTACACGCGCAAGCAAATCGACGCCCTCACCGAGTTTGTCAAGAAGAGCCAGATCGGTGCCAAGGGGCTGATTTGGATTCGCAAGAACGACGACGGTTCGGTCAAGTCGAGCATCGACAAGTTCTATGCGCCCGAAGTCATCGCCAGTGTGCTCGACCGCATGCAGGCCGATTGCGGCGACCTCGTGCTCATCCTGTGCGGCGAGATGCGCAAGACGCAAAAGCAGCTCTGTGCCCTCCGCCTCGAGATGGGACAGAACCTCGGTCTGCGCAACCCTTCCGTCTTCGTGCCTCTTTGGGTCATCGACTTCCCGCTCTTCGAGTGGGACGAGGAGACGCAGCGTTACTACGCCACTCACCATCCGTTTACGATGCCCAATCCCGACGACATCCCGCTCCTCGACACCGACCAGGGCAAGGTGCGCTCGTGGGCTTACGACTGCGTCATGAACGGCGTTGAGCTCGGCGGCGGCAGCGTCCGTATTCACGACTCCGCCCTGCAGGAGAAGATGTTCCGCCTCCTGGGCTTCACCGAGGAGAAGGCTCTCGCGCAGTTCGGCTGCCTCATCAACGCCTTCAAGTACGGTGCGCCCCCTCACGCCGGTCTTGCCTTCGGTCTGGACCGTGTCGTCTCTATGTTTGCCGAGATCGACAGCATCCGCGACACCATCGCCTTCCCCAAGAACAACTCCGGACGTGACGTCATGATCGACGCGCCCTGTGCCATCGACCAGGCTCAGCTCGACGAGTTGCAGATCGCCCTCAACCTCAAGGAACAATGAATATGCGTCGACTCCTACTCACGGTCCTTGCAGCGGCTGTAGTGTTCGCGTGCTTTGCCAAGCCACGCCACAAGACTGCGCCGCTCCTTATCGACGACCCGCGCGAGATGGCACTGCAGTTTGCCGCCGACGAGATGGCGCGCTTCCCCGAGTTGTGGCAGTACGACTGGGGCAGCCGTCTCTTCTTCGGCTATACGCAGGGTGTGGGCGGCTCGGCTTACCTCTATCTCTATGCCGAGACGGGCGACGCACGCTATTTCCATTACGCCGAGCAGTGGTGTGACAGCCTCATCGAGGCCGACGGCACCATTCGCTGGCGTGCCATGGAGGCCTATAACCTCGACCTCATCCGCGGCGGTCTTGTCGTCTGCCAGGTGTACCGCGACATTCAGGCACACCCCGAGCTTGTGGGCGGCGGTGATGTGGCCAAGGCCAAGCTCAACAAATACCGCAAGGCCATGGAACAGCAGCTCATCCGCCAGCTTCGCAACCAGCCCCGCACCACCGACGGTGGCTTCTGGCACAAACTCATCTATCCGCACCAGATGTGGCTCGACGGCATCTATATGGCTTCCCCCTTCATGGCCGCCTATGGCGCAACTTTCCACCGCCCCGAGTGGCAGGCCGAGGCCCTGCAGCAAGTCATCACGTGCTGGCATCATACCTACGATGCCCGCACCGGCCTCTTGCACCACGCCTGGGACGAAGCCGCCGCGCAGCGCTGGAGCGACGCCGAGGGCCACAGCCCCAACTTCTGGGGGCGTTCTGTGGGCTGGTATCTGATGGCCATGGTCGACATCCTCGACTACATCCCTGAGGGCTTTGAGTCAGACTTCAATTGCGGCCATAAGGACACCGTGCGTATCTGCGGGCGCGACACGCTTATCTCTTACATCAACACGCTCGTGGCTGCCCTGCCGCAATACCAGCGCGGCGGCTTGTGGTACCAGGTGCTCGACCAGCCCGACCGCGAGGGCAATTGGCCCGAGGCCTCCGTCACTACGCAGTTTATGTACGCCATCGCCAAGGCCATCAACCGCGGCTACATCTCGGCCGACTACAAGCAGTTGGTGCGCGACATCTACCGCGGTCTGCAGCAGACGCACTTCCAGCACCGCGATGAGGACGTTAACGGTCCGATGCTCGTGCGCGACAGCCAGGGCCGGCTCACGCTCACGCAGTGCTGCTCCGTTGGCGGTCTGGGCGGCCGTCCTTACCGTGACGGCTCTTTCTCTTATTACATCCACGAGAAGATTCGCCACGACGACGGCAAAGCCACCGGTCCCTTCTTTATGGCCTGCTACGAAATGAGCAAGTTTGAGTGACAACCACGCACAAACAGAATAACAAGTCGAGGCAACTCCTGTCCGTTATGGATTGGCAGAGTTGCCTTGATTTTTCAATACATACAACAAACCACACATTTTGTACAACGTACTCCAAAAAGTTTTTTTGTGTAGAAAAGTTGCAGTACCTTTGCCCCGGCAATAAGTCTGAACAACAAAACAAATATACAAGAACAGTTCGGAATAGCGTCCGGTAATGATATAAAGTATGAGAAGTAGAACTAGGAAGACAATAGCCGTCTCGGTATTGGGACTGGTAGTTTTGGCTGCCCTTGGTGCGGCATAGCTGTATGTGTACAAACAAAGATTGTTTTGGCGAGATAACATTGATAATCCGGAAGTGTTTGTCGACCGCCTTTTGGGCGTTCCGTACAGCGAGGCGGAGTACGATGGCATTGATGTGTCGAGGTACAACGGCGTAATCAAATGGGAAGAAGTGGCGGAGAACAAGAACCTGAAGTTCGTTTACGTGAAGGCTACCGATGGAAGCGGTATTGAGGACCGGTGTTATCAGAAAAACATAAAGGGAGCCAAGCTTGATTTTCACTCCTTGACCCAGACGAAAAAAAATAACTTGCGGAAAATCGAACTGTAACCGTAACCTGTAACCGCCTACACAAAATTTCCATTTCGTATGGCTGGCTTGACAGGCGAGACAGGAATGTTTTGCGTTTTACGTTTACGTTAGGCATTAGTGTTTGCTTTCGCGCACATGACAGACCATTCGGCAGCTCATGGCAGGCATGCCTCGGACGTAGATGCGCGTCTCACGCGCGCGAGTGAGCACGTAAAACGAAACACACAAAATACGTGCCGTAAGGTAACGTAAAACATAAAACGTAACACATTTTGTGATGTGCCTCTGAGAGGCCTCCAGCCGGGGTCGGCTGAAAACGGACAAAATCTGCAGGCATAAAGGGGGGAATCTGCAGTAATAAATTTGGAGGCTACGGAAAACGGCACTATCTTTGCACCTGTCAACCGAAGGAAGGGCCGCCCGAAGTTGACCGCACTTTGGCCAAGTGCGTGTGAAGAAGAAGCCGCCTTAGGCGCGGAAAAAATCCAGTTAGGCTGCAAAAAAAATCCAGTTGGGCTGCAATGTACCCCCCCCAGCACTCGAGCCGACCGAGAACACTGGTTTTGACACAGATACCCTACTCACAGACCCACACGGCCCACCAGCCGGCCTGCAGGCCACCGCTCTTTGACATATTGCACACATTACATGTGGTAGCAATCAGCACGCAGGCAAGCGACATAACACGTGGGCAAGCGACATAAACAACCATTCCCGACCGCAGCTCAAACAGAAGTCGGGGGCTCCGGCTTGTCGATCACGATGTGATGGAGCGGGGCAGGAGTGCCTTCCGCCGGAGCGGCATCGGTAGTTGGGCTTTGCGTCCTGTCGGCGAGGATGCGGTCCACGAGGGTATCTTCGACATACTGGCGGATGGCACGCTTGAGGGGACGTGCACCGTACTTGGGGTCGAAGCCCCGGTCGGCGAGATAGTCGCGCATGGCTTCGGTGACCTCCACCTCATAGCCCTGAGCAGCCATACGGGGCAGGACTGACGAGAGCTCGGTGTCGACAATGCGGCGGATGTCGTCGCGCAAGAGCGAGCGGAACGTGATGATGTCGTCGATGCGGTTGATGAACTCGGGCGGGAACGTCTTCTTCAGTTCCTTCTGGATGACGGCACCCGTGGCGGCCTCATACTGAGTGGGGGTGAGGTCCTGGAACCCGATGCCCGTGCCGAAGTCGCCCAAGCGGCGGCTGCCCACGTTGCTCGTCATGATGAGGATGCAGTTCTTGAAGCTCACCTTGCGGCCCGAAGCTTCGGTGAGGTGGCCTTCGTCGAAGATTTGCAGCAGAAGGTTGAAGACCTCGTGGTCGGCCTTCTCGATTTCGTCGAAGAGGACGACGGAATAGGGGTGACGGCGCACACGCTCGGTGAGTTGGCCGCCCTCCTCGTAGCCCACATAGCCCGGAGCGGCACCGATGAGGCGCGAGGTGCTGTACTTCTCCATATACTCCGACATGTCGATGCGGATGAGGCAGTCTTCCGACCCGAACATCTCGCTGGCTATCTGCTTGGCCAGGTAGGTCTTGCCCACACCCGTAGGACCGAGGAAGAGGAACGTGCCGATGGGGCGGCGCGGGTCCTTGAGTCCCACGCGGTTGCGCTGTATGGCTTTGACCACACGACCGATGGCCTCGTCCTGACCGATGACGCGGGCGCGCAGCGTGTCACCGAGACTGAGCAGCTTCTGGCTTTCCGACGAAGCGACTTTCTGCACCGGAATGCCCGTAATCTGGGCGACGACCTCGGCCACCTGTTCGGCACCGATTTCGCAGCGCGGCTGCTGGGTTTCCTCAATGCCCATCTTGGCGCGGAGCTCCTTGAGTTGGCTTTCGGCCTCACGCTGCTCGCCGCGCATGTCGGCGGCAAGTTCGAACTTCTGGTCGACGATGGCGTTGTCCTTCTTTATCTTGTACTCCATTACATTGCGAAGGAGCAGGCGCTCTTCGACGATGAGCTCTGCGGGCACGCGCATGGTAAAGAGGTGCATCCTGGAACCGGCCTCGTCCATGACGTCGATGGCCTTGTCGGGCCAGCTGCGATCGGTGACGTAACGCCCGCTGAGGTCGACGCAAGCCTGGAGCGCCGCGTTGGTGTAGGTGACGTGGTGGTGCTCCTCGTAGCGGTCGCGCAGATTGTGGAGTATGGCCAGCGTGTCGGCCGCTGAGGCGGGCTCGACAAGCACGCGCTGGAAGCGTCGCTCGAGGGCTCCGTCCTTCTCGATAGTTTTGCGGTATTCGTCGAGGGTGGTCGAACCGATGCACTGCAGTTCGCCACGACTGAGGGCGGGCTTGAGCATCTCAGCCGCATCCATCGATCCCTGGGCGTTGCCCGCTCCGACCATATTGTGAATCTCGTCGATGTAGAGGATGACCTCGGGGTTCTCGCGCACCTCGCGAATCACTGCCTTGATGCGCTCTTCAAATTGTCCGCGGTACTTGGTGCCTGCCACGAGACCTGCCAGGTCGAGGCTGATGATGGTCCTGTCCTTGAGCAGATAGGGCGCACGGCCGTCGGCGATGCGTTGGGCCAGTCCCTCGACGATGGCCGTTTTGCCCACACCGGGTTCGCCAAGCAGGATGGGGTTGTTCTTCTTGCGTCGCGTCAGTATTTGGGCCACGCGCTCTATCTCGGTGTCGCGGCCCACGACGGGGTCGAGCTTGCCATGGCGTGCGGCGCCCGTGATGTCGTAGCCGAAGCGGTGAAGCGTGGGCATAACGCTGGCAACCACCTCTTCGTGTGGCATTGTTTCGGTGCGAATGGGGTGTCCGTCGGGGAAGTCTTTCTTGATGTCGTACGGGTCGTCATCGTCGGAAGCGGCAGGACCGTCTTTGGGTGTGTCGTGCGCGCCGGCGTTGTCGGAGCTGTTGCGGTCGGAGCCTGCGTTGTCGGAGTCGCTGCTTTCCTCGTGGTAGGCAGCATTCTCCTCGTCATTCCCGTCGTAGTCTTCTCCGTACTCCTCGCTGTAGTCGTCCACGTTGTCGTCTCTTTCTTCATCCTCCTCGTCGTCCACGTAGTCGTAGTCGTCGTCCCAGTCGTCGTCATGCGGCTTTTGGTCGGCGTTCTTCCGCATCAGGGCGGCCTTCTCGGGGTCGGGCTCGACTGCGATGAGCGCTTTGTAGAACACCTTATAGTTTATATTAAAGGAGTGTTGCATCAAATGGCAGACCGAGCAGTCGATGTTGCGGAGCATGGCCAGAACGAGGTGCTCGGAGTGGACTTCGTCGTAACCGAGCATGCGGGCCTCGAGCTGGGAAAGCTTGAGCACGCGGTCGCACCAGAAGTCGACGGTAGCACCCTCCAGGGCACTGTTGTCGGGGTCGGTGACGGTGTCGCCCTCCGGACTTTGGATGTCTGTCTGTTGATCTGCCTGCGCCTTTAGGCTGTAGCGCAAGGCGTTGAGGTTGACGTGCAGATACTTGAGAGCCTCGATGGCCTTGCCCCGCCCGTCGAGCAGGACGCCCAGCATGAAGTGCTCGGGCTGCAGGATTTTGTGGTTCAGATTGCAAGCCTCCTCGCGGCTGCAAATGAGGATGTGCTTGACGTGATTGGTGTATTTGGTGGACATATTTTCCTTTTCTTACATAGATAATAATACTCGCCCGACGACGAAAGTTGGCGCTGCCAGAGCGAATGGTGAGCGGAGCTGTGATAGCTCGCAAAAAAACGGTGCAAATATAGACAAAAATTATCGGAAAACAACAAAAAACGGACAAATATTACAATTTTTAACCGCAAGTGGACGGCCGTACGGATTTTTTGACTACTTTTGCACGCATTGACGTCTGAAATCGCGCATTCCGCCCCCTCGGACAAAGGCGCAGAACGGCGCCCACGATGCGGAAGTGAGGCGGCAAGGCAGAAACGGACAGTAGGAACAAAAGAGAACAACGATGACCCACAAGGAATTTGTCAGCGAAGTGCAGAAGGAGAGCGGCCTGGACCGGCAGATGTGTGCCAGTCTGCTGGCTGCCACCGCCAGGCTCCTGGCCGAACAGGCTACCGAACTAGAGACGGTGTGCCTGGACGGATTGGGTCAGATGGTGCCGACAAAGCACCCCGAGTATGAGGCTGAGGACCCCGAGACGCACGCCGAGACGCTCTATCCGCCCCGCATCACCTATCACTTTCAAAGCCAAGTGGAACTATGATTACGACCGAGCAGTATAAGAAGATGTTGGCCGCCTATGTGGGCGTGACCGACGACGAAGCTTCGGCTTTTGTCGACGCCATGCTGCGTGTAATCGTGCAGCGCCTGCGCCAGGGCGAAGAGGTGGAGCTGAGCGGCATCGGCACCTTCCGCGTGGTGGAAGCCCTGCAAGGCGAACTGCGCCGTGTGGCCTTCGTGTGCGACCCCAAGATGCGCGATGCGGTCAACGCGCCGTTCGCCTGCTTCGAGCCGATTGTGGTGGGCAGGGTCAAAGCGTCGGCCGAAGCCGATAAGGAGGCTTTGGACAACGAAGGGGATTCTTCGGCAGAAGCATCGTCCGATGCTTTGCCCCACGACGCGGAAAGCGTCGCAAGTGACCCCGAGACAGAAGATGTGGCCAGGGGAGAAGATGTGACTCCGGCAGAAGACGGAGTTCGGGAAGACGGTGACTCCGAGGCAGAGCCATCGGCCACGGACGATGATGCGGAAAGCACACGGCAGCCTGCTGGCAAGCGGAAAGCCACGCTGACCCTGTGGGGTGTGGTCAATATCTGCCTTACCATCTTGATTGTGTGCTGCCTCGTCTATGTGCTCGGTGCACACCCCTACAAGAACACGGACGCCGCCCTCAGCCCGTGCGCGGAGCAGGTGGACAAAGACAGCGCTTCGATTTCTGGAGAAGTTTCGACCGAAGAAGGAACTTCGACTACGGAGGAAGCCTCGACTACGGAGGAAGCTTCGATTTCAGACGGGCCTTCGGCAAAAACCGAGACCTCGGCCGAAACCGGCACTTCGGCCAAAGAAGAGGCTCCGACTGAAAACACCGCACTGCCGCGGCCTACGCCCGACATGCTGCTGCACGAGGGAGGCAAGCCCCGCACCGTGGTGCTCCACCCCGGCCAGCGGCTTACTCTGGTGTCCCTACGCGTGTACGGCGACAAGGCGTTCTGGTGCTACATCTACGACGTCAACGCCTTCCAGCTCACCGACCCCAACAACGTGCCCGTGGGTACGACTCTCTATCTGCCCGACCCGACCTACTTTCAGATTGATGCCGACGACCCCGTGTCGCTCCGTAGGGCCAAACAGCGCGCTGCCCGCCTGCTCAATCCGTAATGGACAATACATAAAACGCAAAACATAACACACACTTATGTCAAATATCGGAAATTTCTTTGCAGAACTCTTCTCGCCCGAATCGATGGAAGAAGAGGTGAATAAACCGGCAGCCGAAACTGCCGGGAAGCAGGACGAACCCGCTCCCGCCGAGAAGCAGGACGAAACGGCCTCGGCCATGAAGGAACTGCCCGCCGTGCCGCAGACCACCGAACAGGAGCTCGATGAGGTCACAATCATGTGTCGCGACGTGTTCGGACAGAAGACCGCCGACTACGGAGCCTCATGGCGCATCATGCGGCCGTCGTCGGTCACCGACCAGATCTACATCAAGGCCAACCGCATCCGCTCTATCGAAATGAA
Organism: bacterium; assembly: GCA_963624265.1. GTDB lineage: Bacteria > Bacteroidota > Bacteroidia > Bacteroidales > UBA3663 > Liminaster. The sequence continues at coordinate 11,360 of CAVFPF010000070.1, read as the reverse complement.
GGGCGAGACGGCCGTGGACGAGGGTATCGTGCCGGAGTTTGTGGCCATCGTCAATTACGGCCTGATGGGCCTCATCCAGCTCAAATTGGGCCATAGCGAAACCGTGGACCTCGATACGGACGAGGTGATGCGTCTCTACGACGAGCAGCTCGACAACGCCATGAAACTGCTGGCCGCCAAAAACCACGACTATGACGAGGCATGGCGCCTGATGCGCGTGTCGAGCTACGTGGACCTCATCCTGGTCAAGATTCAGCGCACCAAGCAAATCGAAAACCACGACGGCAAGACCCTGGTGAGCGAAGGCATCGACGCCAACTATCTGGATATGGTCAACTACGCCCTCTTCGCTCTCATCAAGCTGGTCTGCGAGTCTGACGGCAAGTTCACACCGAAGCCCGCCCGCAAGTCGGTCAAGAAGTCGTCGAAGAAAGCCGCATCTGAAGCGTGAATAATATCCACACCGTGCTCAAGTTCGTGCTCTCTGCCCTGCGCAGAGGGGTGACCGTAGGCTGCCAGTGGCTGGTGGGAGGGACGTTCCTGGTGAGCGGCCTGGCCAAAGCCATCGACCCGACGGGCACCGCGCTCAAGTTGTCGGAGTACTTGCAGTATTTCGGCTTCGCCCAGTTCACGGACCTGACTATGGCCATGGCGTGGCTGATGGCCTTGGCGGAGTTTGCCTTGGGTCTGTTTGTCTTCTTCGGCCATCACCGCAAGATGTTCGTATTGGCCGCCCTGGCCGTCCTGCTCGTCTTCACGCCGCTCACGCTTTGGCTCGCCCTCACCAATGCCATCGACGACTGCGGGTGTTTCGGCGATGCTGTGCGCCTCACCAATTGGCAGACGCTGGGCAAGAACGTCGTGTTGCTGTTCGCCACTATTTGGCTGTCCTTCTGCCGCAAGTGGATGATTTCGCCGTTGGTGCGCGGAGGCTACGCGTTCTATTTCTACTACGCCATGGTCATCGTGGCGGGTCTCTGTGCACTGGGTTCGTGGCGGATGCCGTACATCGACTTCCGGCCTTACCGCCCGGGCGTGGACTTGCGTGCCATGGCTCTGGGCCATCGGGAGTCTGCTGCTGAGGGGGCGGACGTGGAGTACCGCATCGTCTACGCGAAGGACGGCGTGCTGCAGGAGTTTGCCCTCGACTCTATTCCCGACGACGATTCGGGTTGGGAATTTGTCGAGACGCGCGAGGTGAGGACCGCTGGCGCGGGGGCTGACAACCGGCAAGCAGCGCAAAGCGCCCTGCAACTCGGGGTCAAGGAGAGCGGCAACCTGATGCTGCTCGACGACCAGACCCTCGACCGCACCGACGAGGTGCTCGGCGACACGGGCTACGTCTTCTTGCTGCTTTCGCCTTCGCTCGCCATGGCCATCGAACACGACCTCGACCGCATAGAGAGCCTGTATGAGTACGCCATGCAGCACGGCTACGCCTTCTGGTGCATCACCGAGGCCGACGCCAGGGCCGTCGACGACTGGCGCTTCCGAACGGGGGGCGAGTACCCGGTGCTCTATGCCGACCGCCAGGAGATAGAGACCATGATGCGCCCCAATCCGGGTGTAATGCTCCTCCACGATGGCGTGATTATGTGGAAGGCTCACCCCTCGACTATCGACATCCCCGGGCTGACATCTGCCACGCTTAGTGAGCAGACTTACGGCCAAATTGTGCCCATTGACCGAAAAAGACGCGTTTTCGCGCTCTTTGTTTGTTTCTTTGCACCATTGTTGCTATATTTGCCATTACAAATCGTATACAAATTATTACATAAAGATTCTACTAAAATGAGAAAGAAAATCGTAGCAGGCAACTGGAAGATGAATACCACCCTCCAGGAAGGCGTTGCTCTGGCAGAGGGCCTCAAGGCCGCTCTCGCAGGCAAGAAGGTCAATTGTGATGTCGTTGTGTGCACTCCGTTCATCTCGGTAGCCAGCGTGGTCAATGCCGTAGCCGGCAGCATCATCGGCGTCGGTGCAGAAGACTGCTCTGAGCACGACAAGGGTGCCTACACGGGCGAAGTGGCTGCCAATATGGTTGCCTCGACTGGCGCCAAGTACGTCATCCTCGGCCACAGCGAGCGCCGTCAGTATCATGGCGAGAACAACGCCATCCTCGTCAACAAGCTCAACCAGGCCCTGCAGAATGGTCTGACTCCTATCTTCTGCGTAGGCGAGAAGAAGGAAGAGCGCGAGAACGGCACTTTCAAGGCTGTCATCGAAAGCCAGATGGAGGCTCTCTACACCCTCTCTGCCGAGGATTTCGCCAAGGTCATCGTTGCCTACGAACCCGTTTGGGCCATCGGTACCGGTCTGACCGCTACCAGCCAGCAGGCCGAGGAGGTACATGCCGCCATCCGCGCCAGCATCGCCAAGAAGTACAACCAGCAGATTGCCGAGGAAACCTCTATCCTCTATGGCGGAAGCTGCAAGGCAAGCAATGCTCCCGAGCTCTTCGCTCAGCCTGACATCGACGGCGGCCTCATCGGCGGCGCTGCCCTCAAGGTGGAGACTTTCATGCCTATCATCGAGGCTTGGGGCTAATGAAACTCAGGTTTTTCATAACCTTCCTTTGGGCACTGCCCATTCTGTCATTGTCGCAGGTACCGGCCAACGGAGCCGGTGCAGGCGGCAGTGCCGTTTTGCGGTCTGTGGCTTCGGCCAGCGGAACTTCGGCAAATGAGGCTTCGGATTCCGGTGTTTTGACCGACGAGACTTTGACCGAAGGAGTCTTGACTTCCGGCGCTTTGGCCGACGAGGCTTTTACCGACGACAGCACCAAGCTCTCTATGTGCGAACATCTGCGCGATGGCGGACGGGTCACCGTGGTGCAAGACAGCCGCCTCGAGACGCTCGTGGGCTGCACGCCTAAGGTCTACAACGGCGTGTCGCACCTCAAGACGACCCGCCAGGGCCGTGAGGTCATCGCCGTGCCCGGCTACAGGGTGCGCGTCTACTCGGGTAACAGCCAGACGAAGTCGAAGAACGAAGCCTACCGCATCGAAGCCGAACTCAAGCAATACATGCCGGAACTGGAGACGACCGTCGTCTTCAAGACCCCCAACTGGCGCTTGCTCGTCGGCAACTACCGAACGATGGAGGAAGCCGTTGCTTCGCTCCGCGTGCTCAAAAAGAATTTTCCCGTCTTCGGCCGCGAGATGTTTGTGGTCAATGACGAAATCGAAATCGCGCTTTGACCACTATGCAAGACAATAATAGTGTGGAGCAAATGGCTGCCAAATCGCCGTCGCCGCTTGTCCAGTCCTCAGAGAGGGACTCTGAGCAGATGGCGGCAAACCTGCGCCTGGAGCAAATGGCGGCCAACGTGGCTTCTATGCTGCAGCTGATAGGCGAGGACCCGCAGCGTGAGGGACTGCTCAAGACACCCCAGCGCGTGGCAAAGTCCATTCAGTTCCTAACTCAGGGCTATAGCCAGGACCCGCAGGAGATTCTGCGCTCAGCCATGTTCAGGGAGGACTATCAGCAGATGGTCATCGTGCGCGACATCGATTTCTACTCGCTCTGCGAACACCACATGCTGCCCTTCTTCGGCAAGGTTCACGTGGCCTATATCCCAAACAAGTACATCGTGGGCCTCTCCAAGATTCCACGTGTGGTCGAGGTCTTCGCACGCCGCCTTCAAGTGCAGGAACGCCTCACCACGCAAATCAAGGAGTGTATTCAGGAGACTCTCCATCCACTTGGCGTGATGGTGGTCATCGAAGCCCGCCACTTGTGCATGCAGATGCGCGGCGTGGAGTCGCAAAACGCTATGACGACGACCAGCGATTTTTGCGGCGCCTTCACCGAAATCCGCACCCGCCAGGAGTTCCTTGAGCTCATCAAGACGAAGTAACGTGCAGCGTGTAACGTTTTGCGTTCTACGTTTTTGCTTTTGCGTGTTACTTTTTGTATTGAGCGTTGAGCGTGTTGCTTTTTGCGTGTTTTTGCGTTGAGCGTGTTGCGTATTGTATTGAGCGCCACGCGTCTGTGGAGAATTCGTTTGAGTGCTATTCGTGTTCTTAAAAAATAATCAGCGTTTATGTTCTTATCCATGAAGTCGTTTTCTCTTTTTGTTTCGTCTCTTGTTCTTAGCGCTGCAGCCGCACAGGCGCAGCAGGATATGCCTGCACCCGCTAAGAGCCAGCAGCTTTTTACCGCCAACGAAGCTCCAGCTTTCGCTCACTTGCTTGCTCCACGCACAGTGCAGTATTGGCCCGAGGAGGACGGCATCGTGTGCATTGACGGCCAGCACCGCTTCACGCGCGCCCTCTACGGACGGTGCGACGCAGCCCGACTCGAGACCTCCGATGTGCCAGAGTTCGGCCTCTACATGCCCTATATGGGCGGCAACGTGAACTTCGACATCGTCCACACCAGCGTTCGCGCTTCTTACGACGGCATGAGCCGCGACTATTGCATCACGCTGCCCGACTCGTGCCGCGCCAACCCCGACGAGCAGGCCCTCGTCCTCATCTCGGCCTACGCCCTGCAAGTGCCCGGTTCGGGTGCAATATGGGAAATCGGTGGACGAAACGTGCGACAGGGCGTGACGCTCAATATGCGCTACGGCGCCGCCACCAATGCCTCGTTTAGCCGCAACGGTGATTTGGGCGTTGACAAGCCGGACTGCTTTGCCTTTACACTCGACAAATGTCGCGGCAACGTCTACATCGTGGAGGGCTCGACCTTTGTGGTCTCTTACGGCAAGGGCAGCAAACGCGGCGAACGGCAGCTGCTGGGCCAGGTGTCGCCCCACGTGGTGCTGCAGGTGGCCGAAGCCAGCACCAAAGCCGGCGAGAAGGTCCACTACATGACCGCCCGGATTCCACTCGACCAAACTTCGATTGTGGCCATCGGCGACTATACTGACACGCGCTGCAACCTGCAGACTATGCTCATGGAGAGCCAGAACTGTGCCGCCCGCGTCGTGTCGGACTACGAATTCCAGACGCCTGACCCGCTCATCGATCCGCTCGAATATGTCATTCCTGCCGCCGCCAACGGCATCTGGGACGAGAAGAGCGGCGTGTGGCAACACGGAGCCATCGGTTGGCGAATGCCTCTGCCCGGTTGGCGTGCCGGCTACACGGGCGACGTGCTCGGGTGGTACGACAGGCAGCATCGCCACTTTGCCGGTTATGCGGCTTCGCAGCTTGTCGACGTGGATGTCGACAAGAGCATCCCCGTGCTCGATCCGCAGAAGAACCTCGCCCGGGCCACCGAGAAGCCGGGTAACCCCATGTTCACGACGGGTTACATTGCCCGCTACCCCAACAACACGAAGAAGGTCAACCACTACGACATGAACCTCGTCTATATCGATGCGCTGCTGTGGCACCTTAACTGGTCGGGCGACCTGGAGGAGGCCCGAGAGTTCTGGCCTACCATTGAGCGGCACCTCGACTGGGAGAAGCGTGTCTTTGACCCCGACGACGATGGGTTGTACGACGCCTACTGCTGCATTTGGGCCAGCGACGGCCTGTACTATAGCGGCGGAGCCGTGACCCACAGTTCGGCCTACAACCTTCGCGCCAACCGCGAGGCAGCCAAGATTGCCGCTTTGCTGGGCTACGACAAGGCCGCCCGGCGTTGCTCCGACGAGGCCGACAAAATACAGAAGGCCATCGACGAATCTCTGTGGCTCGACGACGAAGGGGTTTGGGCCGAGTGTAAGGACGCGTTTGGCTTGAAACGCCAACACCGGAATCCCGCCCTCTGGACCGTGTATCACGCTATTGACAGCGAGGTCGGAACACCCCTGCAGCGCTATCGGGCCACTCAGTATGTGGACCGCTGCATCCCGCACTTCCCCATCAAAGCCGAAGCAGGCCGCGCCCCAATCGACATTGCCTTCTTCGATTCGCTCTACTGCGTGGCCACCACCAGCTGGCAGCCCTATGGGTGGAGCATCAACAACGTGGCCCTGGCCGAGGAAATGCACACTGCTTTGGCCTATTGGCAAGCCGGACGGCCCGACGAGGCTTTCCGCCTCTTCAAGGGCGCCTTGGCCGACGGCATGTATCTGGGCGCCGCTCCGGGCAACATCGGACAGGTGTCGTTCTACGATGCCGCACGAGGCGAGTGCTATCGTGACTTCGGCGACCCCGTGGGCATTACTTCTCGCACGCTCGTGCAGGGCTTGATAGGTATGCAGCCGGACCTCCTTACGGGCACTTTGACCATCCGCCCGGGCTTCCCATCAAGCTGGGACGGACAGGACGTGTCGTTCTCTATGCCCGATTTCGACCTGAGCCGCACTTATAGGGGCGACACGGCCGTGTGGTACTTTATGGGCCAGGGCGACTTCTTCGACCGCTACGACTCTATCGTCATCTACGCTCCGGCCAAGAGTGCCTTCGCCGGCGAACTGGCCGACACCGACGGCGTGCGCTGGGTCAATACGGACGACCTGCAGGCACAACTCCTCGCAGAGTTGGAGGAGGTTTCTGCTTCAAAAGCTGCTTCTTCCGAATCTTTGGCCAAAGTTTCTTCTGAGTCTTTGACCAAAACTTCTTCTGAGTCTTTGACCAAAACTTCTGTCAAAGTTTCTTCCGTAACCGCTTCTTCCAGGTCTTCGACCAAAGCTTCTTCAACTTCATCGATGGGGAAGGAGCAGGCTTCGGGCACATTGACTACTTACACGGACACTATCGTAGGGGAGGGACAGACGGCTTATACCGACCCCACGACACTCGACTTCTCGACGCTCGTGCCCGTCACCCGCGTGGCGCACAAATACAACCTCAAGGTGGCTGACCTCTTCAAGCAGCGCTACGAGTCACCGCGCAGCAAGAACGTCACGCTCAGTCTGCCCGTGCACGGAATGGGCGAGTGGTGTCACCCGAACGATACGTTTGCGATTTCCGACGCCCTCGGACTGAAGGCAGCCTTCTGCAGCCGGTGGAAGAACTTCCCCACCAAACTCTCAATCAAGCTGCCTAAGACCAACGCCTCGCGCATCTACCTCAAGATGGTGGGCACTACCAACCCGATGCAATGCCGTATCGCCAACGGCGAGGTGCGCGTCAAGTACACCGACGGAACCAGCGAAACGCTCGTCCTCGAGAACCCCGTCAACTGGTGGCCCATCGAGCAGGAGTTGGCCCAGGGTCTGCCTTCGTACTACTACCGGCAGTACGGCAACGATGTCCAGCCTCCCTATCGCATGAGTCTGCGCACGGGACAAATCTACCGCCCCCGCACGGATGGCCTAAACATCGCGACCGACGGAGGGGCAGCCACCCTGCTCGAGATGAAACTCAACCCCGCCAAACGCGTCAAGACGCTCGAAATCGAGTGCCTCTCCAACGACATCATAATAGGCATTATCGACGCTTGGCTGCAAAAGTAATGAGGGTTTTCCAAGGAGATTCGCTCTGGGAAACAAAGAATATCCAAGAAGATTTTCTTTTTGGAAAAAGGCTTCCCAAGGAGTTGTTCTCTGGGAAATAAAGAATATCCAAGGAGATTTTCTTTTTGGGAAAGGCTTCCCAAGGAGATTTTCCCGGGAAACAAAGAATAATGCAAGGATGTTTTTCTCGGAAAAACATGGGGAGCTGGAATTATTGAAAAACTTAGATTTAAAAGT
>CAVFPF010000070.1:0-3683 GCA_963624265.1 bacterium | reverse complement strand
CTACAACGATATAAAAGATAATTTATAACTTAAATATAAACATAAAAGATAATCTACAAACTAACACTATGAAAAGATTTCTATCTCTCATTTGCCTGCTCGCCCTGACGATAGGCGGAGCTATCAGCACGTTGTCCTATGCCGAAGTCGCTCAAGACCGCGTGCCGGCTTTCCCCGGAGCGGAAGGCTTCGGACGCTACACGACGGGTGGTCGCGGAGGCAAAGTGTACCACGTCACAACGCTTGATGACAACACCAAGCCAGGTTCCCTGCGCTATGCGCTCAACCAAAAAGGCAAGCGCATTATCGTCTTCGATGTGTGCGGCACCATCTACCTCAACAGCGAATTGCGTCTCCGTAACGGCGACGTGACCATCGCCGGCCAGACGGCTCCGGGCGACGGCATCTGCATCGCCGACTTCCCGTTCCAGATTTCGGCCAAAAACGTCATCATACGCTACATCCGCTTCCGTTTGGGTAATAGGAATGTGGACCAACACGAGGGCGACGGACTCGGCGCTATGGACCAGGCCGACATCATCGTTGACCACTGTACGGTCTCGTGGTCGGTCGACGAGTGCTGCTCCGTTTATGGCAGCAAGAACGTTACCGTGCAGTGGTGCATCATCGCACAGAGCATGGTCAATAGCGGCCACTCGAAGGGCGCTCACGGCTATGGCGGCAACTGGGGCGGCTCGGGTTGCACCTATGCCCACAACCTGCTCTTGCACCACACGTCGCGCACGCCGCGTCTCGGTCCCCGTCAGAGCACGCAGATGGACGAACGGCTCGACATGCGCAACAATGTCATCTACAACTGGGCCGGCAATGGCTGCTACGGGGGCGAGGGTATGAACGTCAACATCGTCAACAACTACTATAAGCCCGGACCGGCTACCATCGCCAAGGGCGCAGGCATCTCAAAGCGCATCGCCTCGCCGGGCATTCGCACCACGTCGTACTGCAATCGTGTCGTCGGCTCTGACGGCACCGTAACGGGCAACGGCTGGCTGCCGATGTGGCACGTGTGGGGCGATTACTACGTGGACGGCAACGTCAACTCGAAGTACAAGTCGGTCACCGCCGACAACTGGACGGAGGGCATCTACGCTCAGATTACGAACGGTTCGGGAGTGGACTACACCTACACGCAGGCTACCAAAGACACGCTGCGGACCGACACTCCGCTTAAGTTTCCCTACACCACGACCTGGAGCGCCGCCGACGCCTACAGCAAGGTGCTCGACTACGCCGGATGCTGCAAGCCACGCTACGACGACGAGACCAATACCTACACGCTCAAGCACGACATCCTCGACAGCATCATGATAGCCGACACGCGCACGGGCACTTCCTACTTTGCCGTCAACGGGTTGGGCAAAGGCTTCATCAACACGCAGGACGACGTCGTTTGCGACCTGTTGCCCAACGCCTGGCCCGACCTCGAGGCTTCGGGCACTGAGGAAGAACGTGCTTCGGTCGACACGGACGAAGACGGAATCCCCGACTACTACGAGAATCTCTATTGGCCGGACGGCTGCAACCCCAGCGACCCGTGCACCATACGCGGCTTTGAGCAATACACCAACATGGACTACTATCTGCATATGCTCGTCTATACCCGCGTCACGCGTTTTATCTCGCCGGAATATACGGTCGGCACTAAGGCTATCGGCAACTACCAGGCGCTTGGCGACGAAGTGGGCCGCTACGTGTGGGGCGAGGGCGACGGCATTGACCCCGTCTCTGCCAACCCGACAGGCGCAGCGTCAGGTGTGTGTTACGACCTGCTCGGCAATCCCGTCAGCCGGATGCAGCCCGGCCGCATCTATGTCAGGGACGGCAAAATGTTTGTGATGAGATAAATATCCGGTTTAGAAAGGGTTCATGGCCCGCAACGTCCAGTTCTATCAGTAAAAATCTTCGTAGAACGGATTACGGCCCGTAACGGACGTTCTATCAATAAAATCTTTTAGAAAGGATTACGTCTCGCAACGGATAACGCAAAACGAAAAACCTAACACATAAAACATTATGATTCAACGAACGCTTGTGATTTTGAAACCGAGTTGCCTGATGCGTAACCTGGTCGGTGAAGTAATAGGGCGCTTTGAGCGCAAGGGCCTGCGTCTGGCGGGCATCAAGATGTGTCAGCTGACTGATGCGCAACTCAACGAGCACTATGCCCATTTGGCCGACAAGCCGTTCTTCCAGCAAATCAAGGACAGCATGATGATTACGCCGGTCATCGTCTGCTGCCTGGAGGGCGTGGATGCGGTCGAGGTGGTGCGCAGCCTTACGGGTTCGACCAACGGACGCAAAGCCGCTCCGGGCACCATACGCGGCGACTTGTCAATGTCGTTCCAGGAAAACATCATCCACACCAGCGACTCGCCCGAGAACGCCCAAGCCGAACTCGCCCGCTTTTTCCGGCCCGACGAAATCTTCGACTACAAGCAGCCTCTCTACGGCTTCCTCTATGCTGCGGATGAGGGATAAACGGGTAAAGATAGGGAAGGTGAAAATAGGGAAGGAACCCGCGGACCCACCGAGATTTCCGGGTCTAAATTCCGCGGATTATCTTTTTCGAAAATAAAACCATCCCGCGTTTCTGAATTCCAAACGCTAAGTTCTCTTCAACTTATATAGCGTAGACTCGAATTCGATTCCGGTGTTGTGGGGCGCATTTGCCTCCGATGCCGGACTTGTCAGCAGGGTGTCGGTGAGGCATTGGCGCACGAAGCGGCTGGCTTTTTTGACCGAAGCCGTGAAGTCGATGCCGTTGAGCGCATCGGCGGCGATTACGCCGGCAAAGACATCGCCTGTGCCCGAGCGCGTTTCCTTGACGATGGTTTGGCGCTGGAATGAGGTGGGAATGTTGCGGCCTGCTATGACGTTGCCGATATAGCCGGTTCCCATCGGAACGCCCGTAATGACGAGTTGTCGGGCGCCCATATCGAGGATGTTCCGGGCCAGCGTTTCGAGTTCGTTGCGCCGCCAGGGTCCGTCGTGGTAAGGCGTGCTGGTGAGGTTGCAGGCTTCGGTGAGGTTGGGTGTCGTGATGTCGGCATGAGCCACGAGGCGCCGCATCTTCTGGCAGAGTTCGTCGGTGTAGGTCGGGTAGATGCGGCCGTTGTCGCCCATCACGGGGTCGACGATGACGATGGTCGACTCGCGGCGGAAGTGCACGATAAAGTCCTCGACGATGGCAATCTGCCGCGCCGAACCGAGAAAACCCGTCATGATGCCGTCGAAGTGAAGGTCAAGTTTCTTCCACTCCTCGATGTAAGCTGGCATGTAGGCCGTAAAGTCTTTGCAGAAGAAAGAGGGGAAGCCCGTATGGTTGGAGAAGATGGCTGTCGGCAACGGACAACCCTGTATACCCAGATAACTGACTATCGGCAATATGACCGAAGTGCTGCAACGGCCATAGCCGGAAATGTCGTTGATGATGGCTATCTTTTTAATCATAATGTCGCAAAGGTACGGCCTTTTTGCCGTTTTACCAAATTTTGCTTCCGAAATCGATGTTTTTCTGACTTCTGTTTGGCTGATTGCGGGAAAAACGCTATCTTCGCCATCGGTATGGGGCAAATTTTGGCCCGTATAGAAGCCCTTTTGACCCAAAAGAACTTTGACAGACAATAAAAGCCCCGGCGAAGGCCAGTGACAATATAGAAGCA
>CAVFPF010000069.1:39714-51195 GCA_963624265.1 bacterium | reverse complement strand
AAAATTTTTGCGCCCCAGTTAGGAAAATATTTTTCTCTAACTGGGGTTTGTTGTGACCGCTGATTCTCCTGAACTCTGTTCTGAAGCACAGGCAGTCTGTTATTGCTTGATGCTTGTTCCCTCAAGGCGCACGGCGTAAGGCCATTGCTCGTCGTTGGCTGTGCTGTTGTCCCACGAGTGGGTCCAGTAGGTGGTTGGGGCGCCCATGACCACAAGCCAGATGTACTGGCACTTGGCCGGTACGGTGAGGGTGACTGTGCCTGACGCGTCGCGTCCCATCTCACCGTAGGTGCGTGTGCCGTCTGTGCTGTAGGCCACCATGCCGTATCGCCATCCGGCGTAGGAGGCGTTGACGGCCCGATATCCGGGTGCTCCGCTGATGCCCTTGAAGTGTGCCTTGATGACCGTGCCTTGCGCGGGTACGGTGAGCGGGTTGGCATTGTATCCGTAGTTCTGCACGCAGTAGGCCGAGTCGACGACGTACCATCCCTGCGTTTCCTCAGCGATGTAGGCGGTTTGTGCCGAAGTGGGCTTGACAAGTCTTTGCTTCTCCTTGTTGATGTAGATACGGCCATAGCGGTACCAGCGGTCTATGTCCATGCTGGCGATGTGTGCGTAACCCAGCCACTGCTCGTCGGCAAAAGTCTGTTCGTCAAGGTCGAAGATGCGCATATAAGCCTGGATGGGGTCTTCGGGCTTGATGGCCTCGCGCCATATTCGGCCGATGGTCTTGAGTCCGTGTTGCTGACACCACCAGTCCTGATAGTAGCAGTTGTTGTAGCGCGCGTCTTCGTGCAGGATGTTCATATGGTGCATGTTCATGTTATTGCCCCAGTTCTCGCTGAACTGATTGGCGGGGTAGACCTTATGGGCCTGCCAGTTGGCGCAATCTTCCCACCACTCGTTGCCTGACGAGTTTTCGCCCAGCACATAGTTGAGGCCGTGCGAAGAACCCAGGTCGGCACCTACCAGATACTGGAACGTGTGACCTATCTCGTGCGCCACAGTCACGAGGCTGCTGGCGGCCCAGGGGTTGCAGTGAAATATGCCTGTCACGCTTCCCGTAGAGGTCTTGTCGGTCGAGGTATTGGACTTGTACTTCCAGTACGTGCCGTCCGTGCCGCTTCCGTCAGCGCGCCAGTCGCTTTGGTTGACAATGTACATCTGTATCTTGGTCTTGTCGGTGAGACTGCTGCCCGGCTCCAGGAAGCCGAGCGAGTCGACGTAGACGTTCCATATCCTCTCGACATTGCCTATCAGCGAGTTGACGTTGACCACCGAACTTGACGCGCCCCCGTTGATGAGTCCGTTACTTTGGCGGGTGAGTCCTTTCTCCCAGAAGACGGCAAAGTGTGTCGACTCCTGGCTACGGGCAAAGCTCCACTGCGACGATTCCTTGCTGTAGTCGACAGAAGAGTAGTAGTTGGGCTTGACGAGCCACCGGTCAGGCTGGAAGGTGTAGGTGCCTCCGTCGCGGTATTTGCGGTTTGCTCCGATTGTGACCTTGCCAAAGGTCTGAAAGGCCTTGTACGAGTCCTCAAAAAACTCCAGTGAATCGATGGTCGAGATTCTGATTGGTTCGTTGGCTGTAAAGCGGTCGGCGTGCTGCACCCAAAGTGTGTCAGGCTTTTGGGCATGGACGAGACCACAGACGGCCCATCCTGTCACAATGGCACATATGGTGGTTATGGTTTTCATGTTTATAGTTGTTTTACCCGTTCTCGATAGTTTTGACATTCAGTCGTTTTGCCTTTCGATATTTTGATTCTAGGTCGTTTTGACCTTCTCACTTTTTGGTGATGGTCAAAGCACTTTGTGCTGTCCGCACGATGTAAGTGCCGGAGGGGAGGTCTTCCAGTCTACGGCACGCCAGCAGTTGGCCGTCGAGCGTGTAGATGCTTATGGTGACGTTTCCCTCGTTTCCGTCGGCCACCAGCTGAATTGCATCTGGTGCGTCGGCCTCGGAGATGTGCCAGCTGGCAAATTGCGAAAACGCATACTGGTCAGCTATGATTGTTACACCCTCGTCGGAGAAAGCCATCTTGGGGTTGGTCTTTCCGCCCAGCTGGTAGTGCAGTTCGGTCTGGTCGGACAAGGTCACCACGAGGCTCTTTGCATTGGCCACGGTGTAGCTCGTGAAAGCGATGAAGATGGTGGTCAGCAGAATGCCCTCCCATCGTGACAACCTATACTCAGTGCGCAGCAGTATCCACAGCAGAAGGCCCAGACCCGTCATCACCGAATAGTCTACGATAAATTCCTGCCAGGTGTCCTGGATAGGGCTGATAGTGGCCGACAGACCGACCACGCAGAGGATATTGAACGACACAGACCCGATGATGTTGCCGATGGCGATGTCCGCTTCACCTTTGTAAGAGGCAACCACCGATGCGAAGAGTTCGGGGAGCGAAGTACCCACTGCCACGATGGTCAGTCCGATTACGCGGTCAGAAACGCCCAGTTCGGCAGCTATGTCCGAGGCGCTGTCAACCAGCAGATTGGCACCGAACACCAGTGCACCGAACGCCACGGCCACGAGCAGGAAGGCTTTGGGAAGAGACATCTTGGGCTTTTCGATTTCCTCTTTCTGGCAGTTCTTCTTCGATTGACGTATCTGCCAGGTGATGTATACGACCAGAAGGAGGAAGAGGAGCAGTCCCGGCAAACGTCCGATGGTGCCCGTCATGGCGATGCCCACGAAGAGCAGGCAGGCGAGTAACATGAAGGGCAAGTCCGTGCGCAGTGTCTCACGTGTCGTGGGCAGAGGGCGGACGATAGCCGCGACACCCAGTATCAGGGCGATGTCGGCAATGTTGCTGCCCACTACGTTGCCGATGGCAATGCCCGAATTGCCGTCCAAAGCAGCCTGGATGGAAACCAAGAGTTCGGGGGTCGATGTTCCGAACCCAACTATGGTGAGTCCGATGACCATCGAACTCAGTTTTGCCCAGCGGGCGATGGCAACGGAACCGTCCACGAGAAAGTCAGCACCCTTGACCAGGAGCAGCAGACCGATGATGATATAGAGGATGTTGAGCATCATGACGTGCAATATATTATTGGACGTAAAATACAGGATTTATCATTGTTGAAAGACGATGTCTCTACCGATTTTGCCGAACAAAGACTTGACCGGTTCTATGGGACAAGACCTTTACTTGATTATGCCGTCTCTCCGCATTAGGGCTTCAACGGTCGGGTCGGTGCCCTTGAACTCCCTATACAGTTCGGCGGGGTCGACCGTGTCGCCCGATTCGAGCAGGTGGCGGAAGCGTTGTGCCGTCTTGGGGTTGGAGAGACCTTCGCGCTCAAACACGGCGAAGGCATCGGCGTCGAGCACCTCTGCCCACTTGTAGCCGTAGTAACCGGCTGCGTAGCCGCCGCTGAAGATGTGCGTAAACGTCGGACTCGTCATGGTGCCCTCTACAACAGGCAGCAGATTGGTCGGTGCATTGGAGGCTTTCTCGAATGCCAGCACATCTTCGAGCTCGGGGAAGCGCTCGATGGGTTTCTTCTCAAGGTCCTGCACCTCCGGACGGACTGCATCCGTCTTGCGGCCCAGCGAGTGGTAGGCCATGTCGAGCATGCCGAACGAAAGCTGGCGCAGGCAGAGGTAGCCGGCCTGGAAGTTGCCGGCCTCCTGCAGCCGGTCTACCAGACTTTGCGGGATGGCTTCGCCCGTCTCCCAATGGGTGGCGAAGGTGTCAAGAAACTCCTTCTTGCCGAGGAAGTTTTCGTTGAATTGTGAAGGGAGTTCCACGAAGTCGCGGGCCACATTCGTGCCGCTTTGCGAGGGATAGATGCATTTGGTCAGAAGACCGTGCAAGGAGTGTCCGAACTCGTGCAGGAACGTCTCAACCTCATCGTAGGTGAGCAGCGAGGGCGTGTAGCCTGGTTCGCCGGGATTGCCCACCGGTTTGGTAAACGACATGACAATCTGTATTGTAGGCCGGTGGTCCTTGCCTGTTTGCGGGTCGCGGTATTGGCCGTCGAATTCGGTCATCCAAGCTCCGGGGCGCTTCGTTTCGCGCGGGAAGAAGTCGGTGTAGAGGAGTCCGAGGAATGTCGAGTCGCTGTCCAGTACGCGGAAGCACTCCACATCGGGATGGTAGACGGGCACATCAATCCGATCGAAGGTGACACCATAGAGGCGCGTGGCGAGTCCGAACACGCCGGCTTTGACCTTCTCGAGCGAGAAGTAAGGCTTGACCATAGCGTCGTTCACATTGTACTTCATGCTCTTCAGTTTCTCGCTGTAGTAGCTGAAGTCCCAGGGCATCAGCGTCTCTATGCCGTCCTTTTTGGCCAATGCACGGACCTCATTGACGTCGTTGACAGCAGCGCCTTTGTAGGCCGTAAGCAGCGTGTTGAGCAGGTTGTCTACAGCCTCGGGCGTTTTGGCCATCGTGTTGGTCAGCCGCATGTCGGCAAACGAGCGGAAGCCCAGCAGGTCGGCCTTCTCCTGGCGCAGCAGGGCTATCTCACGGATATTCTCGCGGTTGTCGTACTGTCCTTCCGAGCAGCGAGTGCTGTAGGCGCGGTAGAGCATCTCGCGCAGGTCACGTCGGCTCGAGTAGGTCATAAACGGGCGGTAGGAGGTGGCGAGCAGGGTCAGCTTGTAGCCGTTGTCGCGGTAGGCATTGGCTGCAAACTCCGGCAGACCATCCAGGTCGCCCTTCTCCGGGTCGAGCTGATAGCTCCAGTCGGCGGTGGCCTTCTGCACGTTTTGGCCGAAAGCCAGCGTCAGGCTGTCGAGACGTGCCGATACGGTACGCCAGCGGTCGCGGGCTTCGCCTTTGAGGGTCGCACCGGCCTTCAAATAGCTTTCGTAACGGTCCTTGAGGAGGCGTTGCTGCTCGAGCGAGAGACCTTCGAAGCCGCGTGTGTTGTAGTCGTTCCAAACGTAGGCTACGCGCTCAAAGAGCTTCTCGTTGAGGGCGATATTCAGGATGTGCTCGCTGTAGAGCGGCTGAATCTGCTCTGCCAGGGCAAGCATCTCAGGTGTGCCGTCGCACTCCGTGAGGTTGTAGAAGACGCCGACCACGCGGTTGAGCAACCGGCCGGTGTGCTCAAGGGCCACGATGGTGTTGTCGAAGGTGGGTGTTTCCGGATTGTCGGCAATAGCGCTGATTTCGTTATCCTCTTCTTCCATGCCCTTCTGCAGAGCGGGCAAGTAGTGTTCGACCTTAATCTGGTCAAAGGGAATGGCACCGTAAGGCAGTGTCCATTCGGTTAAAAACGGATTGTTCATAGACTCCTGGTTGTGGCACCCGACAAGGGCGGCCGCTGCTATTATTGCAGTTGCGAGATAAGATCTTTGCATGATATTTTGGTTTGTTCGCCGGTAATCATATTCTTGAGCGAGACTTGGCCTGCTGCCATTTCGTCTCCGCCGATGACGGCTACATAGGGGATTTGCTTTTGGTTGGCGTAGCCCATCTGGCGTTTCATCTTGGCGCCTGCTTCCGGGTAGATTTCGGCCCGTATGCCGGCTTTACGCACTTGGGCCAGCAGCGGCAGCGCATAGTCCATTTCGGCCTGACCGAAGGTGACGAAAAGCAACTGCGTGGCCAGCAGCGTTTCCTTGGGGTAGAGGTCCAGTTGGTTGAGCACGTCGTAGATGCGGTCAGCGCCAAACGAGATGCCGACCCCGCTCATGCCGGGCATTCCGAACACGCCGGTCAGGTTGTCGTAACGTCCGCCGCCCGTGATGGAGCCTATCTCGACATCGAGGGCCTTGACCTCGAAGATAGCTCCCGTGTAGTAGTTGAGGCCGCGTGCCAGCGTCAGGTCGATGTCGAGATGGCAGCGTGTGCCGCCCAGTGCCTCGACCTTCTGCAGAATCCATTGCAGCTCGTCGACGCCCTGTGTGCCCGTCTGGCTGGCCGACAGCGTCTGGCGTATTGTGTCGAGTTTTTCCATATTGCTGCCTTCCAGCCGGATGATGGGCTGCAACTTGCCGATTTGATCTTCGCTGAGTCCCTTTTCACGGAGTTCGGCGTTGACGTTGTCCAGTCCGATTTTGTCCAGTTTGTCGATGGCCACGGTGATGTCGGTCAGCAGTTCAGGAGCGCCTATGGTCTCGGCGATGCCGGCCAGCACCTTGCGGTTGTTCATCTTGATGGCCACGCGCACGCCGAAGCGGCAGAACACCTCGTCGACCATCTGTATCAGTTCGACTTCGTTGAGCAGGCTGTCGCTGCCCACCACGTCGGCGTCGCACTGGAAGAACTCGCGGTAGCGGCCCTTCTGCGGACGGTCGGCACGCCACACGGGCTGTATTTGGTAGCGCTTGAAGGGAAAGCACAGTTCCTCCTTGTGCATCGTCACGAAGCGGGCAAAGGGGACGGTCAGATCATACCTGAGGCCTTTCTCGCAAATGCGTGCAGCCAGGCGTGCAGTGCCTCCCTCCTGCAGTTCTTCGGGCTTGACGTCGGCCAGAAAGTTGCCCGAGTCGAGAATCTTGAAGAGCAGTTTGTCGCCTTCCTCGCCGTACTTGCCCATAAGGGTGGAGAGGTTTTCCATCGAGGGCGTTTCGATTTGCTGGTAGCCATACAGGGCGTAGACGTCCTTGATGGTCTGGAAGATATAGTTGCGTTTTGCCATTTCGACCGGACCGAAGTCGCGGGTGCCTTTGGGAATGCTTGGCTTGATCTGTGCCATATTTTCTGTATTTGTTATGTGTAATGTTGTGGTTTTATAATGCGCAATGCGGTGACATCGCCATATTGCGAACGCAAAGGTACTAAATAGTGACGAAATAGCCAAATTTTCCGACCGGATAAGACATAATCTTGCAAAAATTTGGGCATTTCCGAGTTTTGTGCTATCTTTGCGACCCACAAAGTATGCCTAATGTACCTTGGTCGGTTTGCACTTTGTGCCTATATATTAAGGTATGTTTTTTACTTTGTGAGAACAAGCAATATTCATCGTCCTGCACGGACAATACCCACTGGATTCATCAGATGAAGAGACCGATTAGGGAAATATTGAAAGAGCGTGTCATGGTCCTTGACGGGGCTATGGGAACGATGCTGCAGCAACATGGTCTGCGGGGCAACAACGATGAGTATTCGTTGACGCGTCCGGAGGTTGTCGGCGGCATTCATCGGCAGTATCTTGAGGCCGGTGTCGACATCATCACGACCAACACGTTCTCTGCCCAGCGCATCTCCCAGCAGGAGTATGGTATGACCGACCGCGTCGCCGACCTCAACCGTGCCTCAGTCCGCTTGGCCCGTGAAGCTGCCGACGAATACACACGGCTCACGCCCAATCGTCCGCGCTATGTGGCAGGCTGTGTGGGGCCGACGGGCAAGATGCTCTCCATGAGCGAAGATGCCGACGACCCCGCAGCGCGGAGTCTGACCTTCGACGACCTGGAGTTGGCCTACCTAGAGCAGATACGTGTGCTGGTCGAGGAGGGCGTCGACATCGTTCTTGTCGAGACCGTCTTTGACACCCTCAATGCCAAGGCTGCCATTTCGGCCTTTATGAAGGCTGCCGACGAGGCCGTAGCCGGCGGCAGCGGGAAGCCCGAACTCATCCTCTCCATGACCGTGAGCGATGCCTCGGGTCGTACGTTGAGCGGACAGACCGTGCCGGCTTTCGTCACCTCGGTGCTCCATGCCGATCCACTGGCCGTAGGACTCAACTGCGGACTGGGTGCACTCGGTCTGTTGCCCTGGCTGCGGCAGTTGTCGGCAGCTGCGCCTTGCTTTGTCTCCTGTCATCCCAACGCAGGCCTGCCGGATGCCGACGGTCGCTATGTACAAACTCCCGAGGAGTATGTGGGACAGGTGGCCGGCTTCCTGGACGAACGGCTTGTCAACATTGTGGGCGGTTGTTGCGGTACGACTCCTTCGCACCTCAAGGCCCTGACCGATTATCTGGCTCAGCACCATGGCGAGGTGCGCGTCCCCGTGCCCCCCGAAGAGGCGACGCGTCTGGCCGGACTGGAGGCATACGCCTATCGTCGCAACCACTTCGTGCGCGTGGGGGAGAGGTGCAATGTGGCCGGTTCGCGCAAGTTTCTCCGACTGATAGGCGACAAGCATTACAACGAGGCCCTCGAGATAGCCCGCAAGCAGGTCGACGACGGGGCAGAGGTCATCGATGTCAATATGGATGACGGTCTGCTCGATGCCGGTCACGAGATGACGACCTTCCTCAACCTGCTGGCCGCCGACCCCGACATCTGTCGCGTGCCGGTTATGGTCGACTCAAGTCGTTTTGAGGTCATCGAGGCCGGACTCAAGTGCCTGCAGGGCAAGGGCGTGGTCAATAGCATCAGTTTGAAGCCGGGCGAGGCGGAGTTCGTCCGCCAGGCGCGCGTGGTGCGCAGACTGGGCGCAGCTGTTGTCGTGATGTGCTTTGACGAAGAGGGTCAGGCCACGGACTACGCCCGGCGTATCGCCATCTGCCGTCGTGCCTACACGCTTCTGACCGAACGGGTCGGCTTCGATCCGCACGACATCATTTTCGACCCCAACGTGCTGACCATCGCCACGGGCATGGCCGAGCACGATGACTACGCACTGGACTACATCCGCGCCACCCGCTGGATACGCGACAATCTGCCCGGCGCGCGCGTCAGCGGCGGACTGTCCAACCTGTCGTTTGCCTTCCGGGGCAACAACTATCTGCGCGAGTGTATGCATTCCGTCTTTCTGCATTTCGCCATATCGCGTGGCATGAACATGGCCATCCTCAATCCCGCTACGGCCGTCCGCTACGAGACCATCCCCGCCGAACTGCGTTTGGCCATCACGGAAGTGATACTCAACACTTCGCACGAAGCTTCGGAGCATCTGACCGAAGTGGCTCAGCAACTGTCTTCGTCCGGCAGTGCGTCTGGGGCTGCAGCATCCGTGTCGACAGCTAATCAGATTCCGGCTGTCAACAGCACAACGCCAACAGCCTCTTCAGTATCCGCTGGTACTTCAGAGACGGCACAACCTTCCCTCACGCCGGCCGAGACAGCACGTCGGTGCCTCTTGCGGGGAACGGGTGCCGGACTCGAAGAGAGTCTGCAGGCTTTGCTCGATGGTGGCGAGGCGCCCGTCGACATCATCTCCCGACCGCTCATGTCGGCTATGGACGAGGTCGGACGTCTGTTTGGCGAGGGCAAGATGTTCCTGCCGCAGGTGGTCAAGACGGCCCGCACCATGAAGCAGGCTGTCGCCTTCCTCCAGCCCTATATTGAAAAGGAGCGGCAGGGCGACGCACTTGCTTCGACCAAAGCCGGCCGCATCGTCATCGCTACCGTCAAGGGCGACGTACACGACATCGGAAAGAACATTGTGGCCGTCGTGCTGGCGTGCAATAACTTCGAGGTCATCGACCTGGGCGTGATGGTGCCCCCCGAGGAGATAGTGCGTCAGGCTATAGAGCAAAAGGCCGATATTGTCTGTCTGTCTGGTCTCATCACGCCTTCGCTCGAGGAGATGCGCCAAGTGGCCATTCAGATGCAACAAGCCGGATTGCGTATTCCGCTGATGGTGGGCGGCGCGACTACGTCACCTCGACACACTGCCCTGCGCATTGCTCCCTGCTACGACGGACCGGTCTTCCACGTGCGCGATGCAGCGCAAAATCCGGCATTGGCCTTGCAACTGCTCGACCCGGCGCGGCATGATGCTCTGGTGGCAGAACTCCGTGCCCAACAGGCAGCCCTGGTTTGTCCATCCAGTCCTGCTGATGAGGGAACGGTTCCCGTACGCGAGTTGCTGCCCCTCATCGACTGGCAGTATTTCTATTGGGCATGGCGCACCAAAGCCGACAGTGCAGTGGGCGAGGAGTTGAAACGTGATGCCTTGCGTCTGCTTGAAGAACTGGCTGCCGCTCCTGACGGCAAGTACGACACACACTACGTGCAGCGCTTCTATCCCGCATGCGGTCTGCCTGACCAGGAGGCTCTGCAGGTGCGTTTGGCCGATGGTGCGACATTGCTTCTCCCCACACCGCGTCAGACACACGACAGTCCTGCTTGTCGCGAGGCGATGCAGCAAGGAGAACCGTACCGGCTCAAGTCGCTGGCCGACTACGTGGCTACCGAGGCGCAGCAGAGCGAGGCGGTGCTGGCGGGCCGTCCTTTGCCGGACTATATGACCCTTGTCGGGGCCTTTGCGGCCACAGTAGGCCGTCCTTTCGCCGAGCGACTGGAGCACCTGAAAGCTGAGCGCGGAGGTGGAGACTATGACGTTCTGTTGCTTCAGACGGTGGGCGACCGCCTGGCCGAAGCCACATCCGAGTATATCAGCCGTCGTATGCAGCAGCAGAAGGGTTGGCAGGGCATCCGGCCGGCGGTGGGTTATCCGTCCTGGCCTGACCAGCGCAACATTTTCCTGCTCGCACGTATGGTTGATATGGAGCGTCTCGGCATTACTTTGACCGAAAACGGAGCCATGTATCCCCAGGCCTCTGTGTGCGGTCTTTATCTCGGCAATCCTGAAGCAGAGTATTTTGCCATCTGACAGCCTTGGTTTCGGATGGCAACGTATTTAATAGTGTGAAGACTAATTATAACAGTTGAAACAGATACATTATCAGATTACAAAAAACTTCAATACTATGGTTACGAAGAAAAATCCTGTACGCATCGTAATGGGCCTGGTTCTGGCCATGTGCGTACTCTCGACATTGGTGTCCTGTCATGGCTCGCAGCAAGCGGCCGAAGGCGGTTCGTTGGTGCTCTATTATTCGCAGAACGGTACCACGGCCCGTGTCGCCCATATACTGGCTGACCAATTAGGTGCCGATACATTGGCTTTCGACGTCACTCCGTCTTATGGCCACGACTATCAGACGACCATCAACCGTTGCCTGTCTGAGATGCCCGACAGCGTATGGGCTGAGTTGTTGCCTTTGCATGCCGATGTTGCATCGTACGACACCATCTGGCTGGGCTACCCCGTGTGGTTCGGCACTTATGCCCGACCGGTAGGTTCTTTGCTGCGCAATGTCAAGTTTGCGGGCAAAGTCGTCATTCCCTTCTGTACTTTTGGCAGTGGTGGCCTGGAGAGCAGTGTGGCCGACTTGCGCCGGGCTCTGCCGGATGCCGATGTGCATGACGGTTACGGTATTCGCGCTGCCCGTATCGAAGCTGCCGAGACTGAGGTGGTCCGTTTCCTCATCGACAACGGCTACATAGAGGGCGAGCGCCAGATATTGCCCGACTACACCGAACAGCAGGATATGACCGACTCTGACTCACTAATCTTCCAACAGGCCTGTGGCAGTTATCCGATGCCATTGGGCACTCCCGTCAGCGTAGGCCGGCGTGTGCTGGAAGACCGTGTCGAGCTGCTCTATCGCTCTGTGCTGCAGTCGCGTGAGAACCAGAATCCGGATACGGCCCTCGTCTATGTCTCTGTGCCTATGGCCGGCGATGCTGCACCCGAGTTTACACGTGTTGTCAGATAAGGTTGTCAGATAAGTGTAAAGGACAACTTTAGGTAACAACCCCAAACAAGTATT
>CAVFPF010000069.1:8127-39650 GCA_963624265.1 bacterium | reverse complement strand
AACCCGTATGAAACGCATCGTTCTCTGCCTCTCGACAGCTTTGCTTGGGCTTGTCGCTATCCTCTCGACCCCGGTATACGCTCAGCACACACAGATTACCCCGCGCGCTGTCTGGACAGACACCGACGGCCAGCACATACAGGCACATGGCGGCGGTATACTTCGGGTGGACGACACTTACTACTGGTACGGCGAACAGCGCCGCCAGGGCGTTGAGCACGACAGCCGCCGCTATGTGAGCTGCTATTCGTCGACCGACCTTATGAACTGGAAGAACGAAGGGGATGCCCTTTGTCTCAGCAAGCCTGACAGCGCCCTTCTGATTGGTCCGAATTGGGTGCTTGAGCGCCCTAAAGTGTACCGCAGCCAGTCGACGGGCAAGTACGTCATGTATATGCACATTGACGGACGCACGCCCGGAAGCGACTCCGGATACGGTTACGCCCGTGTCGGCGTTGCCGTGAGCGACAGCCCGACCGGACCGTTCAGCTTTGTGCGTACATTCCGTCCGTTCGGCAAGGAGAGCCGCGACATCGGTCAGTTTGTCGATGACGACGGCACGCCTTATTTGATTTTTGAGAGTAGGCCGACAGGTGGATTCTATATTGCCCGGCTGACGGCCGACTGTCTGGATGTCGCCGATTCGGTGGCCTTCATACACGACCGGCTTGAGGGCGGCGGCATTGTGCACTACCGTGGTCTCTATTACTGTGTCGGCTCTGGACTGACCGGCTGGAACCCCAATCCCAACAAATATGCTACCGCTACCAAACTGGAGGGCCCCTGGAGCGAATTCCGTGATTTGGCGCCTGCCGACAGTTGCACGTACGGTGCGCAGTCGACGCTGCTGCTCAAGGTCGAAGGCAGTCAGGACACGACCGTTGTCTTTCTGGCCGACGTATGGCGCCCCGACCGTCAGTGGGACTCGCGCTACCTCTGGATGCCCTGCCGCATAGGCGACGGCAGTCTGCAGGTGCCCCAGCCTAAGGCTTGGAGCATTGATGTCAAGACGGGAAAACACTCGCTTGCTACTCAGTTCGCGCTTCAGGACGCTTACGACAAGCAGGTCGACGCCTACGGCAAGCAGAAGGCAAAGTTCGAGGCACAGTACAATAGGCTCGAAGATCAAATCGATACGCTTCAGCGCCAGGCCAAGGACATTCAGCAAAAAGCGGAGAAGCAGATTAACCGTCAGTGGGACAAGGCCGAGAAGCACATCGACAAGCAGCTGGACAAGGCCGAGAAGCACATCGACAAGCAGAAGAACAAACTGAGCAAGAAGACGAAGCAATTGGGCAAAACCTACGACGAGCAGAAGCAAAAACTGCAACAACAGCTCGGCGACCTGCAAAAGCAGATAGACGAAATCGTTAAGTAGACAAAGACCGACAAGTCGGTGCTCTCACGGGATAAAGTTCGGGAAAGATAGCACGGCTATTTTGCAATTCGCTACTTTTGTCCCCCAAAAACGCACAAAAGCCAGACAAAAACTTGCCTTGCCCGTCAAACGGACAGGAAAAAAGACTAACTTTGTGCGCGGACCTCATGTAGAGCCGGACACTCGTGGAGCATGCTTTGGTTGACAAATCGGCGGTCTCCCGGTTCCGGACTTACAAGGACCAGCAACACTCAATCAATATTCAAATCATGCAGAACAACTTCATCTCCGTTGCAGACCTCAGCAAGGATGATATATTGGGCATCCTGGCAGATGCAGCCAAGTTTGAGGCCAATCCCAACCAGCGACTCCTGGAGGGAAAGGTGGTGGCCACCCTGTTCTTCGAGCCTTCTACCCGCACCAGACTCAGTTTCGAGACTGCGGCCAACCGTCTCGGCGCCCGTGTCATCGGATTCAGTGACCCCAATTCTTCGTCGACCAGCAAAGGCGAGACGCTGAAAGACACCATCAAGATGGTGAGCAACTATGCCGACGTCATCGTGATGCGCCACTATCTGGAGGGCGCGGCGCGCTACGCCAGCGAGGTGACTGATGTGCCTATCATCAACGCCGGCGACGGCGCCAACCAGCACCCGTCACAGACCATGCTCGACCTCTACAGCATCTGGAAGACGCAAGGCACATTGCAGGACATCGACATCACCATGGTGGGCGACCTCAAGTACGGACGCACCGTACACAGTCTCGTGCAGGCGCTGAGTTTCTTCCATCCGCATTTTCATTTCATCGCTCCGGCTGTTCTGCGCATGCCCAACGGATACAGGGACTTCTGCCGCCGCCACAATCTCGATTTTGACGAGCAGGAGGAATTTGACGAAGCCGCCATCAATCGCACCGACATCCTCTACATGACCCGTGTGCAGCGCGAGCGCTTCAGCGACCCGCGCGAATACGAGCAGGTAAAGAACATCTATTGCCTGCGCAAGGCGATGCTCGACCACGCCAAGCCGAATCTGCGTGTGCTCCATCCGCTGCCGCGTGTCACCGAAATCGCCTACGATGTCGACGAGAGTGACAAGGCTTATTATTTCCAGCAGGCCCAAAACGGACTCTATGCCCGCGAGGCTATCATTTGCCGCATGTTGGGCATCCACGTCTGATGACCCGAAGAGGCAAACTCGTAATCACGACAATCTTCCAATGCACGAAAATCTTGAAGCGATGAATAACGAACCATCCAAACAGCCCTCTACAACGGGCAAGAAAGAACTCGAAGTGTCGGCTATAGCCAACGGCACAGTCATCGACCACATACCTTCTGACGTGACTTTCAAGGTCGTTCAGGTGCTCAACCTGCTCGAATACAAAGAAGCCATTACCGTTGGTGTCAACCTCAACAGTAAGACGCTCGGACATAAGGGCATCATCAAAATCTCCAACCGCTATCTGACCGACGAAGAGATAGGACGACTCAGTGTCGTTGCCCCCAATGTCACCCTCAATATCATACGCGACTACCGCATCTGCGAGAAGAAATATGTGCAGTACCCCAAGCAGATAGTCGGAGTCGTGAAGTGCTCTAACCCTAACTGCGTCACCAATCACCAGCCTGTCACCACCCGTATGGAGGTCTTTGACCCGACCACACGTTCGCTGCGCTGTGCCTATTGTGAGCGCGTGATGAAATATTCGGAGATAGAGTTGTTATAACTACATACTGACAAAGAAAGAATGACATTTGAAGAACTGGGCATTATGCCCACACTGCTCCGCGCCATAGAAGAGATGGGGTTTGAGCATCCGATGCCCATACAGGAGCAAGCCATCCCCGTAGTACTCAACCAGGGTCGGGACCTGGTCGGACTGGCGCAGACAGGTACAGGCAAGACGGCCGCCTTTGGTCTCCCCTTGCTGCAGAAAGTGGACGTGGTGCCGGTTTATGGCGAACATCAGGTGCGCAAGGACCGCAAGACGGGCAAGTGGATAGACCCCGACGACGCGCCGCAGCCTCAGGCCCTCATACTCGCACCTACGCGCGAACTCTGCCTACAGATAGCCAGCGACTTGCAGGATTATGCCAAGTATATGAAGGGCATCGCGATACTGCCTGTCTACGGCGGTTCCAGCATTGGCAGCCAGATAGGCCAGCTCAAACGTGGCGTGCATGTCGTCGTGGCCACTCCGGGACGTCTCATCGACCTCATCGAGCGCGGTGCCTGTACGCTTGCCAATGTCAACACTTTGGTGCTCGACGAGGCAGACGAGATGCTGAGCATGGGATTCCAGGAGGATATCGAGACGATACTCAAGAGCATTCCGTCCGAACACCGTACGATGCTCTTCAGCGCTACCATGCCCAAGCAGATAGCCGCCATCGCCAAACAGTATATGCACGATCCGGTTGAGATTACCATCGGCCACAAGAACGAGGGTGCAGCCAACGTGAACCACGTCTACTACCTGGTTCATGCCCGCGACAAGTACGCCGCTCTCAAGCGCATCGTCGACTATTATCCCAACATCTACGGCATCATATTCTGCCGTACGAAGGCCGACACGCAGGAGATAGCCAAAAACCTGATGGACGAAGGCTACAATGCCGACGCCTTGCACGGTGACCTGTCGCAAGAGCAGCGTGACCTCGTGATGCGCAAGTTCCGCACCCGTCACCTGCAGTTGCTTGTCGCTACCGATGTGGCAGCCCGTGGTCTTGACGTCGACGACCTGACGCATGTCATCAACTACGGTTTACCCGACGATGTGGAAGTCTACACACACCGCTCCGGACGTACCGGACGAGCCGGCAAGAAGGGCACGTCTATTGCCATCATCCACGTCAAGGAAAGACGCAAATTGCGCGATATAGAGCAGATTATCGGCAAGGAGTTTGCCAAAGGCACTGTGCCTACCACCGAGAGCATTATCGAGAAGCAACTGTTCGGTCTTGCCGACCGCTTGGAGAAGGTGGAGGTCAAGGAAGATGCCATCGAAAAGTACTTTGATCCCGTGGCCAAGAAGTTGGGCTGGCTGAACAGCGAGGACCTTCTGAAGCGCATTGTCAGTCTCGAGTTCAACCGCCTGCTCGAGTTCTACAAGGATTCTCCCGATTTGGACATCCCGGAGGAAAAGCCGAAGCGCGAGAAGTCCGCCCATACCGGTGAGGGAGCGCGCAATGCCTCTTATGGCCGTGTCTACAAGGGTGCCGACACCCAGGCTGAGCCCGGCTACGCCCGCCTCTTTATCAATTTGGGCAAGCGTGACGGCCTCTTCCCCAAGCAGCTCATCGGACTGATGAACAGCCATGTGCACCACCGCATTGAGATGGGACGCATCGATTTGCTCACCAATTTCAGCTACTTCGAGGTGCCGGAAAAGGATGCCCGTTTTGTGGTCAAGGACATGACAGGCGCAGACTGGAAGGGGCGTGCCGTAGTAGTCCAAATGGCAGATGCCGAGGGTGCTGAGGGTCATGACAAGCCGCGCAAGAAACGCGCTATGCGTCGTGACGATAGCGCGGATGACGACCGCCCGGCTTATGGCAAGCCTTTTGCCAAGGGGCGCAAAGGACGTGAGGGTTATGGCAGCCGCGAGAGAAACGAAGGCTTCGGAAAGCGCAAGGACTACGACAATCACGGACCGCGCGACTCAAAGAAGCGCCGTAAGGATAAAGAATAATTGTCTCTTGATAGAGTACATATAAAATGTCTCTTTCTTGAAGAGTATATATATAATAATGTGCAAACAATGAAACTCAGTAGAATCATTATGGCATCAGCTATATTGTTGACCACAGCCTGTACAGGCAATAAGCAAGAAAACAACGGCAGCGACTGGAGCGTGGACCGTTTCGCCGACATCGAAGTACTGCGCTACGAAGTGCCGGGCTTCGAGCAGTTGAGTCTGCAGCAAAAGTCGCTCGTATACTATCTGACGGAGGCTGCCCTTTGGGGACGCGACATATTGTGGGACCAGAACTGCCGTTACAATCTTCCGATACGCCGTGTGTGCGAGGCTGTTTATGTCAACCACAGCGATTCGGACAAGGACGATGCGCAGTGGAAGGCCTTTGAGCAGTATATGAAGCAGATATGGTTTGCCAACGGCATACACCATCACTACAGCAACGCCAAATTCCAGCCGGGATTCAGCCAAGAGTGGCTGGAGCAGCAACTTGCTGCATTGCCCGAGGACGAAGGTTTGTCTATAGCCCGTCTCATTGTCGCCAATCCCGGTCTTGAGGAGGCTATGTTCGATTCTACACGTCTCACCATCAAGACCAACCAGGCTGACGGAGCCGACCTGATTCTTACTTCTGCCAACAACTACTACGGCGAAGGTGTCACTCAGCAGGAGGTAGAGGATTACTATGGCAAGATGAAGGACTCCAACGACCCGCATCCTGTCATGTACGGACTCAACTCCCGTCTGGAGAAGGTGGACGGCAAGCTCGTCGAGCACACTTATCGCGTAGACGGACTCTACGGGGCAGCTATTGCCAAGATTGTCGAGAATCTCGAACAGGCTGCCCTCTATGCCGAGAACGATATGCAGCGCACCACCATCGACGACTTGATACGTTATTACCGCAGCGGTGACTTGAAGGACTTCGACACTTACTCCATACATTGGGTGAGTGACCTGCAGAGCCGTGTGGACTTCATCAATGGTTTTATTGAGAGCTATGGCGACCCGCTTGGTCTGCGTGGCGCATGGGAGGGTATGGTCAACTTCAAGGACTCGGCCAATACAGTCCGCACCGAAATCATTTCGGCCAACGCCCAGTGGTTTGAAGACCATAGTCCCGTCGACCCCCGCTTCCGTAAGCCAGTTGTCAAGGGCGTGTCGGCCAAGGTAATCACCGCCGCCATTCTGGCCGGCGACAGCTATCCGTCTACGCCTATTGGCATCAATTTGCCCAATTCCAATTGGATTCGCGCCGAACACGGTTCGAAGTCTGTCAGCATCGACAACATCACCGCAGCCTACGATGCCGCTGCCGCCGGCAACGGGTTCAGCGAGGAGTTTATGTGGAGCGACGAGGAAGTGCAAAGCGCCAAGCGGTGGGGTCACTATGTGGACAACATCCATACCGACTTGCACGAATGTCTTGGCCATGGCAGCGGACAGCTGCTGCCTGGTGTAGACCCGGATGCACTCAAAGCCTATGGCAGTACGCTTGAGGAAGCCCGTGCCGACATCTTTGCCCTCTACTATATGGCCGACCCCAAACTCGTCGAATTGGGTGTTATGCCTGACGCCGAGGCTTACAAGTGCGGATATTATCAGCAGATGATGAATGGCTTGATGACTCAGCTGGTGCGCATCGTGCCCGGTGAGAACCTGGAGGAAGCCCACATGCGCAACCGCTCGCTCATTGCCTATTGGACCCTCGAGCGCGCCCGTCAGGACGAAGGCACTCCGGCGCTCGA
Organism: bacterium; assembly: GCA_963624265.1. GTDB lineage: Bacteria > Bacteroidota > Bacteroidia > Bacteroidales > UBA3663 > Liminaster. The sequence continues at coordinate 32,822 of CAVFPF010000069.1, read as the reverse complement.
GTTGGCCAAGAAGAACGGCAAGACTTACGTGCGCATCAACGACTATACGAAGCTGCGTCAGTACTTCGGCGAGTTGCTCGGCGAGTTGCAGCGCATCAAGAGCGAAGGCGACTTTGAGGCAGGACGCCAGTTGGTCGAGACCTACGGTGTCAAAGTAGATTCTGTCCTGCACCAGGAGGTGCTCGACCGCTATAAGGCACTCAATATCGCACCCTACAAGGGCTTTGTCAACCCGCGTTACGAGGCTGTCAGGGATGCCGACGGACGTATCACGGACGTAAAGGCAATCTATCGGTCGGAGTCGTTTGCCGAACAGATGCTGCGTTATGGACGAGACTACTCTGCTCTCTGACATACACGCACAGTTCAGGCGGTTGCGTTGCGGCGCTGTGGTCGAAAGTCTGCAAGCCCAGGGAATACGTTACCGGTTGGCTTGGGGCGTGGAGAGCTACAGGCTGAAGGAGATAGCGCAGCGCTATCGGCCTGATGCGGCGCTTGCCGAGCGGCTTTGGAACGAAGAGACGCGCGAGTCAAAGATGTTGGCTACGAGGCTCTATCCGCCTGAGTCGTTGACTGAGGAAAAGGCTGAGGAGTGGAGTCTGCAGATTCCGTATGCCGAGATTGCTGACCAGGCATGTATGAACCTGTTTTCACGCGTCCCCTTTGTCAGTCGTCTCATAGAACGCTGGTTGTCGGCAACGCCTATGCAACGCTACTGCGCCCTGCAGTTGGCTTTGCGTTTTGACTATAGGCCCTCTCATGTGGTGCAGCAGGCTGCGCAGATAGCCGCCGATGCCCTGCAACCGGCTTGGCTGCGCACGGCAGCCGTTCGGTTCGGAGCGGAAAACCAAGAATGATGAAACAGGAGGAAATACATAAACGGCGCGACAAGATTGTGCAGAAGCTGAGCCTGAACGAAGAGTCCGGCTACGGACTTGAAGAGGCTACGTCACTTCTGGCCCACTACCTGAAGGAGCGCAACGGCACGTTTACCTCCGAGCGTAAGTTCATTCTCTGGACGGTCTATCACGTCGACATGCCTTTCGATGTCGATGCTCTCCACGAGTTGGTGTGCAGACATCGGGGATATGTGTGCCGCGTTACGGTCTACAACACGCTGATGCTCTTTGCGGAAGCCGGAGTGGTGTCCAGGTTCCAGCCGTTTGCCAGCGGTACACAGTATTTTGAGAAGTGTGTCGGGCAGCAACCGCACGGCTATCAGGTGTGCCGTCGCTGCGGTGCCATTAAGGTGCTTGACATCAGCCAGGTGACAGACTCCGTTGTCCCACAGATGCACAAGACATTCCGCTTGTCGCAATTCTGCTTCTATGCCATCGGCCTGTGCAAAAACTGTTATTTGACAGAGCGCCACGACCTGCTTCTGCGCCGGCGGGCATTGGCGGCCGACAAGAAGAAATCTGCACGGAAGAAGCAGACTGCCAAGCAGCGCAAGACGGTATCGGTCAGACCGAAAACCAATCGGCAGAAAACGGCAGATTGATAGTCCGACCATATTGTAATAAAACATACAAATAATAGTAGCAAGAAAATCGTTCAACAACCAAATACACTCAATACACACTATGTCAAAAGTAGATGTACTCCTCGGACTCCAATGGGGTGACGAAGGAAAAGGCAAGGTAGTAGACGTGCTCACACCACGTTATGACATCGTAACACGTTTTCAAGGCGGACCCAATGCCGGTCACACGCTTGAGTTCGACGGTCAGAAGTATGTGCTGCGCAGCATTCCGTCCGGTATATTCCAGGGCGGAAAAATCAACATCATTGGCAATGGCGTTGTACTCGATCCATTGCTGTTTATGAACGAGGCCGTAGAATTGGCCAAGAGCGGTCACGACCTGACGCAGCGGCTCATGATCTCCAAGAAGGCGCACCTTATTTTGCCTACCCACCGTCTGCTCGACAAGGCCAACGAGGCTGCCAAAGGCGCCGCCAAGATAGGTACAACGGGTAAGGGCATCGGTCCTACCTATACCGACAAGGTCTCACGCAATGGTTTGCGTGTCGGAGACTTGCTTGACAACTTCGACCAGAAGTATGCTGCAGCACGTCAGCGCCACATCGAAACCATCGAGGCTCTCAATACATTGGCAGTCCGCAAGGGCGGCGAGGCTGTGTCGCTCGACGGGCTGGCTGACCTCGAAAAGGAATGGATGAAGGGCGTCGAGTATCTGAAGCAATTCAAATTCATAGACAGCGAGCATGTCATCAACAACCTCCTCAAGGAAGGCAAGAGCCTGCTTTGCGAGGGCGCACAAGGCAGTTTGCTGGATGTAGACTTCGGCTCATATCCTTTTGTCACTTCGTCCAACACCATTTGTGCAGGGGCTTGCACGGGACTCGGCATTGCACCCAACAAGATAGGAGAGGTGTTCGGAATCTTCAAGGCTTATTGTACACGCGTTGGCAGTGGGCCGTTCCCGACAGAGTTGTTTGACGAGACGGGCAAGAAGATACGTGACATAGGCCATGAATACGGAGCCGTGACTGGGCGTGAGCGCCGCTGCGGTTGGATAGACCTTGTGGCTCTCCGTTACACCATCATGCTGAATGGCGTGACGCAGCTCATCATGATGAAGAGCGATGTGCTCGACACCTTCCCGACCATCAAGGCTTGCACTTCCTACAAGGTCGACGGAGTCGAGACGCGTGAGTTCCCGTTCAGTATTGACAAGGGAGTGGAACCTGTCTATGTCGAATTGCCGGGCTGGAATACCGACCTTTCGCATTGTCAGAAAGAGGAGGACTTCCCGCAGCCATTCAAGGATTACATTGCCTTCCTGGAAAAAGAACTTGAGACACCGATTACCATCCTCTCTGTAGGACCGGATCGTGATCAGACCATACTACGCAAGCGATAATAAAACGTGGACTTTAGCAACATATTGATGACGATGGGGACTTTGTTCCTCGTCGTCATTGTAGGATACGGCTGGGGCAAAACCTTCAAAAATACTCACGAGACGGCCAAAGGTCTCTCCGATATGATAGTCAATATCACGAGCCCGGCGTTGGTCATCGCCTCTACGATGGGCGATACGATGCCTGACCGTCGGCTTATCTTGCCTTTGTTGATTATAGGTTTTATCACCTATGCCCTGCTGCTCCTCCTGGCCCGTGTGCTGCCGAAACTGCTCGGCTTGTCGGGACCCAACGAGGGGTTGTTCAGTTTTATGATGGCATTCGGCAATGTCGGCTTTATCGGTTATCCCGTTGTGGCTGCCATTTTTGGTCCGGAAGCCGTTTTCTATGCGTCAGTACTTAATGTAGCCAATACGGTGACAGTGTTTGTCTGGGGTGCGCAGTTTATAGCGGGCAGGGAAGCCGGAGGCAGCATCCTCCAGCGTCTCTATTCACCGGGTCTCATCGGTACCTATGTGTCTATTTTAATCGTGGCGTTCCAGTGGCATTCGCCGCTTATTGTCTCACAGGCGTGCACGCTTGTGGGCAATATCACGGTGCCGGGTTCATTGCTTATCATCGGTCACAGTATGGCGCATATTCCGCTCAAGCACATGGCCGGCGACGTTAAGGTGTTTACGATGGCACCGTTCCGACTTATTGTACTTCCTTTGTTCGTGTGGTGTGTCTTCCGGTTGTTTAATATGCTTCCGTATATTCATTTCGACGAGACGGCTCTTGCCATTAACACCATTCTCATCGCCATGCCCGTTGCTTCGTTCGGTACGATATTCTGTCTCAAGTATGGCCGTGACGACACGCTTATGGCGCAAGGCACATTTCTGACCACCATCCTGGCTATGCTCTCCATCCCGCTTGTGGCGGGTGTAATCGGCTGATTCGATGGTAATAGTATAGAGCCTTTGAGGCTGAGCCACCAGGCCAAGTGTGACAGATATGACAGCGATGACAGATGTTTTATAACTTTTCCTTACGCGCGGGCAGGAAATTTTTTAAATCATTACTCTGACCGACCACGTATATATAAGGGTTTTAAAAAAACGTTGTCACAATTGTCACATGTGTCACCGTATCCACGAACTTGTAGTCAAGCACAGGCAGAAAAGGCATAAAAATCGGACGTTTGCGGACAAATCGGACGTTTGCGGACAAATCGGACGTTTGCGGACAGTGGCGCGGGGTCAATGCCGTAACTTTGCACCCGGATATCGCTCAAGGAGCACGAGGATAGCCGGCCTAAAGGACTAACGTTCGTAAGGGCTTATACGAACGTTCGTAAAGGCCCGGACAAACGTTCGTAAAGGCTCATACTAACGTTCGTATAGACTCGGACGAACGTTCACATAATTTGCTATCCGCTGTGCCTCTTTGCCGGAAAGAAATATACGTTGTCTCTTTTAACGATCACGGATAACGTATATTTCGCCAGAGAAACAAGAAAATAAATCTAAGAAATCTGAAATCTGTGGGAGAAACAACACCGCACGTAACGAATAACGTAACACGTAAAACATTTATTGGCTCGCGGGGTTAACCAAAACCTAAAACATAAAACATAACACGTAACACGCAACACGCTTTTTGCCACTTCCATCTTGCAATCAGAAAGAAAATGACAATAAATTGACCGAAGACGGTAACTAAAATAGGGGGGGGTAGTGAACGAGCCGAAAAATGATTATATTTGCCACTGAAAAGGTGAGGGCTTGAAGCCAGAGCCGAAGGGCGAAGGCGGAAAGCCGGAAGTGTCGCCTTTTCACGCGGGGCTTCACGGGAAGTGGCGGAGTCCGGGGGCTTCAGTTCAGAAGGAACTTGACAAACTGAATGCCTGTCGCGATTTTCTAAAGCAGAACGGCGTGTTCGACCAAGACAGTTTTGTAGATTATTTTGAGGAGGAGCAATTATGAAAAAAAAGACATTAGACTTTCTGGAGGCTCATCAGAGCGATAAGCCTTCTACGTTTACGGCGGATGCCAAGTGGCGTCAGGAGAATGAGGCGTGGCTCAAGTGGTCGCGCGGGATAGCGCTGGCCATCGTAGACTATATGCAGGAGAATGGGTTGACACGCTCTGACATCGCCGACAAACTTGGCGTAACGCCCCAGTATGTCAGCAAGATTCTGTCGGGCAGCTCAAACTTATGCGAGTTTTGTCTATGAAAGTCATCGATTTGGCTGGTACCGTGTGGAAAAAGGAGGTTTTTTTGCTTTTTTTAGTACAAAATTTGGAGATTCAAAAAAAACAAAATATCTTTGGGACATAAAAAGCATTGTCAATATGAAGAAAAAATACGTAAAACCAGAGGTAAAGCCATACGATATGGCTCCTGTCTGCATTATGGCAGGTAGCGTAGAGGTGAAGGCTAAAGTGGGAGTTTCGTCCTTCTTCACCGATGATGACGACTGGTTCGGAACAGACGATTCCGGCAACAAAACTGAAAACAGTTCCTACAATTTTTGGGATTGAACCTACCTCTCCAGATGGGTTCTTTTCCTGCTATAGGCAAACAGATGTTTCATCCTGTTATGAGCCTTTTGTCAATCCTCTGCCTTCTTTCGGTCAGTATACAACCGGTGCAAGGCAGGGGTTTTTGCACTTCGCTCCAAGAAACGGTTGAAGCAGAGGTAACGGCCAGGCCAATGGCGGGTAGTGAAGCCGTTACGTCTGAAACTGTAGGTAGTCCAACTGAAGGAGTTATTGACAACAGTTTCGTTCCCGAAGCCGAGATGATGGACGGCCTATTGCAGATGTTGGCCCGGTTCTCGACATATCTGACTGCCGACTATCAGGACTGTGTGGCGCCTAATGGTATCGGTGAGACATGCGGTTGCTTTCGGGGAGAGAGTACTATGGCCAGCAACGAGGCAGGAGTACGCACCAATGCAGACCTCTCGATGGTCTGCGCTTTTCTGGTCAAATATGCCCAACCCAAAGGCATCGTTCTGCCCGAAGGCGTTACTTATGCCACTCTCGATACGATGGCACGCCGATCGCTCGTCTTTGCCTATTCCACCCATAAGGCCAACCGCTTGAAGATGTGCTCCAGCCGTGATTATTGGGGAAGCACTTCCGCTGGCGACCACGTATGGGAATCCAGTCTGTGGGCTATGTCTGTGGCCTATAGCGCTTACTTTCAATGGGATAATTTATCAGACAGACAGCGTCAGTGTGTCTACAGTCTGCTGCGGGCCGAGTGCAACTGCCAGCTTGAACGTCAGGTGCCGACTGGTTGCCGTGGCGATACTAAGGCCGAAGAAAATGGCTGGGAGGCAGACGTGTTGGCTGCCACGTTGGGACTTTTCCCTCATGATACGTTGGCTTCGCAGTGGTTCGAAAAGATGCGCCTCTTTGCTGCCAATGCTTACAGCCATCCCACCGATGCCACCGACAGCACTGTGGTCGATACTGACTACAATGACCGGACAGTGGCAGACCTGCATGTGGGCAGCAACCTCTATGAGGACTATACTTTGCAGAACCACAACCTCTTTCACACCAGTTACCAGAATGTCGTGATGCAGGAACTCGGTGAGGCCGCCTTGGCACTTCGGCTGTTTCAAGGAGACGAACAGAAGTGGCACTCCCGCACCCTTATGCACAACAACAGGGTGGTGGCGGATAGCGTACTGTACTGGTTGGCTTTGGCAGACGGCGAACTCGCCATGCCCAACGGCAATGACTGGAGTATGTTTCTATTTGACCAAATCACCTCTTACTCCACTCTCGCCACCTTTATGCGAGACCCCGATGCACTCTTGCTCGAGAATTTGGCCTATAAGCAAATCCGTGCGCGTCAGACAACTACGCCCGACGGCAGTTGGCTGCTCCGTCCGGATGTGTCGGCCAGGCGTATGGGCGTGCAGGCGCACAGAGTCATGATGACCTATCTGATGCATCTGGCAATGCCGACAGCGGATCTGCAACCCACCGCGTGGGATGATTTCCGCCGTGCCCATTCGGCCGCCCGCATCTTCCCTTGCCAGAATGTGGTCCGTGCCTTCTCTCCGCAGCGCTTTACGACCTTCTCGTGGTCGGAAGGCATACGGAGTTATACGGGTTATTTTGCAGCCAACTGCCCGGACCGTAACAAGATTGTAGTGCCTTACCGTGCGCACAATACGGGCAATCTGCTGGGTTGGTACGAAGTGAAGGGACGCCGCATCAATGCTCGGCCAGTGATGCCCGGCCACTATCGGCTCGAAGGCGACGGGTATGTCATGAACGGTCAGTTGACGTGCAACGACGGGGCGCTCGACATGCGTTTTGCACTCTACAGTTCTCCACATAACGCGTTGGTCTATCTGGATTGCGTTACCGCCAACGACGATTGCACCATCACGGCAGAGAAGGGCGGACTGCTGGCTATCAGTACCGATGAATTGACCCGACTGTCACGTACCCTGTATTTTGCTGACAGTACAGAACACAACTCCGGACTTGACAATTACGACCGCCCCTCATTACCTCGGGGCAAAAAATTCGACAGTCTTACCGCAGACGGCCAAAAACCGCTTTGCATCAAGTCTGATTGGGTGAATATCGACAATGCTTTAGGTGTCGTGACAAGCGGCCAGGCGAATGCCGGATGTTTTGCCTTCGGTGACAGAAGCGAGAGCAATAGCATCATGACGTCTAAGCTCTACTCGCTCTACAGCAGCGAAACGCGTGACGTGCGTCAGGGGGAGAGGGTCGATGAGCGGTCGGTGGTCTACTATAGCATGGTGTCGGCGGCTGAAACCGAAGCGTTGGCCAAAAGGTCAGTTTCCCTTAAGAGCTGCTTGCCCTCGGGGTGGAACGGTGTCATTGCCGCTGACGGTGCTGCCTATTGCCTGCTTTTGAGCAACTTCTGCGGCATGACGGATACCGTACGAATCGCGGGGGTGCAGTTGCAAGGCTATGCACCGGCGTTCAGTCAAACGACGCAGATTGTAGACAGCCAGTCGTCAGTGACCTTTGCGTCTTCTCCTAACACCTCGGTGGCACAAACCGTTACAGTTCTCTTGCAAGCTTCAGATGTTACGGCCCGACAGGAGAGCGAAACGTCCGTCCTTGTTCGTCCCGTAGGCAACAAGACCAAGGTTCGGGTGATGTTTTTGGTTGCAGATGGCCAATGCCCGACTGGTACTGAAACAGCCACGGCGAAGACAGCCATTGCCAAATCCGTTCGCTTGTCTAAAGGCAAGACGACGCGGCTCTCTTTGGACAGTAAAGGCCGGATACGAACTGAAACGGTCGGCGGCCTTTTGCCTTAGACAAATATTTTCACGATAGATAAATGTTTATTTCACTTTAATACAACGCAATAGACAAAGCAAACAATGCGACACATTTCTCTCTTTACCCTGCTTCTCTGTGCAACAACTTCTCTGCTGGCACAAGAGCGTTACGACACACTTTTCTACCGGTCTCTCACCCAATACAGCACGGCGACCATCGACAATCTGGCGGCTGATGCCACCAATTGGACTCTGAATAGCAAAGGCGGCCGCTACCAAAACCAGACGACCACAACAGGCGAACTCCTGAAAGCCAACGGGGTGGTCATTGCCGAAACCGAAGGACTCTATTTCGGCGCCGGACTTTCAGCGGGCCAGATTTTGATTTGCTACAACCGCGGTGCAGCGAACGGCGTGCAGATGCAAGGTGCGAAAGCCATCACTATCAAGGGACTGAAAGCCGGACAACTGGTGGACTTTGAACTCCGCTCTTCGTCTTCTGCTGCCAATGGCATCAAATCGGTCAGCAATTTGAGCGGTGACTATGGCACAGACACTTATGTCGGCCCGAATTTCAAGGCCTATCACTTCACCGTTGTCGAAGACGGCGATGTGAGCTGGACCAATTCCGGAGGTGTCATCTACCGCAATGTCGTGGTGCGCAAGGATGTCAGCGAGTACGACGGACAAGTGGCAGCTCCGGTCATCAGTGTCAGTGAGGACTATAAAGTCACGCTAACCTCTGCCACAGAGGGTGCTGAGTTCGTTTACACGACTGTCGACCATGGTACCATACAGGACTATCAGCAGACCTACACGAGTCCGTTTGCATTGACCCACTCCGTGCGTCTACGTGCTCAGGCCACCAAGACGGGTATGAAGGCCAGTGAGGTCACCGAACAATATGTCACAGTGCCGCTTAATCTGCCTTATCAGGGGCGTCCTTTCAGACTCGACCCCGAGCCGCTCGACCGAGGGCTCATTGTCACCAAGGCCACGGGAGGCTGGCTGGTCAATTGGCGAAGGCTGATAGACGATCCAAGCTCTCTTACCTTCAAGGTCTACCGCAACGGCACTTTGATTTCGGCCGACGGTTATGCCAAAACGAATATCCTCGACACCAAAGGCAGTGCTTCGGCCCTCTATACGCTTGAGACTGTTGACGGTGGGACCGTGCTCTCGACCGACACAGCGCTGATGTTGACCAAAGGCTATTGGGATATTCCCCTTGACCTGCCTGCCGACAGCAGCACGCAGAGCGGAAAGTTCAAATATGTGCCCGGCGACTGTATGGTGGCTGACCTGGATGGCGACCACACTTACGAAGTGGTTATGAAGTGGGACCCCGCCAATCTTTCCTGGGATGGCGTCAATCCAAGTATGGCCAACGACTCGGCAGGCACTGCCGGGCAAAAGGACAACTCGTTGAGCGGATATACCGGTCCCGTCCTGATTGATGCCTATAAGTTGGATGGTACAAAACTCTGGCGCATTAACCTGGGCCGCAATATCCGTGCCGGCGCCCACTACACGCAGCTGATGGTCTATGATCTGGACCAGGATGGCCGTGCAGAAGTCGCCTGCAAGACGGCTCCCGGCACTATCGACGGCAACGGAAAGCCTGTGCTGATGGACGGCGACGATGCTTCGGCTGACTATCGCGGAACCAGCGGTTCGAAGACGGGTGTCGTCATCACCGGACCGGAATATCTGACCGTATTTGACGGACTGACAGGCGCCGAACGGGCCACGACCCACTACTGCCCGCCGCGCGACACTACATCATGGGGAGACACCTACGGCAACCGTTCCGAACGTTATTTGGCTTGCGTGGCCTATCTGGACGGCGTGCGGCCTTCGCTCGTTATGTGCCGCGGTTACTACACCGCCGCTTATCTTTGGGCTGTCGACTTTGACGGACAAAAACTTTCCACCCGTTGGCTGCACTGTTCGGACAAGGCCGGCTATGGCGCTTACGGGGAGGGAGCACACGGTATCAGCGTGGCCGACCTGGACGGTGACCTCTGTGACGAGATCGTCTATGGTTCTTGTGCCCTTGACAACGACGGGTCGCTCCTCTATCGTACGGGCCTCGGTCATGGCGATGCCTTGCATGTCGGAGACTTGGATCCCGACCGTAATGGCCTGGAAGTGATGATGGTGCACGAAGAGACGTCGGCCCTGTATGGCGTGGAGATGCACGACGCGTTGACCGGCGAACATCTCAGCGGCGTCAATGCAGGAAGTGATGTGGGGCGCGGACTCTGTGCCGACATCGATTCGAATAATAGAGGTTGCGAATATTGGAGCACTCTGTCGAACAATGTGTATAATGCCGCCGGTGTTTCCATTAGCACCAAACGGCCTTCTGTCAATTTCCGTACTTATTGGGACGGAGACCTGCAGGAAGAACTGACCGAGAAGGGTGCCATCACCAAGTGGCGCAACAACAATATCTCGACACTCGTCGATATGCGCTCCAGTTATAAGGCCGGCGTCAACCTTATCAAGTACACGCCGTGTCTGCAGGCTGACATCTTCGGAGACTGGCGCGAGGAGCAAATCTATTACGACAACGCAACCCGTTCTCATCTTTGGATATTCTCGACTCCCTACAAGACGGACTACAGTATTCCGACGTTGATGCACGACCATCAGTACCGTATGGCTACTGTATGGCAGACTTCGGCCTACAACCAGCCGCCCCACCTCAGCTACTATCTGCCTGACTATGTGAGCCTATTGGAGGAAGAGACGGATATCCGTGCGATAGAAACCGACGACCAGTTCAATCTCGACAACGGCCACGTCTCTTACCGCAACCTGCTGGGACAACCCGTTGCGTTGCCCGACGGACCAGCCATTGCCATCGACCATACGTCCGGTACGGCCCGCATCGTCATCGTGCGCAAGTAAGAGGCCGAGAGTAGTTCGTTGTGTATATAATCAGCAAAAACGTAAATTGGGCTTATGAAAACGCTGAAAGCCGCGCTCTTTGACCTTGACGGCACTTTGTTCGACACAGAGGGACAATATACGGTATTTTGGGGGAAGATGGGAGCTACCTATCACCCCGAACTGCCGGATTTTGCCGACCGTATCAAAGGTACAACGCTGCAGTATATATTACAGACTTTCTTTCCCGATTCGGCTCTACAGCGTGACATTGTGGCGCAGCTTGATGCCTATGAGGCGCAGATGGATTATAAGTTCTTTCCGGGTGCTCTTGAATTGCTGACCGACCTGAGGCGACATGGGGTCAAATGTGCCGTCGTGACCAGTTCGGCAAAATCAAAGATGAATTCTGTCGAGGCTTCTCTGCCGGATTTTAACAGATTGTTTGACCGTGTGCTCACGGCCGAAGATTTCGCAGCCTCAAAGCCAGACCCAGACTGTTATCTGCTCGGAGCCAAGGTGTTCGGGTGCACTACCGACGAGTGTGTGGTCTTTGAGGACGCCATAAACGGTCTGAAGGCCGGTACGTCGGCGGGCATCTTCACTTTCGGAATGGCCACCACAAATAAAAAAGAAACCATCCAAGACTTGTGTGATTACGTCTTGGATGGTTATGGGGATCTCTCGTACGAGCGGATTGTGAATATCGTGAACCAATCCGTCAGCCGTTGACTGCTATTCCCGTGTATTTCCGACTTCGTCAAATCGGAAATTCGGAAATAGAGATTCGTTTTTCGATTATAGGTTCTTCAGGGCACTGACCATAGCCACAGGGTCGGGTGCCTTGAAGACGGTATTGCCGGTCACGAGAATGTCGACACCGGCTTCTTTCAGTTGGCGACCGGTCTCCATGTTGACACCTCCGTCGCATTCGATGAGAGCATGGGCATGACGGACTTCAATCATAGCGCGCGTGCGGCGTACTTTGTCGAGCATGGAAGGGATAAACTTCTGTCCGCCGAAGCCGGGGTTGACGGTCATGATAAGCACCAGGTCGATGTCGTCGATAACTTCCTCAAGCACGCTGATGGAAGTGCCCGGATTGAGGGCTACACCGGCTTGCATGCCAGCCTCATGTATCTGTTGCACAGTGCGGTGCAAGTTGGGGCAAGCCTCCTGATGTACGGTCATCATACGGGCACCCAATTGTGCCAATCTCTCAATCCATTGTTCCGGGTGAACTACCATCAGATGGACATCGAAAGGCTTGATGACCACTTTCTTGAGAGAGGCCATGACAGGGAATCCGAAAGAGATATTGGGAACAAAACTTCCGTCCATCACGTCGAAATGAAGCCAATCCGCCTCGCTGCGGTTCAGCCATTCCATTTCACGTTCCATGTGGGCGAAATCTGCGCTGAGTATTGAAGGAGCTACTTGCATATGTATGTCTTTATGTGGGCGAAATCTGCACTGAGTATTGAAGGAACTACTTGCACTTGCATATGTATGTCTTTATGTGGGCAAGTATTTCTTTAATTATGTGGATATAGGTCAGCCCTTGTCAAATTGTGTTAACTTGCACACGGCTTGAAGTCTGTCACCTTGGGGCGGCGTAATGCCCGTACTATGAGCCAAATGCCAGCCACGATGAAGGGTATGCTCAAGAGCTGGCCCATGTCGAGTATCATGCCGCGCTCGAAATCTTCTTGTTCGTTTTTGATAAACTCTATCAGGAAGCGGCTGCCGAACACGAGTGCGAAGAACGAACCTAACAGCAATCCGGGCCTATGACCTGCATCGTGTTTCTTGTAGAGCCAGGTGTTGAGGAAGAAGACTCCCAAATAGCACAGGGCCTCGTATATCTGTGTCGGGTGTGACGGCTCGGTGAAAATAGGGGGACGTCCGGCCTCAAATCCGCCGATGTTGGTGATAAAACGGAAACCCCACGGCAACGAAGTCACGTGACCGTAGATTTCGTGATTGAAGAGATTGCCGATACGGATCAAGGCGGCCACCGGAGCTACGGCAATGCCGAGACGGTCGAGCACAAAGAGTGACGGCAGTTTGTCGGCCTTGGCATAAAGCAATACGGCCAGAAACACACCCAAGGTGCCGCCGTGGCTGGCCAACCCGCCTTTCCACGTCTGCAGTATCTCAAGCGGATGGGCCAGATAGTAAGAGGGGTCGTAGAAGAAACAATGCCCCAAACGCGCACCTACGATGGTGCCTACAAAGCAATATAGAAACAGGGTGTAGACGCGCTCGGGATTAATGCCGTCAAGTTTGTAGTATTTTTCCATCAAGTGCACCCCAATGGCGAAACCCACGATGAACATCAGGGCGTACCAACGGAGAGCGAACCATCCAATTCGGAAGATGACAGGATCTGCGGTCCAAGTAATGAAATCGAACATCTTTTCTTGAAGTTTGTGCCGCAAAGATAACTATATTTTGTATAACTGCAAAGGTTTTACACAAAATATTTGGCACTTTGCCGAAATCTCGCTAACTTTACGGCTCCGATTAATAACATACGTCAACAGACCTCCTATATGCCACAAGCCATTTCCCTGTTTGAGCTCAACCAGAGCGTAAGCCACATCATCCACGATGCCTTTGCCGAACCCGTTTGGATTGTAGCCGAAATTGCACAACTCAACGTGGCGGGCAACGGACATTGCTATCTCGAACTCATTGAGAAAGGTGCGCAATCAGGCACAATAGTCGCCAAGGCCCGCGCTATGATCTGGGCAAACCGCTGGTCGGTGCTGCACAGCGAGTTTGAGACGGAAACAGGCCAAAGACTCCAGCCCGGACTCAAGGTTATGGTCCAAGTGCAGGTGCAGATGCACGAGGCTTATGGCTATTCTTTGGTCATACAAAGCATCAATCCGAGTTTTACGTTGGGTGAGATGCAAAAACGTCGGCAGGAAATCATCCGTCAGCTCACGGCCGACGGCATCATCGACGCCAACAAAGAACTTGTTCTGCCGCGTCCCACGCAGCGCATCGCTATCATCAGTGCAGGCAATGCTGCAGGCTACGGCGACTTCTGTCACCAGTTGGACCATAACGGTTACGGGCTCGTCTTCTATACGCATCTCTTCCCGGCGGTGATGCAGGGCGACCGCACCGAGTCGTCGGTCATCCATGCCCTCGACTGCATCTGTGCGCATCAGGAGGAGTTCGATGCCGTCGTCATCATACGCGGAGGAGGGGCAACGTCCGATTTGTCCAGTTTCGACAGTTACGAGTTGGCTTTTAATGTGGCCAACTTCCCGTTGCCGGTCATCACTGGTATTGGGCATGAGCGCGACTTGACCGTGCTCGATGTCGTGGCACACACCTCAGTCAAGACACCGACGGCAGTTGCGGCCTTTCTCATTGATAAGATGGCCGAAGAACTGGCGGTTATTTCTGATTTCAGTCAAGATATCGTCAGCATCATCCAATCGCGCATCACACGCGAGCAACTCATGCTGGACCGCACCGTCGGTGCTCTCCGTACTGCCCGCATCAACTTGGAGCGGCAACAAGACCGATTGCAGATGGCCGGCAGCCGTATCCGTCTGTCTGTCCGTCAGCGATTGGCAGCAGAGCTGCAACGCCTCACTTACATGGAGCATAGTGTCAAGGTCTCCCAACCCGAACTCATCCTGCAGCGTGGCTTTACAATCACCCGTCTCAACGGACACGCTCTCCGTAGGGCAGAGGCCGTCAATAGGGGAGATGTCATCGAAACGCAGACGGCAGAAGGAACGTTCCGCTCCGTTGTGGAGTGAAGACCCGTCTTATGGTAATGTCAAACAAGCTGGCTCAAAGCGATACCGTTTAAGCCAGCTTGTTAATGCCAATGCAATGTTGGGATAGATGGTGCTCAAAACAATACCGTTTTAAGCCCACTTGCTAAATGCCTATTGGGGAATTGTGCCTAAGTCAGAAGGGTTTGTTGATGGTTTCTCCCCATTTCGTCGATAAATCGAATGCTGCGGAAGCATTGGAATGAAAGAAAACAC
Organism: bacterium; assembly: GCA_963624265.1. Lineage (GTDB taxonomy): Bacteria > Bacteroidota > Bacteroidia > Bacteroidales > UBA3663 > Liminaster. Next base: position 17,747 of record CAVFPF010000069.1, on the reverse strand, counting down.
CTTTGTAAAGTGTACTCTTGTTGACGTAAAGGGGAACATCTGCGCTCGTATAGGTAGCAATCAGATTGCCGATTGAGTCGTATGCGGTTATTGTGTAGCTGGCGGCTGACGTTGCGCCCTTAGGAACAAAAGTGAACAGATGAGCAAGTTGGTCAACTTGGCCATACATGGAGGAGGATGGATAAACAGTGTTCGTTATCATGTCAGCTTCTTTGCCTGCATTTTTTTTGATGTCGAACATCCAGCTGCCACCATCGAGGGTCAGATTAAAGCTTTTTGCCTCGTTTGGCAGAGCGTCTGTAAATTGGGTTGAAACCCTGGCGACGCAGCGGCTCAGTTTTACATCTTTGTTTTGCGTCTTTCCGCTCTTTACCTTAAGTGACATACTCGAGGACCAGCAGTCTCCAAGGGTGAAAGTAGGCTTGACCCATGCCAGGGTCAGATCTTTTTCGTTAAATTCGGCCCAGGGTTTTGCCGAGCAGAAGAAGTATAAGTCGTGCTCTCCTAACGACAGAGACAGGTTTACGGCTGCAAGTGCTTCTGATTTAACCAGGTTCTGGCGGACGACGGGTTGGACGCCGTCCCCATTTCCGGCCACATCGACTACTAAAAGACTGTATTTTGTCGTGTCGGCCATAATAGCCCGGCTTGTAGAGTTCTGACCTTCACGGCCCAAGTCGTAGGTAGACACATCAAAATCAGAGAACGAGAAAGTGTAGGGAACAAGCGCTTCTTCTGCCGGAGCTCCGATTTCCTCCAACGAACAAGAAGCACTCAGGAAGCTTGTCAGAAGACAGAGTCCTGCAAGTTTTACCTTCGTGAACACAGTGAGATTTTGCAACATGGTAATTGGGGGTTAAAGATTGATTATTGGGCGAGTCTGTCGGACAAAATCCGTTTACATCATATGCAAGCCTTGCTTGATGAGCGTCTGTACAGACAGAGACGGGTCTTGGCTCAGCAGTTGCGATATGGCTTTGGAGGCGTTGGCCATCGGATAGCCCAACGCTACGAGAGCCTGCACTGCCTCGTCTCCGTTCTTGTTGCTGGCTATGATGGGACTGTCGGCTGCAGTGGCGGCGATGATGTCGGTACTGCCCACCTTGTCCTTGAGGTCGACGATGATGCGCTGTGCCGTCTTGCTGCCGATACCCTTCACGTTCTTGAGTTGCCGGTCATTGCCTGACGAAATCACGGCTACCAGTTCGTCGGGCGAAAGACTCGACAGTATGCAGCGGGCCGTGCCTGGACCTACACCAGAGACCGATACCAGCAGCAGATAGAGAGAACGTTCCTGTTTGGATGCGAAGCCATACAACTCGTGTGCGTCTTCACTTATCTTCTCGGCAATATACACTTTGTGCGTTTCTCCCACCTTTAGTTTGTCGTATGTATAGACAGAAATGTTGCAACTGTAGCCGATGCCGTTGCATTCGATGATGGCCTGAGTGGGGCTGAGGTCAACCACTTCTCCTTTGAGGTATTCAATCATAAGATATGGGTGTTTTGCGTTTTAGTTTGTTCTTTCTTTGTTTCTGTGGCTGCGCGAACCTGCTTGGTTCTTATAATCCGATTGTCGCTTTGCCACCATGTAATCTGTTTTCCATTACATTATATAATATGTGTGTCGTGTTCGGCGTTACGATATATATCGTGTACGGCTTCCCTTTTGCCAATCAGTTATAGGGGCGCTAACCGAGTGGAGGGTAGAAGGCCTCGCGTATGTGCTCAATGTCAAGATCACTTTGTCCGTCCCCGACGACCGAGATGATGTCGAAGCGCCAGTCGAGCGTAATGCCCTTCTGCTTGATGTAGGCATCGGCGGCGTTGACGCATCGTGTCATCTTGCGTGCATCGACGGCTTGCTCTGGCAGTCCGTACTCACGTGAGGCGCGCGTCTTGACCTCGACAAAGACCAGTTCTTGCGTTTCGTTGTCGATGGCGATGAGGTCCAGTTCGAGATGGTGCAGGTGCCAGCGTTCATCGAGGATGGTGTAGCCCCGCTTTTTCAGGTAGTTGGCTGCGGCCTGTTCGCCGTCTTTGCCGAGTTTATAGGACTCCGATTTCATGGGCTTTGCGGTCTAGAAAGTCGAGTGCCTGTTGGCGGTCGTTGGCGCAGACACCATCCAGGATGGCATCTTTCAGCGAGTCTTTCAGGATGCCTACCTCGCGACTTGGGGTCAAGTGGTAGCGCTCCATAATCTCCAGTCCGTCAACGGGCGGTTGCCAGTTGCGTATGCGGTCTTTCTCTTCGATTTCCTGCATCTTCTCGCGCACCGTCTTGAAGTTGTCGAGGAAGCGGCGCACCTTCTCCGGTATTTTGGATGTGATGTCAGCCTCACAGAGCGTCATGAGGTCGTCTATGTCATCGCCGGCTTCAAAGAGCACGCGCCGTATTGCACTGTCGGTAATGCCCTCTTCGGCGAGGTTGATTGGTCGCATGTGCAGCGACACGAGTTTCTCGACATACTTTTCCTCTTTACCCAAAGGCAACTTCAGTCGGCGGAAGACGGGCAGCACCATACGCGAACCCACATAGTCGTGGCTATGGAAAGTCCAACCTATCTTGTCGTCCCAGGCTTTGGTCTTGGCTTTGCCGAGGTCGTGCAGCAGGGCGGCCCAATGGAGCCAGAGGTTAGGTTCCTTGCCCGCCTCACGTTCGGCGCGGCAGATATTGTCGAGCACGGTGATGGTGTGGCAGAAATTGTCTTTGTGCCCCTTCCCCTCGCGAGTCTCGATGCCCGAGAGGGCCTGCAACTCCGGCAGAAGAATCTGCAGCAGTCCGCAGCGTTGCAGCAGAACCCAACCTGCTGAAGGTTTCTCACACAGCATAATCTTGTTGAGCTCGTCGGTGATGCGCTCTGCCGAGACGATGCGGATACGTTCTCTGTTGCGGGCGATGGCTTCGAAAGTGTCGGGTACGATATGGAAATCGAAGCGACAGGCAAAGCGTATGGCACGGAGCATGCGTAGCGGGTCGTCGCTGAAGGTGATGTCGGGGTCGAGCGGCGTGCGGACCAATCCGGCCTTGAGGTCGTTGATGCCTCCGAAGGGGTCTATCAGTTCGCCGAAGCGTGGCTTGTTTAAGCAGATGGCCATGTCGTTGATGGTAAGGTCACGTCGGCGCTGGTCGTCCTCCAGGGTGCCGTCCTCTACGGCAGGCTTTCGGCTGTCGTGGCTATAGCTTTCCTTGCGTGCTCCCACAAACTCGACTTCCGTTCCTTTATATTTCAGTTGAGCCGTACCGAAGTTGCGGAATACACTGAGGTGCGCACCGCGTCCCAAGCGATGTGCTACACGTTGAGCCAGTTCGATGCCGCTACCTACGGTGACGCAGTCGATGTCGTCCGACCTGCGCTGTAGAAAGATGTCTCTGACGAAGCCACCTACCACATAACATTCGCGGCCCAAAGCGTCGGCTTCTTCTCCTATGATGTTAAATATTGGCATTTGCAGATGGCAAATCAGCTCTTTTTGCGTGTAATCCTTTATCATTTCGGCTGAATTTTTATTTTTTCTTTAAAAACTCTTGCATGGTTGTGGAAATGTCCTTACCTTTGCATCGTGTTTTTCATGGTATAAGATTTAAGGTTAGTGAAGATGGTCGTCGTGATGACGGCCTTCTTTTTTTATGTATTGTCGATTCCCAGGTCTTTCCAGTCCTCTTCATCGAACTCATCGAGGTCTTCGAGCGAGAAATCGAACTCATCCACATATTGCGGAGTCGAGAATTCGTCGAGGTCGCGACGGTCTTTTTTCGTAGGTCGGCCAAGGCCTTTCGCGCGGTCTACGAATCCCGTGATGCGGCTCATCTGGAGCAAGTCGAGTTGCTCCTGTCGAGTCACGTTCTCCATAAACTCAGGCACGCGCTTGGCCCCCATACGGCTCTCGGTCAGCGCCAGCACCTTGAAAGAATAGGTGATGGGTGGCTTGCGCACATCTATAATCTCGCCCACGCGCACGTTGCGCGAAGGCTTGACCTTCTGTCCGCCTATGCAGACACGTCCCATCTTGATGGCGTCGGTGGCAATAGAGCGCGTCTTGAAGATGCGCACCGCCCAAAGCCATTTGTCTATCCGTACTTCGTTGGCCATATTCGCTTTATTTTCCGTTGTATTTGTTCATTGCGTTGCTGATGCCGGCCAGGCAGAACTCCTCGATGCACGCTACGGCTTTCTCCAAACGTTCGGGCATCCGTTCCTCCTCCTCTTGCGGGAAGCGGCTGAGCACCCAATCGATTTGTGCGCCATGGGGGAAGTCTCCGCCCACGCCGAACCGCAGACGTGCGAAATTTTCGCCTCCACACTTGGCGGCAATGTCCTTGAGTCCGTTGTGACCTCCCGACGAGCCTTTGGCCTTTAGCCGCAAGGTGCCAAAGGGCAGGGCTATGTCGTCGCAGATGATCAGTACGTGGCTGATGTCAATCTTTTCCTCTTGCATCCAGTAGCGCACAGCATTGCCCGACAGGTTCATGTAGGTGTTGGGCTTGAGGAGCAGGAGCTGTTGGTTCTTGAGGCGGAATTCGCATGTTGCGCCATAGCGGTTTTCAGCGAATGTGCCGTTGTGGGCCTCAGACAGGGTATTGACCACGCGGAAACCGATATTGTGGCGTGTGCCCCAATAATCCTCTCCGATATTGCCAAGGCCTACGATTAGGAACTTCATGTTGTCGATTTTTCTTGTTAGGGACAAATGACTTTGCCGGCGAAGATAACTGATAGTTCTGATGCAGATAACTGATAGTTCTGATGCAGATAACTGATAGTTCTGATGCAGATAACTGATAGTTCTGATGCAGATAACTGATAGTTCTGATGCAGATAACTGATAGTTCTGATGCAGATAACTGATAGTTCTGATGCAGATAATAGCTATTGCCGGTACAGGCAAGTGCGGCACTATGCTGCGAAGTCGTTTGTCGTTAAAACAAAAAGCCCCCTCCCTCAACGGAAGGGAAGGGGTTTATGCATAAAAGATTGTCAATCTGGCTATATTAGCCCTGCTGCTGACGTGAAGCACGTGTGGCCTTGACTGCAGCTACGATGACGCTCTTGGGGTTCAGAATCTCAAGGTTGTCGAATTTGAGGCTCTCTACCTTCAAGGTCTTGCCAAGTCCGATAGGAGTTACATCGATGATCAGACGGTCTGGGATGTCGGTATAGAGACCCTTGACGGTCAGTGAGCGAACCTGCTTAACCAGCTTGCCACCGGCCTTGACGCCTTCGGCAAAACCTTCCAACTTAACTGGGATAGCTACAGAGATAGCCTCGCCATCGTTGAACTTCTGAAAGTCGATGTGGAAGAGCTCCTCGTTGACAGGAGCGAACTGAGCTTCCTTGATGGTGGCCATGCACTCCTCGCCGTCGATGTTCAGCTTGACAGCATATACATAAGATGTGTAAAGGAGCTTGCGCACGTCGGCAACCTTAACGGTGAACGACTTGGCACCTTCCTTAGTCTGAAGGTTGCAGGGGATGAGACCCTGGGCACGGAGTTGGCGGGCACATTTCTTGCCGCTTTCGGCACGCTTGGTGCCTTCCAGTAAAAACTCTTTCATTTTGTTTGATTTGTTTAATAGTGTTACTCTTTTTGCTTTGTTGAGGCAAAATACCATACACGTCCCGACCGGCAGTTTTTGACTGACTCAACTGAGCCCAACTGACCCTTGGAGATGCTGATGTTAAACTCAAAAGCGACGCAAAGGTAGGCATTTTTTGTAAATTTGCAAAATTTTTCGGAAGAAAATTCCTTGAAATGCGCATTTTTGTCTAAATTATCAAAAAAAAACGTTCCAAATGAGTTATGTGTAGATTATTTCATTAAATTTGCACCTGAATTTACGGACTTGCCTCGTGTGTCAGACAGCGCAGGCATCGGACCGGAATCCGCACATAAAACAACAATATAATTAAGTAACGATAATGGAACAGCAAATTGATTGGGCTAAGTTGGGATTCGGCTATTACAAGGCTCCTTACAACGTACGTTGCACCTTCGAGAACGGTGCATGGGGTGAACTCCGTGTCAGCGAGAGCGAGGAGGTGACTATGCACATGGCAGCTACCGTGCTGCATTATGGTCAGGCAGGTTTTGAGGGCTTGAAGGCATTCCGCGGTAAGGACGGCAAAATCCGCGTCTTCCGTATGGATGAAAACGCCAAGCGTATGCAGAACACTTGCCGCACCATATTGATGGAACCGCTGCCGGACGGCCTGTTTGAAGAGGCAATCAAGAAGGTGGTCAAACTCAACGAAGACCTCGTGCCGCCTTATGAGACAGGATGCTCCATGTACATCCGCCCCGTGCTGTTCGGCACCGGACCTCAGGTAGGTGTAGCCCCGGCCAATCAGTATGAGTTTATCGTCTTTGTGATGCCCGTAGGTCCCTATTTCAAGGATGGCTTCAAGGCCACACCGTGCTGCATCATGCGCGGCTACGACCGTGCTGCTCCGCTGGGCACCGGCCGTGTGAAGGTGGGCGGCAACTACGCTGCATCGCTTGCATCGGGTGTGTTGGCTCATCAGAAGGGCTATAGCGCCGTCATCTATCTGGATGCACGCAGCAAGAAGTTTATCGATGAGTGCGGTCCAGCCAATTTCTTCGGCATCAAGGGCAATAGCTATGTTACCCCGGAGTCTGAGTCCATTTTGCCATCTATCACCAACATGAGCATTCAGCAAGTGGCCAAAGACCTCGGTATGAAGATTGAAGTCCGTCCTATGCCTGTCGAAGAGTTGGCCTATCTGGATGAGGCTGCCATGTGCGGCACGGCAGCCGTCATTGCGCCTATCAGCCGGATTGACGACCTTGACGACGACAAGGTGTACGCGATTCTCAAGGACCACCAGCCTGGTCCGGTCTGCACCAAGCTGTACAACACGCTGAGGGGCATCCAGTATGGTGACCTCGAGGACAAGCACAACTGGGTTACTGTAATCGGATAACACAATACAATACTTTTTCCGTTTGATAAACTACGATTTGTCTAAGATAAAGGCCCTGGTCTTTGACGTCGATGGAGTGCTGAGCAAAAGCACAGTCTCTATGGACGGCGATGGCCAGGCCTTGCGCACTCTCAACGTCAAAGACGGTTATGCCATCCAGCTGGCTTGCAAGCGGGGCTTGCACGTCGGCATCATCAGCGGGGGAACCGGCGAACCGATAAGACGACGCTACGAGTACCTGCACGTGCAGCATATCTATCTCGGGGCGGGTTTCAAGACTGCCCGGCTGGAGGAGATAATGCAGAAGACCGGGACCACGCCGGACGAAGTGCTCTATATGGGCGACGACATACCAGACTACGATGTGATGCGTATGGTCGGGTGTCCGTGCTGTCCTGCCGATGCCGTGCCCGAGATCAAGGCCATCTCGCTCTATGTCTCGCCTTACACGGGCGGAGAGGGGTGCGCACGCGATGTGATAGAACAAGTGCTGAAAGTACAGGGCTTGTGGATGAGTGATAAAACAGCATTCGGATGGTAAAGAAACTGCTCCTTGCAAGCAATAGTCCGCGCAGGAAAGAACTGCTGGCGGGGTTGGATATTCCCATGGAGGTCGTTGCCCTCAAAGACATCGACGAAACACATCCTGCCGACCTCAAGGGGGGCGACATTCCCCTTTATATAGCCCGCTTGAAGATGTCGGCCTACGACATCGGACTCCAGGAGGGCGAAGTCCTGGTCACTGCCGACACGATAGTGTGGTGCGACAATGAGGAGATGGGAAAGCCTAAAGGCCGTGAAGATGCCATACGCATGCTCCGGAAGTTGAGCGGACGCACCCATCAGGTCTATACCGGAGTTTGCCTGAAGAGTGCTGCCGACCAATGCGCTTTCGTGTGCTGCACCGATGTCACATTCTCGCAGATGGACGATGGGCAGATTGAGTACTATGTCGACACCTATCATCCGTTTGACAAGGCTGGAGCCTATGGCATTCAGGAGTGGATCGGGTATGTGGGCTGCACTCGCCTGGAGGGAAGCTATTACAATGTGATGGGGTTGCCCGTGCAGCGTCTGTATGCTGCTCTCCAGCATCTGAAGGTTTAAGCCGGACAAGGTCGAAGGTTTAGCTGGGCTGCACCGGAAACTTTGGCCGGGCTGCACCGGAAACTTTGGCAGAACAAAGCCGGAAGATTTGGCAAAACACTGAGTTTGACGAAAAAACATACTGAAAATAATGAGAAAACTGATAGCTGGCGCATTTGCAGCTCTATTGCTTGCATCGTGTACGCACGACCGCACTTTCACCATTGAGGGGTCGTTCGACGTTCCGCCGACATTCCAGTTCGGAGACACCGTCATAGAGCGAGACCCGATTGTCGGGTATGTGTACTTGATGGATGTCAACGAGACGGTGATTGACTCCGCCCTGATTGAAGACGAGCATTTTCGGTTTGAAGGTGCTGTCGATAGCCGGAAGCCCTATCTGGCATTCCTCTGCAGCGAATATGCAAGCAACTTTCTGGTCATCGAACCCGGCACTATCACGGCAGTGATAGATGAGCAGGTTCGCGTGTCGGGCACGCCTCTGAACGACAAGATAGTTGAAGTAGAAAACTATTTGGAAGATTTGTCGAACGAGATGTACGAACGTGTGAGTGAATTCGGCGAGTCGGTCACTGACTCGCTGCTCCTACCTATTTATGTAGAGCTCGTGCAGCGAGCATCGGTTTTTGTCGATTCTGTCTATACGTCAAATGAGAACAATCCCGTCGGGCTCTACATTGCCAACTCACAGACCGCTGATGTGCAGACCTCCGACGAACTCACCGAAAGGCTCGACAGCTATAGCGACTATGTGCGTGATAGCGAACTGATGCAGAGGCGTAAGGACTATCTGAACACGATGCAGGTCGACATGGATTCAGACATGGATTTTGGCTTGGATTCAGACGTTGACACCGATATGGATTCAGACGTTGACGCCGACATAGTGGAGGCAGAAGCTGCAAAGCCCTAACGAAAGAAATATGCAGACGGCAGAGGCTACAGAAAAGATAATACTCGGCATTGACCCTGGCACAAACGTGATGGGATATGGCGTGCTCCGTGTGTGCGGACGCAAGCCCGAACTTGTCGTGATGGGAGTGTTGCAACTCAAGAAACTGGAGAGCCACTATCTGCGTCTGAAGCGGATATACGAAAGGGTGCTTGGCCTGATCGAGCAGTATCATCCCGATGAAATGGCCATCGAAGCCCCATTCGTCGGCATCAATCCTTCGTCAATGATAAAACTCTGCAGGGCGCAGGGCGTGGCAATGGCGGCGGCCGTGGAGCGCGACATTCCCATATTCGAATACTCGCCGGCCAAGGTCAAGATACAGGTGGTGGGCAATGGTGCGGCCTCGAAAGAGCAGGTCGCCGCTATGGTTAAGAACGCGCTTCGTCTGACTGATAGCGACATGAACGAAAAGTTCGATGCCTCCGATGCCGTGGCCATAGCGCTCACGCACCACTATATGACGGCCCGTCCGGACATGACTGGCGGCAGTTCTGCCAAGAGCAAGATACCGCGGTCGTCGGCAGGAGGTACTTCCTCGTGGAATACCTTCATTGCGCAACACGCCGACCGGGTCCACAAGTAAAAGAGCCCCGAAGCGTACTTCTGAATCATAT
>CAVFPF010000069.1:0-8096 GCA_963624265.1 bacterium | reverse complement strand
TAAGTATATCGGTATATAAATAGTGTAAACAAACAACAAGCAGTCTTCCTATGTGGAACTTCGGCATTAAAGACCTCATCGACATCCTGATTGTGGCATGGATATTGTACTATCTGTACCGCAGTAGTCAGAAGAGCGGCACCCTGGTCCTGTATCAGGGCATCATGTCTGTCCTGCTGATTTGGCTGGTCGTGAGCCAGGTGCTGCAGATGAAGTTGCTTGGCGCCATTATGGATAGCGTGGTCAGCGTGGGTGTAATTGCTTTGGTCATTTTGATGCAAAACGACATCCGCACCTTCCTGGTCCGGCTCGGTTCGCGGCGCAGGTGGACTACGCTCATCAAGATGTTCGGCACGAAGACCGACGAAGTCGAGGACCTGCAGTGGCTCGACGCCATCATCCTGGCTTGCCGCAACATGGGAGCGCACAAGGTGGGAGCTCTGATTTGCATCGAAAAGTCAGATTCCCTTCAGCAGTATATCGAGACCGGTGACGCCATCGACGCGCGCGTTTCGACCCTCCTTATCGAGCAGATATTCTATAAGAATACACCTCTGCACGATGGCGCGGTGGTGGTCAGCAAGGGTCGTATAGCGGCCGCTGCATGCATTCTGCCCGTGTCGCACAACACGCGCCTTCCGAAGGACGTCGGCTTGCGTCATCGTTCGGGGCTAGGCTTGTCCGAACTGACCGATGCCAACGTGGTGATTGTGAGTGAAGAGACGGGCGAGATATCTTTGGCGTCGCACGGCAAGATGCATCGCAACCTCACCATCAACGCCCTGCAGAAATTGTTGTTGAAGTCATAATTCCTTTTGGCTATGGGAATGGAAATGTTTGATATCGTGTTTACTACTCCGGGGCCATCGGCATGGATAGCCCTGGGCGTTGCCTGTTTGCTGTTGATTGCATCGGGCACAATCTCCGGTAGTGAGACGGCTTTCTTCTCGCTCTCTCCGGCCGAGCTCGAGTCGCTCGACAGCGATCAGCGTCCTGTCGACGGCATCATCCGGCGTTTGCTCGACAAGAGCGAACGCCTTATGGCTGCCATCCTGATTGGCAACAATCTGGTCAATGTGGCCATTATCATGCTCTTCACCCTTTTTATGGGCCATATAATAGACCACAGCCAGACCAGTTCGCTGATGACTTTCCTGATCGAATCGGTCATCCTGACATTCGTGCTGCTTTTCTTCGGCGAGGTTATGCCCAAGGTGTATGCTTCGCACAAGACGCTGAGCCTCGCACGCAAGACGGCTCCCGTCATGAACTGCCTGGTCTTTTGGCTTTCGCCATTCATCACTCTGCTGGTAGGCAGCACCGGAATCATCAACCGCCGGCTCGCCGACAAGATGGGCGACGATGTGACCGTAGAAGACTTGAGCGACGCCATGAAACTGACGCCGCAGCTCACGCGCAACAAGGACGAGAAGAAGATGCTCGACGGCATCATCCAGTTTGCCGGCAAGTCGGTCAAGGATGCCATGACGAGCCGTAGCGAAATGACCACGCTCGAGGTCCATACCTCCTTCAACGACGTCCTGAAGCTCGTTGTCGACCAGAAGTATAGCCGCATCCCCGTCTACGAAGAGACGGAAGACCACATCAAGGGCATTCTCTACATCAAGGATTTGCTTCCTTACCTCGACCAGTCCGACTCGTTCGCCTGGCAGAATCTCGTCCGTGAGGCGTACTATGTGCCCGAGAACAAGATGATCGACGACTTGCTCGCCGACTTCCGCCGCAAACGCCTGCACATGGCCATTGTGGTCGACGAGTTCGGGGGCACCAGCGGTCTGATCACCATGGAGGATGTGCTCGAGGAGATAGTCGGCGACATTCGCGACGAGTACGATGAGGACGAACAGACTTGGAAGAAAGTGGGCCGTGACGAGTGGATATTCGAGGCGCGCACATCCCTCACCGATTTCTGTCGCGTCATCGACATAGACGATGAGACGTTGGGCGCAAAGGCCGACAATTGCGAGTCGGTCGGCGGCTTGCTGCTCGAGATAAAACAGAACTTCCCCAAAGTGAACGAAACCGTCCGCTATCAAGGTCTCGAGATGACCGTGCTGAGCATGGACCGCCGGCGCATAGACCGGGTCCGTGTCCGAGTGGAGAGATAACAAAAGAACTTTTTAACGACCTACGACTTATGTTGGCTACACTCAAGTTGTTGTGGAAACAATACTATCCGTTCATCCTGGCGTTGCTGCCGGTGATGCTCTTGCGGGATTTCACACCCAACAATGAGTTGCGGTACATCAGTGTGGCTTTAGAGGCACTCAAGACGGGTCATTTCTTTGCCTTTACCCTACAGGGCGAACCCTACACCGAGTTTCCGCCCCTTTACTTTTGGTTGCTGATGGCCTCGAAGGTTGTCTTCCGCCATTGGTACATGATACAGCTCTGCGCCTTTTCGCTGATTCCCGCCTTGCTCATAGTCTTTGTCATGCACCGGTGGGTGTGGCGTTATGAGATGGGAGGCATGAGGCTGATCGACGGCAGCCAGAGCCGTGACCTTGCGCAATGGATGCTTTTCACGTCCGGCCTGATGTTTTTCATGAGCTTCTACATCCGCATGGACATGTTGTTTTGCCTTTGGGTGGTTTTGTCGCTCTACAACTTCTGGCAGATACTCTACGAGCCGTTGGGGTCTGACGAGGAGCACGGCGTCAAGCCCCGGGAGAGGGGTACGGTCCGTTACCAGTTCAGGTTTGGTCTGTTCGTCATGCTCGGCATTCTGACCAAGGGCCTTTGGGGGCTTGCCATTCCGTTCCTCGTCACGACCCTTTATCTCGTGCTCAGCAGCCGCACCTGGGCGTGGCTCAAGGTGTGGGGATGGCGCACCTGGCTTATCGTCCTGGCAGGCGTGGCTTTCTGGTTAGGCGGCGTTTGGCTTGAGGGCGGCATGGATTTCGTGCGCGGCGTGATAGGTCGGCAGACCTACGAGCCCTTGCTTTTCAACATCCGGCACAACCGGCCCTGGTTCTATTACATCGGGTCCGTGTGGTACGATGCGTTGCCCTGGGGGCCGGTCTGCTTGGTCATGCTTGTGGTGTCGATGTTTACGCGTTTCCGCCGTCATCCCGAGTTGCCGTTCTTCCGCCGTTTGTCGTTGCAGACGCCCTTGCAGAACTTCTTCGCCCTGGTTTTCCTTGCCACATTCATCATGCTCTCGTGCATGCCCGGCAAAATCGACGTTCGCCTGCTGCCCGTCTTCCCCTTCCTTGTCTATGTCGGCGTCATGCAGATGGGGCAGTGGCAGTGGCCTTTGGTGTGGCAGTGGCGCATCTTGTGGGTGTGCCGCATCCTGCTGATACTCATTTTTGTCGGCGGATGCTTCGTGTCAAACTTCAATGCCGACCTCGGGTGCTACGGACATCTGTGCTGGAGGGCTAACGACATCAAGCGCGAACTTCACACCGAGCACTTCTACACCTATCGTCTGCGCAGCATGAACAATATGGACGTTTATTTACACGAAGACCCCATCGAGGCCGATGTGAGCGACTTCCAGCAGCACAAACTCCGCAACACGCTTCTGCTCACGACGGACGACGACTACGCCGCCCTGCGTGTCAAGATGCGTCATCTGATGGTGCCGAAAGAAAATCAAGGCTGCATTGTAGGGCGAAAAGGCCCATACGTGATTGTCAAATTCGACTAATCGTTTTGATTTGACTCCCGATGCTTGAAAAAAGAGGTTGAAAATTTGTAGATGTAGAATTTATTACCTACTTTTGCGTCGTGGTTCTTAAAGGCCGCATTTGCGGTTTCCTGGCCGAAACGCGGGCTTTATCGACTGCACATAGCGCATATTCAGACTATATTTACTTTAAGTTACATGTCAAATAATAAAAGTTGAAGAACATGAATTCAAATGCATTGATGAACAGGGCTGCGGACAATATCCGAATCCTCGCAGCCGCTGCTGTAGAGAAAGCAAAGAGCGGACACCCCGGAGGTGCCATGGGCGGTGCTGATTTTATCAACGTGCTGTTCAGCGAGTACCTCGAGTACGATCCCAAGAACATGGCCTTTGAGGGTCGTGACCGTTTCTTCCTTGATCCCGGCCACATGGCACCGATGCTTTATGCCCAGCTTTGTCTGACCGGCAAGTTTACGACCGACGAGTTGCAGACGCTCCGTCAGTGGGGAAGCCCCGTGACCGGACATCCCGAACTTGAGGTCAAGCGCGGCATTGAGAATACCTCCGGCCCGCTCGGCCAGGGTCACGCCTATGCCGTAGGTGCTGCCATTGCCGAGAAGCACCTTGCCGCCCTGCTTGGCGAGGACGTGATGAACCACAAGATCTACGCCTACATCTCAGATGGCGGCGTGCAGGAGGAAATCTCGCAGGGCACAGGCCGTATTGCCGGCACACTGGGCCTTGACAATTTGATTATGTTCTACGACTCCAACGACATCCAGCTCTCTACCGAGTGCCGCGAGGTGACCAGCGAAGACACGGCTGCCAAATATCGCGCCTGGGGGTGGAACGTCATCGAGATCAACGGCAACGACGTAGACCAGATTCGTGGCGCGCTCAACATAGCCAAGGCCACGAAGGGCAAGCCTACCCTCATCATCGGCAAGTGCATCATGGGCAAGGGTGCCCTCAAGGCCGACGGCACAAGCTACGAGCGCAACTGCAAGACCCACGGTGCTCCTCTGGGCGGCGACAGCTTTGTCAACACCGTCAAGAACCTGGGCGGCGATCCCGAAAATCCGTTCCAGATCTTCCCCGAGGTTAAGCGATTGTATGCACAGCGTCGCGCAGAGCTCCGCAAGATCATGGACGCCAAGTATGCCAAGAAGGCAGCCTGGGCTGAGCAGAATCCCGAGAAGGCCCACCTCCTGAAGGAGTGGTTCAGCGGCAAGGCCCCCGTCATTGACTGGAGCAAAGTTGCGCAGAAGAAAGACGACTCCACCCGTAGCGCTTCGGCTGCCGTATTGGCCCAGTTGGCCCAGCAAGTGCCCAACATGGTTTGCGCATCGGCCGACCTTTCCAACTCCGACAAGACCGACGGCTTCCTCAAGCAGACCGTTGCCATGAAGCGCGGCGACTTCTCAGGCGCGTTCTTCCAGGCCGGCGTTTCCGAGTTGACCATGGCCTGCATCTGCATCGGCATGGGCTTGCACGGTGGTGTAATTCCCGCTTGCGGCACGTTCTTCGTCTTCTCCGACTATATGAAGCCTGCCGTACGTATGGCAGCGCTGATGGAAGTGCCCGTCAAGTTTATCTGGACGCACGACGCCTTCCGTGTCGGCGAGGATGGCCCGACCCACGAGCCCGTAGAGCAGGAGGCACAGATTCGCCTCATGGAGAAGCTGAAGACCCACAAGGGCCGCAACGCCATGCTCGTGCTGCGTCCTGCCGATAGCGACGAGACCACCCAGGCCTGGAAGATGGCTATGGAGAACACCTTCGGTCCCACAGGCCTTATCTTCTCCCGCCAGAACATCAAGTCTTTGCCCGAGGGCAACGACTACACGCAGGCCGAGAAGGGCGCCTACATCGCCAGTGGCTCTGACGAGGAATATGACGTGATTCTGCTCGCCAGCGGCTCGGAGGTAGCCACCCTCGAGGCCGGTGCCGAGATGCTCCGTGGCGACAACATCAAGTGCCGCATCGTGAGCGTTCCTTCCGAAGGTCTGTTCCGTCGTCAGCCCAAGGCTTATCAGCGTCAGGTGCTTCCTGCCGGCAAGCCCAAGTTCGGCATGACCGCCGGTCTGCCTTGCACGCTCGAGGGTCTTGTAGGCGCCGATGGCGAGGTCTGGGGTCTTAACAGCTTCGGATTCTCGGCTCCCTACAAGGTGCTCGACGAGAAGCTCGGCTTCACCGGTGAGAACGTCTACACCCAGGTGAAGAACATGCTGAAGAACAAGAACTGATTCCTCTGCATATAAAGGCAAAGGCTTGGGTGCGCTTCACCCGGGCTTTTGCTTTTTTTTATTTGCACAAACTAAAAATCAAATAGTTATGAAAAAGATTTTATTTTGGGCAGTACCTTGCCTATTGTTGACTGCATGTTCGCTCGACAACGTATCGCAGCCCGACATTGAGCAGATCAAGCGCGAGAACGACTCCATCCGCCAGTCGAACGCCCAACTCGAATCTGTCATTTCCGTTTTCTCCGGCACACTCGATTCGATGGCCGTAGCCGAGAACTTGATTTTTGTCGACGACAAGGGCAACGATGTGTCCGACAAAGAGGTCGTCCTCAACCATTTGCGTCTCTTCCGCAATCAGATGTCCGACTATCGCAAGCAAATCGACGCCCTGCAGAAGAAGCTCAAGGGCAGCAATGCCAACTCGGCAAAACTGCAGAAGGTCATAGCCAACCTAAAGTCACAGATTGAGCAGAAAGACAAGCAGATAGCCAGCATGGAGCAATCGCTCAAGGCAAAGGATGCCGACATCGCCGATTTGAAGACCCGGCTCGAGAGCGAGTCGTTTGCCAGAAAAGAGGCAGAGGAGAGCCGCGACTTCTTTGTCGAGGTGGCACGCGCCAACGACGAGCTCGTCAACACGGGCTATTACGTTATCGACACCAAGAAGAATCTGAAATCCAAGGGGTTGGCTTCGGGTATGTTCAAGGCTAAAGCCAACTACGAGAATCTCGACACATCGCTCTTCACCAAGATTGATGTCCGCGACTGCACCGAGATTGCCATTCCTTCCGACAGCCCGAAGCTGGTGACCGAAAAACCTGCCGACAGCTACACCCTTGCGAAGACGGGCGATGACACCTCCGTGCTCCGCATCACCGATGTGGCCAAGTTCTGGGAGGCTTCTCCGTTCCTGATCATACAACTATAAATATATCGCGAAGCAATATGGAAATAAAGAATGCTGTCGGGCTGGCAAGCGACCACGCCGCTTTCCCCCTCAAGCAGTTTGTCAAAAAATATCTTGACGAAAAGCACATCCCGTACAAGGACTACGGCACCTATACCGAAGATTCGTGCAACTACGCCACCTACGGGCACGCCCTGGCCGAAGGGCTCGAGCGCGGCGAGGTTTACCCCGGCATTGCCATGTGCGGTTCGGGCGAAGGCATTTCGATGACGCTCAACAAGCATCAGTCCGTCAGAGCCGGACTGGTGTGGCGACCGGAGATAGCCCACCTCATCCGCGAGCACAACGACGCCAACGTCATCGTCTTCCCCGGCCGGTTTATCGACGAGGCGACGTGCCGTGCGTGTCTTGACGAATTCTTCGCCACCGAGTTTGCCGGCGGACGCCATCAGGTGCGCATTGAGGCCATTCCTGTCAGTCAACAGAAGCAGCCATGAGAAAGCTGTTGATTCTTGCATTTTGCGCTACGCTCTTCCTTCCCGCTACGGCCCGACGGAGGAGCGTAGCCTCATCACGCGACACGGTGCGCATCGCCTGTGTCGGCAACTCCATTACCGAGGGTTTCGGGCTCAAAGACAAGCAGGCCGATGCCTATCCGGCGCGTTTGCAGCAATTGCTGGGCGACGGGTACAAGGTGATGAACTTCGGCCTTTCCGGCCACACGCTGATGCAGCACACCGACCGGCCCTACACCAAGCCCACACGGACCAAGCACCATCGTTTCCACGAGGCTTTGGCCAGCCAGCCCGATATTGTCACCATCAAGTTGGGCACCAACGACTCGAAGACGCCTTACGACTCCCTCCTGCATGCCGACTTCACGGCCGACCTCAACGCGCTCATCGACTCGTTCCAGGCTCTGCCTTCGCATCCTTACATCTACCTGTGCCTGCCCATACCGGCAGTGGGTGAGGTGTGGACCATCCGCGACTCCGTCATCGAGCACGAGATCGTGCCGCGCATCAAGGCCGTAGCCGACCGGCGCCATCTTCCCGTCATCGACCTTTACACGCCCCTGAAGCCATTCCCCGAGTTGCTCCCCGACAAGATTCATCCCAATCGGGCGGGAGCCATGCTGATTGCCGAAGAAATTGCGCGCCGCATCCTGCTCGACCGAAGCAATGGCCTGCTCGTCTTTCCGACGAAGCGCCGGAGGTAGAAGCATTATAGAACCCCAAGATAACGACAACGGCTATCTGCTGCAATGGCAATGAATCGGACGATTGTA
>CAVFPF010000068.1:6183-10611 GCA_963624265.1 bacterium | reverse complement strand
TTACCAGACTAACGCAAAACATAAAACGTAAAACGTAAAACGTAAAACGTAAAACATAAAACGTAAAACATAAAACGCAAAACATTCAGAACGCGTATCCTACGCAGACATGATGGTGGCACAACTTGTTGTTGTCACCATATATTTTGTCCAGTCGGGTCCAGTCCTTTTGGAAAAGATAGCTGACCAGATAGTGCTTGTAGCGTAGACTGAGGCCGAGGTTCCAGGAGAGTTGGAAGCGGTTGTACTTGAGCGGGTCGAGGCCACGGTTCCGACACAGAGCGGTCATTTCGCTATGGTCAAAGCAGTTGTATTGCTTGACGCCCCCATAGAGCTTCGTGCCCGCCAGTTCCTTGCCCGTCGGCACGCGGTCGTCAATGCGGCCCACAATGTACCAGTGCGGCAGGACGCCCGCTACGGGGATAGCCTCGAGCTTCGTGCCCGGCAGCACAGTGCGATATGTAAGGTTGACGGGAATGCCTGCCCACAGGTAGCTGGAGCGCAGCACCACGCGCTTCGTCTTGATTGCCCCGACGCCACCTTCGGCATCGAGCTTCACACCGCTTAACGTCCGCACCGTCTTGGTCTTGGTGTAGAAAGCCGCGCTCACACCCGTCTCCACATAAAGCGGATAGTCGCGCGTGAGTCGCCAGTCTATCAAATAGTGGGCCGAGACGCCGCTGTAACTGCACGTATCGTTGTCCGCATCGCCCAGCACGCTATTGTAACCCACCATGACGCGCGTCCACAGACGTTCGTAGCCGTCCTCTCCGGTCGCCTTGTCGCCGGGCAAAAGCGTTGTGACCGACGTGGCGGTCATCGTTGTGACCGACGAAGTGTCGGCCACCACCGGAGCCTGCGACTCGCTGAAGAGGTCGGCCGTGCCATTGGGATAGACAATACAGCGCACGTCGCTTTTGGCTATCTTGTAGACGGGACCGTCGGGATTGTCGGCGCGGCGGTAGGTGATTTCGCTGATGCCCACTTCGATGACTCGGGCCTTGACCGTTGCGCCCGACACGAGCACGATGACGTCTTCGGCCTGTGCGATGATACACACGGCCAGCAGCATGAGAGCCAAAATCAACCTTTTCATATCGCTTTCTCTTTGTTTGTCAATTATTTTGTCAATTGTGCTTTGCAAACGATTACACAAACTCGCTGAAAAGACATTAAAATGCAAAAATATCTATGCAATCTATTGCACTATCCATAGAAAGTCCATATCTTTGCACAGTGTTTTTCATGGTATTAGATTTAAGGTAATGAAGTGAATGGCTGTCGTGATGACAGCCGTTCATGTTTTAAATCCTTTGGTTTCAGCCTTTGGCTTTGGCTTTTCTGAGTCTTCGGCCAACATCAACCTTGGCTTTGCCTGAGTCTTCGGCCCAACTTCAACCTTCGATGACTTCGACCGAGAGGATTTTGACATCCTGCTCCGGACGGTCGCCGGGCACGGTCTTGACACACTGTATGCGGTCGGCCACGTCCATACCCTCTTCTACCTCGCCGAAGACGGTGTAGTTGTTGTCGAGGAACGGAGTACCGCCCACGGTGGTGTAGGCTTCCCGCTGGCTGTCCGTAAACTTGAAGTCGCCCACTTCCTTGGCCTTGGCGTAGGTCTGCTGCTCGAGTTCCTGTTGCAGTTTCATCAAGCCGTTGTTGTCGCGATTCTTGCGCAGGGCGATGATTTCGTCGCGATGCTCGGTCACGAGGCCGTTGAAGATGTTCTGCAACTGCTGCTGCGTCAGGCTGCGCTCCAGCTGGGTGAGTTTGCCGGCGCTATAGACCTCACCGGTCACGATATAGAACTGGCAACCCGACGAACGGCGCTCGGGGTTGACCTCATCGCCCGTACGGGCAGCGGCCACGGCGCCCTTTTTGTGGAAGAGTTGCGGATAGACAAACTCGGCGGGAATAGTGTAGCCCACATCGCCTGCGCCCAGGGCCTTGCCAGCCGGAGCGTCTTTGCTCTGCGGGTCGCCGCCCTGAATCATGAAGTTTTTGATCACGCGGTGAAAGAGCGTGCCGTCGTAGAATCCCTCGCGCGCCAACTTGAGGAAGTTGTCGCGGTGCTGGGGTGTTTCGTCATAGAGGCGAATCGTGATGTCGCCCTCGCTTGTCTTGACCTGTACTTTTGCCATTTTATTCAGAATTAGAATTTAGAATTCAGTATTTAGTGTAGTGCCTGGATTTTGCAACGTTTTCCGTTTCAGTTCCGCGGATAAAATAAAAATCAAAGCCTGCAACGTAAAACGTAAAACGTAAAACATTTTTCGGCCGCAAAGATAGGCATTTTTTCTGCAATGGCCGAAAATTTGGCCGAAAATTTGGCTGTAAAGCGAAAAACGACTACCTTTGTGCCGCTGCGAGTATGGTGCAGGCGCACTTTGACCGTCAGCGACACACACATTACGCACATGATCAAAGACGAAATAACCCCCATTCTGGAACAAGACCGCGTCGATGCGGCCCAGGCCCTCATAGCCGGGAGCACTAAGATAGTAGTATGCACGCACATGTCGCCCGACGGCGATGCGTGCGGTTCGGCGCTCGCCCTGGCCGGTTACCTGCGGCGCAAAGGCAAGCAGGCCACAGTGGTATTCAACGACGCGCCCGGCGACAACCTCAATTTCATACCCGGGGTGCGCGACGCCTACGTGGCCGACAGCCAGCGTAAGCTCGGCGTGCGCGACACCCGTCCCGAGTCGCTGCGGGCCATCCGCGAGGCCGACCTCTTCATGATCACAGATCTCAACACCCCGCTGCGCATGGGCGAGTTGGGCAAGGAAGTCATGGCTCAATCGGCGCGCAAGGTGCTCATCGACCATCATCTCGACCCCGACCCCGACAGCTTCGACATCGTCATGTCGCACCCCGAGTCATCGGCGGCCAGCGAGCTCGTCTACAACTTCATCCTGCAGTCGGGCGACGACAGCCTGCTCGACGCGACGACGGCCTCGCAAATCTATTGCGGCATGATGACCGACACGGGGCAGTTTGTGTTCAGTTCCAACCGTCCGCAGGTCTACCTCATCGTGGCACGGCTGCTCCAGGAGGGCTTCGACAAAGAGAGCCTTCACCGCCAGCTCGTGCTCGAACCCGAACGGCGCACACGGCTCAAGGGCTACGTGCTGAGCGAAAAACTCAAGATTGTGCCCGGAACTGTTGGAGGCGCCTATTTCAGCCTGAACAAAGCCGAACTCAAGCGCTTCAACCACCAGAAGGGCGACAGCGAGGGCTTCGTCAACCTGCCTCTCGACATCTACGGCATCAAGGTCAGCGCCTTCTTCCGCGAGGAGAAGAACTTTGTCAAAGTGTCGCTGCGGTCGAAGGGCGACTATCCCGTCAACCTGATGGCCCAGCGGTTCTACAACGGCGGCGGACACCGCAACGCTGCCGGCGGAGAGTTTTACGGCACACTCGAGCAGGCCGAGCAGCTCTATGTCAAGGCGCTGCCCCTCTTTGTGCCCAAAGCCACACCGTCCGTGTGAAAAAAGTTGAAATTCTCTGCCCAATCTGTGCAAGGTACGGATATTATAAGTAACTTTGCGCCCAACATGCAAACTGCGCCCTACGGCCCGCGCGCCCATAGCCGCGAGTCGGCGCCCTATACACAACACCACACACCCCGATGAAGAAACTACTGTCCATAGCCCTGCTGGCGGCATTCGCCTGCGTCTGGATATCGTCGTGCAGCGACACGGAGACCTATGCCGACCTCGTCGACAAGGAGAAGAGCAACATCAGCCGTTGGATCAAGCACTGTCCCTACACCGACTTCGGCCATATCGTCAACAAGAACGAAGACTGGGTCGACTGGACCACCGACTCTATCCTCTCCGACAGCCTGCATCCCAGCCAGGTAGGCATCGAGCTCAACCAGTGGTACTGCATCACTGAGGGCAACTTCAAGCGCCTCTACTTCTGCATCCGCAACTTCGGCAACGACGGACTCGACAGCCTGCGCCAGGCCGGCATTGAGCCTACCGCCCAGCAATACCGCACGGCCATGCGTAACAAGAAGAAGTTCTATGCGGGCAAGAACGTGCTCGTGCGCTACGACAGCCTCTACCTGCTCAACGACTACGACTACGACAGCATCTCGGCCAACTCGAAGGGCGACAACCTCGACCCCATCAGCTACAGCATCTGCTACAACTGGAACGCCACCTACTACTCCACCTCGTCCTACAGCTACTACTACAGCACGAGCAGCAGCTACGAGTGCACGTCGGGCGGATTGGCCTACCCCGTGCGCTATCTTTGGGAGGGCGGCGAAGCATCCGTCATCTGCCCCTTCTCGCTGGTCGAAAGCACCTACTCGAGCTACTACTACACGCTCTACTACGGCAACATCCGCTACACCAAGCCCAACTACCTGCCGCAGTAAAGCAACGATTTCTCGGCTGCCGGAAGACTGGCTTA
>CAVFPF010000068.1:0-6166 GCA_963624265.1 bacterium | reverse complement strand
CCTCCTATAGAATAAAGTAAAGAGACAAGTTCTCGGCTGCCGGAAGACTGGCTTACAGAGGAAAGAAACAAACCTACAGAGTAAACATACACCATCATCATGTCACTGATCAAATCCATATCGGGCATCCGGGGCACCATCGGAGGCCACCAGGGTGAGGGACTCAATCCCCTCGACATCGTCAGATTTACAGCCGCCTTCGCCACGGTCATCCGCAGGCAGATAAGCGACGGGCACAAGGGCCGCATCGTCGTGGGCCGCGACGCACGCCTGTCGGGCCAGATGCTGCAGCAGTGCGTGTCGGGCACCCTGATTGGCATGGGTCTCGACGTTACCGACATCGGACTGGCCACGACGCCAACCACCGAGATGGCCGTCACAGCCGAACACGCCGACGGCGGACTCATCCTCACGGCGTCGCACAACCCCATCCAGTGGAACGCCCTCAAGCTGCTCAACAGCCAGGGTGAGTTCTTCGACAAAGCCTTGGGCGAGGAGGTTCTCGCCATCGCCGAACGGGGCGACTTCACCTTTGCCGAAGTCACTGAGCTCGGCCACGTCACCACGCGCGACTACACCGACTACCACATCCAGCAGGTCATCAACCTACCCCTCGTCGACCCGTCGGCCATACGCCGCGCTGACCTCACTGTCCTCATCGACGGCATCAACTCGGTGGGCGGCATCGTCCTCCCCCCGCTACTCGAGGCGCTCGGCGTCCGCCACGTGCATTGTGTAAACTGCACACCCGACGGACAGTTTGCCCACACCCCCGAACCGATTCCGCAGAACCTCACCGCGACGGCTGCCGAGATGAAGCGCACAGGGGCTGACGTAGGCTTCGTCGTCGACCCCGACGTGGACCGTCTCGCCCTCATCTGCGAAGACGGCACTCTCTTTGGCGAGGAATACACACTGGTCAGCGTGGCCGACTACGTGCTCAGCCACACGCCGGGCAACACCGTTTCCAACCTCTCGTCGAGCCGCGCCCTGCGCGACGTGACACGTGCCCATGGCGGCGAGTACAATGCCGCTGCCGTAGGTGAGGTCAATGTCGTGGCCAAGATGAAGGAGACCCACGCCGTGATTGGCGGCGAAGGCAACGGCGGCGTCATTTACCCCGAACTGCACTACGGACGCGACGCCCTGGTCGGCATTGCCCTCTTCCTGACCCACCTGGCTCAGCTGCGCCAGCAAACAGGCGACATCCGTGTCAGCCAGCTGCGCGACTCCTACCCGCAGTACTGCATCGCCAAGCAGCGCATCGACCTCACGCCAGGCACCGACACCGACGCCCTGCTGCGCGCCGTGCACGAGAAGTACGCAGCCCAGCCCGATGCCGTAATCAACGACATCGACGGCGTCAAGATTGACTTCCCCGACCGCTGGGTGCACCTCCGCAAGTCGAACACCGAACCCATCATACGCGTCTACGCCGAGGCTGCCACCGCCGCACTGGCCCAGCAGACGGCTGACAATATGATGGCCGAGGTCCGCAAGATGCAGTCGTGAGGCGCAGCCTCCCCACCTCTCCCGTCAGAGCATGGAGCTGCGCGATTTGACCATCGGATACGGCCGTCGGCCTCTGCTGACCGGCATCAGCGCCACACTCCGTCGGGGGCAGTTTGTGTGTCTGACGGGGCGCAACGGCACGGGCAAGAGCACACTGCTCAAGACGCTCGCGGGCATCCTGTCGCCACTGGGCGGTGAGGTGTGGCTCGAAGGGCGTCCTTTGGCCGACTACCGCCCCGCGATGCTTGCCCGACAGGTGGGACTCGTGCTGACCCACGTCCCCGAACTGCCCAACACGACGCTCCGCGAACTCGTCGCCTACGGACGCCTGCCCTACCTCTCCTGGTGCTGCCGCCCAACGGCCGACGACCTCGAGGCTACCGACGCCGCCATCCGCACGCTCGGCATCACCGCCCTCGCCGACCGGCAGCTCAGTCAGCTCAGCGACGGCGAAAGGCAAAAGGCTATGATAGCCCGCGCCCTGGCACAAGGCACACGTTGGCTGCTCCTCGACGAGCCCGCCGCCTTCCTCGACTACGAGAGCCGCCTCGAACTGATGCAGACGCTCACCACACTCGCCCACGATGCCGGCCGGGCCGTCCTCCTCTCGTCGCACGACCTCGACCTCGTCCGTCGCTACGCTGACACGGAGTGGCACATCGAGGGGGAAAAGTTGGAAGTAAGATTCGTGAGAGAAAAAGAAATTACTCTGTGTTCGGAAAAACTCAGCGGTAGAGAGCAACGCATAACGTAAAACATAAAACGTAAAACATAACACATATCACATGTCACGCGTATTACTGATTGGCTGCGGTGGCGTAGGAACCGTAGCAGCCCACAAGATGGCACAGAACGCCGATGTCTTCACCGACCTCTGTATAGCCTCGCGCACCAAAGCCAAGTGCGACGCACTGGCCGAGGCCATCCGCAAGCGCCTCTACACCAAAGGAGGCAAGAGTACCCGTATCACCACGGCCTGCGTCGATGCCGACGACACTGCCGCCCTGGTCCGTCTGATGCAGGAGTTCAAACCCGACCTCTGCGTCAACCTGGCCCTCCCCTACCAGGACCTGACCATTATGGACGCCTGCCTCGAGGCACACGTCAACTACCTCGACACGGCCAACTACGAGCCCAAGGACGAGGCTCACTTCGAGTACAGTTGGCAGTGGGCCTACCGCGATCGCTTCGCCAAAGCCGGACTGTGCGCCATCCTCGGCTGCGGTTTTGACCCGGGTGTGACCTCGGTCTTCACGGCCTATGCCGCCAAGCACCACTTCCGCGAACTGCAGTACCTCGACATCGTCGACTGCAATGCCGGCAACCACCACAAGTCGTTTGCCACCAACTTCAATCCTGAAATCAACATCCGCGAGATTACGCAGAAGGGTCTTTACTACGAAAACGGCCGCTACATCGAGACCGAACCGATGGAGATTCACCAGCCCCTCACCTATCCCGGCATCGGCCCCAAGGAGTCGTACCTCTTGCACCATGAGGAAATAGAGAGTCTGGTCATCAACTACCCCACCATCCGTCGCGCACGCTTCTGGATGACCTTCGGGCAGCAGTATCTCAACTACCTCGACGTCATTCAGAACATCGGCATGGCCCGCATCGACGAGATAGAGTACAAGGCCCCCTTGGCCGACGGCTCGGGCGAGGCCACCGTACGCATCGTGCCGCTGCAGTTCCTCAAGGCCGTGCTGCCCAATCCGCAGGACCTTGGCGAGAACTACGAGGGTCAGACCTCAATCGGCTGCCGTATCCGCGGCATCGGTGTCGACGGCAAAGAGCACACCTACTACGTCTACAACAACTGCTCGCACCACGAGGCTTATCTCGAGACGGGTATGCAGGGCGTGAGCTACACGACGGGCGTGCCTGCCATGATAGGCGCCATGATGTTCCTCACGGGCCAGTGGAGCGTGCCCGGCGTGCACAACGTCGAGGAGTTCGACCCCGATCCGTTTATGGCGCAGCTCAACGCCCAGGGTCTGCCCTGGCACGAGATTCACGACGGCGACCTCGAGCTGTAAGGTAGCCGCCCCCTGCCAGCTTGGCTGGCACACGACCGAGGGGAGGATGTCCGGTAGCGGACGTCCTCCCCTCAGCTTTTAAGGCGCGCGTCAAATTAGGGCGCTTCAGTTTTTATGGCGCGTGTCAGTTTAGGCGCGTGTCAGTCGTCCAGTAGCTGGCCGGCTATGTTGTAGCGCTTGCCGTCCCAGATGACGACGATGCGGTTGTTGAGCATGCACTTGACGGGCTGTCTCTTGACCTTGTCAACGGCTGCGGTGCGGATGCCGGCTGCTGGCTTCGGTCCGCAGTAGAGGGTGATGATGAGGCAAGTCTGCTTGCCGGCCAACGTGAAGTGCAGCGAGTCAGCAGCGGGTTTGGCAGTGAGGTCGATGGTGTGGGTGACATAAGTGGCCACACCGGCGGTGCTCTTCTCCGGGAACACATAGTCGGTGGCGGTGTAGGTCTTTCCGTTGCACTTGGCTATGTACGAATTGCCTCCGTTGTAGTTGTTGTAGCCGTAGAAAGTCACCTTGTTGACCACCAGCGTGTCGGGCACGATGATGGAGAAGTTCACGCCTGCCGAGTACTTGACGGTCTGCTCCATGCCCGTAGCATAGCCCTTGCCACTGGCATTGATGATGGAAAAGCCGTTGTCGAAGCCCCAGCCCCCATTGACGGAGGAGCTCGAGTAGGTGGCCCGCGAGAGCGTCAGAATCTGGTTGTTGCCGGCAGTCTCCTCGATGTCGCGCTGGGCCTTCCATGCGGCATACGACTTGATTGTACCGTCGGCCCAACTGCCCAGATACTGGTAGGAGCAGCGGTTGCCGGGCAGCAGCGAGGTCTTGACAGTCTGGCCGTACTTGTCGGCAGCATCGGGCGTATCGTCGTAGTTGTAGAGGTAGCGGTAGAAGAGCTCCGGATAGTCGTTGGTGTAGATGGCGTAGATGGGCTGATAGGCTCGGGTCGAGTCGTACGAAGCCTCGGCAATCTGATACTCGTAGTAGGTGTAGCCGGTGGTATGGTGCGAGCGTTTTTTGCCGCGGGCTTTCAGTTTGTTGTAGAACTTCTCGTAAATCTTCTGGCCCGACTCGCCGCCTATCTGTATGAATCGGCCCCACAGGTTGCTGCCCTGCCTCGTCACGATGTGGCGGTCAGCCACGCCGTCGCTGTTGGTATAGTCGGCAATGGCGGCATTCTCCATATACTTGTGGTTCTCCAGCCAGGTCACGCCCGCGGTGATGCACTCCTGCAGTTCCTTCGACGGACTGGGCACGGTCATCAGGAACGAGAGCAGCGCAGCCGATTCGCAGCCGCTGATGGAGGGCAGCTCGTGAGGGCGTCCCTCGACGGGCAGGAAGTCGGCGGGGTCGTGCTGGGCGCACCATGCCGACTTGACGCCGTTGTCGTCCACCTGGCAGTTGATGACACACTCTATGGCGCTGTCGAACTGCGTTTTGCACTTTGTGCGAGTCTCTTCGTCAAAGAGTCCGGCAAAGTCGCCTTTGTCTTGATAGATTTCCATCAGCAGCTTCATGATGTTGGTCATCAGGTCGTCGTTGAAGGTGATGTAGTTCTGGTAGCTGTACTTATCGCTTGAGAGTGGCCAGTACTGTGCCCAGCCGCCCTTCAGATTCTTGCCGGCTGTGAAGATGAGGTTGAGGGCCTTCTTGAGCGAAGTGAGGTAGCGCTCCTCGTGGGTTTTGTTGTACACCTTGGCCAGGAATCGCATCTCCTGGGTGGTCGAGCCGTTGTCGAAGCACGAGTGCTCGGCGCGGCTTGAGGCCGACTTGTAAGTCTTGAATTCAGTGGCGGTGAGTTTGTGATACTGATAGTTCTTCATCCATCCGCCGTTGGTCTTCTGTGTGGCGATCAGCGTGTCGGCTACCGACATGGCCTCATCCGAGCCATACCAGTCGGTGCCCATGTCACCTTTACACAGTGCAGCCCAAGTCTTGCTCTGATAGCCCGAGGCGGCAACGCACTGCAGCTGCACGCACATGAGCAGGAGCAAAAGAGTAGCGAGTTTTTTCATTCTTGTATAGTGGTTTTTGTCAGTGATTGTTCGTCTGCGATGGTGATTCGGTCTTTGTCGCGGCAAGGCGAGAGAGGACATTGCCGGCGAGACTGCAAAATTTCAATTCGGCTGCAAAGATAATGACAAATATCGGAATGGCGTCTCACCGGCGCGTATTTTTTTGCCCGATGGTCAAAAATGACACCCATTTTGAATAGTTTTTATAGACTGAACAGTTTCTATATAGATTGCGCCTCCGGAACGTGCAGGCGCGTACGGCAGTCATGCAGCACGTCTGCCCCCGCCTCAGTCATCACGCTGTCCAAGCGCATCGTGAAGGTCTGACAGTGGGAGATACAAGCGAAATAGTTCATTCCGAATGAGCACTTTTCGCCGAAATTGTTCATTCCGAATGAACAGTTTTTTTTATTTTTGTTCACTGCTAATGAACAAAATTGCCAAAACATTTGATAAAACCGCAGAAAGGCCTTAACTTTGCAGCGCACAAACATAAAGGGCAGATACGATATGAAAGAACTGTTGAAGAGACTCATCTTTGAGCAGCAGGAGACCTACAAAGGCATCGTCGACCACACCATACCGCGACACATCGAGCCGGAA
>CAVFPF010000067.1:0-61374 GCA_963624265.1 bacterium | reverse complement strand
ATATATATATTAACTTTTCTTTCTCAAGGTTTTCGGAAGGGAGAATACAACTTGCGGAAAATTGAACTGTCATCGTCATCGTCATCACTTGTTCTGTTTTTTGAGCATATCAATGAAGCATATCGCACTCATACACAGCGAGTTGCATATGAGTGCGATATTTTCTGATTGATTACAGATGTTGTGAATGTGCCGATTAGGCTCAATCAGCGTTGCATGTGCCGTAGTAGCGGGCGTACCACACGGCAAAGGCCCGCAGTCCGTCGCGCAATGAGGTAGAAGGTTTGAAGCCGAAATCCTGCTCTAGCGGGGTTGTATCGGCATAAGTGACCGGAACATCGCCGGGCTGCATGGGTACAAGTTGCTTGTGGCTTTCGAAGTCGTAATCTTGCGGCAGGACCTTCGCTGCCACGAGTTCCTCTTGCAGTATTGTGACAAAATCAAGCAGATTGCTGGGCGAATTGTTGCCGATATTGTAGACTTTGTATGGCGGGATGGGAAGTCCGTCTTCGCCGTCTTTCTTCTCGGGTGCGTGCTGCATGATGCGGACCACACCCTCCACAATGTCGTCGACGTAAGTGAAGTCGCGCTTGCAGTTACCGTAGTTGAAGATCTGAATGGTCTTGCCCTCGCGCAGCTTGTTGGTAAAGCCGAAATAAGCCATATCGGGACGGCCTGCCGGACCATAGACCGTGAAGAAACGCAATCCCGTTGACGGCAGGTTGTAGAGCTTGGAGTAGGCGTGTGCCATCAGTTCGTTGCTCTTCTTGGTGGCGGCATAGAGGGAGACGGGATTGTCGACCTTATCGTCAGTGCTGTAGGGCACCTTCTTGTTCGAACCGTAGACGGACGACGATGAAGCATAGACCAGATGCTCGACAGGATTGTGCCGGCAAGCCTCGAGGATGTTGAAGAAGCCAATCAGGTTCGACTCCAAGTAGCTCTCCGGATTGGTGATACTGTAGCGCACACCGGCCTGGGCAGCAAGATTGACCACCAGGGTCGGGTGGTAGGTCTCAAAGACCGAATCAAGGGCGCTGCGGTCTGCCAGGTTCCCTTTCACAAAGACCCAATCACGCTTCAGGTTCTCGATTTCCTGCAGGCGTTCGTATTTGATGTTCACGTCATAGTAGTCGGAGATATTGTCAAATCCGATTACCTTGATATCCTTGACATCCTTAAACAGACGCTTGACAAGATTCGAACCGATAAATCCTGCGGCACCCGTGACGAGCACCGTCTTTCCCTCGAGTGAGATGTTGTATTTCAGCATTGCAATAATATGTTTTGTTTATCTTTTTATTCTGTCGTCTGCAGAGTGTGGTACAGGCTTGCGGTACGGGCGGCGATTTTCTGCCATGAATAGTGGCCGCGCACTTTGTCGAACTCGCCGACAGCTTCCCTTTTCGCACCGACCGCCCCGGGGTCTTTTGCCAATTGCAGCACAACCCGCGACAAGTTGTCGGCCGTGGGTGCCCCGATATTCCAGCCGACATCGCCCACTTGCAGCGGCTCTGTCAGTCCGCCTACATCGCTGACCACTACGGGAATACCGCGCTGCACGGCCGTCATCAGCACCCCGCTCTGCGAGATGCGCCTGTACGGAAGAAGCATGACGGAGACAGACTGCAGATAAGCCTCAAAGTCGATGTCGGGCACCATTCTGTCGTCTATATATACATTCTGGCATCGGGCAAGCGCCTGCAGGTCTGCCTGTTCCGACTTGCCTACTATCAGGAGCATCACCCCGGGGTTATCTCGGAGCTCCGGATGGCTCAACCAGACATCGGCAACAAGGTCGATACCCTTATAGTAATTTTGATACCCCATGCAGGCAAACACCGTCTTGCCCTTGCACTGCAGCCCGGAGGCAAGTTCTGTCGCCCGGACAGCAATGTCCTGCAGTGCAAACATAGGCTCAATCAGACCATGGGCAATGACCTCTACCCTATCGGACGGAACACGCGGGAAGACCGAAAGGAGCTCGGCCTTGCTGCTACCGGTGTGGACGATAATCTTGCTCACATGCCCGTAGAACCACGCATAGTGCTTCTTGTCCCCCCTCTTCTGTATGTGGGGCAGCACATTGTGCGCAGTATGGACGACGGGAATGTGCAGCAAGTTGAGCCACCACACCAGCATTGCGTCTATCTGAAATAGCCTGAACCACTGTATGTGCACCACATCCGGACGCAGGCGGGCGGCTGCACAGACAATGCCGAGTATGCTGGCCACATAGCTCAACCCCTTGCGCACACCTTTCTTGTCGCTATAGTCGAATATCTTGTGATAGACAACGTGGTCCAGCGGCCGACACTGGTACTTCCGGTTGCAGTAGTAGTGAATCTCCCACCCCTCCATATACCGCAGCAAAGAGGTGTCGTATATGGCAAGATTATTGTATGATTGTGGATTAATAAACAGCAGTCTTTTCATGCTTGTCCGTTGTAGTTTGACAGATAGTGCAACAATTCTTTCAGCACCTTATACCGGGCACCTCTGTTGCCCTCCACCACACAACGCAATATCATAAGCCGCACATTCTGGCGCATGTGGCGCACTATCACCTGCCAGCCTATCCCTTTTTTGGCATAGAGGCCGACCTGAGCCTCCACCATCCGAATCTCGGTGGCGAGCGATGGAGTGCGCCCCTGCGCATGGTGTATGTAGCCAAGATGCGGGTCGTAAGCATAGCAGCCATAGCCGAAGCGCCGTGTCAGCCTGTAATGGATGTCTTCCTCCTCGCCGTACATGAAATTGCTTTCGTCGAAGTAACCGACCTGGCGGAAGGCCTCCTTGCGCACGAAGAAACAACTGCCCTGCACGAACATCCGGCGCGGAATGAACCAGTCAAGCGCGTTGCACACTATCTGCAAGAAGGGTCTGACGTAGCCGTTGGTGAGCCAGTTGAAGACAATCGAGGTGTTGCTTTTTACCCCTGCGTCAAAGTATTGCTTCATGCCCAGCACATGCAGCCCCGGCTGCTCGTCAAAGCGCCTCACGGCTTCGGCCAACACCCCATGCACCATCCGCACGTCGGGGTTCATAATCATAGCCACGGGGGCTGTTGATGCCCGTAGGCCCACATTGTTGCCCTGCCCGTAGCCTCCGTTCTTGTCATTGTGCAGACAAACGATGTCGTCGCCCCACTGCTCCCGCAGCCGTTGGAACATCACGTCGGCCTCACGGCTGCAGTTGTCTACTATGATGAGCTCCACCTCCTCTTTGGGCAGGTCAATATACTGCTGTATGGAGGCCACGCAATCGTAGATGTCGTGCTCGGAGTTGTAGGTGACGATGATTATGCTTATCCGTTTCATGCTTGTATTCTGTACGATGCTCGATGTATTTTGTTTTTGTACGATGCTCAAATATTGTTCAGGGCCTTGCGCTGACGCTTCGGGCGGATGTCATATCCGAAACGGGTGGCGGAAAAAATAGACCAGAAAGAGCAGGAAGGCGATGGCCATGCTGGCATACTGTCCGACGAATGGCCACGAGAACAGGCCGTGGCTAAAGAAGGCTATCATTATGGCCACGAGGATGATACGGTCGAACGAGAGGCTCTCCCATCGCGTCTTGATCCAGACCGAAGTGTACCACAGGAACATCATAAACATCACATAAGCCAGCCACCCGAGGTCGAGGTAAATCTCTGCGCCAAAGGTGTCGAAGACGTTGGTCAGGGCCTTGACGTGCGACGACAGCTCCAGGTAGTGGTCCTTCAGGTCAAAGCGCTGGTGCAGCACATAGCGCGACAAGAATGGAAACTCGCGCCCGGGCAGAAACGGCGCGTTGTGCCCCTCGACCATCATGATGGAGAAGTTGTTGATGTGCTGGCCGGCATAGCCATAGAGCGAGTCGAGCGGATCGCGGTCGCCGCTTGTGCCGTCAAACCGCGCCACCGTAATCGACACGAAGACCACCACAATCAGGGTACCAAAGACGATTGCCACCAGGTTGAGACTGCGGCGTATGCGAGGAGCCAAGAACCTGTAGAACAGGCTGTAGCACAGATAGAAGTCGAAAACCCAATAGACCATGGCCGAACGCCCCGCCATAGTGATGCTGAGAATGGCCTGCACGATGCTCACCAGCAGCACACACGTCTTGACCACATACGAACCCCGAAAGAACGAGTTGAGATAAAACCAAAACACCAGTGCCACCGTGGGGAAAGGGATGGCCGTAAGTACGGTGGGGATAAGGAGCAAAGGGTTAAAGCCTTTGGCCGCACCCTTATTGAGGTCGGCATAATGCTGGTCGCGCACATCGGCCAAATCCATGATGAGGGCATCCTTGATGTCGTCAAGACTATGGACGACCATGTAGACCGAGCTGGCAAACATGAACAGACACAGGAGCTTGAAGGCCGGCACTTTGACCTCGTCCATAGCCTCGATTTTGAGACCCGACAGCACATGCAGAGGCAATAGGACCAGCGTCCACTGCACGCAGAAGAGGAGCAGCGTCCAGATGTTGTAGGCAGCGCGGTTGATGCCATAGTCACCGTACAACTCTTTGACATCGGTCACGACGGCAAAGAGCGATACGCAAACCAGCAGCAGGCTCGACGCCACATCGATGCCCCAACCGTGCTTGCGGTAAAAGTAGATAGTCAGCAGCAAAAAGTATAATAGCGGTATAACTATCATCGCTCTCTGTATTTCTCTATATTATTCTCTATTCCCGTTTCTTATCTTCCCGATTCTCCACCTCTCTTCTCTCATCTCTCTTCTCTCTCCAACAATCTTCTCAATTCTCACCTACCTTCTCAATCCTCCAACTCTCCATCTGTCTTCCCAATTATCTCTATTTCTCTCATTATTGTTTGTTTCCGCTCTGTATTATCACTCGATTTCTCGATTTTACTAAGAAGCAAGCCGGCGCTCTCAGTGTTTGAGCAAAGTGCGGATATGGCCAAGCTCGCGCCAACCCGTCACCAAAGCGCGACACTGGCGCACGAAGATGTGCCGGTAGGCAGGAATAAAGGCATCGGCAACAAAGCCTGCCGCTATGTTGCTCATAATGGCAACCCACGCAGCCGCCACAACGCCATAGGCGGGTAGAAGCAGCCAGTTGAGACTCACACACACAAGGCAACCAAACAAGTCACGCCAGAAAGCATACCTCTGCAGCCCTTCAGCCACAAGCATCGCCCCGGCAGTGCTGCTCAGCGCCACACTGGCAGCCTTGAATGCCATCACCTGCAAGATGACCACGGCTGGGGCATAGACTTGGCCAAAGAGTATGGTCACAAGCCACCAGGCCAACACCGAAGTCACGGCCGAAGCTAATAGCGAGAGCCAGACCGATATGTTCATAAACCGCTGGGCACTTCGGCCATAGACCTCCTCGCCCTTCCCGCGCTCTGACACCAGTACGGGCATAACCGTCTGCGAAAGTATCATCGGGATGTAGGTCAAGACCTCGACAAAGCGCCCCGCTACGGAGAAGTAGCCCACCGACCGCTTGTCAAGAAGCTGGCCAATCATGACCTGGTCGATGCGTTGGTAGAGGATGACGGCAGCATTGGTCAGCAACAGAGGCCACGACTCGCGCAGCAGATAGGCAGCACACGCACGGTCGTATCGCCAATCACGCAGCGGACCGACCTTGACCCGATAGGCAGCCACATAGCCCAAGCCCGTCAGCACAAAGTCGAACATCGAGAAGGCCACAAACCACACCAGCTCGGCATGAATCCAAAGCAACACAATCTTGATGCACATGCCCAAAAGCGTGCGTCCTATCTCAACTTGAACGACGTAGGCGTTTTGAACGATAGCCGAGAAGTAGTTGCGTATCACCATAAAGCAGTTGAGCGGGATGCTCAGCGAGTAGACCGCCACAAGCCATGTGGTCTCGCCATCGGCATCCATCTGCCACGAGGTAATGATGGTCAGCGCCATAAAGACAACCGACAGGATTACCCTCACGGCAAACGATGTGCCCAACGTAGTCGTGACGGGTCGGTCGGCCCTGGCCTCCTCCCGTATCTCTATCGAGTCGAGCCCGAAGGCTGACAGCACCTGAAAGAGCGTCACATAACTGACCACATAGTTCATCAGCCCATACTGCTCCGGACCCAGATAGCGAGCCACCATGATGCCTACCACCAATGCGCTCAGCAGATTGGACACCTTGCCGCCCAAAGCCCAATAGACGTTTTTTGCTATCTTCCCAGTCACGTCTTCGCTCTCCCTCGTGTTCTTGTGTGCGCCTTTTCGCGGGCCTCCTCTATGTGTGCGGGCCTCTCAGTGCGTGCAGGCGCACGTCTCAGAATGTGAAATGCAACTCTTTACGTGCCAGCCACATTCCCGTGACCATCGCAGACAAAAAGCCCATGGCCAGGACAAAAAGCACGCGCTTCGGTCCGGCCGGCTTCACCGGCACGGTAGCGCTCTTGAGCATCGTGAAGGCCGGTGTCTTCTCCTGCACTTTCGACTTCATGGCCTGCATCTGCGTGTGATAGGCTTGAAAGGCCGTATACTTCATGTTCATCTCGTTCTCCAACTGTTCCTTGCGCGTCAGAGTGGCCTGGCGCGTCGAGCCCATATTGGCATCGCAATAAGCGCTGTAGCGAGTGGCAGCGGCAAGATATTCAGACTGGGCCGAGTCAGAGAGCTGCTTGTAGTAGGCCAAATCCAAACGGGCCTTGCTCGTGCGATACTGAATGATGAAGTTCTGCAGCCGTGAGCAGATGGAGTCGGCCAACAGGGCGCACACGAGGGCGTCTTGGGCTTCCACACGTATAGTGGTGACATCGGTGCGCTTGTCGTTGGTACACACTATCTTGTCTTGCATGCCACTGACGAGGCCGAAGTCTTCTTCCGACATCATAAAGGCATTGAGACCGGATTGCGTTGTTGACAAAGCTCTCTTTTTGGGCTTGAACATTTTCTTGATCCACCGCTTTGCCATGCGGATAGGCATGGTGTAGGGGTTCTTCTTTTGATGCTTCTTCAGATAGGTGTAGTAGTCACACTCCACCTCCCCGTCCAAGGTCCTGACCTGAATGTCAAGCAGGCTGACCAGAAACTCCGGCGACTCGAAAAGGTCTGGATACAGGGTCGGATAGATGGCATCGCTGCTCGCCATGTTGCCCAGGTTGAAGCCGAACGACGAGGCTATGGAAGCCAACCCGCCGCCAGCATCGGCCAACGTTGTTTCGGGTGCCAGAGAGACCTCGGCCGTATAGTAACGCGGCTGGACAAATATATAGAGCGCTGAAATCAGCATTACTATCGGGACGACGATATAAAACCGCTTGCGTTTGCGCCAAAGGACGCGGAACACTTTTCCCAAATCGACAACTTCCTTTTCCATATTGCAAAGAGAGTTTCTATCGTTTAGACTATTTGAGTACACTTACTATCACGGCACCGGCTGTGGCTAAGGTGCTGGCAAGAGAAGCCCAAATGCTTACCTTTTGGGCCGTGGTCAGCTCGGAAGAAAACTCGCGCAGACATACTTCGCTGCCGGCTTCGACCTTCTTCCAACTTCGGTAAGAATATGCCTGACCATTCTGCGAGATGACATAAGTCATTCGCCGGTTTCTGGCCGAGGGCCTTACGCCACCCTGACGCATATAGAACTTGATGTTCTTGCCCTCTACATACGGGACCGTCCCGGAATAGGCGAAACTACCTGACAAGGTGACGGTGTTCTTCTGTGCTTCAACAATAATCCTGTCTCCGTTTCTCAAAACCAGGTCTTCGTCACATCCGGGTTTCTTCAGTGCTTTGCGTATGTCTACGGCCACCTTGTATATATTCTCGCGAGTGTCACGGACCACCAGCAGCGAGTCGGTGACTGGCATGACGTCAAGCGTCTGCATCTGGCTGGCACGCGATGTCGTGTTGTAAGCGTTGCTATAACGCCGGGCATCGATTTTGTTTTGCCTCAAGCGCAGTTCCTCTTCGTTCATCTGACGGAGCACATACACGCCGTTTTCGGCCGCCTGTTCGGTCATTCCGCCAGCCATGCCGACCAATTCGGAGATGCGTGTGTTGCCCCTCGGCAAACTGAATTCGCCCTGGAAATAGACTTCACCTTCTATACTTACGGTCTCCTGGTCGCGATAGCCTTCGGTGCGCTTGACCATCACCTCGTCGTAAGGCTCAAGTGTGAAGGTCTGGCCGCCTTGCAGAGAGAGGTCTTCATTCAGGTCGAAAGTAAAGATCTCTATTCTCTTGTCAGAGTTTTTGTTCCGACGGGCCACGCTTATCTTGTTGAGCGAAGCCGATTCGTTGAGTCCGCCGGCCTGCAGAATGAGATCGCCAAGTGTGGTATTATAGGCAAACTGATAGATGCCGGGGGCGTAGACCTCACCGCGTATGGTGTAGGTCAAGTCCTCTTTGGCCTCTTGCGTGTTGGGAACAAAGATGACATCCTCGTTCTGCAACTTGACGTCCGACACGCTTCCGTCAAGGATGGCCTTGAGGTCAAGCGAGATGACCTCCTGGGTCCTGTCCTTGCGCATGCGGTAGAGTATGGCACGCGAGAGGAATGCGTCTTCGTTCACACCATCGGCATACTCAATCAACTTACGGACCGATGATGTCTGG
The DNA here is from genome assembly GCA_963624265.1 of bacterium. GTDB lineage: Bacteria > Bacteroidota > Bacteroidia > Bacteroidales > UBA3663 > Liminaster. Next base: position 52,804 of record CAVFPF010000067.1, on the reverse strand, counting down.
TCGCCGAGCTGGTACATGCCCGGATGGAACACGGCGCCCTGCAGGTCAACCATATTCTCATAGCGGGCCACAAGCGAATCTATGCTCAGAGAGTCTCCGTCGGCTATCATGAAACTGCCCATATTAGAGCTGTCGATATTGTATACCTGCAGATTGCCGCCCGACTTGCGGAGCAGTCGCATAGACTTGGTGTAGGCATCGCTGGCAAATCCGCCGGCATATTCCAGAGCCTTCCCTATCGTCTCGGTCGACTTCATCTCATAGGCCATAGGGCGCTTGGCCTTGCCGGCTATGTTGACCAGAGCCTCGTAGGTCGGAACGACGATGACGTCGTTGTCCTGCAAGCGAATGTCGCCGGAGAGGTTGCCATTGAGGATGTAGTCGTAGATGTCGATGGTATTAATCAGTTGGTTGTCACGGTAGAGTTTCACGGTCCGGAGCGAACCAATATCGCTCACGCCGCCGGCACAATACAAAGCATGGAAAACCGACGAAAATGCCGACAAGGTGTATGTGCCCGGCACCATCACCTCGCCCATGACATTGACCTGTATGGTGCGGGTCTGGCCGACACTGAGCCTTATCGACGAATTGGAATAGATGGAGCGCAATTTCTGCTTTGCACGTTGGCTGGCCTGTTCTACGGTCATTCCGGCCAACTGAAGCGGACCGTATCCGTCTACGACAATGAATCCGTCGGGTGAAATGATGCCCTCTATCGAGGCCTGCGAATTGCCGTAGATGTCTATGTAAATCTGGTCTCCTACTCCCAGAATATAATTGGCGGGAGTGGCAATATTGGCGTTAGGCTCAAAGGTTATGTTCTCGTTGCGGAACACATCCCGTCCGAACACTTTCGGCCCTTGCTGTTCCGGCCCGAAAGCATACGGATACATACTTGTCGTATCGGGCATCAGACCGCTCAAGGCATTCTGCATGGAAATATAGTCCGTGCCTTGCTCGGCATTTTGTCCGACTTTATTTGCCGAACCCATCAGACGAGTCTGGCCCTTCTGGCCGTTTTGTGTGTTTTTGGTCTCTCCGTTGTTGCTGCGGCGCCGGTCGGAAGAGGTCTGCACTCCGCTCTTGCTTGTCGAACTTATGCTTCCGTATTTCTGCTTGAGTTGCATAAGCCGTTGCGGAGTAACACCCTGCTTCACAAGATATTGGAGTATTTCCTCCTGACTTGCCCCCTTGCTCTGCTGCTCGACGAGATATGACATGATCTGCTGGTCGGTCATATCGGCCGATGCGACAATAGGCATCAAGGCTATGGCACATAGGATCAAGGCTTTCTTGAAATTCATATTTTTCAGTATTTTTATTGTCAGATTCTTTGTTAAGTTGAAGAGAACTTACTCTTGTTTAGGATAACGTACTCTTGATTAAGATAACGTACACAAGTGCTGTTTATTGCCTTCTGACTCTTTTTATTTGTAGAGCAGGTGATTTATTGTCCTGTAGGGCGAGGTGCTTTTATGTGTGTGAATTCCCCTCTCTTGTCGTGAATTCCTCTCTCTACAAAAAAACACCGCAATCAGCATTTGTATGCTTTCCTGTCAAGCTTGCCGTTGTAGGTCCGCTTGATGCCGTCCACCTGCTCATAGAGCACCGGCACCTTATATTGCTCCATTTTGCCCTTCAAGTACCGGGCCAAGTCGCGTTTGTCGAGTTCTGTCCCTTCGGCAACGACATAGAGGAGTTTGGGCACATATCCCATCACTCGATGAGGCGCTGCGATGCAGATGCAGTCACGGATTGCCGCATAACCGAGTGCCGCATCCTCGACCTCGACCGGCGAAACTTTCAGACCTCCGACATTGATGATGTCTCCGGACCTACCGGTCAGGTAGAGCCGCCCCTTTTCGTCCAGTCTCCCCATATCGGAAGTGACGATGGGCGCCGGATGTTCGGACAAAGACTCGCCCAAATACCCCATCATCTGCGCATCTCCCGAGCAGACGATAACTCCGTCGCAGATGGATACGTGCGAACGCGTCATCGGATGTCCGACACACGAAACCAACGTCTCTCCGTCATTGTAGTTATACGTACTTACCACTCCCGTTTCGCTCGAAGCATAGGTGTTGTACAAACGGCTGCCGGGTAGCAACCTGACCAATGCCAACATGTCGCTTTGGGAAATGGGAGCCGCACCGGTCTCGATGAATTCTATGGTCTTTGCATATTCCGACAACCGCGTTCCCGACCACTGAAGCAACATGCGAATGCTGGCTGGAACGAGGAACAGGCCGACCGGACCTCTCGCCTGGAGGAAATCCAAGGCCTGGAAAACGGAGTCAAGGCTCTTTATATTGTCCATAAAGTAGAGCGAACCACCGTTTTTGACCACAGGGAGCACCTTCGAATGGTTGCCGAAATGGTTGATGGGTCCGTTGATGATAAAAGTCAAATCGTGGTGAAAGCCTTGCGACTCGGTGAGATTGTCGGCATCGGCAACCAGGGCTTCATGCGATAGGACAACGGCTTTGGCACTGCCTGTAGTACCTGATGTAAACAATATGTCACTTGCCTGCTCGGGCATTTCGATACCGTCAACCCTACTTCTGATTGCCTCTAGCCTTTCCGCCGGAAGGTCATGTTCCAAAGGCGCAATCACGATACCGGCATAGTGGCACGCGAAGTAAAGCGACAGGTATTCGGCATCTTGTGAGGCTCGCACACAGAGTATCTGACCCCGTTTGTAGCCCTGGCCGGCAAGTTCTTTCGCCTTGCTTACGACCGACTCCCAAAACTCGGCATAACTAATTTGCTCAGAGCCGTCCTTTTGGTATATGAAAACCTTCTCAGGACAAGTCCGGGCATAAAACTCGAGATATTCGACAATTCTCATTTATTCTCTTTCTCTGCCAGTTTCTTCTCGACAAGACGACATATCGAATCCAAATTCTGCAGGTTCTTTGGCGTTGCATCACGAGTATCCAAATCTATGCCGTACTCTTCGGAAAGTGTCATCAATATCGTTGTTACACCCAGCGAATCGAGTTCGTCGTACAAACGGTCCGAATCAAGGTCGACCAAAGGGAGCTGGTCTTCCAGCAATTTGTAAATTCTGTCTTTCATATCAATGTTTTAACAAATAATTTCTTAATGGTTTGTCTATTTTAATCAGCCAATGAAACAGCATAGGCGGCACTAACCAGGCCATAATAACGACCACGCCCATTCCGATGATGGTTACTTCGGCCAGAGAATGTAAAGCCGGATGTTTGGCCAAAATCAAAGAACCGATGCCGACCAGCATGATTGCGGCCGAAAGCAAAATACTCCGTTGATAACCAATCAACACCTTGTGCCCGCTGTTCTGCCTGAAGTCTTTGATCAGACCTTCAGTCACAAAGATGGTGTAGTCATCACCCTGGCCAAATATGAAAGTGGCCAGAATGATATTGACGATATTGAACTGAATGCCGAAAATCTGCATTATGCCCAAAATCCATAGCCAGCCAATGACCATCGGAGCGAAAGCCAATAAGGCAAGTTCTATCCGACGGAACGAAATCCAAAGGAACAGGAACACGATAAAGGCACAGGCTACGCCTATGTAGTTGAAATCGTCGGTCAGTGTTCGGGTGATGCTGCTGTTCATTGTGGTCAAGTCGAAGGCCCGTCCGTCTTGCATCCCGGCATTCAACACCGCTTCCACCTTTTGGGCTGTGTCCAAATCTTTAACGGTCAAGCGAGTCACCATCGTGTGTGGGTTGGAATAACCGGTCAAGACGGAGGATGTGAGCGGAAGGAAGTCTTCGTACTCCAATACGGACAAGTCTCCTTCTATCTGCAACTGGAAGGGTTCAAACGCCTCTTCGCTAAAGCCGTAGGCACGGGATTTTGACAAAAACGGCAGATAATCATGTTGCTGCCAAAACTCGCTCCAAAGCCGGAGTCTCCGTTCTTGCAAAGCCTTTGAGGGCAACAGGTCTGCGGGGTTCTTTTCGTCGACCAACAGATTCTGACTTTTCAATTCGTCTATGGTCTGACGCAGGTTCTCCATCTCTACGTTCGTGGTGGCCACGTAGACAGGTACTCCCGACTGCTGGCCCTGCAGGGTGCTCAGCTTTGCCATATTCTCCCTCTGCGCTTCCGTCATATAGTTCAGATGAGAGATGTCGCTGTCGAATGTAGTGTTTAGGCTTATATATCCCAAGACGAGTGTTATGGCCGAGAGAACAATCAAAGAGGCAGGATGCTTTACGACTCGGTCTAACCATGACAACTTGTCGGTGTGAAGGCCTGGGGTTTCTTCTTTTGTTCTTGCGAAGGCCGGTCTGAAATGCGGCATAATAATAAGGACAAACAAGATGGTTCCGACCAGCATAAGTGCGCAGAATAAACCCAGCTGACGGATGGCTACAGCTTTCAGCGGAACCAACGTAAGGAATGCTCCTACGGTGGTAATATTGCCTATAAGGAGCGGTTTGACCAAGTCAGAGAGCACTTTGCGGCCTGTCTCGGCCTTGCTCATACCGGGATTGTCACGAACCAGCTCCTGACTGTGACAAACGAAATGCAACGGATAGTTAATGGCAATGCCGATGATGACCGAAGCAATGCCGATAACTATCAATGACAACTGGCTGCTGAATATTGACAACCCGGCTACGGAAATCAGGAAACCGAATCCTACCGACAAACAGATGTGCCACAACGAACGTAGCCCCTTGAGGTAACCCAGCAACAACACCAATATGAGAACTACCGACACGGACAGGGCCAATAGGGTGTCCTGCCTGATTTGGCATGCATTTTCGACAGCTACTACGGGAGCACCAATCAACTCGACGCTGACACTAGGCGTTATTCGGTCTGCTGCATCGGTCAGCAATTTCACCAATTGGCCGTTCGACTTCGTTTCGCTACTTCCGAATGGACTCTCGATAGTCACCAGACAACTTTGCCCGTCTGGTGTAAAGATATAGCCGTCGTCCTGCACAAAAGCCGTTTCCGGTTGGAACCTTTCAAGCGTTTTCCCGAAACGGACTCCCATGCCCAACGGATCGTTGCGCAATACGGGCAACATGAAACTGCCCGTCAGACTCTCCATTTGGCCTTGCATCCATTGCAACCTTTGGTCGATATAATCCGGCCGAGACAAAAGGGAATCCATCCGAATGTAATCTGCAGAATCAAGATAATACGGCAAATGTCCATAGACAAACTCCACTACATCCATGACCTGCATATAGTCAATCTGCGGAGAGTAGTCGGCTATCCATCCCGCCGTATCCAATTCTGACAATATCCCGCCATAGTCATCGACTGCAGCGAGTAGGCTGTCCTTGCCCATTGACGAGCTGAACTGCAGGACGATTTTGTCGGCCGATGCTACATCATGATAAATGCGCAACGACTCTTTATATTGGTCTGTAACAGGCAGAAAGTCTGTAATCTCTTCCTTAAAGTGCAACCTGGTCACCCCTAACACGCACAAGCACACCAGCAGAACGGAAAGCATTCCGCTGACACCGCGATGGCTTTGCACCCAATCGAATATATGAAGAAAAAATCTTTGCATTTAACTGTGTGCTATCCTGTTATCTACCGGGTTGGCATAAATTTTCAAAAAGATTTCGACCAATAACTTTCGGTCAAAATCCTGCCCCAATCTCATAGCAGCCTCACCCAATATGTCTTGCACATGCTGGTCAAAAGCATGGCGCTCGTCTTCTGTGTACTGATGCACGAATTCCTCCTTGCCGTAAAACATATCATGGGCAATGTAGTTGTTGGGCCACAACCGGAAACTATTGCATATTCGCTGATCTATCAGTGAAGCTACCTTCTGGTGATACTCATTCTGCGAACAATCGCCATACACAGAAAGTTCGGATGACGAAAGAGGCTCACAAAACTCAAAGTGAACTCTACCTTTTGGCTGCAAAATACCTGTCAAAATGCTCTTGACATCTTCGCCCTTCTCTTTGCTGTACGTACCTTCCTTATGCGTCAAATAGAGCTCGAATGCCTTAAACGCATCGCACGACTCCCACTCGTACGACACACTAACGGGGAGTATGTTGAGAGCCGAGAGATTTTCGACCTTGTCGGAAGGACCGCTCAAGGAAAACATTTTTATAATACCGGGCTCGGTCTTGTCCATTCCGTCTTTTGTCCTTCCGTTCCGTTGGGCAATCCATACGCCATTATGCTTTTGCGTAAGCACATAGCGGATGTACTCGGACAAATGTTTAGAATGTAGATAGAACTCTTTGGGTGTGCCGCCTCTTTCCACCCGAAACATCTTGTTTGACTTGCCGATATCCACAATTAGCTGACCTTGCATCAGATTGGCCCCGAATGTAATCTCCGTGGTCGGAATGTGGTTCTCGTAAAGAACATTCTGCAATAGGCTGCTATCAAGGACGATGTCTCTGTGGTTGCTGACAAAAAGGTAAGGCACGTTATGCTTGACATTATCAAGTCCGGAAAATGTAAATTCTGTAATGCTACGACGAATAATTTCCCGGTTGAAAGGGTTCATCACCTTGCCTTGGAAGTCTTCCGTAGTCTTCAGACCCGCCAATAGTGTCTTGACCTCAGCTACAGGCTTGTCAGGAAAGACAAAACCAGATAGTGTAGGGAACAAAGGGTCTGTGGAGATTCGCTGCATCGCTGCAGGAATTTCCTCTTTGGTGTATGGGCGGATATCATCGAAGTTCATTACTCATCCAATTTATAAATGTCTGTTTCCATTGATTTGCTTCGGGTCCGGCCTTGACGGAATCCGCACCGAAACTATGTCCTCCAACCTTGTACTGAATATAACGATGTGAAATGCCGTTGGCCGTCAACGCCGAATCCAACAACTCGCTGTTATGATAGTGTACGATAGGATCGTCTGAGCAGTTGACCAAAAAAACCGGAGGCATTGTCGAAGTGATTTTCGTCTCCATCGAAAGACTGTCCCTCCACTTTTGGCTATATTTCCTATATTCACCCAACAAAGCCCGTCTGCTGCGTTTGTGCACATAGGCTTCTTGCCGTAATGTCACTACCGGATAAAGCGCGGCCACGAAATCCGGACGGGACGAACTCTCAAATAGCGCTCCTGCAGATATGACCAGATGTCCTCCGGCAGAGAACCCCATAACCCCAATCCGATGTGCATCAATACCCAGACTATCCGCATTCTCACGAAGCCAAGCTATGGCTTCCTTCAAACTCTCCTGCGCATCAGGATACTGTCGGCCTCTGATTATATACCGGTATCCTGACGCAAAAGAAAAGCCGCCCTGCACTGGATAATAAAGGACATAAGCTGAAACACCTTGACTCTGCAACCATTTGGCAACTCCATGTCCTTCGGTTTGTTTGTCCAGCCAACTATAACTTCCGCCTGGACAAACTATAACAGCTGTCTTGCCCGCCGGATATTCGTATAAATGCTTCGGTCGAAGTACTTGGGCACATCCTATCTCCATAAATAGGAAACAGGAAACCACAAATATATATTTTTTCAGCATCATCGACATAGACAGGAGCCTTTACTTGGACATGTATCCGTCTCGATGTTCTCATAATATTTGTGCCAACTCCGGGTCTTCTCCCGATAGTTTTCGCCCATTGTGGTTTCATCGTACGAATGGCGCTTGCCAATGGAAACAACAATATTTCCGGAATGTATGAGAAATTCTTTCTTGGGCATTACCTTTCCCGTTCCGTTCAGATAGACGGGGAGCAAGTCGGTCTCGGTCTTTTCCGAGAGGTAAAACGCACCGCGATGGAATTTCAGTATATTGCACTTTTCAGACCGTGTACCTTCGGGAAAAATCAAAACCGAATATCCCCTTTGCAAAAGGTCTTTGACATGAGCTTCGTTGTTCTCCAAACCTCCCGTAGTCGGATAGTATTCCAAGTATTGCAACACAGGCTTGTAAACCCAAAAATCCCAAACCCAACTATTGGTCATTGCTACAATACGCGGAGACAATGAAAGAATGGACAGCAAGTCCAAATGTGACTGGTGATTGCTGATAATGATGGCCGGTCGGATAAAGGTTTCCTCAATAGGATTGTCAATCTTTACCTTTACGCCCGGTATATGGTACAACAGGAACCTGAAATAGGAACACAAAATCTTATGGTAACGGAACTTGTATTGTTCCGTATTCGGAAGGAATCGCTTGAAAATAAACACCAATGGCAATGGAACCAGAATGGCTGAAATAAGGGCAAACAGCAGACACCAAGCCGTAATCAGCCCTCGTCTGAGACGATAAGCAAATGCAGAATGGTAGATTATTGCCCACCATCCGTAACAAATGCTCAGGACACAAAGAACAGTGTTGAGTATAGAAATACGCAAGAAGTCCCAAAACGGACGGAAATGGGAAACCCGTTCTTCTTGAGATGGATAATACACCCGAACCGGAGTGGATACTAACTTGACACCATGCCATGCCGAAAAAACCAATAGTTCGAGTTCGGCTTCGTATCTGCTTGTCAGAAATTTAAGCCCATGCAAGTGTTGTAGTGGATAGACCCTATAACCAGTCTGTGTGTCAGGCAGACAGCGCCAGGTTTGCACCATAAACCAGAAGTTGGAAAAGTAGTTAGCAAACGTACTCTTCGCCGCCATGTTCTTCTGAACAAGTTTACGATTGCCCACAATCAAGGCCCCTGGATTCTTTTCCATGGCTTCTGCCAGCAACGGCAAGTCCTCGGGGTAATGCTGTCCGTCACTATCTATCGTAATGGCATAATCAAAGCCGCGTTCCTTTGCCCGTTCAAAACCCATTCGCAGAGCGTAACCTTTTCCCCGATTTTCCTTATAAGAAATGAGGTTTATGGAATCTGCATATTTGGACAAGAGGCTATCAGTCTCATCTGTCGAGCCGTCATTGACCACAAAAATATCATCAATATATGGGAACAATCGGTCCAATACCTGCACAACGGTTCCCTGATTGTTGTAGGTGGGAACTATTGCACAAGCACGAACTTCTTTAAAATATATTTTGCAATCAGTCATCTGCATATGTTTACAATATTTCAGACACGGGTCGTAGCTCCAATGTCATCTTGGCTATGACCTTATCTTCCGAAAGGATTTTGACATTCATATTCCCTTGTGATTTCCCAAAGCGTATGCACAGATTCGGACTCTCTTGGGGATGGTGCGGCTGAAGAAATTTAACGTTCTTTGCAGAAGCAAGTTCATAGTCTATACCCAATTGGTTGTCTATCACATCAATGCACAACTGAATCAGCATGACTCCAGGAGTAATGGGACAATCTGGGAAATGTCCTTGATAAACAGGATAATCCTTATTTATACATACAGACACTTCTGTTTCATTGTTCTCCAACCGAAGGATATTGTCTATTTTATAAAACGCCTCCATAAGCAGTTTATTTCATTGCAACCATAAAACAGCCGACAATAATCAGACCTACTCCTATCCATCCCCATACCGACACCTTCTCTCCAAAAAGGAGGATGGCGGCAACCATACCAAAAATATAACTAAAACTATTCAACGGATACGCTTGACTTAATGGATAGTGTTTGACTATCCAAAACCACAACAATCCGGCACATCCGAAACTTACGCCGAAAAGGAATAAGGGTCCATTGAGCAGCACACTCTTAAAATATTTCCAGTTCCATCCGAATGCTTCCATCGTATGGGTCGACATCTTCAGGAATATCTGGCCAAGAGCCAAAAGAACTGCCTGAAAAAGACATAACAGTATCAGCCTCATATTGCGTTCGGATATTCAATCATTTATATTTTTCAATAAAACCAATGCCGCATCTCCTGCCCTGTCTAATGTGAGCAAAAGTACATTTTTGGCTCTTTTCCTGTCTATCAGCATGGCGCCGGCATAGAATCCCAGTGCCGAAGCCGTAAAGCACTCTCCGAACCACTCTTTATAACGTATGGACGTCATATCCGGCAATAGCTCTCTATAAAGTTCTGCGTACAAAGAGTCGTTTGCCGGATGTCCGTTCTCTCCACTTAAGATAACTGTATCTTCAGACAGGTGAAACGAAGAAATTACGGATTTCCATTGTTCACGAGTCGGCCGATGCAGCAATCTGATTCCGGCAAGCTCGCATAATGGTCTTTTACCATGCAGAAGACTATCTTCTTCCGTGCATACTAATGTGGCCATTGCCGCCTCTCCGCACGTACCTTTCATACCATTACCCACATAGTCGGCCAGTTCGAGGAGATGAAAATAGTTATCTGTCGTTCCGTCGTGTCCGCCTACGAGAGCATTGTGGATGGTTCCGGTTTTCAACTGAAGCCAAGCATCATACAAAGCACTTTCGAAACTGATTTGTTTGTGGCTATACGTAGCATTGTAGCCATGTGTCTTTGTCTGTATAGCCACCAGTGATCCGATTGTATTGTGTGTCGACTGCATAAAGTGGGTGGGCTTAAGCAACTGCTCTCCATTCTGACACATATCCAAGAGAAAAGCTTCCGTACTTTCCACGTTTCCAAGCCCAGTGCCTGTGATGATTGCGTCTGGTTGTGTAATTCCGCAATCCCGCAGAGTCTGTAGAGATACAGCCAACGCACGTTTCATGACCTTCCCCATTCTCCGACTTTCCATAGGGGAAATGTAGGGTTTGTAGTCAGGGTCTATTGAACGATGAAAAGGTTCGCTGTATCTGATGGGAGAATCCATCCAATCATCACACAGGGGCAGTTGGATGGAAATCTGGTTTGCAGCTTGTACAACAATCTTATTCATATTCATAACTCTATCAGTATTGAGCTGTCGTTTCCGCCGAATCCGAAGGCATTGCACAAGACCCTTCGGATGGTTTTCTTAGGAGCAGATGTCTCCGGTGTGACAGGAATCCTACCGGGCTCAATGGGTTGCGAATAATGTAAATTTACCGGAAGAAACTGATGCTCAAGCGCCAGAAGACAAAATACGGCCTCTATACTTCCGGATGCACTTGTCGTATGCCCAGTAAATCCCTTTGTGCTTGAGAAAGGAGGCATCGGGTTGCCAAACAACCGCTCCATCGCTTTTAGTTCACTGAGGTCATTATTGGGTGTCCCCGTACCATGACAATTTATATAGTCTATGTCTTCCGGATTCAACCCGGCATGGTCCAAAGCCTGTTTCATTGCCAAATATGCTCCATCCCCATCCGGAGAAGATGCGGTCTGATGATAAGCATCGCAAGCATTACCGTAACCACTTAGAAAGCCCAATATCCTGGCCCCTCTTCGCCTGGCAGAGTCTTCTGATTCAAGGACTAGATAGGCAGCGCCTTCGCCAAGATTCAGGCCGGCACGCGTTGCATCCATAGGTCGACACGGCGTTGTGTCCAAAATCATCAGTGCATTGAAACCATTGAGATGGAATTTCGACAAACACTCTGCCCCTCCGGCTACAACCCTCTCCACTTCGCCTGCCTCTATCATTCTCGCTCCCAGTATAATGGCATTGGCAGCAGAAGAACATGCGGTCGAAAGACTGGTCGTCATACAGAAGTGTCCGGCAAAGTCGGCTATCAAGTCTGTGCTGGAACCACAATCGTGTTTACTTATATAATCGATGGGAACATCCTCCGCTTGGGTTGCATTCAGATAATCTAAAAAGAATTGTTCACTTTTGTCCATACCGCCCACGGTTGTCCCATTTATAAAGGCACACTCCTGCAAATCTTCTTTTGAAAGACCTGCATCTTGAAGCGTTTCCTGCAGTGCAAGCATCCCCAAAAGTGAGGTGCGAATAGCGGAAGCATCGGCCGGAATACCCAGTCGGGACTTCATTTCCTCATTCGACAACTTCACCTCCCCGACTATGCACTCGCTATGGTCGGTGTGCAGATAATGCACCGGTGCGACACCTTCTGACAAGGACTGCAGATGCTGCAGGTTTTCTTCCTTTCCTACTCCGATAGCAGATACGACACCAGAACCAGTGATTACAATTCTTTTCCCCATAAACCTTATTTAGTGCGGTGGGCGTCAATGTAAGCAGCCATACAATTGACGGACTTGAAGATTTCCTTTCCTTCTGCAGGATTCTGCAACCTGATGCCATAAAACTTCTCCATAAGGACGATAAGTTCCAATGCATCTATCGAATCAAGTCCCAACCCTTCTCCAAACAATGGAGCGTCATTGTCAATCTCCTCGGGCTTGACTTCTTCTAGATTCAACGCATCAATAATCTGCTCTTTCAATTTGTTTACATCCATAGTCTTTATTTGTTTTATATAATCTTTATTTATACCGTTATTTTACATTGTTATTTTCTATTGTAAATGCCTAATTTTGCCTCAAAATGCCGGTCATCTTCATAATCTAACCAACCAGCTATGATGGAGTTTATGCCTGTATCCTGAAATGTCGATGACAGAATCTTCATCATCAAATCTTCGTCCCGCTCCTCCAAAATGTAACAAGAGGTCTCTCCAAAATAATGGTTTCTCAGCGCAATTTCACCTGTCACTATGTTGGACAAGGTATAGACAAAAACGGATGGACTCGGGTAGAAATTGTCCGGACTCTTTATGGTCTCCTGGTAGGCCTTATCGCAAGCCATAGACCCGTTTCTTGTGAAGATAACGATAGCCCGGTCTTCTCTGGCTTCAAACCGAGGGAGGCCTTCCTTGTTCAAAAGAATCTCCGAAGTCAAGAATCCCAATTTGCACAATGGGTCCATCTTGTAGAACTTCGGATAATCTCCGATTTCGTTCTTATTCTGTCTATAAAAATCCGTAAGACCTTCCACTATAGAGGAATCCAGTTCGGCTTCGCACAAAAGGACGGGCGATGCCTTTCCACCCGTCGAGTAGGCCGATTTGTCTTTCGAATACCAAAGGGCTGCATTGCATCCGCCGAATCCTGACAAAAGCTTCAACACCACGGGGTTGTCACAGATTTCTTCATGTGCCGTCACATGTATATCATGGCGTGTTCCGAGTTCTTCAAATCCCCTTGTCGCAGGAATCCAACCTTCGTCGGCAGCATGAAGTGCAAGAATGCTCTCCATTATACCGGCAGCTCCCATAGTGTGTCCATAATATCCTTTTAGGCTGAATGTCGGAACGTCCGACAACCCGACTTGGCTGATGGCTGCAGCCTCCATTTCGTCATTGAATAGTGTAGCCGTCCCGTGTGCACAAATACATGAAGGTTTCAGATTCTCATCCCCTAACGAACGCCTCACTTGCCGAATGGCCCTCCAACACCCTTCGCCAGTCTTCGAAGGATTGGAAATGTGAACGGCATCGTTGCGTATGGCACTTGACTTCAATATCCAGCCGTTATCGATGGATTCGGCTTCTCTGGCTAGAATCATGGATGCAGCTGCCTCTCCGAGATTCAACCCGCACCGGTCTCCGTCAAAAGGTCTGCATGGGTCAGGAGACATTGCCTTGAACGAACCGAAGCCGCTGACTATAAACTTAGACTGCACATCGTAACCCGAGACAATGGCATATTTGTAATCCCCTACCTCCAATAGCCTTTGTGCCAATATCTGAGCCGAAAGGCCACTAATACATGCATTGGAGACAACTATCGGCTGATTTCCATTGCCGAAATAATCAGCCACATGACGTGCTGAAAGTCCGATTCTTTCGAAATCAGTTACATTTCCCTTGGTACTGGAAATGATAAAAATTACATCTTTAGAACTTGCATCAATAGCAAAACCTTTCGACTTCGCTTCGGTGATGGAGGATGAAATTGTCTTGATCAGCCCCTCCTCAAACGCTATGGGCTTATCAAACAACGAGGCTACAAATGGCTCTGGCATACCGTCATAATGATGTTCTTTCAACGCAGAACACCCACGACGGACAGCTAGAAGATTTTCGGCCGTTGTTTCTCCAAGCGGAGATATTATATTGTCCGACAGAATTGTTACCATTTCTTTAGTCTATAATCTGTTATAAAGCCGTTTTCATATCAGCTACAGCTATAATCTCGTTGTCTTTGTCAAAAACGGTTGCTTTGAAAGCCGTAATGTTACACCATTCGACTTGCACATCGATACGAGTCCTAAGCATCTCGCCGACTTCTGGGCAATGATAAAGCTTGAAATCGTTTACAGCACCAATATATCCGACTTGGACCGGTTGGTGTAGAATGTACTTGTAGTAGTATCCTATCCGTGCTGCACTCGATTGTGCCATGTTCTCAATCACCCCACAGGCAGATAAGCGACCTTCTTTAGCCAAAATGCAGTTTTCCTTGACAAGAAACGTAGTTTCTACATTCGAAGAACTATATTTTGTCAAATGGTCGACCATCAAGAACGGTGGACGGTGCGGCAATAAGTCCAATATGTCAATGTCCTCAAAATTCATACAACTTTCGCTCTATCTTGTTTTTGGTCCTCGCTAGCCCAAACATCATAAAAGTTGAACCATTGTGCCGGATACATCCTGACGATATCGTCCATAGTTCTGGCGAATTGGTCGGCCAAATTTTGTGCTCTCTCTTTCTTCGACAACGAGCGGTCGTCATTCAGCATAGCATAATGGACCTTGTACGTATCATAACGTTTTTTCATCACAAAGATGGCAACCATAGGCACATTGCGCAGAATGGCGAGTTGAAAAGGCCCTAAAGGCAACTTTACAGACTTGTTTAAGAACGTGCAAGTCAAAGACTTGGACGAACCGAAAATCCGGTCTCCCGGCATACTGACTATCTGTCCGGCTTGTAGTGCATTGTTCAATTCGAAGATGTGACTCATGTCCGGTTTTACAGGCACCATAAACACATCCTTATGGGAGAACATCCTACGCCGGTTTTCCATCATTGTCTCTGTCTCGCCCATAAAGACCAGTGCGTACATCGTCTTTACGTCTTGCTTAAGAGTGTATCCGGCCAACTCGTAGTTACCCATATGACAATGCAGCTGCACGAATCCGCTTTCCTGCCGGGAGAGTGCTTTATAATCTCCCAAATTGTTTCCCTCGTTGACAAACTTGAATTTTCGTCCCCCAAAAGCGGCAAACCGATCTATAATGATTTGACCGAAACGGAAATGATTCGCATAGACATACACAAAAGCCTTCCACCAAGGGAATCCGAACCCTTGCCTGTAAAAGTGATAAATGGAGATGTAACCTTTGTGGTTGAATAGCATGTAGAACGGAACTACGAGTACAAGAACCGCATAAATGAAACGCTGGTCAATTACAGACAACCATACGACCAAGGTTCTCTGCATCCAGGTAGTTCCACCCGTCGTTCCCTTCCAATCTTTGTGTTCTAAGCCCATACCGGAACTATTTCGTAATGTCATACTTTTCGGCACACAAGAATGCTGTGTCCGTGTCCCAAATTGTCATGTACTTCGTCTATGTACAGACCTGCGGCTTTTACGCATGCCTCCATATCTTCTGTATTGTACATTTTGCTGTTGCCGTTGGCCAAAGCCGTAAAGTAGACGCTGGTCATGGTCAAACAGAGTGCCGATGTTTCGTATTTCTGGCGGTCCCAAAGTGTCTCCATAATGCAAAGACGGCAATCCTTGTCCATAATTTTCGCCGCACGCGACAAGATGGAGATAATTTCCTCCATGCTGAAACAATCCAGGAACTGGCTCATCCAGATAATGTCATAATGATCATCTGTCGGGAATGCATTTGACGCATCCAACAAGTTCATTCCGTAACCTTTTATGCGTTCTGCACCGACCTTGCCTACCGTAGCCTTGCGCATCAATTCCAATTGCTGTGGCAAGTCGACAAGAGTAACCACGACATCCTGATTGTAGCCGACACATTGCATAGCCCACTTACCGGTATTGCCGCCCACATCAAGCAACGTACGTGGGTTATAGTCGAAAACTATCTTCAGTGCCTGGGGAAATGAAGCATCACTATAAAAATGATCGAATCCGAACCAACTCTTCTGAACTTGCTTCGGCAACTGAGAAAGGCCTTCGTATAAGGTCGGCCAATCGCCGAAATGCGTCAACCCGGCAGGATATCCATCACGGAGGGCCTCTTCCAGATGGAACAAACCTTCATAGTTGACATCGTGATTGAAATCGATATTTACACGCACAGACGAGTCGTTTATTAGAAACCAGCCAATCTTAGACAGACTGTATCTGTCGGTCTGCGCGTCTATCAAAACCGAACCGATTGACAACGATGCCTCAAGCATAACCTTAACGGCATATTCGCTAAGTCCGACTTTTTCTGCGATTTCTTCTTTCGTCAATCCCTTCTCGCTCTCGCGCAATGCATCAAGTATACCGAACTTTAGCATAAGCCGGGAAATCTGGAATACCATAGGCCCCCAAGCAATAAATTGGGCCATACGCTGGGCTTCGGGAGCCGACCACTGTTCCCGAGTATACTTTTTTGTAATAGCTGGTGTCAAGTGCATATTTTAGTTTTTGCTTATTTAATTTGGCATTAAACCAGGGCAAAGTTAATTATTTCTATTGAAACGACCAAAAAAAAGGGCAAATTCCAATGAATTCACCCGAAAACGACCTCGTCCATATAAATATCCCAAACGTCTGTTGGCAATTTTTCAAGCATTTGGCACTCAAAAGCCACTCCTATTTTCGGACATTTCAACCTGGCAAGCATATTGTCATAATAAGCCTTCCCCCGACCCAATCTTGCTCCGTCTTTGGTAAAAGCCCGCCCCGGCACTATAACAAGATTGACTTCCTCCAGATTTGTCAACGGAGCCGCATCGGCTTTTGCTTCCGGACAAAGCACTTTCTTGCCTTGACATTTTGCCAAGGCAATCAATGTATCTACAGATATCTCGTCCGGCATCGAATCGTAGAGTAGCACATGGTTGGCTTCCAGCCAACTTGACATACTGGCAATCTTTTCACACACTCGTATCGATGCTGTCTGTTTATCCGATTCGCTCAGTTGGGCAATCCGACATTTTATTTCGTTTCTGACTTCCCGTTTATCCATCTTGTTATTGTTTGCTTGTGGCTACTAATTCTCATTTCACCGAGTCTAAGGCTTCTCTGATTGCATTGAGCCTGCCGTGTCCCCACTCCTTATCTGGCTCCACATAGTTACCTTCGCCCCATTCGTTCCACGACTTGAGGAAGAGAATCTGATGCTCGGGCTGTTTATCCTTGAGCAAAGAAAGGGCATGCTGAATGTGGCGGCGGAAAGCCTCTGGAGTGGCATTCACATAGATACCATCATACGAGGCCATGCGTGGAGTCCTGTCCCATGACGGCAAGATGGTGGGGAAAATATTCTCCCACCTGTCCTCAGGGGCGAAAAATCCTCTTACTGTCTTTTCATACTCGTAGCACATACCAACGTGAAGTCCCACTCGCCTAAGTATGGTTTTTGCCATATCCATGTATTTCCCGCTGTTCAGCATCTCGCCCCTACGCTTGCCATAGCTGTTGACAGCATCAAAACCCATGTTCAAGACTTTTGTAAAGAGAGCTTCGCTACTCTCAAGGTTGGGAAGCACACGGCTTACCGACCCGTCTTCGGCAAAGGAAACGGTGAGTGTGGAGTCGCACATGCCCACCATGTAAAGTCCTGGCAATCCATTCTCCACAGCTAGTCGTCGCCACAATTCAATCCATTGGCTAACATATGGATGCGTCCAGGGGCTGTAGAGCACGAAGAGGGGTTTGCCGTCTACCTTGATGTACCGATCATCCATAAATGCCGGAAGGAGAGAATGGAAATGGACTATATCGTCTTCCTCACCAGGGTAAGTTTGCTCCATAAGTATTGAGTTTTTCTGCATTCCGGATTCCCTTTTCCATGTCTTGTTACTCCACGAATGGTTGGCCCAGCAAAGACAGAATGGGAAGTTCGGTTTTCCACTGACAACAACCTCATGGAATGGACGTTCCAGCAATTGCTTGCCGGCAAACCAATAATGATAGTAGCAAAATCCTTCGATGCCAGCATCCTTCGCCATCATGGCCTGCTTCTCACGACTTTCGGAAAGCCGGAGGTCATAGAAGCCCAAGTCGGCTGGCACCTTTGGCTGCACGTGACCATGAAACAATGGTTTGGCTTGAACTACGTTGGTCCATTCCGTAAAACCCGGTCCCCACCACTGGTCGTTCTCCGGAATGGGATGAAACTGAGGAAGATATAAGGCTATAATACGTGGTTTCATATACGATGTGCTTGTGTCTGAGTTTGTTTATATACGATGAGAAAGTATCTGTGTGTAGAATAAAATAATATTCTGTACATTGGACTCAATAGAATAAAAGTGATTGACCGACTGAAAGGCGCGCAGCCTCATGTCAGCATCTGCTTTTGCATCGAAGCTTTGCAATAGCTCTGCCAGTTCATCAATGGTCTTGTATCGCATTGCAATCTCTTTTCCGGTATACTCAAGTCCATTCTCCAACTGCTCGTGTGTACCTCCAGTGTCTTTTCCAATCACCAGACACCCTTGCCACATAGCTTCCGGCATAACACGTCCGAAAGCTTCGAAAGCAGAGGGCACGATGACACACTCGGCATCGCGCATAAGGAGATTCACATCCCTGCGCATGCCCAAAAACACGACTTTGTCATCTAGTCCACATTCATGCACTTCTCGCTTCAGCGACTCCATATATTGTGGTCTGTTGACTTCACCGGCTATCCACAACGGAATCTCAAGTTGTGCCTTTGCATAAGCCAGGAGCAGATGGTCAAGCCCTTTGGTCGGTTCAAGTCTGCCGGCAAACAATAAGTACCTTTCCCTGTCTTTTTTGGGACAAGGCATCATTTCTGACCGATGCGCAACACCATTGTAAATAACCACTGAACGCCTATTGTCAAGTAGACAATGATGCCGCTGGATATCTCGAGTGATGCAAATGGAGTAGTCTACGGTCTTTAAGAACAAAGATTTCGACGGGAAGTAATGCATCGAGAAATCTAGGTCTGCATATTCACGGAAATGATAGACGTGAGGAATACCACACATCCTCGCAGCCCGTGCGCCAATATCTATTACGCTAACATTAGTATGAACTATGTCCACATCTTTGAGCATGATAGCCAATTGTCGGCTGGCATTGTAGTTGACTATTCTCCGTGCAATCAGCCTCGGGATCCACAACAGATAATCCGTGAAGGACGAATCGTATGGGTAAGTATTCGGACGGTAGTTGAGGCAAATAGTCTTTGCCCCCAACTGTTCAATCTCTTCTTTCAGAGCACCGTCATCGGGCAAAATGACCAAAACTTGATGTCCATAACCTATTATGCCTTTCAGCAAAGCCATGAAAGACTTGGATGCCCCGCCACTAGGGTCTGATGAGTGAAGTACATATGCAATCTTCATAACCATGCAGTTCCTTTCTGTCGTTCCACCTTCCTAGAGCGTATGATGCTCCCATAGTGAGTTAGGATAAATATCGCTGTTCGCAAGACACGCATCGGAGCTTGAGTGAAGAGCAAACCATATTTCAGAAGTCGTTGAAACGAAGACAAATTGGGATTGCATGCAACAACCATCATGCGAACCCAAATTTCCCTTTTGGAGAAGAGTTCTGAATTACCATGCAACTTTCTGTCATGACACACCCTTGCTCGAGGAGCGAGAATGGTTTTTCTACGATGATAAACCATGCGAGTATAATAATTATTGTCCTCGCCATACTGGAAGAAAATCGGGTTAAAACCTCCGACATGCTTTATCAAGTCTGTAGGCATAAACCAACAGGCGGCACACACCTCACCTACCTCGTACGATGGGCGGCACTCATGGTTTACAAGCAAATCATCAAGCAAATCATTATTGGCTCGCTTAAGTGATTCTCTGAACATAATGTCAATCCGGCTTCCGTCTCCACAGAGATGAACTGGTGAAACGATGTTTTTGCCGTCAGTAACCTTGAGCATTTCCTCAATGGCATCAGGCTGCAGATAGGCATCCTGATTGAGCAGCAACACATAGTCAGCCTTATGCTCTAACGCATATTTGATTGCTACATTATTGCCGCCACCGAAACCGATATTCCTTGTCTGTGGCATCCAAATGACCTGCGGATATTGGGAGGGAACTAAATTTCGTGTCCCATCTGTAGAACCATTGTCAACCACGATTATCTCTGTATGAACAGTACTCTCGGACAGGCACTTCAGACATCGGTCTATCCACCGCATCCCGTTGTAGGTGACAATGATAGTGTATATTGTCAGTCCCTTTTCTCCGTTGAGATTTTCCTTTTTTGCCATATTGATTTCGTCAACAAATCTTTTACTATGCAGATTCAACCTGATGAATACTGATCAAATGACCACTACAGGCGTACAAGTCAATCAGTTTTCCTTTATTCCAGCCTTCCTTGCATTGTATAGTTCCCACGTATTCATTGCATTGTGCCAAAGAGAATAGAACCCTCCGACAACGGATGTGACCGGATTCAAGAAGACCTGCCCTATCCAGATGGCAAAGACAGTGTTTTTTTGACCGAATGCCTGCCCTGCCGTTATTTCCTCGCTTTTCCCATAACGTTGGCCTATATACTGTCCTACCTTAAACTGCATAAAACAACAAATACAGGAGATGACAGCTAGACCGAATAAGAACCAAAAGTCTATCGAACTATGGACGATGCTCCGCACTGTCACTGCTATGGCAAGTGAAAGGGAAACGCCCCAAATATAAAAAGACAAATCTCGGAACTTAATTAGCCAACGATAAAGGAATGTGACACAGAACCGGACAAACCAGGCAAATGCCAAAGGAAGGATTAGCATCGGGAAAATTTTTGACAATATCGCCAAAAAGGCTTCCCAAAATGTAATGTCAGAAGATTCTACCAAAGGCAAAAACAAGGGCGCTACAACCGACACCATTAAATTGCACATTATCAAGTAGGTAACGACCCCCGAAGTAGACCCGCCCAGTTTCCCGGTTATTACGGCAGAAGCAGTTGCTGTCGGACACAGAAAACACAACATTGCACCTTCACACAATACTTTAAGTCCTTCATTTGGCATAGACATTGCCAACAATGAAAAGAAGATGAATAACCCAGTCTGCACGGCAAGGACCCATAGTTGCCATATTCTAGGCCGCATTTCTTTGGGGCTTACCTTCAAGAAACTTAGAAAAAGCATCACAAAGATGAGTACGGGCTGAAGATTATGCGTGATTGATATGTATGTGCAATATTTCGTATTTGCCTCTAACGGAAGAGATGCAAATATGAAATATCCAATAATTCCGGCCACTATCGATAATAGAAGCATCCAATTCTTGACGAACCTATATAGCCAATGCATAGTTACCAAACTTTATTCTACGGTCACAGATTTAGCCAGGTTGCGTGGTTGGTCGACATTGAGGCCACGAGCTACAGCTATGTGATAGCTCAACAATTGTAGCGGAATAACAGAAATGAGCGGAGTCAAACAAGACAAGGTATGCGGTACCTCAATATAGTCATGAACCATCTGTTTCACCTGCTCATCATCTTGATGTACGATGGCAAGAATATGTCCGTGACGGGAAATCACTTCCTGCAGGTTGGATATAACCTTCTGATAACGCTGGTGATGGTTAGTCAAAAATACGACGGGCATATCTTGGTCAATCAACGCTATCGGACCATGCTTCATCTCTGCGGCCGGATAACCTTCGGCATGAATATAGCTGATTTCTTTTAACTTCAATGCACCTTCCAAAGCTACGGGATAATTGTATCCTCGTCCCAGATACAGGAAGTTTCGGCAATCCGTATACTGTTTTGCCATTTCTCTGATTCTATCGTTTTGCTCCAATACGGTCTGTATCTTCTCCGGAATATGCGACAATTCCTCAAGTACCTCTTGGTACTCTTGTTGATCTATTGTCCCCTTGCACATTCCCAATGCCAACGAGAAAAGTACAAGAACCGTTACTTGACCCGTAAAGGCTTTGGTCGAGGCGACTCCAATCTCCGGACCTACATGAATATAAGTTCCGGTGTCTGTATTTCTGGCGATGCTCGAACCGACGGCATTCACGATACCATACACGAAAGCACCCTTCTCACGGGCCAATTGGATGGCAGCAAGCGTATCTGCCGTTTCTCCAGACTGGCTTATGGCAACAACGACATCATTCGGCTCTATCACTGGGTCGGAATATCTGAACTCTGACGCATAAGCCACCTCGACAGGAATACGGCAGAAGTGCTCTATCAGTTGTTTGCCTATCAACCCAGCATGCCAGGACGTTCCGCAACTGACTATAACCATACGCCGTGCACGTAGGAGTTCACGCCTATGGTCCTTGACGGCACTAAGCAATACATCCAATGTCGGCTCATGAGCCCGGCCGCTATCTGAACTGTATATATTATTGACTATGCGTCCTCGCATGCAATCACGCAACACATTTGGCTGGTCAAAGATTTCTTTCAGCATAAAATGCGGGAAACCACCTTTGTCAAGCATCGAAAGGTCGACATCCACTTCCTTGATGTCTGCAGCTTGATTCTGACCATAGAGGTTCGTCACACGCAACTCTTCGCCCCTTTCCATAACGGCAACCTCATCATCGTTCAGATATACTATTTGCTTTGTATATTCTGCAATCGGTGAAGCATCAGACGCTAGGAAGAACTCGGTTTTGCCATCCACAATACCGATAGCCAATGGGGAAGCCTTACGGGCAGCTATCAATTGGTTAGTATTGGATTTGTCTATTACGGCTATTGCATAGGCTCCGATTACCAATTGTAGGGCGTAACGCACGGCATCTGCCAAATCACAATTGCGTAGCGTCTTCTGATATTCAATCAATTGCACAAGCACTTCTGTATCCGTTTGGCTCTTAAACGTGAACCCTCTTTTCTCCAACTGAGCGCGAAGAGTGCTGTAATTCTCTATTATGCCGTTGTGTACCAAAGTAATGTTGCCGGACTGAGACACATGCGGGTGAGCATTTATCTCTGACGGAGCTCCATGTGTCGCCCATCTCGTATGAGCAATCCCTAGTGTACCGGTGACATCCTTGCCTTCTGCATTCTGCTCCAGATCACATACCTTTCCTTTTGCTTTATACACGTTAAGACTTCCGTCCTTTTCACTTACCAATGCACATCCGGCGCTATCGTACCCCCTGTACTCCAGCCGGTGCAGTCCGTTTATCAGTATCGGATAGGCTTCCCTATATCCGATATATCCTACTATTCCACACATATTATATTGTTGTTTTATAGTGATTAATTCAGTTCTGTCTGCGTGTCTTGTACAAATCTAAGATAGACTTCCTCCGACACATCGCCCATACAATATTCTTTTTCGGCATCCTTGCAGATTTCCGTTATCCAAATCTTCCTTGCCTGCCGGTATTCGGCCTTAATTTTCTCAATCCACTCTGTGGTCAAATCTCCCTTTATGTTATAGTATTTACATACAACAGGATAGCACCAATACCTCTTGAAATCCTCATAGTTGGCTTGAAGTTGCTTAAGCTGCTCTTCAATGCATGTTATTGACCTATAACTTCCCTGGAGTATATTGTCGACGATGACTTTCTCTTCTTCCAAAGGCAACAAAAGACCGGACAAATCATCCCAATCGCCAATGCTGAATGGAGTCTCAGTCTTTGAATGCTGTGAATTGATAAGGTCTATTTCAGCTCCCAAAAACAACTTAATGGCAAGATCGTAATATCTGATTCCCTTTTCCAATGAGGATTTCTTTACCTTGCAACCTTGTAATTGGTACAGATCTCCTTCGCAAGAAGACAGGACTTCCTCCAATATTTCCTTAGCTTTCAACACTTTGGACAATGTATACGGAGAAAGCCATTCAAAATTTACAATCGAACGTTTGGCATCTTCAGACCTTGCATCTCTTTTTGCCCACTTCTTTGTATCTCTATACAATCCAACCGTGACTAGATTACGTCCGGGCACCAATGTCGTACTATTACCATCGCCTATCACATATGAAAACGGAAAATCTGAAGTGTCTACGCAAGAAGGAATCTTGCCCAAACAAACACTGAAAGCTCCAATTTTGGCTGGAAGTTGAATGTGACATCCGGACGCGGTCTTTGTTCCTCTTTCCAAAACGCCCCAATGCAAAGGTCCCATCTTATAGGCATGATTGGAGAAATTGGTAGCAGAACCGGCATTGTAAAACGAAAACTCGGCACCAATAAGCAGCGACCCTTTATGATGGCTCACGGAGAAAGGTCCACAAAAGGCAGAACAAGCCTCGCCATTAGCCATAAAGCAATTAGCGAAGAACAGCGAATGAACGGCAGAAAAGCCATCAGTCAAAGAGCTTGCCTCTCCGACAAAACAGCCTTCTACCCTAGCCTGACTAGACACTAAAGACTCTCTGCATACGACACTATCCCGTACTATGACTCCCGCACCGATACGTGCACCACAACCAAAAGTGCAATTCTCTAACAATTGGGCTCCATCTATCACAACAGATTCATCTGCTATACAATCCACTATCTTACCCGTATTGATCACCCGGGACTGAGATTTGATTATACCTATATTAGGACGTCTTGCTGCAATATCCTTTTGTATTAGACTATGGAGCGTATCTGACTTAACGGCATTTTGTTCGCACTTTATCTGCAAAGAAGCCAACTGGGAGTTCAATCCCACATACAGCATCACGTTCCCCTCTCCTGCTTCATTAAGTACTGGGATAATCTCTCCCTCGCCAAAATTGGGATGGTCAGTAGTTTCTATACTATATACCCCACTGATAAGACAATGGTCTTCAATCATATAGCGGTTAATACACCCGCCAATGTTTTCTATTAGGCAATCATCTCCGACACATACATTGCTCAAAGTTGCATTATATAGGCCGCAATGCTTGTGAAATCCAGGCGAGACCTCTATTGTTCCGCAATTGTTTCCTATACTGATATTACCATACAAAGACACCCGGTGCACATATTGAGCATCGAAAGAATCTCCGACCTGGATGGAATACCAGTCTTCGGCTACACACCCGTTACTTTTCAGGGTCATTATTTCCTGTTCTGACAAAAGTCGCATAGGCACTTTTCTTTATGCTTTGTAATTTTTATTCAAGTTCTGCAAGGCTTGATTTTAATACAGTTGACAATACAGGCTTTATTCATTGTGAGTCTATGAAAATGACCTTAAGCCTTTGAGTCGTTGGCCATACGCTCTCTAGGATTAGTCACAATGTTCTCAGAGGCCAGACCTGCCGGCACATCAGAGGATAGACTCGAGCCTTAGCCCTATGCTCTCGGGGGCCATATTGTCTAAAAAGCCTAAGAGCCAAAATTGCCTTTCATCCCTTGCTTATATATCCATTCCTCAATGCATTAGTCGAAACAAAAGTTCCTGCATTGCTTCATCATCAGACATCGTCACTCCGCGTGCTCCTTTTTGCCGGGCATCATACTCACGGAGTATAGATATATTCCGCATTGCTATCCAAGCATTATAAATCTTTGTAGCCGGGACAAGGTCTTTGACCTGGGGGTAACTGAGTCCAATTTCTTTCATCAAGCCATTCACCGATTTATCTTTTGCATAATGGGCCAGCATAACGTTTGTGAAGAAATTGAACAAGACAGAGATGGTCGCTTGAATTGGGTTGGCCTTGGGATTTTGAGCAAAGTAACGTCTAATCAGTTCGCATTTCCAAAAATCCCTCTTAGCTACGGCCGTAACCAACTCGAAGACATTGAAGTCTTTGGATATTCCGATATTGCTTGCTATCATTTCGCCCGTGACACGCTTGCCGGACAATGAAATCCGTATCTTATCAATTTCAGACAATATTCGTGCCAAGTCCGAACCGATATAGTTGGCCAACATCTCTATGGCTTTGTTGTCAAAGTCC
Organism: bacterium; assembly: GCA_963624265.1. Lineage (GTDB taxonomy): Bacteria > Bacteroidota > Bacteroidia > Bacteroidales > UBA3663 > Liminaster. The sequence continues at coordinate 27,030 of CAVFPF010000067.1, read as the reverse complement.
AATCCTGTCTCTTTGAGGAATCCCGGCAAGAACTCCATAAGCTTATAGTCAGGAATACGGGCACTCTCGAAGACGACACCACCTGCAGTTTGTATTTGCTTTACCCATTTTTGTCGGCTATCAGGCTTTTTGCCCTTCATGCTTATGACAAAAACAGTACTCGACAAAGGATGTGCCGTATAGGCCTCCAACTGCTCGTATTTCGTTAGAGATACGTTTTGCTTCAATACTTGCGCTTCGCGGAGAATGACGAGTTGATGATCTGCCATCATCGGATAGCGACGACAAATACTGACAACATCACCCAGGTTGGTAACATCGGCACCGTATATCTGTGTGAGATTGAAATCTTTTTCGTCTTCTGTCAAAACCTTTTCGAGGAGCGAGTCAATAATCTTGTCGATGAAGTATCCTTCATCACCATATAAAAGGTAAATGGGAGCATATTTACCGCTTTTGATTTCCTTTATAATCTCCGCAAAATTGGTCGTTTTCGACATTTTCTTTCTTTAATTTTGACAACTGAAAAAAAATCTCTATATTTGCACTATGAATTATCCAGAACTTAATCTACCTAATTGCGAACTTAAGATTCGCCTTAACCCTGAAACAGGAGTTGAAGAGGTACTTGATACTCAACGCAAGAAATACGTCCGCTTGTCTCCCGAGGAGTGGGTTCGCCAAAACTTTGTCAGCTACCTAATCAATTTTCATGGCTTTCCCAAAGGAAGAGTAGGTAACGAAATCTCAATCCGTGTAGGAAAGTTGGAAAAGAGATGCGATTCTGTAGTATATGACAAATCCGGACGCCCCGTTGTAATTGTGGAGTACAAAGCACCTACTGTTCGGTTAACTCAGAAGGTCTTTGATCAGATTATTCGCTATGATTTTGCTCTTCAAGTGGATTATCTGATTGTGAGCAATGGCCTTTTTCATTACTGCTGTCGCTTGAATCGCACACTGAATCGTTTTGAGTTTCTGCCAACGATACCTCAGTGGTCTCAGATTGAGCCAGGGGAGTAACATTTTCTCCATTGGGAGTAATACTTTCTCCAATGGAAGTCATTACCACGTTCAGGTTACTCTCCGTATCATTGCTTTCCGTATCGTTACGCTCCACACTTTCGCTCTCTTTGGACCCAACATCATTGCCGGTCTTCTTCTGGTTGTCGGAGACATCCGTTGACTTTTCGCACTCTTTCCCGGCCTCAGTCACAGTTCCACTTTCCACCTTGAAGACCCTACCGGGGAACTGTTCTAAAAGTTGCAGGTTGTGTGTCGACATCAGAACCGTAGTGTGCCGTTTGTGACAGATGTCATACAACAATTGAACAATATTGGACCCAGTGTTGGAATCCAAATTCCCCGTAGGTTCGTCTGCCAAAATGACAGAAGGTTCATTTAGCAGAGCCCTGGCAATCACCACACGTTGTTGTTCGCCTCCGGAAAGAGTGTTCGGCATACGGTATCCTTTATTTTCCATGCCGACCATCTGGAGCACATCCTTGATTCTGTCCGCTATTTCAATCTTATTCTTCCAGCCTGTGGCCTTGAGTACAAACTCGAGGTTTTGCTGGACAGTGCGGTCGATGAGCAACTGAAAATCCTGAAAGATGATACCCAAACGGCGACGAAGGAGCGGAATCTGCCGGCGACGTATCAATCGCAAATTATATTCAAAGACCGAAGCCTCACCTTCTGAAATGGGCAGTTCGGCATAGATAGTCTTCAGAAGGCTGCTCTTTCCCGAACCTACTTCTCCAATCAAATACACAAACTCCCCTTCTCCGATATGCAGATTGACATCTTTTAGGAGCAATTGCTGGTCTCTTTCTATCAAGACGTCTTTGTAGTCTATCATAGTAAAATGCGATTTAACTTTATAGAGCACTCGATAGAGCACTCATTTTATTTGGGCATTAATCAGTGTTTCTTCCACCCCGGATTGTGCCTTTCTCGCAGTTCTGCTGCCAAATCTTCTATCCGAAGTCCCTTGCTTGTAAGCAGGACAATCAAGTGATAAAGCATATCAGAACCCTCGTAAATCAACCGGTCATTGGTACCATTGGTTGCTTCTATGACCAACTCCAAGGCCTCTTCACCTACCTTTTGAGCCATTCTATTCAACCCTTCCTTGAAGAGGCTGGTCGTATAGCTTCCCTCCGGCATTTCCTTGTGGCGTACTTCGATAAAATCTTGCAGTGTGGAAAGGAAGAGCAAAGCGTTGTTCTTGTCATCGGCAGCATCGTGAGGATTGTTTTCGCCCCAACAGGTATCTGTTCCCGTATGGCAAACAGGACCTGCGGGAATAGCCTTGATAAGCAAAGTATCCTTATCACAATCGTTGAGAATCTTCTTTACAGTAAGAGTATTTCCTGATGATTCTCCCTTAGTCCAAAGACGCATGCGGCTACGGCTCCAAAACGTAACCAATCCAGTTTCTACTGTCTTCTCATACGCTTCTTGGTTCATGTAGCCTAGCATAAGAACCTTATCGGTTGTAGCATCCTGGATGATGGCAGGAACAAGTCCGCCGCCCTTCTCGAAATCGATTTCCATAAATTTATATTTGATGTTTTTAAATAATATTTCCAAGTAAACGCACTCTTATAGCTATTAACTAAGCAATAATCACGGTCTCTATCTAAGTGCTAACTTTCATCTATATTTTTTATATGTACTAACTTATGTGTACTAACCATTAACCCTGCGCACACACACGCCGTTGTCGGCAAGATAATCCTTCAACTCCCGAATAGGAATTTCGTTGAAGTGGAAGATTGATGCGGCCAACGCGGCATCGACATGAGCTTTTTGGAAAGCATCAAGGAAATGCTCTTTTGACCCAGCTCCACCGGAAGCAATAATCGGAATGGACAAAGTTTCATGCAGTTTTCCTAGTGCTTCGATGGCAAAACCCTGTTTAGAACCATCATGATTCATCGACGTAAATAGGATTTCCCCGGCACCTCTTTCCTGCGCCTCGTGCGCCCATTCGAAAAGAGTTCTATCTGTTGGTATGCGACCTCCATTCAGATAGCATCGCCATACGCCGTCATCCTCCAGGCGGGCGTCAATTGCGCAGACACACTCCTGCACGCCGAAACGGTTGGAAATCTCAGTAATCAACTCCGGGCGTTGAATGGCTGAACTATTAATCGAGACCTTGTCTGCACCGGCCGATAAAAGCCGCTCCACGTCACTCAACTCGTGGATTCCACCACCTACGGTAAACGGGATAGAAACCTCCGCTGCAATCTTCTTGACCAATTCCGTAAATGTACGACGTCCTTCGTGAGAAGCTGTTATATCTAAATATACCAGTTCATCAGCGCCCATTTCGCTATACTGCTTACCCAGCATTACTGGGTCTCCGGCATTGCGGAAATTGACGAATTGGACACCTTTTACGGTAGTTCCGTCCTTAACATCCAGACACGGAATAATTCGCTTTGCTAACATATTCTTCTATCTCACGTAATGTAATCCGACCTTCATATATAGCCTTTCCGATGATAACACCAGGCACACCGATCTCCTCCAGACGTTCGATGTCTTTCATACAAGACACCCCACCCGAAGCAATGACCTCCAACTCAGGGAATCCGGACATCATGTCGCGGTAAAGTTCCACCGAAGGGCCCGTCATCATTCCGTCTCTGGAAATATCCGTCGAAATGACTTTCCGAACTCCACGTTCCACGTAGCTCTTTATGAATGTTTGCCATTGGGCATCACTTTCTTCGAGCCAACCGCTAACGGCTATCTTTCCGCCCTTGATATCTGCGCCCAGGATGACGTGGTCGGCACCATACTTTTCCAGCCAAGCCAGGAAAAGTTGCGGACGTTGCACCGCAATGCTTCCGCCCGTTATCATTTGAGCGCCACATTCAAATGCAATCTTTACGTCCTCATCGCTCTTCACTCCACCACCGAAGTCCACGATGAGATTGGTTTTGGATGTAATTTGCTCCAATGTCTTGTAATTGACGATATGTCCGCCTTTAGCTCCATCAAGATCTACGACGTGGAGCCTTCTGACGCCGACACTCTCCAGTCGTTTGGCAACGTCTACCGGATTGTGGCTATATTCAGTCTTGGCGTCATAATCCCCTTGTTGGAGGCGCACCAAACTACCATCGATAATATCTATAGCTGGAATCAATTCAATCATATCCCTTTTCTTAATGTTCTATAAATTCTTTACAACTACATATTCAGGAAATTCTTCAAGACCGACTCTCCGACAGAACCGCTCTTTTCCGGATGAAATTGCGTTGCCCAAAAATTGTCTTTGTGCAAAGCAGCGCTATAGGGGCCACAATAATCGGTCACTGCTATAGTCTGAGCACAAAGCGGAACCCTATAGGAGTGGACGTAATAAACATAACTGTCATCGTCCACACCTTTGAACAACTCCATTCCTCCGTCCGACACCTTAATTGTATTCCATCCCATCTGCGGAACCTTAAGTGAAGCGTCCGTTGGTCGAAATCTTTCGACGGGAAGGTCGAAGACACCGAGGCAATCGACATCTCCCTCCTCACTATGTCTGCACAGCAGTTGCATTCCGATACATATGCCAAGTACAGGTTGGCTGAGATGGGTGATGATGTTGCCTAACCCCGTTTCGTTCAAATAGTCCATAGCGGCTCGTGCCTCCCCTACACCCGGGAAGATGACCTTATCGGCGGACTTCAGCAAACCGAAGTCGTCTGTAATGACAGGTTCTGCCCCTAGTCTTTGGCAAGCGCAATAGACACTGTATATGTTGCCTGCATTGTATTTTACAATTGCTACTTTCATATCTATCTCATTAGCTTTAGTCATCGTACCAATCAATCTTGTTAGACCTTGATACCGACGACTTTTCGTATTTCAAGTCACTGAGCATCGAACTCTTGACGGCTATGCAGACATGGAAACTTGCATAACGTCCCAATGGGTTCATTGAGGCGGTCAAGGTCCAACAATGCATATCACGAGAGCAGTTCATATTCATGTACGTGACTTTGTGGTCATTGAAATTATAGGTCAAGTTGTAGGAGAAGTTCCAGTTCTTCGTGGGCTGAATACTTCCGGAGACCGTTGCGCTATGTGTAAGCGCAAGATTATACTCCATCTTCTTATAGTTGAAATCCTTATATGCGTAACGCATTGTGTAAGAGACGTTCATGGACCAAGGCACACTCCAGATCATATATCCGTCACTGCTATAGGTCGAAGATCCGTTGGACTTCTGTTTCTTTGACTTCTTTACCTCTTCTTCGTACGAAGGGTCGAGATTTTCGTTCACCTCGTCATTAAGAGATTCGTCCGACTCCGTTTCGTCGCCTTTAGACTCTGACTCGTCTCCATAGCCGAACCACTCTGCAAGTTTCTTGTTGTTAAGCTGGAAACTGTAGCTATAGCCCGTATTCATCAAGCGGGGGAACTTTCCGACTTCCCATCTCGGTTTGTCAATATGGTGCGGACTTCCGCTGCTTGTCAGTCCATACATATACGTATCGAACGATCCGGAAAGGTTCATTGTACTATTCTTGCCCATTTTAATGACCATTGAGACAGGAATCGTCGAACTCCACCGCATTGAATCAGCAGCCAGATTGTAGCTGATGCTTGTCGTCAAGTTGTCAATAATCGATATTTTCTTATATCCAGTCGAATCCTTGTCACTCCTGACTTTTGCTTCGATGTTGTTGGCGATTGAAAAGCTCACCGAACCGGTCTTTCCCCGACTTGTTGTGCCGTAGGTATAACCGCTGAATGGAGAATACTGCACGGTCTTGAATCCGGTGGCGGAAGAGGCATCGGGCATCTCGTAAGACTCCCAACTCCTGTACTTCTTTCGGCCAAAGTCGGGAGTGTAGCTATAGGATACCGTAGGCGTAAACAAATGTCGCACCGCCACAAGTTTGGCATTCTTGAAGAATGGCGCCGGCTTATAGAATCCGTACAGTTTTGTAGAGGCGCTCAAAGAGGTCGAATAGTTGAAGACGTTGTAGAATCCGTAGATAGTGTCACGGGCCACTCCTCCGTAAGTTCCGTCGGCATTCTCAATCGAAGGGTCGTAGAACTGCCGAGTCTTGTGGGTATACATTCGGTCGGTAAAGTTGAACGAAGGAGTGATGTTGATATACTTAAACAACGTAAAAGTGGCAGAAATCGGGATTGTGTGTTGCATTCCGTTTTTCCAGTCCTTGATGAGCGACTTGTCCTTAAATTCGTCTTGTTTGGTCGTAATGCTGTTGGTCATACGTCCCGTGTAAGACAACGCAATCTTCTCGTACCAACGGTCGGCTCCGGTCTTCACTTTGCGCTTGAATGGATACAGGCGACTCATAGATACGGTCAAGTCAGGGAGTTGCACGACCAACGTGCTGTCTTGTGTGCGTTGAGTCACCGAGGTAGAAGCTGATAGAGTCCAGTTGGAATTCGGAATCTTGTACGTGGCGTTGATGGTCGACGACTTGGTCGATTGGGTCATGTCCGACGAGTAGTAGCTCGTCAAGTTATTGCGCTCGTAGCCTGAGGTTGTAAAGTTGACTGAAGCGGAAAGTGTCAAGTTGGGATTGAACCTACTGTCTTGTGAGTGACTCCAGATGGCCCGGATGTTGGTCATCTCGCTATAGTCCGGCATTCCTTTGTCGCCGGTGATAGTCTTGATAAAACTAAACGAGTAGTTGCCCTTGAACTTGTACCTCCAGGCATATTTGGAGGCGGCGGAAACACCCCACGACCCTTTGGTGTAGATTTCGCCTTTCAAGGCGAGGTCCATATAGTCGTTGAGTGCAAAATAATATCCGCCATCGCGCAAATACAGACCCTTGGTCATATCGGCGCCATAGGTCGGCATAATGATTCCACTCGAATAGCTCTTGGTAAAGGGGAAGTACCCGAAAGGAATGGCAAGCGGCAACGGCACGTCTGCTACGACCAAATAGGCAGGACCCGTCACAACATTCTTTTTAGGACGCACACGGGCCTTTGTGAGATTAATGTAGAAATGCGGACACTCGTGGTAGTCACAAGTCGTGTAGCGGCCATTCTCAAGGAAGATATCGTTGTTGGCCATTTTCTTGGTCGTTCCGCCCGTGACATAGCCGTCACCCTGTTGTGTTACGACATCTGTGATATAACCTTTTGCGCTGTGGAAGTTGTAGGAGATGTTTTTTGTCTCGTATTCTCCCGACTTGTCCTTGAAAATCGGTGCTCCCTTCAATTTATTGCTACCCTCCTGCGCGGTGGTGTCGGGCACACCGTTTGCATGCACCAGACTGCTGTCCAGGAGCATTTGAATCTGTTCGGCCGTAAGGTCAATATCGTCATAAGTCACTTGACTCGAGCCATAGAGCCATGCGATGTTGCCCATAGAGAAGACTAGAGAATCGTTGGCCTTGTAGTTGACGACGGCAGTCAAACCTCCTCCCTCCGGCTTTTTCTTCTTAGGGGATTGTAGGTTTTGCGAAGTGCTGTCCGCAACAAACGTGCTGTCCGATACATGCGACAAAGAGTCCTGTGCAAGGCCCAACGTATCCGAAGCGTTGCCCGATGTATCCGAAGCAAGGCCCAAAGTGTCTTGGCTTTGCTCGGCAGAGTTCAGAATGGAGTCAACTGCCCCGGTCTGCATATTGACCCCTTGTGCATACAAACAAGAGGGCCAAAGACTCACGGCAATGGCGAACAAAAAAAAACAAAAAGGTCTATATCGTAGTGTATGCACGATTTTTCATTTAACATTATAGCGCAAAGGTATGTTTTTTTTCTCATAAAAACAATTTTGCGCGTAAACTTTAAACAAAATAAACCTTTTTCCTCACTTTATTCTGGCTTAACATCGTCAAATGATATGCGGAAAACACATCCATTGGCATAATTGCTACAACCATAAGCAGTCCGTCCACGGATGATTTTCCCCACGCCGCAAGCCGGACAAACCTTCGGCAAAGTCTCGACCGTATATTTATACACTTTGTTTTCTGCTTGCACGTTTTCTGCCGGATTGTTCTGACCGGGATTTGCGGCACTTAGCTCCTTATTCGCATCAGCCGTTTTTCTCTCCTTGGCCTTGGCTTTGCTCGTCGAAGCCTTGCGTTTTCCTTGCCCCTTTTCGGCGGACGCCGAAGCCGAACGGCCTTTTTTGGTCGGCTCGATGTTATTGTCCACATAGGCCACTTTCGCCGAGGTGTTGTCCGACAGCACTTCGCTCACTATCGAGCAAACCATTTGTTTCAGTTCTTCGATGAACACTGTAGCGCTGTATTCGCCCCGTTCAATCTGCCGTAACTTCTTCTCCCACAATCCAGTAAGTTCCGCACTCTTCAGCAAATCCTGCCGCACGGTTCCGATGAGTTCGATGCCTGTTTGGGTGGCGACCAAAACTTTCTTATCTTTCTTGATATATTGTCGTTTGAAGAGCGTTTCGATGATGGCGGCACGTGTTGAAGGTCGCCCCAATCCGTTTTCCTTCATTGCGTCGCGCAGTTCCTCGTCATCGCACAGTTTGCCGGCCGTTTCCATCGCACGGAGCAGGGTTGCTTCGCTATACTGCTGCGGGGCTTTGGTCCACTTCTCCAATACGGACGGTTCGTGGGGACCGCTTTCTCCCGTCACAAAGTCAGGCAACACTCCAAGCGTAGTTTCCTCCTCTGCATCCGACCCCGCAGTTGCTGCATCCGACCCTGACGGCTTTTTAGACTCGCTCACCAATTGGAAATCAGAGTACACCTGTCGCCAGCCTGGAGAGACAATCACCTTACCACGGGCACGGAACGGCAATCCAGTTTCTACATTATCGCCCGCCACACCCGTCACCGATGTTGTGTTGAAGACACACTCCGGGTAGAAAACCGAGATAAAGCGTCTGGCCACCAGGTCGTAGACCTTTCTTTCGTCAGGAGTAATTGCATTGGCCGGCACGCCCGTAGGAATGATGGCATGGTGGTCTGTAACTTTCGAGTTGTCGAAGACCTTTTTCGATTTCAGCAGCTTTACTCCGGGGGCAAGCAGCGGAGCCGTCAGTGTCTGGTAGCCGTACAGACCTTTCAGTACGGCTGGGCACTTCGGATAGATATCGTCACTCAGATAAGATGTGTCCACACGCGGATACGTGGCAAGCTTCTTCTCATAGAGACTCTGTATCAGTTTGAGCGTGTCGTCCGCACTCATCGCATACTTTCGGTTGCAGTCCACTTGAAGGGATGTGAGGTCGTAGAGACGAGGCTGCTGCTCTTTGCCTTGTTTCTTCTGTATATCGGTGACTGTAAAAGGCTTGCCATTGATTTCAGCAATAGCCTGTTCGGCTTCGTCCTTACTCTCATACCGGCCTTTCGTTGCATTGAAAACAACGCCCCGGTACAGCGTCTTGAGTTCCCAATATTGCTTGGGGTCGAAGTTGGCTATTTCCCAATACCGTTTCACAATCATAGCCAGCGTCGGGGTCTGAACCCTTCCGATGCTGATAACCTGACGTTTCTCGCGGTGGCCGTAGCGCACGGTGTAGAGGCGCGAAGCATTCATACCGAGCAACCAGTCCCCTATTGCACGGCTGAGTCCGGCGTAGTAGAGATTGTTGTAATTTGTCTGTGGTTGCAGATGGTTGAAGCCCTCACGTATTGCTTCGTCCGTCAACGAGTTAATCCACAGTCGGTAGACTGGGCACTCCTTTTTGTCGGGACGCAAGTAGGTGTTCCGTTCCCTACTGTAAATAATGCCCGCCTTCTGCATCACCCATCTCTGTATCAATTCGCCTTCCTGGCCTGCATCACCGCAATTGATGATTTCGTCGGCCTTGGAGTAGAGGTCAGCAATGATGGCAAATTGGCGCCGGATGCCGTCGTCGTCCTTCAGAGTGATTCCGAAGGTTTGCGGTATCATCGGCAAGCGGCTTTCAGCCCATGGTTTCCAGAAGGGCGTATACTCCTCCGGATTCTTCAATTCGCACAGGTGTCCGTACGTCCAAGTGACCTGATATCCATTACCTTCATAATATCCCTGTTGCCTGTGGTTAGCCCCCAAAACATTGGCTATACTTTGGGCAACACTTGGTTTCTCTGCAATACAAACTTTCATAAATTTGAAAAAAAAGCAGGACAAAGATAATGTTTTTTTCTTAAAGTTGCTTTTTTCTATTACTTTTTTTATAAATTTGCGACCATATAAAAATACATTGATATGAATTTTACCGATTTTTGCACCCCGATTTTCGAAAAATCCATTGCAGATTACCATAAGACAGACAATGTCGACACACCCATCAAGAATCCCTATCCGGAGCGTAGTATCGAGTATTTTCTGTATCTCAAGAACTGGATTGACACGGTGCAGTGGCATCTTGAGGACATCATCCGCAACCCACAGATTGACCCTGCCGAAGCCTTGGTCCTCAAGCGCCGCATAGACAAGAGCAACCAGGACCGTACGGACCTGGTCGAACTCATCGACAGTTATTTTCTTGACCAGTACAAGGACGTCAAGGTGCTGCCCACCGCAACCATCAACACCGAGAGTCCGGCTTGGGCCATCGACAGGCTCTCCATCCTCTTCCTCAAAATCTACCACATGCAGATAGAGGCCAACCGGACGGACACCGACGAGGTGCAACGCGGCAAATGTCATGACAAACTCTCCGTACTGCTCACTCAGCGCCAAGACCTCTCGTCTGCCATCGATCAGCTGCTCGATGACATCGCTGCAGGCCGCAAGTATATGAAGGTCTACAAGCAGATGAAGATGTACAACGATCCGCAGTTGAATCCTGTCCTCTACGGCAAGAAATGATTAAGAAACTTTTGGTCATACGGTTTTCCGCTCTTGGAGACATAGCTATGACGGTGCCCGTTGTAGCTTCGTTGTGCCGACAATACCCAAACCTGGACGTCACCGTGCTGACCAACCGGATGGGCGCCAAAATATATCAGACCATTTTGCCCGACCTCGCCAACCTCAAGGTACGCGGTGTCAATCCCAAAACAGAATATCCGGGCATTGCGGGTCTCAACAAACTTTACCGCGAGCTCTGTCTCGAGCATTTCGATGCCTTGGCCGACTTGCACGATGTTCTCCGCACCCGATGGCTTGGCCTCCGCTATGCTTTGGGAAGAAGCTTGCAGCGTTCGGCTTCCATCTACAAAGGGCGCAAAGAAAAGAAAGACCTTGTCAAGCATCGCATTTCCCGCCAGCTCAAGACCAGTTTTGAGCGGTATTGTGATGTTTTCGCCGAACTCGGTTTCCCCGTTTCACTTGATTTCACACCCGTCCCCCTCGCTTCTGAAAAAGTGGAGGGAGAATATGCCGTCGGGGTTGCTCCCTTTGCGCAGCATGCCGGCAAAATATACCCCAAGGAGCTTATGTTCAAGGTCATCGGTGGACTGCTGAATCAGAGGAACAACGTCCACGTCTATCTCTTCGGCGGACCGAACGAAGCCCAGGAACTTGAGAGCTGGACAAGTCTCTACCCCAAGCGGATTACCAACACGGCGGGCAAGCAAACGCTGGCCGACGACCTTCGGCTTATGTCTCGCCTGGATTGTATGGTGTCAATGGATTCGGCCAACATGCATCTGGCCTCATTGGTCGGATGTCGGGTGGTAAGCATCTGGGGAGCCACGGACATCAAGTCGGGATTTCTCGGTTATCGGCAAAGCCCCGACGATGTCGTTTCCTTGCCTTTGGAGTGCAGACCTTGCTCCGTCTATGGCAACAAACCCTGCAAGAAAGGAAACTACGAATGTCTGTGGGGCATTGCTCCTGACTCGGTAGTAAAAAGAGTCCTCGAAAATCAATGACCACAAAACGGTCCCGCAGTCTTATGATAAGACCGAAAGGATTAGTTTTGTCCGAAGCCTCTTTGTTAGTATAGAGACAATCTTCTGTAGGAGTAGAATAGGTCTCTTCTAGAACAAACACTTGGCAGTATAGTATGAAGATTTACATTGCGGAAGACGAACCTCTTGCAGCGGCCAAAACCCGGTTGTTGCTCGAGAAGATTGGAGAGGGCGGCGACATCTCCACCTTCGACAACGGGGTTTCCGCACTGGCTGCCATCATGCGCGAGAAACCCGACATCCTCTTCCTTGACATACAGATGCCCGGAATGACCGGCATGGAGGTTATGGAAAGGGTTCGCGATGTAGAGGTCATCGTGACGAGCGCTTTCGATCAGTATGCGCTTGATTCGTTCCGGCTACAGGTGTCCGACTATCTGCTCAAGCCCTACACCCTCGAACGTCTGCAGACCGCCGTTTGCAAGGCCAAAGAGTCCATTAGGCTCAAGGCGCTCGACCGGCAAGTACACTCCGCCAACCTCTCCGTGCGGGCGAACGGAAAAAACGAGATTATCCCAATGGCCGACATCACGTATGTTGAGTCTGTCAAGGACTATGTCCGGATTGTTACTGCCGATGGTCAAAGCCGCATGGTGTTGTGCACGCTCCGCAATCTCGATGACCAGTTGGACAAAGCCGCGTTTGTCAGGGTGCACCGCTCCTACATCGTCAATATCAACTATGTCGTTGGCACCAGTGCTCAGGAGTTGACGCTCAAAGACGGGACAAGGGTTGCAGTCGGCAAGACCTACCGGGACGTTGTGGCCCGTATACACGGCAAGCCTACACTCAGATAACGAATCACAACCTAGGAGCAAGCAGACAACGAGGCTTCACTTATATAGAACAAGTCTTCACACTTATATATATAAAAGTAACAGACAAAGAATCTTCACTATTATATATCTATAATCACTAATACACTTCTGAAAAATGGGTACTATCATTGGCTTATTGACACTTATCGGCTCAGTCGGGCTCTTCCTCTACGGCATGAAGCTGATGAGCGAGGGACTGCAGAAAATCGCAGGCGACAAACTGCGCACCACCCTTGCCGCGATGACCAACAACCGCTTTACGGGCATGCTGACGGGCGTGATTGTGACCGCTCTGGTTCAGTCTTCGTCTGCAACTACTGTGATGATAGTCAGCTTTGTCAATGCCGGGCTCATCACTTTGGCCGAATCCATGGCAGTCATCATGGGCGCCAACGTAGGTACGACGGCCACGACGTGGATTATCGCCGTTTTCGGCTTCAAGTTTGATATCGCGATGTATGTGTTCCCCCTGATTGCCATATCGCTGCCATTCTTCAACTCCGTACATTCTAAAAAGAACTCCTGGGGAGAGTTCATCATCGGTTTTGCGTTGCTCTTCCTCGGGTTGGAGATTCTGAAAAACTCCGTTCCAGACCTCTCCAACTATCCCGCCGTATTGGACGGCATGAGCAAATACGCTTCGATGGGCTTCGGCTCGATAGTGCTGTTCCTCATCATCGGCATGTTGCTGACCATGATTGTGCAGGCGTCGAGTGCAGCTTTCACCATAGCCCTGCTCATGTGCACGAGCGGCTGGATTTCGTTCGAGATAGGATGCGCCATCGTCCTGGGTTCCAACATCGGCACTTGCATCACCCCGGTACTCGCCTCCCTTTCCGCCAACACGATGGCCAAGCGGGCGGCCATGGGTCACCTGCTCTTCAATGTGCTGGGCACCGTTTGGACCTTGTCGCTCTACTATCCTTTCTGCAACTTCATCACATGGCTCTGCGGAGAGTTCGGCTTTGGCGACCCGCACAATGTTGCCAACGTGTCGATGGGAATGACCCTATTCCATACGGCGTTCAACATCATCAACCTGTGCGTTATGCTGGGCTTCACCAAGCAGTTCGTCATCATCGTTACCAAGCTCATCCCCGAGCATAAGACGAAGAACGAAGCCTTCAAGATGCTCTACCTCGACAAGGGTCTCATCGCTTCGGGCGAACTTGCCCTGCTGCAAGTGCGCAAAGAGACATGCCGCTACGCTGAGGAGACGTACAAGATGTTTGGCTACATCCGCGCCATGCTCAACGAGCCGCTGGGCTCCGAGCGTCAGCTGGAACTCTACATGAAGGTCCGCGACCTGGAGCAAGAGAGCGACAAGGCCGAAAACGAAATCGCCTCGTTCCTCAACCAAATCAATCCCAAGAGCCTCAGCAACGAAAGCGAACTCCTCTCGCGCCGACTCTATAAGATGATTGACGAACTCGAGAGCATCGCCGACAGCATCTACCACCTGGCCTGCACGCTCAAGGAGAAGAGCGAACAGCGCATCTACTTCTCCGAAGAAGAGAAAGTGGACATCGGCAAGATGATTTCGCTCACCGACGCCGCATTGGTGCACATGCTCAAATGCATTGAGAAGGAAGACCTGCCCGAGCCGTCGCTCCTCAAGGCCTACAACTACGAGGACGAAATCAACAACTTCCGTTCGCAGCTCCGCAACCAGATACTGGAAAACAAGGAGTCGTCGGACAAAGACACCTACTTGCAGAGCACCTACTTTATGGACCTCATCAACGAGTGCGAGAAGGTGGGCGACTATGTCATCAACGTGCTTACGGCAATGACTTGAGCTTAGCAATTAGTGCTAAATATTATAGAAATGAGAAGAACTTAAAGTCCTTCATCGTGGACCTGGCATTTAGTGCCGGGTTTAGGTATTATAGAGATTAGTAAAGAATACAAGGATGAGAGGAACGCGTGAGAAAGAGATCGGAATGAAGCACTTGATTATATTCCTTGACTATGGTCAGTCACGGCTGGACAATGCCGTCTACAAGCAGTTTTCGCAATCACCCGACGACAGGCGTGACGTGGCGTTGCTCTTCATTGGCCATCCGCTTGAGGAGAGGGAGTTGCTGCACGAAGTCTCCAACCTGCAGCGCAAGGGCAAGAACGGGCGGGGTGACATTACGTTCCATCTGTGTGCCGACTTCCGACAAAAGGGAGCGGGAGCCAACATCGTGCAGACCGCACGCCAGGTCCGTCAGTTCTTTCTGCCCAAACCGGGCGCGGCTTACCGCATTCTCTCCTACTCGCTGCTGCCCAAGCCCGACGAGTGCAATGCCGCCCGGACCAAGACCGTATGGGACAATCTCGCTGCGGTCAGCAATGCTGTCACCGAGTATCGCGACTTCGCGCTGGTCAACCTGGCTTTCCTCTATCACGACAAGACGCAGCAGTCGTTGGCCGACTTTCTGTGCGAGACCATACGCTTCGGCATCCCGTTCGACGGGCCGCACCCCACTTGCCATAACAATATAAAGGAAGAGGAGTCCCTCTTTGCCGCTGCGGGCGTCATCGACCCGGCTTTTTCTTCGAGCGAAGACCCCGGCAACGGATGGCCTCCGGTCTTTGCCGCCTTCGGAGCCTCGTCCGTCACATGGCCGGAGAGTGCCGTGCAGGAATACTTCCACCGCCTCTACACTACAACTCTGCTGCGCTACGCCTCGGTGGACAATGGCGCTACTAAGGCAGAGTGCCATGCAGAGGCCGAACGCATCCTGTCGTTGCTCCCGCTCCAGGACGCCCGCATCTGCCTGCGCGAAGATACTTTGTTCGACGTGCGCGAAGGACAACGCAGCCAGAACTGGGACAAAGTGGACGTCTATTGGACCGAGTGTATAGGCAAAGCTTCGCGCAACCTCAACGACATCCCGCGCACGGGGTGGACAAAAGCCATCCGTCAATGCGCCGAAGCCTACTATAAGAGCAAGTTCAGGGGCACTGGCGTGGATTATTTCTTCCAGCTGCAAAGCAGCAAAAGCGCCGCTTACGTCGAAGCCATTATGGACATCATCGCGCGCGAGTTCCGCCTGACGGTGCAGAAACAGGCCTACACACCCGAGATGCAGAAACACATCCTGCGCAGCATCGTCAACCTCCTGCAGCAGAAAGTCCTCAAACTGCAGGAGTCGGCTACAGAGACCAACGAACGGGTGGCCTGGATAGAGACTCGCCTGCAGGAGATTGCCGAAAAGTGGGAAGGGATGAAAATGTTTACGCGTCTCATCAAGAAAGACGACTCGCTCTTCACCGACTATGTCGGGCAGCTCACCGACTGGTACATACAGCGCACTTACGTGGCCGGCTATTCCTTCGCCATCCAGCTCCTCAACGAGCTCATCCCGTCGGTGCTCGCCATGGTCGACGAGTGCGAACACAAGAAGTCTCTGCTTGAAGCCGCCCTCGCCTCGTGCGACAAGGACACCGCCGAGGCTGACCCCGCCAAGCTGCTCGACCCCTACAGCCGGGAGCAGGTCGAGACGGCCGTCCGCAGCGTGGCCGACGACGCCGGCTACTTTGCCAAAGCAAGCCGCCAGGTGGTCCGCTTGTTCTTCGACGCAGAGAGCCCCATAGTCGATGCCGGCGACCTGCTGGCCCGCGTCAGGAGGGCAGCCTCCCGCGAAGCCGACACCTATCTCAGCTCGAAGACCGAAGCCGGACTTATGCCGCCCGTGCTTTTCCAACCCATCACCACGCGACTGCACGCCGAATACGCTGACCAGGGCGGTTTGACGGCATTCGTCGACGAACTCAAGGCGCGCACCGAACTGCATCTTGCCCTCAAGGCAAGTTCTAAGGCGACAGACTACTATATGCTTGTCGCACCGCAGAGGGGGAGCGACGACACAACCCCTCTGCTGGAAGAAAAAAAGGATAGGAAACCGGCAGACAAGCCCGAACCCGAAATGCGGCTGCTCGAGACCGGCAACATCTCGCACATCGGGCTCCTGCACCTGGAACAGGGAATCCGCCTGACTGATCTGGACGGCTTCTCAGGCCAGAAAACATTTATTGAGCCGACGCTCTTTTAAGCTCTTTTGGCAAAAGGACGTTTATCGAACCAACGCTCTTTCAGGCTTTTAGGCAAAAGGACGTTTATCGAGCCGACGCTCTTTCAGGCCCATAGACTTGTATGTTCTGGCAAACATCTGCAGCATACATATTGACTCTTGGCTTGGGCCGAATTGCCGAGAGGAGGCATTCTCCGAAGCGGCGTTGATGGAAGGAGTAGAACGATGTTGCATAGGCAATATGGTTTTGGTCAAACTTTCCGTCAGACTTCTGTCAAGCCTTCCGCCCGGTTCAGCACCCATCGGTGTCTGACCTGCCGCGGACAAGGCCTCGGGCCAGTCTTTGTCGGACTTCACATAAAGAACGAACAATCCGCGGCTTTATTGTCAAAGCCACGGATTATTTTATCAAAGTCTCGGATATCCGTTGTGAAGAAGAAGTGACCCGACTCGGGCCGGCAGCCTCACCCTCAGGCAAGGCGCTTAAATTTCGAGCGAGATGTTGTGCTCATCGGCCAGCTTGCGCATATTGAAAATGGCGTAGCGCACCCGTCCGAGGGCCGTATTGATGCTGATGCCCAACAGGTCGGCAATGTCCTTGAAGGGCATGTTCTTATAGAAACGCAGATAGATAATCTGCTGCTGGTTTTCGGGCAGGAACTTGATGATGTGGCGCACGTCCTTCATCATGTCGCGATGGGCCATCGTGTCCTCGACGCTGCTGCTCAAGTCGTCACCGCACAGGTTCTTGCTGGCAAAGATGTCGTAGTCCACGTCGCAAGCCAGCGAGGTCTGCTGCGCCTGCTGCCGGCGGTAGTAGTCGATGATGACGTTGTGGCAGATGCGGAACAAGAATCCCACGAAGCGGCCGCTTTCCTGATAGCGACCCTCCTTGAGCGATACTATGAGTTTGACGAAAGTGTCCTGGAACATATCTTCAGCCACCTCCTTGTTTTGGACGACGCTATAGAGATATGCATAAACGTTGTTCTTGTAGCGAGACAACAGCTCATCGAACGCTTCATTCTTACCCTGTATATAGAAAGCGGCAAGGCTTTCATCAGAGAGGTTTTTCATCTGAACTTCAGTTTTGGTTAAAGCGTAAAGTTTGTCCGATAGGCATTGTTGTTTTAGTGATGGCTACTAAGATTGAGTTTTGTCGCTTTTCATTCGACGATGCAAATGTAGTGTTTTTTTTAATATCTCCGGCCATAATTGGTCAAAAAAATGTTTTTTTTGCCTCATTTTTCAATTTTCGTCTCGTTTATCTTGTTTTTTAGCGGATAAAAATGTACTTTCGCGGTCAAATAACCTGACAAACTTCACCAACCGGGTATTTAATACAATAAGCGAAAATACTAACAATTGATTCAAAAAAACAATGAAACCAACACTATTTGTGCTTGCAGCTGGCATGGGTAGCCGTTACGGCGGACTCAAGCAGCTTGACGGTCTGGGACCGAACGGCGAGACCATCATGGACTATTCCATCTACGATGCCATTCAGGCAGGGTTCGGCAAAGTCGTATTCGTCATTCGTCGTGTCTTCGAGCAGGACTTCCGCGACAAGATTGTCTCAAAGTACGAGGGACGCATCCCCGTCGAACTTTGCTTCCAGGACCTCGACAATCTGCCGGAGGGCTTCAGCGTGCCCGAAGGGCGCGAGAAACCCTGGGGCACCAACCACGCCGTCCTCATGGGCAAGGACGTTATCAACGAGCCTTTTGCCGTAATCAATGCCGACGACTACTATGGGCGCGAGTCGTTCAAGGTCCTCGCCGACTACCTCACCAGCATCGAGGGCACTGAAGGACACTACGCCATGGTTGGCTATCGCGTGTGCAACACTCTTTCGGAGGGCGGCACCGTAGCACGCGGCGTGTGCGAGACCAACGCCGAGGGCTTCCTCACCAAGGTCACCGAGCGCACCAAAATCATCCGCGAGGACGACGGCAAGATTCGCTTCATCGAGCCCGAAGGCAAAGAGGAGCTGGCCGAGAACACTCCCGTCAGCATGAACATGTGGGCTCTCACGCCCGACTACTTCCGCTACTCGGAGCAGTGCTTCGTCGAGTTCCTCAAGGAGCACGGCCAGGAGCTGAAGTCAGAGTTCTTCATCCCGCTCGTCATCGACACGCTCATCAACTCGGGCAAGGCCACTTGCCGCGTGCTCGACACCCCGTCAAAGTGGTTCGGCGTAACCTATGCCACCGACCGTCCGGCCGTTGTGGCCAAGTTCAAGGAACTGCACGACACGGGTGTCTATCCCGCCAAGCTCTTCTAAGCGAACCCCTTCCCTTTTTGCACACACTCACTAACACACTCACTCTCTATTATAAGAGTATCTTGATGAGAACACTATTGACTACCATAGCCCTTTCAGTCTGCTCAGCCTCCCTTATGGCCGGGCAGGCTGAATTGCCTTCACGGGCAGACATCCTCCAGCAGATGGAGAAAGTGAACAACTGGTTTATGGAGCGCCATCCCGACCCGACGGTCCGTTCGTTCGGCAAGGGTAAATACCGCCCCTCCAACCTCTGGACGCGTGCCGTGTACTACGAGGGACTGATGGCCCTCTACAGCATCTCGCCCCGGCAGAAGTACTACGACTACACCAGCCAGTGGTGTGAGTTCCACAAGTGGACGGCCCGCAACGGCGCCACCACGCGCGATGCCGACGACTACTGCTGCGAGCAGGTCTACATCGACATGTACCGCCTGGCTCCCGAGCCGTACAAGCTCACCCCGACCATCGCCAACTGCAACATGTATCTCAACACCCCCGACCGCTCCGACTGGTGGTGGATCGACGCCATTCAGATGGGAATGCCCGTCTTTGCCAAACTGGGCAAGACGACCGGCAACGAGGCCTATTGGGACAAGGCGCACGAGATGTATATGTATACGCGCGACGAGTTCGACGGCGGACTGTGGAATGCTGCCGACGGCCTTTGGTGGCGCGACATGGACTTCAACCCTCCCTACCAGACCCCGCAGGGCAAGCAGTGCTACTGGAGCCGCGGCAACGGATGGGTCGTAGCTGCCCTATGCCGTGTCATGGACGAACTGCCCGCTTCGTCGCCCTACTACAAGCAATACAAGAAAGACCTCCTCGCCATGCTCAAGAGCCTCAAGGGCCGCGTGCGTGACGACGGCACGTGGAACTGCTCGCTCGACGACCCGCTCGACTACGGCGGCATGGAGGTGACCGGCACCTCGATGTTCGTCTACGGAATGGCCTGGGCTGTGCGTCACGGCTACGTCAAGGCCGACGAATATATGCCTATTATAGCCAAAGCCTGGAACGCCATGGTCACTCAAGCCGTGCACCAGGACGACGGCATGCTCGGATTCCAGCAGGGCACGGGCAAAGAGCCCAAGGAGTCGCAGCCTACGCTCTACGACAAGATACCCGACTTCGACGACTTCGGCATCGGATGCTTCCTGCTCTGCGGCTCGGAGGTCTACAAGCTCTCGCCCGGCGAACAGGGCAGCGGCAGCCGCAAACTCCAGGCTCCGGCCAAATGACCGCACCGGCCAAATTCAACCCGTGCCGGCACGGACAAAACCCTCCGGCACAGACATAACACTCACACTACTTATACCGACAAATAATGACAACAACGAAGGCACTTCTTGTGGCCGCCGGGATGACCCTTGCGGCTCTTTGTAATGCACAATCTACCGGTTGGCCCGAGGTCAAGCCGGAAGCCAAACCCGGCACCCGCTGGTGGTGGATGGGCTCAGCCGTCGACAGCGCTGGCCTCACCTATTGCCTCGAGAGCTACGCCAAGGCAGGCATCGGAGCCGTGGAGATTACCCCCATCTATGGCGTCAAAGGAAACGAAAGCCGCGAAATAGACTTCCTATCGCCGCGCTGGATGCGCATGCTCGGACACACCGAGGCCGAGGGCAAGCGGCTGGGCATCCTGGTCGACATGAACACCGGCACGGGCTGGCCCTTCGGCGGCCCCGAGGTGACGCTCGACGAGGCGGCCTCCAAGCTCGCCTACCACGTGTGGCGCAAGGGCGAGGAAGAACCTGCCTTCACCGACCGCGAACTCAAGGACAAGCCCGAACTCGAGGGTGTGTGGACTTTTGGCGACACGCTCTGTGTGGCCCTCTACCACAGCCACACCCGGCAGGCCGTCAAGCGCGCTGCACCGGGCGGCGCGGGCTACGTCATGGACCACCTCAACCCCAAGGCCGTCAACCACTACTTCGAGCGTTTCACCAAGGCGTTCCAGCAGAACGGCACCCAGGTGCCCAACACGTTCTTCAACGACTCGTACGAAGTCTATGGTGCCGACTGGACACCCGGCATGCTGCAGGAGTTTGAGGCACGGCGCGGATACCGGCTGCAGGACCACCTGCCCGCCTTCCTCGACCCCAAGGCGCCCGACCACGCCCTGCTCGTACAAGACTACCGCGAGACGATGTCCGACCTGCTGCTCGATGTCTTCACCAAGACGTGGGCGCAGTGGGCACACGGTCTGGGCAGCACGGTGCGCAACCAGGCACACGGTTCGCCGGCCGACCTGCTCGACGTCTACGCTGCCGTCGACATCCCCGAAATCGAGAGCTATGGCCTGAGCGACTTCAACATCAAGGGCCTGCGCACCGACTCTATGTGGAGGCACAACGACTCGGACCTCTCCATGCTCAAATACGCCTCGTCGGCCGCCCACGTGACCGGCAAGCCCATCACCTCGAGCGAGACTTTCACGTGGCTCACCGAGCACTTCCGCACGTCGCTGAGCCAATGCAAACCCGACTTTGACCTCATGCAGATAGGCGGCGTCAATCACTGCTACTTCCACGGCACGACCTACTCGCCGCAAGATGCTCCCTGGCCCGGCCACCTCTTCTACGCCTCGATGGAGATGTCGCCCATCAACACGATTTGGCGCGACGCACCGGCTTTCTTCCAGTACATGACCCGCGTGCAGAGCTTCATGCAGTATGGCGAGCCCGACAACGACCTGCTCGTCTATATGCCCGTCTACGACGCGTGGTACGAGAACGGCGGCCGCCTCCTGATGTTCGCCATCCACGGCATGGGCGAAAGGGCCCCGCGCTTTGTCGAGGCCGTCAACACCATCTACCACTCGGGCTACGACATGGACTACGTCTCCGACCGCATGCTCCGTAAGGTGCACCTTGACGGCGACGGACGTCTGGTCACCGAGGGCGGCGCCCGCTATAAGGCGCTCGTTCTGCCAGGCGTGCGGTTCGTCAAGTCCGAGACGTTGCGCCACCTCAGCCAGCTGGCCGACAAGGGCGCTACCATCCTCTTCGTCGACGGCATTCCCGACCAGGTGCCCGGACTCTACAACCGCGAGGCTCGTATGGGCGAACTCAAGGAAATACGCGAGGCCTTGAAGGGCCACGTCCTCGAGGCCGACACCTATGCCGAGGGTCTGGCCATGCTGACGGGCATCGAGCCCGAGGCCATGAAGAGCGAACAGGGACTCAAGTGCATACGGCGCGCCAACCCCACCGGCCACCATTATTTCATCTCCTGCCTGCAGGAGAGCGATGTCGACGCTCAAGTCAAGCTGGGCGTACCAGCCCGCGCTGCCATCCTCTTTGACCCGCTGACGGGGCGCCGAGGCGTTGTTCCCGTCGAGCAACGGGACGGCCACAGCTACGTCCGCCTTCAGCTGGCCAGCGGCGAGAGCTGCATCCTGCAGACTTATAGCGACCTCTCGACCGACGCCCTCAAGACACACGATGCCACTCTCGCCGACTGGTCCTATATGTCGCCCGTCGACGGGGCTGCCATCGACCTCACCGCCCTGCGTTGGACGCTCGACGCCTCCCAGCTCGAAGGGACCGACAGCAGCGCCAAGTCGCGCTACAAGAACTCGCCGCTGAAGCCCTGGACCGACATTGACGCTCTGAAGAACAGCAAAGGCACCGTGACCTACACGACCACCCTTCGCCTCAGCCGCGAGCAAATGCTCCGCTCGGACTACACCGACTGGATGCTCGACCTGGGCGATGTGCGCGAGTCGGCTCACGTGTACGTCAACGGCCACGATGCGGGCACGGCCTTCTCTGTCCCCTACCGCCTCCATGTGGGTCAGTACCTCAAGTCCGGCCGCAACGAGATACGGGTCGAAGTCACGGGTCTGTGCGCCAACTATGTGGCCCAAATGGACCGCGACGGCAAGCCCTGGCGCATCTTCAAGGACGCCAACATAGCCGTGCTGCCCGGCTATCACAAGGACCCCAAATACAACGACTACACGTGGTGGGGCACTGTGCCTTGCGGACTAAACGGCTCTGTCAAGCTCATTCCGCTCAAATAAATGCAGGGCGGCTTTGACCTTGAGAAACTTCGGAAATAGAGAAGCATAAAGAATCGGTAAAGAGAAAGATAACTTCTATAAGAGAGGATTCGGAAAAGAGAAGTTTCGGAAGAGAGAGAACTTCCAAGAGAAGATTCGGAGAAAGATTCAGAAAAGAGAAAGAAAAGCGAGATAAAAACAATGAAGACCTATCAAGAGACACTCGAGTTTCTCTACGCCCAGCTGCCCGTCTTCGAGACACAGGGCGCACATGCCTACAAGCCCGGACTGGAACGGTGCGAGGCGATGGACACGCTGCTCGGCCATCCCCACCGCCTCTACCGCACCATCCATGTGGCTGGCACCAACGGCAAGGGCAGTTGCAGCCACACGCTGGCCAGCATACTGCAGCGGGCAGGCTACAGGGTCGGACTCTTCACGTCGCCTCACCTGCTCGACTTTGACGAGCGCATCCGCGTGGACGGCGAGCCCGTCGACCACGATTTTGTGGTGCGTTGGGTGGCCGACCAGTATGAGGTGCTCAAAGACCTGCAGCCGTCGTTCTTCGAACTGGCCACCATGATGGCTTTCAGCTACTTTGCGGCCAAAGAGGTCGACGTGGCGGTCGTCGAAGTCGGACTCGGCGGACGGCTTGACAGCACCAACATCATCACCCCCGAACTCTGCCTGATCACCAACATCTCGTTCGACCACATGCAGCTTTTGGGCGACACCCTGCCACAGATAGCTGCCGAGAAGGCCGGCATCATGAAGCGCGGCGTGACCTGCGTCGTGGGCGAATGTACCGACGAGCGGGTGCGCTTCACGCTCAAGACCAAAGCCGAACAGGTGCAGGCTCCCCTCGTGTGGGCCGACACGTGCAGGCAGGTGCTATGGGTGAACGACTGCACCGACCACATGGAGTATGAGACGCTGAGCGACGGCACGCTCGTATCGCCCCTCATGGGCGACTTCCAGCCGCACAATGCCAACACGGTGCTGACGTGCGTGCACCAGTTGCGCGAGTGCGGGTTCGAGATTTCTGAGCAACAGCTCCACGACGGCATGCGCGATGTGCTGACACTCACCCACCTGCGCGGCCGTTGGGAGACACTGCAGGCTTCCTCCCCGCTCGTCATAGCCGACACGGGCCACAACGAAGGCTGCTTTGCCTATCTCGGCAGGCAGCTGCAACACCTTATCGACACGGGCACGGGACTGCTGCACATCGTGTTCGGCATGGTCCGCGACAAGGACATCACAGCCGTCTTGAAGCAACTCCCCAGCCAGGCGCACTACTACTTCTGCCAGGCGCCCACCCCGCGCGCTCTGCCCGCCACAGAGCTGCAGGCCATGGCCCAACCCTTCGGCCTCGAGGGCGAGTGCTTTCCCTCCATAACCGATGCCTACAGGGCCGCTATGGCCGCTGCCTCGCCCCATGACGCCGTCTTCGTGGGCGGCAGCAACTACGTGGTATGCGAAGTGCTGAAACTCTATCCGCCCAAGTGATAATTATAAAGGGGCGCTTTCCGATGCGGAGAGCGTCCCTTTATGTTCCCTATTTTATTAACGTCCCAAAACGTGTGTTTCGTGTTTTTGACGCTGCAAAGATAGGGCAAAACCGCGATTGTTGCCAAACTTTATCGACCAACGGCCGGAAAAAATCGACCAACGACCCGTCCGCCGTCCACGGCAAGTCCGCTGACCGGACCTCGCACAGCCACTCCCGAGAGCGTGTAGGTCTGCGGGCCCTTGCCTTGTGCACCTTGTGCCGGAGCGTTCGCTGCGGCGTTACGGCCCATAGAACCCGGGCCTGCGTCGGCGGCTATCGTCAGCAAGGACGATGGTTCTGTGTGCGAGGCCTGTTGCAGGCGCTCATACTCGACCGAGGCGAGGATGAAAGCTCCGAGCACCTTGCCCTCCGTGTAGGTGGTGACGCGCTTCACGTCGCTGCCCAGCAGGTAGTAGGCTGCCGAGCCGTCGCGCTTGTTGCTGCCGCCCAATCCTGCCGAGGCGCAACTGTTCACCAGGGTGTAAGTGCCGTCGGCCTTGCGCTTCACGAACTCCTCGACCAGTCCGCGGTAGGCCCGCCGCGCCATGGGCAGATACTCGTCGGCTGCGAGCAGTCCGAGCCGGATGGCCTTGAGGTAGGCGGCCGTGAAGATGGCCGAAGCCGACGACTCGAGGTAGTTGAAGGTCTCTTTGTAGGTCTTGCCTCCATACGACGAGGCTGAGAAGGTGCCGTCGTGGGCCAAAAGCTGGTACCAGCATCCCGTAGCGGTGTCCTGGCGGGCCTTCAGTCCCTGGGCCAGTAGGGCGAGGTACTGGCTGAGGCGCTCTCTGCAGTCGGTGCTGTAGGCGGCAAGCGACGGCTGCGTGGGACGGTAGTCGATGCCTGCGGGCATCAGGGCGATGACGTCGACCAGCGCAAGCATGTACCAGCCGCAAGCTCTGCCCCAGTATTCAGCCGAGCGTCCCGTCACGGGGTCGGCCCAGCAGGAGGCCGCGCTGCCCATAGGGTCGGCCGAAAAGGCGTGCCACAGAAGCCGTTGGTCGGGGTCCCACAGATAGTGCCAGGTGATGTCGAACTGCCGCACTATCGTCTGCCAGTCGGCCGAGTCGCTGTCCATATGGTAGCCGTAGTGCTGCAGCGCGGCGAGCAAGGCGGGGCCCATATACTGCCCATCGCACCACATCTGGTTGGGATAACCCTTCTTGTGCCACCATCCGCCGGCGGCGTCTTCGCTCGTCGTTGGCTTGATGACGTAGGTCGTATTGGCGTCCTTTAGGCCCTGCACGGCTCTCTGCATCGCGGTCTGCGCCACGTTGTGGGTGGCTGTGTCGGCCACGCTAGCGAAGGCTCCGTCGGGAGCGGTCATGTCGTAGAGCGTGCAGTACATCTTGGCCGCATTGAGGTTGTCGAGACTGCCGCCCGTAGTGGGGACTGATGCCGCAAACGTGCAGGCATAGTCTTCGACCGAGTGGAACCAGGGACGTGCGAACGTCGAGTCGCGGTAGTAGTCGGCGGCTTCGATGACGGCCTTGGCCACGAGACCGGGCACGTAGTCGAACTTGAGCTTCTTCCCTCCTGCCTGCAGCCGTGTGCCTGCGGTGTCGTAGACGGGCAGTCCCATCAGCGTCGTGTTGGCATAGAAGTCGCCGAGACGGCTGTCGATGAGCAGGCGGCTGTACGTCAGGGTCGAGTCGAACTCCACGTCGGCGTAGGTCTCTGCCTCGACATCGGCTTGGGCTTCGGCCATGAGGTCGCGGGCCTGCAAAGCGACAGCTATCAGGCTGAGGACGACGGCCGTCATCCAGGTCTTGAGGGTCAGGTTATGTGTGTTGTGGAGTTTCATTGTCGTAATCTTGTTTAGGGGTTTCACTTGGGGTTCAGTCAGCGTCTGTCATCGGCTCATGTTTGTCGCTCGAGTCAGGCAGAGTGGGCGCGCTTCCACCCCGTATTTTTCTAACGACGCTGCAAAGATAATCACTTTTTGCGACATCTCCAAACTTTTTGGTGTGATATGGGGAAAATCTGCATGTGATAAGGGGAAAATCTGCAAAATCGGGGCGAAAACACCGGAAACCGCAATTTTTCGAGGGTGTAAAATAATTTTTGCCGTTTGCAAAACGTAATTTCCGCTCACGGAGCTGGTTGCTTTATCGCGGGCTCATGAAGAGCAAGACTCCAAAGAACCGGGCTCATGAAGAGCAAGCCCCCTCGAGAACGACAAGCCGGGAACACGCACACGCGTGGGTGTGTCTGGGTGTACGACGCTTTGCCAGAGAAAACCGGATATCGGAAGGAGCACGATGCGTTACGTTACGCGTTACAGTTCGATTTTCCGCAACATCACTTTTGTCTCTTGCCCAATGTCAGTGTTCTTACCCAAAGACCCATAGGGGTGTAGAATGAGAAATAGAAAATGTTAAGAATGATTAAAAGAAATTTTTTAATATATATATATAATCACTAGTGTCCTGACTTCGTCAATGCGTCACCCAAATCAAGATTCGTCAGTCAAAGGCTTGAAGAGAGGCTTGATGGCAAGGTGTCTCCTGGTCAGAAATA
>CAVFPF010000066.1:0-45425 GCA_963624265.1 bacterium | reverse complement strand
AAAGTCAAAACTTAGGAAATCTAAACTTATGTAAAGCCTAAGTGCTAGAATGTCTATAACCAATAGGGTAGCCAAGGTACGGGCGAGTCAGAGCACGAGGCAAGCCAAAGTACAGGTAGCTAGAGAACGGGCAAGTCAGAGCTTGTTATAATTCTTGGTCATGCTTGTTTTCTGAGACTTGGTTAGAGGACTCTGGGGAGCACGGGCAAGTCAGAGCTTGTTATAGTCTTGGTCTGACACAGCTTCCAGCCATTCGTTGCTTTCCTCACCACCCGTAGACACGTGGGTCGCAATGTGCTGGAACCAGCTGTCTGCTTGTGCTCCGTGCCAATGCTTTACGCCCTCTGGGATGTCAATGATGTCACCGGCCTTGAGAGCTATGGCAGGTTTTCCCCACTCTTGATACCACCCTTTGCCCGACACACAAATCAGAATCTGCCGTGCCCCATGATGGATGTGCCAATTGTTGCGGCAACCAGGTTCGAAGGTAACGTTGTTGCACGCGAGTGCCGTCTTCTCGTCGGAGGCAAGGTTCTTGGGATGTACGTGAGCCAAATGGCTTTGGCCTGTGAAATACTGGGCATAATTGACATTGGGGTCTCCCTTTGGCCAATCTCCCGCACAAGCGTCTGCTGCGGCGTCACATTGCGACAATCCGTTGTCACTGAGATATTTGCATAGTTCGTCGACTTGCTGTTGCGTATTGCCCATATTGACGGCTCCAAGTTTGTGGGAAGCCAATTGTGGGGCGACTCCCTTGAGAGAGGATAGTGCAGCCACGGTGACGATTTCGCGATCGGCTGGGCTGAGTATGTCTCCGGCAAAGATATCGCCGAAGAGGTGCGCCTTCAGATAATAGTCGTCTTGTGGACAAAACGTGTAGTTGAAGGCACGTCCCGTAAGGCGAGTCTGATTCTTTACACCCAGTTCGTATGCAGCCTTAGCATCATCCCATTCAGATGGCCGGTGCCATGCTTTGCCCTCTTGAGGATAGATACCCTCGCTTTCCATTGTCTCAAGAACCTTCTTAAGCACTCCCAATGCATTCAGCGAACGAGGAAATCCCGTGTATGCATAGAGTTGAGAGAACGACTCTTTCAGTTCCTCTGCAGTAATGCCGTCTTCCAAAGCCAGGCGCACAGCCGTCTCCAGGCGTACCAAGTCTCCTTGAGCCTCTAGGCTTGCGCACGTAGCTAAATGTATCTGACGCGATGTCAAACTCTGACTGCTTGATGTCGAATCCTGACCATTCATTGTTGCACTCATAGTAAATAGGGTTAAAATAATATAGACAATCTTTTTCATGATGAATGATGTTTTGGGGTTATGCAAGGGCAATAAATCTTTGTTTGTAACGGGACAATGCATCTTCTTGAGTAGAAAGGGAAGAAGAGATTCTTCTTAAAGTTTCATTGTTCCGTATAGCTTAAAGTTTCATTACTCCATATAGTATTATGCCCAAGAAGCCGCAGGCGAAAGTCGTGTAGATGATGTTGAGTTTGTTCATAAACATACCGGCAAAGACAACAACGAACATCAAGATGCTGATGGCGAACTGTATGCTATCCTCTGACGGTGAACTGAAATTCTCTACGTTCATCAACGAAAGAGCCGCAGAGGCAAGCAATCCGATGATGGCAGGCCGTAATCCAGCGAAGATGCTTTTGGTCACAATGCTGTCCTTGTGGCGCAAGATAATCTTTGACACCCAAATCATAACAATGAAAGGCAGCCAAAGCACGCTCACTGAGGCCAAAATGCTGCCAAACACGCCCATCCACCAGGGCCAGCCTTCGTTGATGACTGCTGTGTAGCCCGTGTATGTGGCACAGTTGATGCCGATAGGGCCAGGGGTGCTCTGCGAAATGGCCACGATATCTGTAAACTCAGATTCGGTCAGCCACCCGTACTTTTGGACGACTTCCTGCTGAATGAACGAGAGCATTGCATACCCACCACCGAAATTAAAGAGTCCGATGTACGAAAATACGAGAAACAGCTTAAAAAATATCATTTCTTCTTTTTTTTCGACCTTTTATCCCTTTATCAAATCCTCTTTCCCTCATTTCATTCTTTTCCTTTCCAGACCTTTTATCCCTTTTTCAAATTTTGTTCCCCTTTTTCGTTCTTTCTCTTTTTCAGAAGACAATAGCCGTAGAGGAAGCCGGCACATCCGACAAAGAGGATGATATAGGCAGGCGAAACTCCTAATTTCCAAATGAGAAGGGTCGAAAGGATGGGAATCCAGCAATTGCTCCACGTGATGTGAGCAGACTTGGCCATGGTGAATATCGGCACGGCCAAAAGCGCAACAACGGCAGGCCGCACTCCCTTGAAGAAGGACTCCACCCAATAGTTGTCCTTAAACTGAGAGAAGACCATTGCGATGACCAGAATGATGACAATACTGGGCATCGCGACTCCCATTGCTGCTATTATACCCGACCGAACCCCACCGCACTTGTAGCCGATATGACTCGCCATGTCGACGGCAAAGATGCCCGGAGTGGCTTGTGAAACAGCATAGATGTCCAGAAACTCCTCCTTCGAAAGCCATGCGTGGTTGTGGACGATTTCTTTTTCCATAATCGGAACCATGGCGGCACCACCACCAAGGGTGAGACCGCCAATCTTCATGAACGTAAGGAACAAATCCTTGTTCAACGTGTTCCGGTATGAATCGGAGTTTTTGGGGCTCAGACTTGCCTCAGAATGCAGAGCATCCTGAGACAGGCCGGCTTTATTACGGCTTGAATCTGAGCTCGGAGTGTTCAGACTTTGGTCAATATCCGGAGTGTTCCGGCGTGGGTCAGCAGACTTTGCTTCCATTCTTTACCTTGTCTTCCAACGTAACAACGTGCAGGCTTCCGTCAAAGTTCTGGGCCGAAAGAATCATGCCGTTAGAGGCAATGCCGCGCATTATCTTGGGCGCAAAGTTGGCTACGAAGACCACTTGTTTTCCTACGAGAACCTGTGGGTCGGGGTAACTCTGTGCGATGCCTGACAGGATAGTGCGAGGCTTATCCGTTCCGTCGTCGAGGGTGAATTGCAGTAGCTTATCGCTCTTCTTGACCGGACTTACCTCGAGCACAGTAGCGGCGCGGAGGTCAAGTTTCTCGAAAAGGTCAAAAGGAACGTCCTCGCTGACAGGGGCGGGATGCCAGTTCTTCTCGGCTTCCTGCAGGTTGTGCTCGTCGTTTTCTTTCTTTATTCGAGCCAATCGGTCGAGTTGTACTTGGATTACGTCGTCCTCAATCTTTTCAAAAAGAAGTTCGCTCTTGCCCAACTTGTGGCCAACAGCCAGCAGGTCGGTACGTCCGAGGTTGTCCCACTCGAAGCTGTCCATACCCAACATGTCGCGGAGTTTTGCGGCGGAGAAAGGCAGGAATGGCTCGAAGACGATGGCCAGATTGGCGGCTATCTGGAGCGAGAGATTGAGGATGGTGGCAACACGGCCCATGTCGGTTTTGGCCAGTTTCCAAGGTTCTGTTTCGGCCAGGTATTTGTTGCCGATACGTGCCAATTCCATGGCTTCTTTTTGGGCATCGCGGAACTTGAAGTTCTCAAGCAGGACCTCGACATTCTTTTTCTCGTTCTTGAAGTCCGTCAGGATTTGCTTGTCGTAGTCTGTCTCTTCACCGAGCGGAGGCACTTGCCCGTCAAAGTACTTCTCGGTCAGCTTCATGACACGGTTGATGAAATTGCCGAATATGGCGACAAGTTCGTTGTTGTTGCGTGCCTGGAAGTCCTTCCACGTAAAGTCGTTGTCCTTTGTCTCCGGAGCATTGGCAGTCAGGACATAGCGCAATACGTCCTGTTTGCCAGGCATGTCGGTCAAGTACTCGTTGAGCCAAACGGCCCAGTTGCGCGAAGTCGATATTTTGTCGCCCTCCAGATTGAGGAATTCGTTGCTCGGCACATTGTCGGGCAAGTTGTAGCCTCCGTGGGCATGAAGCATAGACGGGAAGACAATGCAGTGGAAGACGATGTTGTCCTTGCCGATAAAGTGGATGAGACGGCTCTCGGGGTCTTGCCACCAGGTCTGCCATGTGCCGAGTTCGGGGTGCGCATCGCACAGCTCCTTCGTGTTGGAGATATAGCCGATAGGTGCGTCAAACCACACATAGAGCACCTTGCCTTCGGCTCCTTCCACAGGCACCGGAATGCCCCAGTCCAGGTCGCGTGTCACGGCACGTGGCTTCAGTCCGCCGTCCAGCCAACTTTTGCACTGACCGTACACGTTGGGGCGCCATTCCTTGTGTTGTTCCAGAATCCACTTCTCCAGCCATTGCTGGTCTTTGTCGAGAGGCAGATACCAGTGAGTGGTTTCCTTTTTGGTGAGCGGATTGCCGTTGATGGCATTATATGGGTTGATGAGTTCCTCGGGCGAAAGGGTAGAACCGCACTTTTCGCACTGGTCACCGTAGGCGCCCAGCGAGTGGCAATGCGGGCACTCTCCGCGTATGTTGCGGTCCGTGAGGAACTCGTGGGTTGCTTCGTCGTAGAATTGCTCAGAAGTCATCTGTTCCAACTTTCCGTCGTCGTAGAGCTTGCGGAAGAAGTCGGCGGCAAACTTATGGTGAATCTTACTGGTCGTGCGTGAGTAGATGTCGAACGAGATACCGAACTTCTCGAACGAATCCTTGATAAGGTAGTGGTAGCGGTCGACGACATCCTGCACGGTGATGCCCTCTTTGCGGGCACGGATGGTGACGGGCACACCATGTTCGTCCGAACCTCCGATGAAAAGGACGGGGCGTTTCTTGAGACGCAAGTAGCGGACATAAATGTCAGCCGGCACATAGACACCTGCCAGATGTCCGATATGAACGGGACCGTTGGCGTAGGGGAGTGCGGCTGTAACGAGAGTACGTTTGAATTCTTTTTCTGCCATATATGTTTGTGGTTGATTAGTAGGGCTGGGCGAGATGAGGCACGGCCCTGGGTTATTGTTCTTGGTTGATGAGTTCTCTGAGTTGTTCGTAATACTCACGGCTATTGCTTAGGCGCGGAATCTTGTGTTGTCCGCCCAGTTTTCCTTTGGCCTTCAGCCATTGATTGAACGTGCCAGACGAAGCTTCCGTGAGGTCGAGACGGTCCAGGAAGATGCCTTTATAGCGTTTGGCTTCATAGTCCGAATTTACCTTCTGGAGGTTTTGGTCCAGTGTGTCGGCAAACTTCTCAAGGTCTCTTGGCTTTTGGGCAAATTCTATAATCCAGGAGTGGTGCGCCTTCTTGCCGTCTTCGGCGAAGGTCGGTGCGGCTGTGTATTCTGCTATTTCGCACCCCAATTCGGCACACGTCATGCTCAAAGCATCATCGGCATTGCTTACCATCAGTTCTTCGCCAAAAGCGTTGATGAATGCTTTCGTTCTGCCCGTAATATAGAATTTGTAGGGGTCTTTCTGCGTGAAGCGTACTGTATCACCGATGATGTAACGCCAAAGTCCGGGGGTCGTGATGACCATAGCGTAGTTGACGCCTACCTCCACCTCGCTCAGCGGAATCGGGCGCATGGCTTCGGTGTCGTCAGAGAATTCAGACATCGGGATGAACTCGTAGAAAATCTTATTGTCCACGATGAGTTGCATGGCCGAGTCATCGAACGAAGACTGAATGCCGAAGAAGCCTTCCGACGCATTGTATGTCTCCATATAGTGCATCTTGCCGGAAGGAATAAACTTCTTGTACTGCTCGCGATAGGGAGCAAAAGAAATGCCTCCGTGGAAAAAGACCTCAAGATTAGGCCAAACCTCGGTGAGGTCGTTGGCACCCTTCGATGCAAGGATTGATTTAATCAGCCCCATCATCCACGAGGGGACGCCGCTCAGACTGGTGACATTGACGTCGCGGGTGGCGGAGGTGAGAGCCTTGAGTTTTGCTTCCCATTCGTCCATCAGCGCAATCTTCTTGCTTGGCGTCCGGATGATGTTGACCAAAGGACTTACGTTCTTGATGAGGCAAGCACTGAGGTCGCCGACCTGGATGTCGAGTCCGGGGGCCAGGGGAGTGGGGGCCGAACTGCCACCGAGTATAAGGCCCTTGCCGCACATCATACGGCTCTTCGGATTGAGGTCGAGATAGATGGCCACGACATCCGTGCCGCCACGGTAGTGGGTGAGGTGCAGGGCGTCTTTGGTCACAGGTATGAACTTGCTCTTGTCGCTCGTAGTGCCCGACGACTTGGCGAACCACCGGCACAATCCCGGCCACAGTATGTCGCGCTCGCCATGCAGCATACGGTCTATCCAGGGCTTGATGCCATCGTAGGTATGGAGAGGCACACGGCTTGCAAACTCTCCGTAAGTCATCTTTTCAGAGAGTCCGTAAGTGCGTCCAAAAGCAGTACAGCCGGCTTTTTTCAGCAGAAATTCCAACTGGGACTTTTGCAGTTCTACGGCCTTGGTCTTATAGAGGCTGATTTCATGTACGCGCTTTTGAAAAGCGATTTTGTAGATTATTCTTGTCAACATGAAAACCGGTGCATTTGAACGGGTTGCTTATGCTTTTTTCCTCCTTGAGCTCTTTTCTTTCGGAGCTTTGTCGGCAGCCTCGATGATTTCCAGACAATCCTGATAAGTCAGACTGTCCAGATTCTTGACAGTGAGCTTGTAGTTCTTGCCGCCACGGGCCAAGTACGGGCCATAGCGTCCGTTAATCATCTGCAGGTCGGGGTCTTCGTCAAAGGTGCGCAGCACTTTCTTCTCCTCCTCTTTCTTCTTCTCGTCCATCAGTGTGATGGCATCTTGAAGCGTAACGTCGGCGGGGTTAGTGCCTTTGGGAATAGAGACATACTTGCCGTCGAAGTGTACATACGGACCGAAACGTCCTATGCCTACCGTGACCTCCTTGCCCTCCTGCTCTCCGAGCTTTTTGGGGAATTCGAACAGCTTCAGGGCTTCCGCCAAGGTGATGGTGTTGATTGATTGGCCTTTCTGCAGAGACGAAAACTGCGGGTGGTCGGTTTCCGATTGTGTGCCTATCTGAACAACTGGGCCGAACCGGCTTATCTTGACGCTTACGGTGTGTCCGCTCTTCGGGTCTTTGCCCAGGATGCGTTCGCCGGCTTTCTTGTCCGTGCGTTCCTCCATCGATTTGGTCACGAGAGGGTGGAACATCTCGTAGAACAGCGAAAGGCACGAAACCCAATTCTCCTTACCGTCTGCAATCTTGTCGAAATCCTCCTCGACGGTAGCGGTGAAGTTGTAGGACATAATCTCCGGGAAATGTTCAGCCAGGTAGTCATTGACCACGACACCGATATCGGTAGGAACAAGTTTGCCGCGGTCGTTGCTGTAGGTTTCCTCGACCGTCTTGGTGTCGAGTTTGCCTTTGTTGTCGATGTGCAAGTGCGTGATGTGGTGTTTCTCAGCCGGACGGTCGTACTTCTCCACATATTCGCGCTGCTGTATGGTGCTGATGGTCGGTGCGTAGGTCGAAGGACGTCCTATGCCCAGTTCCTCCATCTTCTTGACCAAACTGGCTTCGGTGTAGCGCTGCGGATGCATGCTGAAGCGCTGTACGGCTTCTGCCTCGCCCAGGTTGATTTCCTGGCCCGAGGCCAGGTTGGGCAAATGCGTGCCGTACTCCTCGGTGTCCTCGCCATCGTCTTTCGACTCCATGTAGACCCGCAGGAAGCCGTCGAACTTGATGACCTCGCCGCTGGCCACGAAGTTCAGTCCGGAAGTGGCGGCGTCGGCGTTGTCGATATTGATCACCATGGTCGTCTTCTCGATTTGTGCGTCAGACATCTGGCTGGCGATGGTTCTCTTCCAGATGAGGTCGTAGAGGCGTTTCTCGACAGGCGAACCCTCAATCGAAGTTTGGTTCATATAGGTCGGACGTATGGCCTCGTGAGCCTCCTGTGCGCCCTTCGAGTGGGTCGTGTAGTTGCGCGTCTTGAGATAAGGCTCGCCCATTGTGTTGAGGATTTGCTCCTTCGACGCACCCAGGCAGAGCGTAGAGAGGTTGACCGAGTCAGTACGCATATAAGTAATCTGACCGGCTTCGTACAGACGCTGGGCGATGCTCATTGTCTGAGAGACGCTGAAATGCAGCTTGCGTGCGGCCTCTTGCTGCAGCGTGGAAGTCGTGAATGGCGGTGCCGGCTGGCGGGTGAGGGGCTTGCGGTTGATTTCCGAAACCGAGAATTTGGCGTTCACACATCCCTTGAGGAACTCTTCGGCCTCGTTGCGTGTCTTGAAGCGTTTGTTGAGTTCGGCGTTGAAGCGCACCGGATTGCCCTTAGCGTCGTTGGCGACAAAAGTGCCCGTAATGCGGTAAGATTCCTCCTTCTGGAACTTCTCGATTTCGCGTTCGCGTTCCACAATCAGTCGGACGGCAACGCTTTGCACACGTCCTGCCGAGAGCGAAGGTTTGACCTTTCGCCAAAGCACCGGCGAGAGTTCGAAGCCTACTATGCGGTCCAGCACACGACGGGCCTGTTGTGCATTGACGAGGTTCTGGTCAATGGTCCTCGGTGTCTTGATTGCATTGAGAATGGCCGATTTGGTAATTTCGTGGAAGACGATACGGCGGGTTTTCTCGGGAGTCAGGCCCAGCACTTCGTACAGATGCCAGGAGATAGCCTCTCCCTCACGGTCCTCATCGGATGCGAGCCATACGATGTCGGCTTTCTTGGCCGAAGCCTTCAGGTTGTCCACGAGTTGTTGCTTATCGGCAGGTATTTCGTATATGGGCTGAAAGTCGTTTTCGACATCAATGCTGAAATCGTGTTTTTTCAAGTCACGGATATGACCGTAACTTGAGGTTACCTTGTAGTCGGCACCCAGAAATTTCTCGATAGTCTTAGCTTTTGCTGGAGATTCGACAATAACCAGATTTTGCATGGAATATGTTTTTAGTTTTCAATAATAATCAGAATGTCGGCTTTCGTCAGTTGCCTCAGTTGGCCATTTCGCTCAAGAATTTGATGCGGACCAGACGTATTTCGTCTTCGGAGTAATCTTGACCGAACTCCTTGAAAGCCAGTTTGATGTCGCTGCTTTCCTCCTGCTTGAAGAAACTGTAGATTTCATCAATTGAGTCCGGGTCCATAATCTCCTCCAGGAAATAGTCGATATTGATGCTTGTGCCGCTTGCCACGATGGTTTCCAGTTCGTCGAGCAGTTCGCCGAACTCCAAGTGGTTGCCTTGGGCCAGGTCGTCGAGGTCAATCTTGCGGTCGATGGCCTGGATGATAGACACCTTGACCTTCGATTTGTTGGCCACCGTACGTACACGAAGGTCCTCGGGTCTGACGATTTCGTTTTCCTCCACGTGCCGCTTGATCAGCGCGCAAAACTCCTCTCCGTACCGGCGGGCTTTGCCGGCACCGACACCGGGTATGTTCTGCAACTCCTCGATGGTGATGGGGTAGGTCGTGGCCATTGCCTCGAGCGAGGGGTCCTGGAAGATGACATAGGTGGGCAAGTCGAAGCGTTTGGCCACTTTCTTTCGGAGGTCCTTGAGCATGTTGTAGAGCTCTTCGTCGGCGGCAGCGCTGGCTCCGTTGCCCTTTATCTCCGTTACCTCTTCCTCCTCGAGTTCTTCCTCGTCATATTCGACAACGATATTGAACGACTTGGGGTTCTTCAGAAATTTCTTGCCGGCTGCCGTGACCTTGAGTTGGCCATAGGTTTCGATGTCTCTGTATATGTATTTGGCCACGATGGCCTGGCGTATGACGGCATTCCACAGCGAGGCCTTCTCGTCGTTGCCCGAGCCGAAGCACTCCAGCTTGTCGTGTCCGTAGCTTGCCACTTCGTCCGTCTTGATGCCCAACAGGATTGTGACGACATATTCCGGCTTGAACTTCTCCTTAAGTTCCAGCACGGTGTCTATGACGGCGCACAGCAACTCCTTGGCCTCCAGGTGTTTCTTAGGCTTTCGGCAGTTGTCGCAATTGCCGCACTCATCCTCCTTATAGTCCTCTCCGAAGTAGTGTAGCAGGGCCTTGCGCCGACACATCGAGGTTTCGGCATAAGCCTGTGTCTCCTTGAGCAGCAGCTTGCCTATCTCCTGTTCCGAGATGGGCTTGTTTTGCATGAACTTCTCCAACCGGATCAAGTCGCGGTCGCTGTAGAAGGCGATACACTCGCCCTCGCCGCCGTCGCGTCCGGCACGGCCCGTCTCCTGGTAGTAGCCTTCCAGGCTCTTGGGCATGTCGTAGTGAATCACATAGCGCACATCCGGCTTGTCGATACCCATACCGAAAGCGATGGTTGCCACAATCACGTCGACGTCCTCCTTGAGGAATGCATCCTGGTTGTCGTTGCGCTGCGCTGTGTCCATGCCTGCGTGGTAGGGCAGGGCCTTGATGCTGTTGGCTCTCAGGAATTCGGCAAGCTCCTCGACCTTCTTGCGGCTCAGGCAATAGATGATGCCCGACTTGCCGGGGCGTTGCTTGATGTACTTGATGATTTCGCGGTCGATGGTGTTTTCGTTCTTGGCCCGTACTTCGTAATAGAGGTTCGGACGGTTGAACGACGATTTGAAGACCTTGGTCTCTTTGCTGTTGATTCCCAGGTTCTTCATGATGTCTTGCTGCACCTTGAGCGTTGCGGTGGCGGTCAAGGCGATGACGGGGCGCCGGCCAATTTCTTCGATGATGGGGCGAATGCGGCGATACTCCGGACGGAAGTCGTGACCCCATTCCGAGATACAGTGCGCTTCGTCGATGGCGAAGAACGAAATCTTGACCGAGCGCAGGAAGTCGATATACTCCTGTTTGGTGAGCGATTCGGGGGCGACGTAGAGTAATTTGGTGTTGCCGCTCACGATATCTTTCTTAACCTGGTCGATGGCGGTTTTGGTCATCGACGAGTTGATGAAGTGTGCAACATTGTCCTCGTCGCTGAAGTTGCGCATTGCATCGACCTGGTTTTTCATCAGGGCGATGAGAGGGGAGATGACGATAGCCGTTCCCTCCATGAGGAGAGACGGCAGCTGGTAGCAAAGCGACTTGCCGCCGCCCGTAGGCATAAGTACGAAAGTGTCGTTCCCTGCTATCAAGTTCTGAATGATTGCCTCCTGATTTCCCTTGAATTTGTCGAAACCAAAATGCAGCTTCAAGTAATGTTGCAAACTTTTATCTTTATCCATAAATCTTGTAATCTTAACGCAAAATTATATACCTTTTTTGATATATGCAAGGTTTTGGACAAAAAAATTATATCAAATTTGAAAAAACATTGCCAGAAAGGGCTCCTCTTGCATTTTCACAGGCGTATTTCTTGTGTAAGTGTCACTTTTCGGCACTTAGTCGCGCCTTGTCGGTGCAGGACTTCTGGGCTTAGTCGCGCCTTGTCAGTGCAGAGCTTCGAGCTCTTCGGAGAGTGTCAGCCACAGGTCGCTCACGTCTTCCAGTTGCTTCTTCTTGTCGGCATACTGCTTGTAGAGGTCGTGGTTGCGTGCGTTGCTTGGTGCGGCCAACTCGTTTTCCACCTCGGCGAGTTCCTTTTCGAGTGCAGCCATTTGCTTTTCGGCTTGGGCGATGCGGTTCTCCAGCTTGTTTTTCTTCTGCTTCAGCAGTTTTTGGCTTTCGTAGTCGACCTTGACGTCCGAGCCCGATGCAGCCGGCTTTCCGGCTGTGCCCGACGAAGCAGTCTTTCCCGAACCCGACGATGCGGGCACGCGATTGGCGGCGGAAGGGTTCGGGTTGGCCGAAGAGCTGCGTGAGTCCGTCTGGGCCAGCGTGCCGGTCTTTTTGGCTTCGAGCTGGTGCAGCGAGTCCATTTGCTTCTTCTGCAAGTAGTCGTACACACCGCCTATGTATTCCCGTACGGCTCCGTGGCCGAATTCGTAGACCTTCGACACCAGTCCGTCGAGGAAGTCTCGGTCGTGGCTAACCACGATGACCGTGCCGTCGAAACTCTGTATGGCGTGTTTGAGCACATCCTTCGAGGCCATGTCGAGGTGGTTGGTGGGCTCGTCGAGGATGAGCAGATTGACGGGTTCAAGGAGGAGGCGTATCATGGCCAAACGGCTTCTTTCGCCGCCCGACAGGACCTTGACGGGCTTGTCGGAAGCTTCGCCGCCGAACATGAATGCACCCAGTATGTCGCGTATCTTGGTGCGGATGTCGCCCACTGCCACGCGGTCGATGGTGTCGAACACCGAGAGGTTTTCGTCGAGCAGCTGCGCCTGGTTTTGGGCAAAGTATCCGATTTTCACTCCATAACCGACCTTCAGTTCGCCGTCGTAGGGGATTTGTCCCATAATGCACTTGACGAGCGTAGACTTGCCTTCGCCGTTACGTCCCACGAAGGCCACTTTCTCTCCGCGCTTGATGGTCAGTTCGACGTGGTCGAAGACCACATGGTCGTAAGCCTTGCGCACGTTGTGGCAGATGACGGGATAGTCGCCCGAGCGGGGAGCGGGCGGGAACTTGAGGTTCAGGTGCGAGTTGTCGACTTCCTCGATTTCGATGGGCACAATCTTCTCGAGCTGCTTGATGCGGCTCTGCACCTGCACGGCCTTGGTGGCCTGGTAGCGGAAGCGTTCGATAAAGGCTTCGGTGTCTTGTATGAGTTTCTGCTGGTTGTCGTAGGCGCGGCGTTGTTGCTCGATGCGTTCGGCGTGGAGGACGACGTACTTTGAGTAGTTGACGTTGTAGTCGTTGATGCGGCTGCACGAGATTTCGATGGTCCGCGTGGTGACGCTGTCGAGGAAGGCACGGTCGTGGCTGATGAGCAGTAGCGTGTGCTTGCCGCCCAAGAGGAAGCGCTCCAGCCATTGTATAGACTCGATGTCGAGGTGGTTGGTAGGCTCGTCGAGGAGCAGGATGTCGGGTTTGCGCAACAGGATTTTGGCGAGTTCGATGCGCATGCGCCAACCGCCGGAGAATTCGCTTG
Source organism: bacterium (assembly GCA_963624265.1). Taxonomy (GTDB): domain Bacteria; phylum Bacteroidota; class Bacteroidia; order Bacteroidales; family UBA3663; genus Liminaster. Next base: position 32,571 of record CAVFPF010000066.1, on the reverse strand, counting down.
TCGGTCGGTCGAAGTCTTTGGGTTCGAAGCCGAGGCCCGTCAGCGTGCGTTCTATTTCGGCATCGCGGTTGGTGTCGCTCGCCATGGTCAGCTGCTCGTTGAGGTCCGTCATTTCCTCGATGAGGTTGCGGTAGTCATCGCTCTCGTAGTCCGTGCGTTCGGCCAGTTCCTGGTTAAGGCGCTCCATGTGTTCCTCCAGGCGTATGGTGTCGGCAAAGGCCTTTTCGGTCTCTTGCCTTACGGTCATGCTGTCGGTGAGCACCATCACCTGGGGCAGGTAGCCGATAGTGAGGTCCTTGGGTTTGTTGACGCGGCCGCGGGTGGGCTGCTGCAGTCCGGCTATGATTTTGAGCATCGTGCTCTTGCCGGCACCGTTCTTGCCCACCAGCGCAATGCGTTCGTGGCGGTTTATGACGTAACTGACATCGGTGAAGAGAGGCTTGACGCCAAACTCCACCGATAGATTTTCGATTGAAATCATAAGAGATTATTTCGACATCGCCGACATGAGGAGTTCCTCGTTGTTCGATGTGTTCTGAAGTAGTTTTGAGAGTTCTTCCATAGCCTCGACGGGGGTGTGTTCCGAGAGGTGGCGGCGCAAGATCCACATGCGGCGCAGGATGGCATCGTCGAGCAGCAGGTCGTCGCGGCGGGTAGAAGAGGCCAGGAGGTCGACGGCCGGGAAGACGCGCTTGTTGGCGATCTTGCGGTCAAGCACCAGTTCCATGTTGCCCGTTCCCTTGAATTCCTCGAAGATGACTTCGTCCATCTTGCTGCCGGTCTCGATGAGGGCGGTGGCGATGATGGTCAGCGAACCGCCGTCCTCGATGTTGCGGGCAGCTCCGAAGAATCGTTTCGGCTTCTGGAGGGCGTTGGCCTCAACGCCGCCCGACAGGACCTTTCCGCTTGAGGGCGAAACGGTGTTGTAGGCACGGGCCAGGCGTGTGATGGAGTCGAGCAGTATGACGACGTCGTGTCCGCACTCAGTGAGACGCTTGGCTTTTTCGATAACCATATCTGCCACCTTGACGTGTCGGTCGGCGGGTTCGTCGAAGGTCGAGGCGATGACCTCTGCGCTGACGCTGCGCTGCATGTCGGTGACTTCCTCCGGACGTTCGTCGATGAGGAGGATAATCATGTAGACCTCGGGGTGGTTGAAGGCGATGGCATTGGCTATTTCCTTGAGCAGCACGGTCTTGCCTGCCTTAGGTGGAGCCACAATCAGTGCGCGCTGGCCCTTGCCGATGGGAGCGAACATGTCGATTACGCGGCACGAATCGCTGTCGTTGTGGCCCTTGCAGAGCTTGAACTTCTCGTTGGGGAAGAGCGGGGTGAGGTGTTCGAAGGGCACGCGGTTGCGGGCGAACTCCCTGTCGCGGCCGTTGACAGTCTCCACGTTGACGAGCGGGTAGTTGTGCTCGCCTTCGCGCGGTGGACGGATGGGTCCTTCCACCACATCGCCTTGCTTGAGGTTGTATTGCTTGATGATTTGCTGCGACACGAAGATGTCGTCGGGCGAAGAGAAGTAGTTGTAGTCGGCCGAACGCAGGAATCCGAATCCATCGGACATCAGCTCCAGCACGCCCGAACCGTGCAGAATGCCCTCAAACTCCTCGCGGGGCAGGCTGAACGACGACGGCTGCGACTTGCTTTCAGCCTTGTTCTGGTCCTGCTTGGGGGCGGCGCTGGCCTGGGCGGGTTTGTTGCCCGACTCGGATTTGCCGTTGTTGGCCGTGTTGCCCTGCTTCTTGTCCTTCTTCTTTTTCTTGCTCTTGCCCGAGCTGTTGTTGAAGAAGAAGTCGCCGAAGGCATTTTTGTTCTGCTCAATCAGTTCCATGGTGGCAGAGTTGTCTTCGGCCTCGTCGTCAGAAGTCTGCTCGCTGTCGTCAGCGCTCTCTGCGTCACCGCCCTCCGAGAGGTTCTGGGGGTCGGTGTTGCCGTCATAGTTGTCTTGCGGAGCCTCGTAGCCTTGCTCATCCGTGCCATAGCCTTGCTCAACCGTATTTTCGGCCTCATAGTCGGGTGTGTCGAAGAGGCTGGGCTCTTGCTGTGCTGCGGTGGAGGCTTCCGGCTGTGCGGAGCCTGCTGTCAGCATAGAGTAGGCTTTGGCTAAGGCATTTTCGGCTGCGATAGTGGCATTCGATTTGCGGCCGCGTTTGCGTTCCTTGGTCAGATCATCGCATTGCTGCAGGGCGTCGAGCACTTGCTGCACGGCTTGCTCTTGTGTGGCGATGTTGCGTAGGTCAACGTTTAGGTCCTGGCTCAATTCGGCCAGTTGTGAAATGTCCAAACGGTTTATATCTTCAAACTTAAACATATTTATATGATATGTGTATGTGTGCGTATGTGTACAATGCTTGGATTGTGAAAAACGGAATTCAGGAAAGAAAGGGAGCGGATCAGTCAATGACAAGGAGAGTATAGTTTGTGCAAGCGACCGAAACGCGGGTGCAAATATACACTATTTATACATATGATAGCAAAAAAGCCTTGTTTTTTTGCCTAAAAACCTTCCGGATGCACCGTTTTGCCATATAGTGTTGGCGATTTCGGGAGGGCAGAGTGCTCCGGTCGGCCTATCGTTTGCGGTTGAGCAGGTCGAGCAGGTCGTCGAAGTCCTTGCGCAGTATGATGCCGATGCCCTGGGTGGTGAGGGCGTTGTTGATCGAGTAGTCGCGCTCGTTGTAGTGGCTGTAGGCTTTGGCCCTGACCGTACCCGACGGGGTGATCAGATATTCGAGGTCGAAGTCGCCGATAAAGGAGTTTCCGCTCGTGTTGACCTCCATTTGGTTGGCGGGGTCGCGGTAACCGACGTTGCCGTTGAGGAGCAGGCGGTCGTTGAGGAATCGGGTCGAGATAGAGAAGTCCATTTCCATGTCCGAGAAGTCGCCCTTGCTGCTCCGCACGTTGGTGCCGAGCGTGAAGTTGTCGCTCATGTGGCCGAGGATGTTGTTGAGCTGCGAGTTGAGCGACGAGCTGGCGAACGACGACAGTTCCGAGCCCGTCTGCCGTTGCGAAGTCGAGGCGTATTCGGGCGTATAGAACTTGTTGAAGAGCAGCAGGTAGAAGACCTCGCGGTCGAGCATCTCCTGCGTGCCGATGATGTTGTGCACGAGTGCCTGCACGTCGTCGGAAGTGTTTTTGACCTCGAGGTCGAACTTGATTTGCGGCGAGGAGATGGGGCCGCTCACCTGCAGTTTGCAGTCGACGGGTAGGGAGGTGCGGTTAAGGCTGGTGAGCGTGGCGAAGCTCTCATCGAGGTCCTGTAGGTTGGCCGACGGGATGCTGTAGACGGCGTTCAGGTCGAGCACTGACTCTGACGGCGAACCCGAGAAGCTGATGCGGCTGCCGTCCTGTATCTGGAAGGCCTTCGACATCAGGTCGCCCTTGATGTTGACGGTGTACGACCCTTGGCTGAGGTTGTACACGCCCGTCAGCGTGAGGTCGTGGTTGGGGTCGTAGTGGAGCGAGAGGTCGCCGGAGCCACGGCACGTCATGCGGTCTTCGGCCAGGGGGTCCATCTGCACAAGCACCTGGCACTTTTCGTTGGCGTGAATCAGCAGGTCGGCTTCGATGTAGGTGGGAGCGCCGGACTGGGAGTCGGTTTTAGCGAGGCGGTCAGTGCCGTCGGTATCCGCGTCGTTACGCAGCAGGCTTTTGTCGCGGAAGGTGAGGAAGCTGTAGGTGCTCTCCGAGAGGCTCGACTCGTTGGGCGAGAGGTAGAACACCGAGTGGCCTGCGGGCGCCATCTGCAGGCCGATGTGATGACGGCCGCCAGCGCCCGACATCTGGCATTTGCCCGTAGCCCACACCTTGCCCCAATAGGTCTCGCGGTCCTCTTGCTGCGGGTGGTTGTAGACCAGGAATCCGGTTTGCGAGTCGGGGATGTCGAGGTCCACCTCGTAGCGGAAGTTGCCCAAGTGGCAGTGGCGCAGGTCGAGCGAGATGTAGGCGGGGTTGCCCTGCTGGTCGTAGATGTGAGCGCGGTCGAGGGCGATGAGTCCGTCGGCGGGTGTTGGGCCGTCGGTCATGTGTATGGTGTCGTCGAGCGTGAACCGGCCGCCGAGGAAGTCGTTGCCGAAGTGCAGCCGTTGCAGCTTGGGGTGACCCAGCAGGCAGAGCGAGTCGAAGGCGCCGCACAGCCGTATGTCGCCGCTTGCGTAGCCCTCCACATTCTGCATTATGCTGCTCAGCCAGTATTCGACGAAGTCAATCCGCAGCGAGTCGGTGGCGAAGGTGAGGTCCAGGGCCCTCCGTTCGTTGAGGTCGATGCGGCCGCTGATGCGCGAGCTGTGGGTCGAGTCGGTGTGAATTTGGGCGTCGACGTCGAGCCTTACGGTGTCGAGGTCGCAGAACAGGGCGAAGTCGGCCGTGCCGAGTTGGGTGCCGATGTAGGAGAAGCGGTCGAAGTGCAGGCTGTCCGACTGGATGTGGAGCAGCGAGTCGGACGAGAGGACGGCCTGTCCGCTTATGTTGCCGCCGAAGGCGAGGTACTTCTTGCCCAGCAGGTTGAAGAAGAAGTCCGACTGGAACTTGTCTAAGGTCATTGTGGCCTCGATGCGGCCGTCGTCGGCGAGTGAGCCGGCGAGGTCAAGACGCTGCTCTTGGTTCTCGATCACGAAGTTGTGCAGCCGGTAGCACCCGTCGTCGTCGCGTGTGAGCGAGGCGTCGGCTATCTTCAGGTCCATGTCGTCGATGGTCAGTGTGGAGGGGGCAATGCGGACCTCGAATGGGGTTTGTTCCATGTCGAGAGCCAATTCGGTGGTCAAAGTGTGGGCGCCGCTACGGTAGTCGAACTTGACGTCGGTAGCCAGACTTTGCGGCAGTGGCGAGTCGGTGGCAGTAGTGCCATCGGCGGCAAAGTGCAGTGCATAGGTCGCACCGTCGTGGGTGAGTTGCGGGACATGACCTTCGGCTTTCAGCGTGTGTGCTGCCGAGTCCCATTCGACGGTGAAAGTCACCTTCTCCTGCAGCTGGCCGGGCAGGGAGAGCATGCGGGTGAGGCGAGTGCTGGGCGGAATGTAGCCGACCAAGGCGGTCGGTGTTGCCACCATATTGCACACGGGCGAGCCAAGCACGGCCACGGGGATTTCTGATTCGCGCTGCAGGTCGAGGCGGAAGGGGGCGAGGTGTAGGGTGTCGAGCGGGCCCTCGACGACGATGTCCTCCAGTTCGGCGTGGCCCACGGGGATGTGCGACCATTTGTGCCAGTCAGGGTCAGAGCCGTTGCCGCCCGTGGGTATGGTCAGACGGCCCGAGGCGTTGCCCATGAGCGAGATGCCCTCCAGATTCTGCCACGAGGTAAGACCTGCGCGGTTGGGGTCGAGCTGCTGTATTCGGGAGCGGAACTCCACGTCGGTCGTCGATTGGGCGACGCCCACCCGGGCGTGACCGGTGAGTCGGCAGCCGGGTGTGCGCACGGCAAAGTCGCCCTCCAGGTGCGAGCCCTCCAGGCTTCCGTCCGTCCAGCGCACGTCGGTTCGCGCTTCCGTCCGTATCTGTCCGGTCGTGCCGAGCGAGCCCGTATAGGCCACCGAGTCGAGTCCGGTGCCCACGGCGCGGCCTTCCCAGTAGAGCGAGCCTGCGGCTTGGAGCAGGGGCTTGAGGTCCGACGGCAGGCGCGTGCCGCAGCGTTCGGCGAGGCGTGTTGCGCCCTTATAGGTCAAATTGCTGCGGCCGAAGTCGATGCAGTAGGCGAGCGAGTCGGGGTGGGAGAGACAGAGCGCGGCATTGCCCCTGGCGTGCAGTTCTCCCCATCGGGCGGCGTCGATTTCGGCGTTGCGCAGCGCAAGGTGCAGCGAGTCGTCGGTCCAGCTCACGTCGCCGGTGGCGGTGCCCGTCACGAGTGTCTCTTCGTCGAGCGGGTAGCAGAGTTCGACCGTGATGCTGTCCACGCGGAGGCCCGAGCCAGAGGTGCGGCAGCGGCCCGTGAGCGAGTGTACGGCAGCCTGCTCGCCCTCGGCCACGCTGAGCCGCTTGAGCCATACGTCGAGTCCGCTGATGTGCGAGACGTCGACCGACAGGCAGGCGCTCAGGTCGTGGAAGGCGAGGTGCATGGGGTCGGGTTGCCAGGGCGTGTCGCTGTGGGGCTGGTCGAGCACGTCGTAGGTCACGGTGCCTTGGCGCAGGTAGAGGGCGCGCACGCGGGCGTCGTCGATAATGGTGCGGCGGTTGTCTTGCTGCTTGGGGGCGAAGGCTTCGACGACGAAGGCATAGTTAGGTTCGGCGCCGAGCGAGTCGCGGCGTATGTGCAGTCCGAAGTCGACCAGCTGTATGGTGTTGACGACCAGGTCTTTTTCTATCAACGGCACAAACTCGTAGGCCATCATGGTGCGGCGCGCATGCAGTAGTGTGTCGTTGTTTTGGTCGAAGACGACGACGTCGGTCAAGGCCACTTGGTTGAGCCAGGTGATTTCGGCGGCTCCGATTTCAACACGGGTGCCGAGTTTGGAGGTGAGCGTTTCGGTGAGGCGTTCCTCGACGACCGTGCTGACCAGGTTGAAGTGAATGAGCAGATAGAGGAGCACGAAGGTCACCGCAACGATGATGAACGTTGCGTGGAAGAGTCCCTTTATGATGCTTACTATCTTGCTCAATTTACGTTTTATGTTTTACGTTTTGCCTTGCGTGTTACATTTTTATAAGTCACGCCCTACGTGTTACATTTTTCATACTGCGTGTTACATTACCGGCTTTTCGTCCCGTTTCCGTACAGCACATATCGGTCGCGCATGTTGCGGTACTGTTGCAAGGCAGGTTGCCACGACTGGCGGATGTCGACGGCCGACTTGCCGTTGGCCATCATGGTGCGGAGCCGGGGCGTGCCCGCCAGGCGGTCGAAGAAGCGCGTCTGCCGTATCCAAGCCGGTCCGAGCGCGTCGGCGCAGAGTTGCAGCCACTCGAGGTGGAAGCCCAGGGCCACTTGCCGTTGGCGCAGGTCGTAGCCGTGGCACAGGCGGCCGTTCTGCAGCGGGTCGGTAGCCGCTTCGCAGGGCCGTGGCGTGAAGTCGAACGGACCCGTGAGGTCGGGGTGGCCGATGACCTCGAAAGGCCAGGGGGTGCCCCGTCCGACGCTGACGTCGGTGGCTTCGAGCAGGCAGAGGCTCGGATAGAGGCGTATGGCCTGCGGCGAGCGCAGGTTGGGCGAGGGGGGGATGGGCAAGTCGTAGGGCTGCCCGTGGGTCCAGCCCGAGCAGGGGATGACGGTGAGCCGTGGGGCTTCCGGTCCGGCCCAGCCCTCGCCGGCTATCATGCGCGCCAGTTCGCCGAGGGTGCATCCGTGCAGGAGCGGAACGGGCACATAGCCCACAAACGACTTGCATTCAGCCTCGAGCATCGGTCCGTCGATGGTGTCGTGCGGATTGGGGCGGTCGAGCACGATGAACTCCTTGTGCTGCTCGCCGCAGGCTTCCATGACCAGCGTCAGTGTCGACAGATAGGTGTAGAACCGGCAGCCCACGTCCTGTATGTCCCACACCACGGCGTCAATCTCCTGCAGCCACTCTGGGGCGGGCTTTTTCGTCTTGCCGTAGAGCGAGCGCACGGCAATCTTCCGGTCGGCGTCGTAGTATCCGTCGGCCACGGCTGTGCCTGCGCTTACACGCCCCTTGAGACCGTGTTCGGGTGTCATGACGAAGCGCACGTCGACGTCACGGTGCACCAGCGAATCGACGAGGGGAATGAGCGTCCCGTCGGCGCTCCTCACCACCGAGGTCTGGTTCACCACCGCAGCCACCCTTTTGCCCTTCAGCAGGGGCAGGTAGAGGTCCGTCTGGTCGGCTCCGGCGAGTACATTTTGTGAGACGGAGATAGTTGGGGCGGCTGAAAACAGTACGAAAACGACAAAAAAAGCAGAAAAAAACCGGGCCATTGCTTATGATTACAAAAATAATCGCTATATTTGCGTCGCAAAGTAAATGAAAAAATTCGGAACTGCAAAATTATTTTGGGAAAAATACATGTCAGCACTCGAAATTATATATCATTTCTACCCTGAGGATTCTCCTTTGCGCCGACTTTTGGTCCTTCACAGCACACAAGTGAGGGACAAAGCGCTGTCCATAGCCGGCAATCCGGCGTTGGCGGATCTCGACATCAATCTTCAGATTGTCAACGACGGCGCACTGCTTCACGACATCGGCATTGGCCGCTGCAATGCGCCCGACATCTGTTGCACGGGCACCGAGCGCTACCTGCTGCACGGCACGATAGGGGCGCGCATGCTGCGCGACTACGGCGAGGCCGAAGGGCTTGACCTCGAGGCTATGGCGCGCATCTGCGAGCGCCACACGGGAGCCGGTCTGACGGCCGACGACATCCGTGACCTCTCTCTGCCTCTGCCTCCCGTCGACCTTTTGCCCATCACCCTCGAGGAGAAGCTCGTGTGCCTGGCCGACAAGTTCTACTCCAAGTCCTCGCCCCAGCGCGAGAAGACGCTCGACGACGTGCGCCGTTCGATGGCCAAATTCGGGGCGGGTGCCCGGTTGCGCTTTGAGGAGTTGTGCGCCACGTTCGGACTGAAGTAGCGGGGCTTTTTCTGGGGCAAAGTTACGGGTTTTGGCAAAGAAGATCGGCAAAAGTTTTGAAAAAAACTACGGTATAAAAAAACTACGGCATAAGTTTTCAAAAATATGGCAAAAACTTTTTGATATAAGTCACATATATAAATAGTTGCATTGGGCTGCCGCTGTGGTGGTCCGGCATAAGGATTATGGCAGAAGAGAAGCAAGATTATTACGAGGTGCTGGGTGTCAACAGAGAAGCCAGCGTCGACGAGATTAAAAAGGCCTACCGCAAGTTGGCCGTCAAGTACCATCCCGACCGCCAGACGGGCAAGTCGGATGAAGAGAAGAAAGAGGCCGAGGAGAAGTTCAAGCAACTGGCCGAAGCCTACGAGGTGCTCAGCGATGAGCAGAAGCGCGCCAACTATGACCGCTTCGGGTTCAACGCACCCGAAATGGGCGGCTTCGGTTCGGGCGGTGATTTCGATGCCTTCGACATCTTCAACGCCTTCTTCGGCGGAGGTCGCGGTGGCAGCATGTACGACAACGACATGCAGGGTGGCAACATCCGCATCCGCGTCAAAATCAACCTCTCGGAGGTGATGAACGGCGTCGAGAAGCGCCTCAAAATCAAGAAGTATGTGGCGTGTCCGCACTGTGGCGGCACGGGCGCCAAAGACGGCACGGCCATTGAGCGCTGCACGCGGTGTGGCGGTCGCGGTCACATTGTCAAGAACGCCCGCACCATATTCGGCATGGCCACGACGCAGGTGGTTTGTCCCGATTGCGAAGGCACGGGCAAGCACATCATCAGCAAGTGTCCGCACTGCGGCGGCACGGGCGTCAAATACGACGACGACACCATCACGGTCAAGATTCCTGCCGGTATGGCACAGGGCATGCAGCTCAATGTGCGGGGTGCAGGCCATGCGGGGCATCACGGAGGTCCGTGCGGCGACCTCTTCGTCATCATCGACGAAGAGCCCAACGATGTCTTCATCCGCGAGGACAACACGTTGATATACAACCTACTCATCGACTTTCCGACAGCCGTCCTGGGCGGCGAGGTCGAGATTCCTCTTGTCGACGGCAAGTACACGCTCACCATCGACCCCGGCACGCAGCCCAACACGCAGCGCCGCTTGAGCGGCAAGGGCCTGCCCACCGTCAACCACTACGGCAAGGGCGACATGATTGTCAACATCAGCGTCTATGTGCCCGAGAAGCTCGACGGCGACGAGCGCAAGCTGGTGGAGGACCTCCGCAACCACAAGAACTTCCAGACGTCGCCTTCTGTGTTCGAGAAGTTCAAGCAGAAGATTCACAACATGTTCCATTAAGCGACAAAGAGCTTAACCACATCAAATGACAAAGAGCTTAATCACATCAAGCGACAAAGAGCTTAGTCACATTAATAGATAAAGAGCGAAGCACTATGTTAAGGAAGATACGCATCGCACTGGCCCTGGTGTTCTGGTTGGGCATCACGGTCCTGTTTCTCGACGTGTCGGGAGCGCTCCACGCGTGGCTCGGGTGGATGGCCCGGCTGCAGTTTTTGCCTGCCGTTTTGGCTGCTAATGTTGGCGTCAGCGTCCTCATTATTGTGCTGACGCTCGTGGTGGGGCGCATCTACTGCTCCGTCGTTTGCCCCCTGGGTGTGATGCAAGACGTCTTCAACCGCCTCGGGGCGCGTCTCGTGCGCGACAAGGCGCGCCGCCGGTTCGGGCGCTTCCGCTACTGGAATCCGCGCTGGGCCAAGGTAGTGCGGTGGTCGGTCTTCGCCCTGGTGCTCGCTGCCATCGTGGTGGGAGCCGGCGCCGTGGTGCGCGTGTTTGCCCCCTACAGCAGCTACGGGCGCATAGTCACCACGCTGCTGCGGCCCGGTGTCGATGCGCTCAACAACGTGCTGGCCGACTGGTCGGCGCGCCATGACGACTACACCTTCTCGCACGTCGAGGTTTGGATGCGCTCGGGCGCAGCCCTGGCCGTAGCCGTCACGAGTCTGATTGCGGTGGGCGGAATGGCGGTGTGGCGCGGCCGCTTCTACTGCAACACCGTCTGTCCCGTCGGCACCGTGCTCGGCTGGTTTGCGCGGCGCAGCATCCTGCGCATTCATATCGACGCCGACCGCTGCACAAAATGCGGACTCTGCGAGCGGCGCTGCAAGGCCATGGCCATCGACGCCAAGCGCCGCCACATCGACCTCACGCGCTGCGTCGACTGCTTCGACTGCCTCGATGCCTGCCGCACGGGTGCCTTGTCTTACGGCATCGACAAGCCTCTGTCTGCGCCCGCCGGGGGAGGGGTCAAAGCCAAAACGGAAGGAAAGCCTATTTCGGATGAAGTTGTGGCTGATAGCGCGAACGATGCTTCTTCCTCTGCTGACGGCACTTCGCGCAGGGTATTTCTTGCCACGATAGCCACGCTGACCGTCGGCGCCAAGCTGCGGGCCGACAGCAAGATTGTGGACGGCGGACTGGCCGTCATTGCCGACAAGAAACCTTACCGCCGCCAGACGCCCATCTGTCCGCCGGGAGCCCTCTCGCTGCGCAACCTGAGCCAAAAGTGTACGGGTTGCCTGCTGTGCGTGTCGGCTTGCCCCAACGACGTGCTGCGTCCGGCGTCCGACCTCACTCACTTCATGCAGCCCACACTGAGCTACGAGCGCAACCACTGCCGCCCAGAGTGCCACGCCTGCAGCGACGTGTGTCCCGCCGGAGCCATACTCCCGCTGGGCAAGACCCACGAGGAGAAGAAAGCCCGCAAGTCGAGCCTCAAGATAGGGCGCGCCGTGTGGATAGCCGACAACTGCGTGCCGCTCACCGACGGCGTGTCGTGCGGCAACTGCGCCGCCCACTGCCCCACAGGCGCCATCACCATGGTGCCGAGCCGGCCCGACGACCCGCGCTCGCTGCGCATCCCCACCGTCGACGACGAGCGCTGCATCGGTTGCGGCGCGTGCGAACACCTTTGTCCGTCGCGGCCCTACTCGGCCATCCACGTCGAGGGCATCGAGGTGCAGAGGGAGATTTAATCATAATATTGACTACAACACACACGGATATGAAAGACATCAACCGACGGGACTTCATCAAGCGCACGGGCGCGGCAGCTGCCGTGGTCGGAGCGGCATCGGTGCTGCAGAGTTGCGGCGGAACGGCCGGCACCGAAGCCGCCAGCACCCTCGTCACGGGTCAGCCCGCTGCGGCCACGCACGAGCCTACGGGCGCAATGACACTCCGCTCCAACCGCCGCGGCGACGACTCGGTCTCCCTCCTGGGCTATGGCTGCATGCGGTGGCCTACGGTGCCTGCCAGCCAGGCGCAGCCCGATGGCAACGACATCGACCAGGAGCAGGTCAACCGCCTCATCGACCATGCCATGGCGCACGGCGTCAACTACTACGACACCAGTCCGGTCTATTGCAAGGGATTCAGCGAGCGTGCCGTGGGTATTGCCCTCTCGCGCTATCCGCGCGACAGCTACCGCATCGCCACCAAGCTCTCCAACTTCGCCGAGTCGCTCCAAAGCCACGAGGCGGGCGTCAGGATGTTCGAAACCTCGCTGCGTGAGCTCCGTGTCGACTACATCGACTACTACCTGCTGCACAGCATCGGAGGCGGCGGTATGGCCACCTTCTCGAAGCGCTATCTCGACAACGGCATGCTCGACTACCTGCTCGAGCAGCGCGAGAAGGGCAGGATACGCAACCTCGGCTTCTCCTTCCACGGCGATGTGGAGGTCTACGACTGGTGTCTGGCGCACGACGACAAGTACCATTGGGACTTTGTGCAGATTCAGATGAACTACGTGGACTGGCTTCACGCGCGTGAGCAGAATGCCCGCAACGTTAATGCCGACTATCTGTATGGCGAATTGTCCAAGCGGGGCATTCCCGCCGTCATCATGGAGCCGCTGCTGGGCGGCCGTCTCAGCAAGCTGCCTGCCCATGCCGTAAACCAGCTCAAGGAGCGTCGGCCCGACATGAGCGTGGCGTCGTGGGCTTTCCGTTTCTGCGGCACTTACCCCGGCGTGATGTGTGTGCTGAGCGGCATGACCTATATGGAGCATCTGCAGGACAACCTGTGCACCTTCAGTCCGCTCGACCCGCTCACAGCCTCCGACCTCGACTACCTCGAGCTTACGGCCCAGCTCATACTCAAATACCCCACCGTGCCCTGCAACGACTGCAAGTACTGCATGCCGTGTCCCTACGGCATCGACATCCCGGCCATCTTCGTCCACTACAACAAACTGGTCAACGAGGGTACGGTGCCGCGCGATGCCGAAGACCCCGATTACCGCCGCCTGCGCCGCGCCTATCTGGTCAGCTTCGACCGCGCCGTGCCCGCCGTGCGCCAGGCCGACCACTGCATCGGCTGCCGCCAGTGTGAGTCACACTGCCCTCAGAACATCAAGATTCCGCGCCGCCTCCGCCAGATTGCCGAGCAAATCGAAGCGCTCAAAGCCAGCTTGTAAGGGCGAACATATAATGGCTCGATGTGCATTTCACAGAAGTGTATGAGTTACATTATCGTGTGAATGTTATAATACAATAAGTGTGCTTATTGTATGAAATATGCGGAATGATAATTTGTTTTTGTATATACAGAAACGTATGCATTTCTAATATTTTATGCAAATTAAATGTGTTAATTATAATGATTTACACATTTTATGAATTTTTATTCATTGTCTTTATAAACGGGTTTGTCTGAATCGCAACCCTTGATGTTTAGAAAAGACTATAATTGAATTTGTACTGTAAGTTTTATATCTTTGCCTATGGCCGCCGCTGTCGCTTTCTGTTGTTTCTCAGTCTGCATGTCGTGAGTGAATGGGAGTGTGGTAAGTGCCCGGCTGCAAGTACGTCTTTGCCGAAACGGCCAAATGTTTTGGGGTAAAATAACAGTTGTCACAATGTGAGTAGTTTGACGCAAATGACGAGCAAAGATTGTAACACATTGTAAAATAATAGAATAACTCGTTTTATTTTATTTCAAAACTTGAATTAATTGGATACAGATACAGATACAGTTCAAAATTCCGCAAGTTGTATTTCTATCTCCGAAAACCTTGAAAAAGAAAAGTTAATATATATATTAAAAATCTTTTCTTAACCTTTCTTAACAGTAAGTCCTCATACCTCGCCCTTAACTTCATGCCTTGACCAAAATGAAAAAAATAACTTGCGGAAAATCGAACTGTATCTGTATCTGTATCCATTTTCTTTTCGCATCATCTCTTGGCTGATGAGACAGGAACGGTTACGTGTTATGTTTTGCGTTTATGTTTATGTTTCCGTTAGTCATTAGGCGTTGGCTTGCCCTTCGCGCACATGGCAGACCATCCGGCAGGCTCATGGCAGACCTGCCTCGGACGTAGATGCGCGTCCCCGCGCGCGTAAGGCGTGCCAGTGTGTGCAGATCACGCCGCGCCACGCAGGTGGCTGCCAAGGCCCTGAGAGCCCCCGCGAACAGCCCGCAGGACGCGTAAGGTGCATCTTCTCAAGGAAATTATGCTTCATGGGGGTGTAAAAATAAATTCTGCGCTGCAAGAAGCGTATTTTTGCCGAAAACGGAGTTGGGAGTCGAGAGTCTGCGCCGAGTTTCAAGCCGGTCTGAACAATAATGGATGTAAAAATGACAAGTCTGGTTGTCATTCGAGCAATTTTGAGTTTACCACGACAAGCGGTGTGTTTTGCTCTGCTGAGCGTTATCTTTCCAATTAGGCAGCACACAAAAATCCATAGGCAGCAAAAATTCCAGTTGGGTTTCAAAAAAAATCCAGTTGGGTTTCAGAAAAAATCCGGTAATGCTGCAACCTACACCCCTTCAAAAGGGGCACTTCTTGCGCGAGGGGAGCCGCCCCGAAACCGGCTGAATTCATATGCGTTTTCGACCCTTTTCACAGCCAAAAATTTGGAGGTTTCAAAAAAAATCACTATCTTTGCGCTGCAGACCGGAAGACCGGCCATCTGAAAGTCTGCCTCGCTCCGGCCAAGCGAGACGATCTTTGACAAGTTTGAAACATCATAATAACGCAGACTACTTCGCAATAATAACGCGGACTACTTCGCACAATGCTAAAACAAATGAGCGCATTTTACCCATTTATCCACTTTGTCATGACATTTTGTTATGATTTTTGCCCGAGGGCGTCCGTCGTCTCGAAAATAATCTGTAAATTTGCAGCATTGAAATCCCGACTGTCCGAGGCCGCACTGCGGCGGCAACCCAGCCGGACCCGTCACGACGCAAGTATGCTTTTTGATCTGCAATCACCATTCCAACCCATGGGCGACCAGCCGGAGGCTATCGGTCAGCTGACAGAAGGTCTCGAGCAGGGACTTCCCGCACAGACACTGCTCGGTGTGACCGGTTCGGGCAAGACCTTCACCATGGCCAATGTCATTGCGCGGTCAGAGCGCCCCACCCTCATACTGAGCCACAACAAGACACTCGCCGCCCAGCTCTATGCAGAGATGAAAGCCTTCTTCCCCAACAATGCCGTCGAGTATTTCGTGTCGTACTACGACTACTACCAGCCGGAGTCGTACCTGCCGAAGACCGACACCTACATCGAGAAGGACCTCGCCATCAACATGGAGCTCGACCAGCTCAGGCTCTCCGCCACCAACGCCCTGCTGAGCGGACGCCGGGATGTGGTCGTCGTCAGCAGCGTCTCGTGCCTCTACGGCATCGGCAATCCGGAGGACTTCCACGCCAACATGATTCACCTGGAGGTCGGACAAAGCATAGACCGCAACGCCCTGCTCCGCATGTTGCTCAACGCCCAATACACCCGCAACGATGTGGCCCTGCAGCGCGGCAACTTCCAGGTCAAGGGCGAAACCATCGACGTCTTCCTCGCCTCGACCGACGTCATCGTCCGCATCGGTTTCTGCTTCGACGAAATTGAAGAGATAAGCACCCTCGACGTCGTCAGCGGGCACAAACTGGCAGAGCATGACGAGTACACGATTTCGCCGGCACAGATTTTCACCACCACACAAGACCGCATCAACAGCGCCATCGACGAGATAACGCTCGACCTCGGGGAGCGCGTCAAGCACTTTGAGGAAGTCGGTTTGCCGGAACGTGCGGAGCGCATCCGCGAGCGTGTGACCTACGACATCGAGATGATCAAGGAGGTCGGCTACTGCTCGGGCATCGAAAACTACAGCCGCTACTTCGACCGGCGCCAACCCGGCACGCGCCCCTTCTGCCTGCTCGACTATTTCCCAAAAGACTTCCTGCTCATCATCGACGAGAGCCACGTCACCATCCCGCAGATTCACGCCATGTACGGCGGAGACTTCAGCCGCAAAAGCACACTGGTGGAATACGGCTTCCGGCTGCCCGCCGCCCTCGACAACCGTCCGCTGAGGTTCGACGAGTTTGAAGCGCTCACCCCGACCACCATCTATGTGTCGGCCACGCCCGCCGACTACGAACTGCAGCGCAGCGGAGGCATCGTCGCCGAGCAGGTCATCCGCCCCACCGGCCTCCTCGACCCGAGCATCGAAGTGCGCCCTTCGACCAACCAGGTGGACGACCTTATGGAGGAGATTCAGAAGAATGTCGAAGCCGACGAGCGCACGCTGGTCACAACCTTCACCAAGAAGATGGCCGAAGAGCTCGACGAATACCTCCACAATCACGGCTTCCACTCCTCCTACATACACAGCGACGTCGATACGCTCGACCGCGTAAAGATTCTCGACGAACTGCGCGACGGCAAGCTCGATGTGCTTGTGGGCGTGAACCTGCTGCGCGAAGGCCTTGATTTGCCCGAAGTTTCGCTCGTCGCAATACTCGACGCCGACAAGGAAGGTTTCCTCCGCAACGAAAGGGCGCTGACGCAGACCGTGGGCCGAGCCGCCCGCAACGTGCACGGACGCGCCATCATGTATGCCGACATCATCACGGGCAGCATGCAGCGGTGCATCGACGAAACCGAACGCCGCAGGATGAAGCAGCTGCACTACAACGAGGAGCACGGCATCACGCCGCGGCAGATAAAGCGCAAGCGCAACACCCTGCTCGACAACGAGGAACTCAAGCAGACGCGCGAGCAGTTCGCACCCGCCTGTGCGGGACAGATGCCGGTCAAGACCAAAAACGGCAAGACGAAAGCCACGGCTCCGACGCCGGGCCAGGTGGCCGACGGCAGCCTCGTCGAATACGACAGCATACCCGTGCTCGAGGCAGAAGTGAGCCGCTCGAAAGAGAAGATGCTCGCGGCGGCCAAGGCCCTCGACTTCCTCGAAGCCGCTCACCTGCGCGACTACATCGTGATGCTCGAGGAGCACATCGAACGTCTAAAAGCAAAGAACGACTAAAAGCAAAACAATAACAGGCCGAGAGCGACACGTACCCGCATTGTGTCGATGTAAGCCCAATAATAAACCAGGCCGGACGTTAACCCTAACCGAATTGGAGTGACCGAAAGCCACAACACATTTTACCCGATATGAAGTCTGATATCGAAATTGCAAGAGAGACAAAACTCGAACGCATCGACAGCATTGCCCGCCGGGCAGGCATCAAACCCGAGGACATTTTGCCCTACGGACACTACATCGCCAAAGTACCCCTCTCCTACATCGACGAGGAGAAAGCCCGGCAGAGCAACCTCATCTTGGTCACCAGCATCTCGGCCACCAAAGCAGGCATCGGCAAGACCACCGTTTCTATCGGCCTTGACCTCGGCCTTAACAAAATCGGCAAGAAGGCCATCGTCGTGCTGCGCGAACCTTCGCTCGGCCCCTGCTTCGGACTGAAGGGCGGTGCTGCCGGAGGCGGATACGCCCAGGTGCTGCCGATGGAGAAAATCAACCTCCACTTTACCGGCGACTTCCACGCCGTGACCTCGGCGCACAACACCATTTGCGCCCTGATGGACAACTACTTCTACCAGCGCCGCAAGGAAATCCCACCGCTCAAGCAGGTGCTCTGGAAACGTGTGCTCGACGTCAACGACCGCGCCCTGCGCCACATCATCCAGGGACTGGGCGGACAGAGCAACGGCATCCCGCAGGAGTCGGGCTTCGACATCACCCCTGCCTCTGAAATCATGGCCATACTCTGCCTGGCCACCTCGCGCCAGGACCTCCGCCGCCGCATCGAAAACATCCTGCTCGGATACAAGTACGACGGCACTCCATTTACGGTCAAGGACCTCGGTTGCGCCGGTGCTATCTGCGTCCTCCTCGAGGATGCGCTGATGCCTAACCTCGTGCAGACCACCGAAAATACGCCTGCCATCGTGCACGGCGGCCCGTTTGCCAACATCGCCCATGGCTGCAACACCATCCTCGCCACTAAGCTGGGCATGTCGCTGGCCGACTATACGGTGACGGAAGCCGGATTCGGTGCCGACCTGGGTGCTGAGAAATTCCTCGACATCAAGTGCCGCAAGGCCGGCCTCTGCCCCAAACTGACCGTAGTCGTGGCCACCTGCAACGGACTGAAGCTGCACGGCGGCGCTGATGCCGACCACATCAAAGAACCCAACATGGACGCCCTGCGCAAGGGCTTCGCCAATCTGGACCGCCATGTGCGCAACATGCAGGGCTTCGGACAGACCGTGCTCGTGGCCTTCAACCGCTTTGCCAACGACACCGACGAGGAAATCCAGTGCCTCATCGACCACTGCCAAACGGAACTCGGCGTGCGCTGTGTGATTAACAACGGCTTCCTCGAGGGCGGCGAAGGTGCTGTCGAACTGGCTACGGCCGTCGTCGACGAGATTGCCAACCACCCCTCCACGCCGCTCCACTTCACCTACGCAGACGACGAGACACCGGCTCAGAAGATTGAGGCAGTCGCCATGAAGATTTACGGCGCCAAGTCGGTCACTTTCAGCGAGAAAGCGCAAAAGATGCTGACACTCGTCCACAATTCCGGCCTCGACCGCTACCCCGTCTGCATCGCCAAGACACAGTACAGCTTCACCCCCGACCCGAAGAAAGTCGGCGCTCCCACTGACTTCAACTTCGACATCGAGGACATCGTCATCAACCAGGGCGCTGAGTTTATCGTCGCCATCGCCGGTCAGATGATGCGCATGCCCGGTCTGCCAAAAGTGCCCGCTGCCGAACACATCGACATCGACGACAACGGCGTCATCTCGGGTCTGAGCTAAACGCTCTTTTCAATGACTTTCAAGACTTTGGCAACAAAAACAAAACTACACCAAAGCAGTCTTTGCAAAGCAAGTCTTGACAAAGCTCTCTTGACAAAGCAGTTTTGACAATACTCTCTTGACAAAGCAAGTCTTGACAAAGCTCTCTTGGCAAAGCAAGTCTTGACAAAGCAATTCGGGTCTCCGTAAGGCTTATCCCTACAGAGACCCGATTTTATATTGTCTTACCGGGAGGCTGGATTCCGGCATTGCACCAAGACCACCAGCCAACCGACGGAGACGGTTTACTTGCTCAAAGCCTGGCTTACGGCAACGGCAACGGCTACGGTGCAACCTACCATCGGGTTGTTGCCCATACCCATAAAGCCCATCATCTCGACGTGGGCAGGAACTGAAGAAGAGCCTGCGAACTGGGCAGATGAGTGCATACGGCCCATGGTGTCGGTCATACCGTAAGAAGCAGGACCTGCAGCCATGTTGTCAGGGTGCAGAGTGCGGCCTGTACCGCCACCTGAAGCTACTGAGAAGTAAGGCTTGCCGGCGATGGTGCGCTCCTTGAAGTATGTTCCGGCTACAGGGTGCTGGAAGCGGGTCGGGTTGGTAGAGTTGCCTGTGATGGAAACGTCTACGTCCTCCTTCCACATGATGGCTACGCCCTCACGAACGTCGTTGGCACCATAGCACTTTACCTTGGCGCGAAGACCGTCAGAATAGGGAGTCTCGGAGATGACGTTGACTTTGCTTGTGTAGAAGTCGAACTCTGTCTGCACGTATGTAAAGCCGTTGATACGGGAGATAATCTTGGCAGCGTCCTTGCCCAAACCGTTGAGGATGACACGGAGGGGGTTCTTACGTACCTTGTTGGCCATCTCGGCAATCTTGATGGCGCCCTCGGCAGCAGCATACGACTCGTGGCCGGCCAGGAAGGCGAAGCACTGGGTCTCCTCGCGGAGCAGACGGGCAGCCAGGTTACCGTGACCGATGCCGACCTTACGGTCGTCGGCTACAGAACCGGGGATACACATAGCCTGCAGACCGAGACCGATGGCCTCTGCTGCGTCGGCTGCATTGCTGCAACCCTTCTTGATGGCAATGGCTGCACCGATAACGTATGCCCACTTTGCGTTCTCGAAACAAATGGGTTGGGTGGACTCGCACATGGCGTATGGGTCAACACCTACACCATCGCAAATGGCCTTTGCCTCATCAAGATCCTTGATGCCCACTTCATTGAGGGCTTTGGTGATCTGGGCAATACGGCGATCATAACTTTCAAATAATGCCATAGTATTATTTATTTTTCTGATTTCTGAATGTGGGTTTGTCTTTAGGTGTGTTGTGGCTAATCAAAGCACGCGTCACGAGAAGCATCAGGGCAGCCAGAACCGCCAGGCAGAAGAACAGCATGCATCCTGCCTTGGGGTACAGCACATAGGCACCGACGAGCAGCGCCACTATGATGACGAGCACCACAACGGTGTACCACAGCTTGATCTTCTTGAATGTCTCGGCCTTCATCGTCGCACAACTTTCAGACACACTCGGGTATTATTCCTTGCGTGGGTCGATGTACTTGACAGCGTCCTTGAAACGGCCATAGGTGCCGGTAGCCTTCTTGACGGCCTCGTTGGCATCCATGCCCTCGCGAATCCACTGCATCATCTTGCCCATGTGGACGAACTCGTAACCGATCACCTCGTTGTTGGCATCGAGAGCCATGCGGGTGCAATAGCCTTCGGTCATCTGCAGGTAGCGGGTGCCCTTCAGCTTGGTGCCGTACATGGTGCCGACCTGCGAAACGAGACCCTTGCCGAGGTCCTCGAGTCCGGAACCTACTACAAGACCGCCCTCAGAGAAGGCCGACTGCGTACGTCCGTAGACGATCTGCAGGAAGAGCTCGCGCATGGCAGTATTGATGGCGTCGCACACGAGGTCGGTGTTGAGAGCCTCAAGGATTGTCTTGCCGGGCAGAATCTCAGAAGCCATGGCTGCTGAATGAGTCATACCGGAGCATCCGATGGTCTCGACGAGAGCCTCTTCGATAACACCGTTCTTGACATTGAGGGACAGCTTGCAGCAACCCTGCTGTGGTGCACACCAGCCGATACCGTGCGAGAATCCGGAAATATCCTTAATCTCCTTGGCATGAACCCACTTTCCTTCTTCTGGAATGGGGGCATTTGCATGAGTTGCGCCTTGAGCAACGCAGCACATGTTTTCTACTTCTTTGGAATAAACCATTGTTTTTAGTATTAAATGTTGTACTAATATAAATGATGTCTCAGACTTATCGCAAAGATAATTACTTTTTGTCAGACCGCACACCACGGCCGGCGATTATTGTGCGGCGACCCACCACAAAAAGGAGTGGCCGATGACCAAATGACAACCCAAGTTTTCAAAAAAAGAGTCGCTTTCAGGCACCTTGTCTGCCAAAAATGCGCACCACGACCCTGACATTTTGTCAGCATTTGCGGTGCTTTGTCCGGCCTGCACCAGCGCTTTTGTCAGCCTTTGCCCCGGTGGCAGGGGTTTTGCAAAGCGACAGGGCGAAAACGCTGCGAAACGCAGAGCGCGACGAAGCGACACTTGGAACAACAAAAAACTACATACGTTATGAACAACTACCAGACAAACAACAGCCGACAAGGAGGCGAAAAGGCACTTGACAAGTTTGCCTCCAACCTTTGCCAAAGGGCCAAAGAGGGTAAGCTCGACCCGGTCATCGGACGAGACGAGGAAATCCGTCGTGTCTTGCAGATACTGAGCAGACGTACGAAGAACAACCCTGTGCTGATTGGCGAACCGGGCACGGGCAAGACGGCCATTGCCGAAGGCTTGGCCCAACGTATCGTGCGCGGCGACGTGCCCGAAAACCTGAAGTCAAAGCAGCTCTACAGCCTCGATATGGGCGCACTCGTGGCAGGCGCCATGTACAAGGGCGAGTTTGAGGAACGACTCAAAAACGTCATCAAGGAGGTGCAGGACTCTGACGGCCAGATTATCCTCTTCATCGACGAAATCCACACCCTGGTCGGTGCGGGTGGCGGCAGTGGAGCCATGGATGCGGCCAACATACTCAAGCCCGCCTTGGCGCGAGGCGAACTGCGTGCTATCGGCGCCACAACGCTCGACGAGTACCAGAAGTACTTCGAGACCGACAAGGCCCTGGAGCGCCGTTTCCAGAAGGTCATGGTCGACGAACCTGACGAGGCTTCGGCCATCGCCATACTGAGGGGTCTGAAGGAACGCTACGAGAACCACCACAAAATCCGTATCAAGGACGAAGCCGTCATCCAGGCCGTGCGTCTCTCCACGCGTTACATCACCGACCGCTTCCTGCCCGACAAGGCCATCGACCTCATCGACGAGGCTTCGGCCAAACTCCGTATGGAACACGACAGCGAGCCGCAGGCTCTCGACGAAATACACCGTCAGATTATGCAGCTCGAGATTGAACGCGAGGCCATCAAGCGCGAGGACGACAAGCCAAAACTGCAGCAGCTCGAAGACAAAATCGACGAGCTGAAAGCCAACGAAACCAAGCTCCGCAAGCAATGGGAGGAGGAGAAAGCGCGAATAGGCCGCATACAGCAGGACAAAATCGACATCGAGCAACTCAAGTTCCAGGCCGACCAGGCTAAGCAGCAGGGCGACTACGCACGTGTGGCAAAAATACAGTACGAGACCATTCCGGCCAAGGAGAAGGAAATCGAAAGCCTGACGAAGCACAAACCCGATGAGGCGGGCGCGCTGATCAGAGAGGAAGTCACGGCCGAAGACATCGCCGAGGTGGTGGCCCGCTGGACGGGCATTCCGGTGGCCAAGATGCTGACTCCGGAGCGCGACAAGCTCGTCAACCTCGAAGCCGAACTGCACAAACGTGTCGTCGGCCAGGAGCAGGCCATCGAAGCCGTGGCCAATGCCATCAGGCGTAACCGCGCCGGACTGAGCGACCCGCGCCGGCCTATCGGTTCGTTCCTCTTCCTCGGACAGACGGGTGTGGGCAAAACCGAGCTGGCCAAAGCTTTGGCCGAATTCCTTTTCGACGACGAGAAGATGTTGACGCGCATCGACATGTCGGAGTACCAGGAGAAGTTCAGTGTGACCCGACTCTTCGGCGCGCCTCCGGGATACGTCGGTTACGAAGAGGGCGGCCAGCTCACCGAAGCCGTGCGGCGCAAACCTTACAGCGTGGTGCTCTTCGACGAGGTGGAAAAAGCCCATCCGGACGTCTTCAACACCTTGCTCCAGGTGCTCGACGAAGGTCACATGACCGACGGCAAGGGACGGGTGGTGAACTTTAAGAACACCATCATCATCATGACGTCTAACCTCACCGAGGAGCAACTGCACCAATACATGCGGCAGGAGTTCCTCAACCGTATCGACGAGATTGTCAAGTTCGAGTCGCTCACCGAGCAGGACATTCGCAAGGTGGTCGACATCCAGCTCGACCGCTGCTACCAGCTCATGCAGGACAACGGCATTACGCTGCAAGTCACCGACGACGCCCGCCGCTTCCTCACCCACGTGGGCTACGACCCGCAGTTCGGTGCACGTCCTGTCAAGAGGGCCATTCAGCACTACATCCTCAATGCGCTCTCGAAGGAACTGCTCGGAGGCAAGACCGACCGTTCGCGTCCTATCGTAGTCGACAAGAATCCCGACGACGAGTCGTTGGTATTCAGAAACTGACGGCAATAGCAGAAGCTGAAAACCGGGGAAGCCCGAATGCGAGTCTCGGGTAATACAACAATTCGACATATAGGCCAATAATCCCCGTTTAAGAATCCGACCGTTTGAATAAAATGGCCGGATTTTTTTGTGTTTTTGGCTCTTTTCGCCCTAAATCCCGATTTTTTCCGTGCCGAAGGCTTGCAATTCGGATATTTTACCTAAATTTGCGTCCACATTATTATATTATAGCCGGCGTGGTTTCGCTATGGCTGTTTTATGATAAAGACGATTCTTTGACGATAAAGATGATTTTTTGACGATAAAGACAATTCTTTGGCGATAAAGACGGTTCTTTGACGATAAAGACAATTTTTGACGATAAAACATATTAAAACAAATCTTGACATGGAAACGAAATTACCGGAAAATGCCATGCGTCCGCTCAAGCCGGGCGAAGAATACTCCCCGATAATGCCGGCCAAGGCCAATCCGCGCGAAGTCACGGTGTGGTCGGTCGTCTGGGGACTGGTGATGGCCGTCATCTTCAGTGCAGCCACCGCCTATCTGGGGCTCAAGGTGGGCCAGGTCTTTGAGGCCGCCATCCCCATCACCATCATCGCCGTCGGACTGGCGGGAGCGACCAAGCGCAAGGACCCGCTGGGCGAAAACGTCATCATCCAGTCCATCGGAGCCTGCTCGGGCATGATTGTGGCCGGAGCCATTTTCACGCTCCCCGCCCTCTACATCCTCGACAACAAGTTCCCCGACGCCGACATCAGTGTCAGCTTCATGGAGGTCTTCCTGGCCTCTCTGTTGGGCGGCTGCATCGGCGTGCTCTTCCTCATTCCCTTCCGCAAGTACTTTGTCAAAGAGAAGCACGGCGAATATCCCTTCCCCGAGGCAACGGCTTCGACGCAGGTGCTCATCAGCAGCGAAGGGGGTCAATCGTCGGCCAAACCCCTCATCACTGCGTCGCTGATAGGCGGACTGTACGACTTCCTGGTGGCCACGTTCGGTGCGTGGGCCGAGAACTTCTCGAGCACCTTCTGCAGTCTCGGTTCGACCATTGCGGCCAAAGGCAAGTTCTTCTTCAGCTGCAACACGTCGGCCGCCCTGCTGGGCATGGGCTACATTGTCGGACTCAAATATGCGGCCATCATGTGCGCCGGTTCCGTGCTGATATGGTGGATTGTCGTGCCCGCCATTTCCATCATCTGGCCTGGGCTGGAGGTTAGCGAAGGAGTGACCGCCATGCAGGCCAGTCCGCAGGAGATATTCCAATACGCCAAGAGCATCGGCATCGGCGGCATTGCCATGGCCGGCCTCATCGGCATCTGGAATAGCCGCAAGGTCATCTCGGGGTCGTTCTCCCTCATCAAGGCCGCCTTCGGCAGTTCGGCACAAAAAGCCGGAACGCCCAGTCAGACGCTGCGCACCGACCGCGACCTCAACATGAAAATCATCGTGCTCGGACTAGTCATCGCCCTGCTGGTGACCGCCCTCTTCTTCTACCTCGACGTGATGCACGGTTCGCTGCTCTTCACCGTTGTGGCCCTCGTCATCGTCTTCGTCATTGCCTTCCTCTTCACCACGGTAGCGGCCAATGCCATTGCCATCGTAGGCAGCAATCCTGTGTCGGGCATGACGCTGATGACGCTTATCCTGGCCTCGCTCATCATGGCTGCCGTCGGTCTGAGCGGCACTGAGGGCATGGTTGCCGCATTGGTGATGGGCGGTGTGGTCTGCACGGCCCTGTCAAGCGCCGGAGCTTTCGTCACCGACCTCAAGATAGGCTATTGGCTCGGAGCCACGCCTGCCAAGCAGCAGAGCCTCAAGTTTATCGGCATACTGGTGAGCGCCGCCACCGCCGCCGGAGTCATCATGATTCTCAACGAGACTTACGGCTTCACACCCGACAACACCGACACGATGGCCGCCCCACAGGCCCGCGCCATGGCTGCCGTCATCGAACCGCTCATGATGGGTCAGGGCGCTCCTTGGCTGCTCTACGGCATCGGCGCCGTCATTGCCTTGATTATCAACGCCTGCGGCATCTCGGCTCTTGCCTTTGCACTCGGCATGTTCATCCCCCTGCAACTCAACCTCCCGCTGCTCGTGGGCGGAGGCATTCAGCACTTCGTCACCCATCGCAGCAAGGACGCTCAGGTCAATGCAGCACGCGGCGAACGTGGCACGCTCCTGGCTTCGGGCTTCATCGCAGGCGGAGCGCTCATGGGTGTGGTCAGTGCCGGACTTACGTTTGCGGGTGTCGATTGGGTCATTGGCGACGGCTCGTGGGCCGCTTCGTCGTGGGGTCAGATTCTAAGCCTCGTGGCCTATATCGTCATCATCGTCTTCCTGGCCAAGACGGCGCTGCAAGCCAAGAAGTAATCGGTTTCGGCGCTGCTTTCCGCTAAGCCTGTAGGTATGAAACCTCAAAAAATGAAGGTTTTGAATAAGCCAAAAACAATTAAATCAGAATGCTGAAATTAGCAGAATGCTGAAATATAAACAAAACGAAAAGCGAGGCTACCTGATGCGTAGTCCCGCTTTTTTTTATGTTTTATCAAATCTTGGTGACCGAGTTCCGGGAATCTTTGTGCAAGGCCCGAGGTTTATCAAGTCTTGGTGACCGAGTTCCGAGGGTCTTTGTGCAAGGCCCGAGGTTTATCAAGTCTTGGTGACCGAGTTCCGAGGGTCTTTGTACAAAGCCCCGTGGTTTCGTTCGGCCGATTCTTTTACTTGCCCTGCAGATATTCGTCCATGTGGGCAGCAGCACGGCGTCCGTCGCCCATGGCGAGGATTACGGTTGCGCCGCCACGCACGATGTCACCACCGGCGAAGACGTCCTTGACATCCGACTGCATATTCTCCTCACCTACCACGATTGTGCCCTTGCGCGAAATCTCGAGGCCCTTGAAGTTGGTCGGGATGATAGGATTGGGCGAAACGCCGATGGCCACGATGACGAGGTCGGCAGGGATTGTCTCGGTCTTGCCCTCTACGGGAACAGGACTGCGACGGCCCGATGCATCCGGTTCGCCGAGCTCCATCACCTGGAGGACAGCTTCCTTGACACGGCCGTTCTCGTCGCCGACATACTCGATCGGGTTGTGCAGCACGTGGAAGTCAATGCCTTCCTCCATGGCGTGGTGCACCTCCTCGGCACGGGCGGGGAGTTCGTCAAGACCGCGACGGTAGACGAGTGTCACGCTCTCGGCGCCCATGCGCTTGGCCGTACGGGCAGAGTCCATGGCTGTGTTGCCGCCACCGCACACGACCACGTTGCGACCCTTGAGCACTGGTGTGGCAAAGCCGAGGCCACGGCCGGCACCCATGAGGTTGATGCGGGTCAAATACTCGTTGGACGACATCACGCCGATGAGGTTCTCGCCGGGGATGTTCATAAAGCGCGGCAGACCTGCACCTGAGCCTACGAAGATGCCCTCGAATCCCATCTCGTGCAGCTGCTCGTAGCTGACCGTCTTGCCCACGATAACGTCGGGCTCGAAGTCCACGCCCATCTCGCGCAAGGTGTTGATTTCGGCCTCCACGACATGGTTAGGCAGACGGAACTCCGGAATGCCGTATTTGAGCACACCGCCTATCTCGTGCAGGGCTTCGAACACGGTCACGTCGTAACCCATCTTGATCATATCGGCGGCAAAAGCCAGGCCCGAAGGACCCGAACCGATGGCGCAGACCTTCTTGCCGTTCTTGGGGGCGCACTGAGGCACCTTGATCTTGCCGCTCTCGCGCTCGTAGTCGGCAGCGAAACGCTCCAGGTAGCCGATGGCCACCGGTTTCTGCTTCATCTTGAGCTTGATGCAC
The DNA here is from genome assembly GCA_963624265.1 of bacterium. GTDB lineage: Bacteria > Bacteroidota > Bacteroidia > Bacteroidales > UBA3663 > Liminaster. The sequence continues at coordinate 5,410 of CAVFPF010000066.1, read as the reverse complement.
GAGCCTTCGCACTGCTTCTCCTGCGGGCACACACGGCCGCACACAGCCGGCAGCGACGAAGTCTTTTTGATTGTCGAAATAGCGCCCTCAAGGTCGCCTTTCTCGATCTGCTTGACGAAAGTCGGGATGTTGATGCCCACGGGGCAGCCCTTCATGCACGAGGGGTCGGCGCAGTCGAGACAACGCTTGGCCTCGAGCATAGCCTGCTCCTTGCTGAGTCCCTGCTGCACCTCCTCGACGAACGTCGTCACGCGATATTCGGGCGAAAGTTCGGGCATCGTCACGCGCTCCAGGGCTCCACGGTCCTTCGGAGACATAGATTTGCGCAATTCTTCACGCCAAGGCTCATTGCGCAGAGCCTGTATTTCTTCTTTTGTCATACTTTCTATATCAGTGTCGTAAAGATTGTTTATCCGTTGATGGCTGCCATGGCTTCGGTCTCCTCGGCCTTATAGGCACGCATGCGCATCATCATCTCGTCGAAGTCCACCTCGGCGGCATCGAATTCGGGGCCGTCCACGCAGACAAACTTGGTCTTTCCGCCCACGGTCACACGGCAAGCGCCGCACATGCCCGTGCCGTCGACCATAATGGTGTTGAGGCTCACTACAGTGGGGACATTGTACTTCTGTGTCAGCAGGCTCACGAACTTCATCATGATGGTAGGACCGATGCACACGCACTTGTCGACGTGCTCACGCTGGATGACCTGCTCCACGCCTACGGTGATGACACCCTTCTGGCCATACGAGCCATCGTCGGTCATGATGATGACCTCGTCGGCATTGGCCCGCATCTCGTCCTCGAGGATGATGAGGTCTTTGGTACGGGCTGCAAGGACCACGACGACCTTGTTGCCGGCCTCGTGCATAGCCTTGACGATGGGGAGCAAAGGAGCCACGCCCACGCCGCCGCCGCAACAAACCACGGTGCCAAACTTCTCGATTTCGGTAGCATGGCCCAGCGGACCGACCACATCGGCCAGCGAGTCGCCGACCTCAAGGCTATTGATACGGGTAGTGCTTGCGCCTACCGACTGAATGACCAGGGTTATCGTCCCGCGCTCGGGGTCTGCATCGGCAATGGTGAGGGGCACACGTTCGCCCTTCTCGTCGAGACGCACAATGACAAAGTGACCGGCTTTCCGGCTACGGGCTATGAGAGGTGCTTCCACTTCGAAAGACACCACCTTCTCAGAGAACTTTTTCTTGCTGACAATTTTGTTCATCTATGAAATAGTTTATACTAATAATTCTGACGGATTTATCAACGGATAGTCAATAACGTGCTGCAAATGTAATTCTTTTTTGACGAAATGCCAAAAGAACACGCTTTTTTTTGACAATAATCGGCATATTTGCCCATTTTATCCGTATCGGTGAACTTATTTGCCATATTTGTTTGCGTTTTTCAATTATATTTCCGTATATTTGCACCTGTGCACAGCACTGCCTGCTTCCTGCCCGCGGCGCTGGAACATACAATATGCGCTCCACGCTTCCGCGCTCGCTGCTCAGGAAGAAGTACACATATTATATATATGGGAATGCCTTAATATATATATAGGAATGCCTTGTACAGCCCTGCAAGAAGAAAGAGTCCTCATGCACGACAAAACTTAATAAGAACGAGACTACATAATAACGAGATTGCATCAAGTGCGAGATTGCATCAAGTGCGAGATTGCATCAAGTGCGAGATTGCACTAAAGCGAGACTACATTAATAACGAGACTGTAAAATGAACAAGAAAGTCACCACCCTTGTGTTAGGCATCATTCTGCTGATTTTGGTAGCGGGCATCTGTGCCGGCTGGTATTTCTCAAGTTATGCGCTTCAGCCCGCCTCCAATCCCGGGCGCGACATCCCGTATTGCATTGACCGAGTGTACGGCAGTTACCCCGAACTTCGTCCATGGCACGACTCGCTGGTTGAGAACGGCCTGCTGCGCGACACCTTCATCGTCGATGGCGACGGCGTCAGACTACACGGCCTCATCGTGAGCCACGCCGACTCTGACAGCATCAGCGACTGCAGTCTTGTGCTGCACGGCTACACCGATTGTGCCGAAATCATGATGCGCTACTACTACTTCAACTACGAGGTTCTCGGTCGCAATGTCATCGTGCCCGAGCACTTCGGCCACGGGTTGAGCGAGGGTGACCACATCCGAATGGGGTGGCTCGACCGGCTCGACGTTCTTCTTTGGATGGACATTGCCCACCAGCTGTGGCCCGAGGGCGACGTCCTGGTGCACGGACTCTCGATGGGCGGAGCCATCACGATGATGGTTTCGGGCGAAGACACTCCTGACTACGTCACCGCCTTTGTCGAAGATTGCGGCTACACCTCCACGTGGGACCAGTTTGCCTACCAACTTAAGGAGGAGTTCGGACTTCCTGCCCACCCCCTGCTCGACCTTGCCAACAGCGTTGCGTGCCGTCGGTTCGGATGGGATTTCCACGAGTCGTCGGCCATCAGTCAAGTGGCCAAATGCTCCAAACCGATGCTCTTCATCCACGGCGGCGACGACCACTACGTGCCCACGTCGATGGTCTATGAGTGCTATGAGGCCAAAAGCCAGGGCTACCGCGAATTGTGGATTGCACCCGACAGCGAACACGCACGGAGCATCCACGACCATTGGACGGAATACTGCAACCGCGTGCAGGCTTTCGTGCAAAAAGTCAAAGCCAGGCAAACCTCCGATGCTTGGCAAAGCAACGGCGCTGAGCAAAGCGCCAATATCGGGCAAAGTTCTAATGCCGGGCAAAGTGACAACGTAAAGCAATGAGGTCCATAACGCTGCGTCGGCTGCACATCGTCCTGCTCGCCATCCAGGCCGCAGCAGCCACTCCTTTTTCCGTTTCGGGCAAAGAACCGGTTTCGGCTGAAGAATCTGCCTTGGCTAAAGAACTGGTTTTGGCCGAAGAATCTGCTTTGGTCGAAGAATCTGCTTTGGTCGAAGAATCTTCTTTGGCTGAAGAACCTGCTTTGGCTAAAGAATCTGCTTTGGCCGAAGAATCTGCTTTGGCCGAAGAATCTGCTTTGGCCGAAGAATCTGCTTTGGCCGAAGAATCTGCTTTGGCTAAAGAACTGGTTTTGGCTAAAGCCAACACTCCCTCCGCAGGACAAACTTCGCAGGCTAAGGCCAAAGCCTCGGCACGGCCCAAAGTAGCCGTTGTCCTGGCGGGAGGCGGAGCCAAGGGTCTTGCCCATATCGGGGCACTTAAAGTGCTCGAAGAGAGTGGAATACCCATCGACATCGTGGTCGGAAATTCGATGGGTTCCATTGTGGGTGGCCTTTACGCCATCGGCTACTCTACGGCCGAGATGGACAGTGTGGTGCGCAACACCGACTGGCTGCCCTTGCTGCTCGACGCACCCGACTACGGCAACGAGATGCTCGCGGCACGCAAGCTGAGCGAGACTTACCAGCTCCGTGTGGCCCTCGACCCTGACCGCCACCAGGTCGATGCGCACAAGGGCGGCATCATACAGGGGCGCAACATCGGGGTGCTCCTCACCCGCCTCACGTCCACGATGCCCGATTCTGTGTCGTTCGACTCGCTGCCCATCCCCTTCGCCTGCAATGCCACCGAAGCCATCGGCGGCTCCGTCTACGAGTTTCACGACGGCAACCTGGCCCAGGCCATGCGTGCTTCGATGGCCATTCCCGGCGTCTTTACGCCCGTGCGCAAGGACAGCCTGCTCTTTGTCGACGGCTTCGTGACCAACAACTATCCCGTTGACGTGGCCAAACGCATGGGCGCCGACATCGTCATCGGCATTGACCTTGTGAGCAATGTGCCGCCCGAAGAAAGGTATGCCAACGTCCTCGACCTCGTCACCCACATGATTGACGTGAGCAGTACGCACCTCTACGAGGACAACATCCGCAAGAGCGATGTCTACATCGACGTCGACGTGACCGAATACAGTTCGGCGAGCTTCCGTCAGGTCGAAATCGACTCGCTGATTACCCGCGGCGAACGGCGTGCGCGCCAGCTCCTTCCGCAGATAGAGCAACTCGGTCAGCGGCTGCAGAAGCAATACGGTGCCGAAACGCCCCGCTACGTGACGGCACAAAGGTGGAGGCAGGACCGGCTGAAGCAAGAGCGCCAACGGCAAATCGACGACTCCATCCGGCTGGCGCAAGCGGACCAACTCGCCGAGAATGGCCGACATCAGGCGAAAACGCAGCATTCGGAGGGCGCTCAAACTTCTGCCAACCCTTCTTTTGACGGACAACAAACACCTGACAGCCTGACCTTGAGCCAACAAAAGGAAGGCTTCTTTCAGCACTTCCGCTCCAACTATCTGGCCAGTTCGGCTAACCTCGGCATGCGCTTCGACAACGACGAATATGTGTCGGCACACATGGCCGTCAACATCGCGCTGCCCGTACGCATCCCGCTTGAAGTCAACGTGTACGGACGTCTCGGTCAGCGCATGATTGGGGCTGTCGGCCTCCGGTACGGGGTGGGCAAGAACGGTCACCTCGACCTCTCCTACCTGTTCGGTCACGGCAGTTTCGGCTACTACAACCACGGCCAGCGTGTGGCCGACATCACGCGCGACCGCCAATGCACGCATCTCTTCTTCGGACAGACGTGGCACAACGTCCTCTACACCTTCGGTCTTACCTACAACTGGAACCGGTACACCGACATCCTCATCAACCACAATGTGGGCAACCTCGACCCCGTGAGCGAAAACCAGCGGGAGCGTTTCTTCACATGGCTCGGCCAGGCCGAATACAACAGCCAGAATTCCATCTACTTCCCTACCGAAGGCACGCGTGTGAGCGGCAAGCTGCAACTCGTCACCGACAATCTCTATGAGTACAAAGACAGGATGATGATTCCCATCATGTCGTTGTCGTGGAGCACGGCCGTCACAGTCGGTTCCGGGCTGACCTTTATCCCCCACGGATGCGGGCGTCTCATCGTCGACGACCACAACCTGACGCCGCTCGTGCTCCGCAACGTCATCGGCGGACTTCACGAGGGCATGAAGACGGCCCAGCAACTGCCCATGGCGGGCATCGCGACCATGGAGATTCTGTCGGAAAACGCTTTTGCCGCCGCCGGTCTGGAACTGCAGCAGCACGTGGGCGACCGCCATTACATCAAAGCCACCGTCGATGGCGGAAGCATAGGCAGCCGGCTCGACGACGTGTTCAGCCACACGGGCTTCACATGGGGCGCGCAGTTAGGTTACAGCTACAGCAGCATGGCGGGTCCTATCTCGCTCACCGCCTACTGGAGCGAACGGACCAAAGAGATGCGTCTGATGCTCAATGTCGGCTATTGTTTCTAAGACAGAACTATCTAAGACAGAATAATTGAGATGGCTGACTAAGGGGGATATGGGATAAGCCCTTCACACAAAGCCCTTCACACAAAGCC
>CAVFPF010000065.1:0-5748 GCA_963624265.1 bacterium | reverse complement strand
GTCAACGAGGCTTTGGACGAACTTGACATGAGAACAAAGGCATCATATTCACTAGGACGAGACCTTCAAGGAAGGGGCTTAAGACCATTGTCTCAGGCACAGCAAAGAAAGGTGTGGAAGTAGGAGAAACCGCAGGCGATGCCGACAAGAAAAAGCGACCCGCCGTCGCTTGTTAAGGCGAAGGCGGGCCATAAAAATACCGGTCGCCGACTTTATTCGTAGCGGATAGCTTCGATAGGGTCGAGATTGGCGGCCTTCTTGGCAGGAATATAGCCGAACAGGATACCGATGACGGTGCAGACGGCAAACGAAAGTACTATAGACCAACCAGGAATTGAGGTCGGAAGCTTAAAGAGACTCGTGGCAGCCTCGCATAGGCCAAAGCCCACTACGATGCCCAAGATGCCTCCCGTCACACTAATGAGGATAGACTCGATAAGGAACTGGATAGAGATGTCCAGACCACGGGCACCGACAGACATGCGCAAGCCAATCTCCTTGGTACGCTCCGTGACAGAGACCAGCATAATGTTCATAATGCCTATGCCAGCCACGAGCAATGAAAAGGCGGCCGCCACGACGAGAATCAGCGTGATACTGTCCATGGTGCTCGACATCGTCTCCATCATTTCAGCCTGGCTGTGGATGGTGAAGTCATCGTCTGCTTCGGCCTTGAGCTTGTGATTCTCGCGCAGGATGGTCGTAAGTTCCTCAATGGCCTGATCCGTCATCTCCTCGGTCAAAGCCGAGCAGTTGATGGTCGAAAAGTAAGTCTGGGCCAACAGTCGCTTCATCACCGTCGTGTAAGGCATGATCAAGAGGTTGTCCTGGTCCATACCGAACGAGTTGTAGCCCTTGGACTTGAGCACACCGACAATGCGAACGGGAATCGACTTGAATCGGATGGTCTTGCCGACCACCTCGCCCCCATCGGGGAAGAGTTCTTCAACGACGCTCTTGCCAATCAGGCAGACCTTGGCTGCCGTCGTCACATCCTGCTCCGTGAAGCAAGTGCCCTCTTCGACCTCCCACTGCTTGATGTCCATATATTCGAGACTCTCGCCATAGACAGAGGTGTTGGTATTGTTGGCGCCATAGATAACCTGACCGCTGGCCGAAACCTCAGGCGACACGTACATGATGTATTCGGCACGCTGCTTGATGGCATTGTAGTCCTCGATTTTGAGAGTCTGCATGGACGAAGGGTCCTGACGCACACCGCCACGCATATCTGCACCGGGTCGAACCATGATGATGTTGGTACCCATCTGCGAGATGTTCTTGCGCACACTCTCCTTCGAGCCCTGTCCGATGGCCATCATGACGATTACGGCAGCCACGCCGATGATGATACCGAGCATCGAGAGGAAGGAACGGCCCTTGTTGTTGGCTATGGCCTTGAGCGCCACGCGGAACGTCATGCCCAGCAGCGTGGTCCGTGCTGCAATGTACAGACCCACAATGAGGGCTATGATTACTAAAAGAACTATGATATTCATCTTATATGCTTAGCTTAGATTCAATCTTCCGGTTTTGGCAGGGCTGCCAGGGCCTCTGCCGCATCCAGGATGTTGTCGTTGTAGGTATCGCTCTTGATTTGTCCGTCACGCAGGAAGATGTTGCGCGACGAGTACTGGGCAATCTCGGGGTTGTGGGTCACGAAGATGATGGTATGACCCTCGCGGTAGAGCTTTTGGAACAGCACCAGCATCTCAAACGAAGTGCGCGTGTCGAGATTGCCGGTTGCCTCGTCGGCCAGGAGGATGGTCGGGTCGTTGACCAAAGCGCGGGCAATGGCCACACGCTGCATCTGACCGCCTGACATCTGGTTGGACTTATGCTCCAGACGCGAACCCAATCCGACCTCTATCAGGGCCTTGACGGCACGTTCGCGGCGCTCTTTGGCCTTGACCTTCTTGTTGTACATCAAGGGCAACTCGACATTCTCGACAGCAGTCGTCTTGGCCAGAAGGTTGTAGTTCTGGAAGATAAAACCAATCTTGCGGTTACGCAACTTGGCACGCTGGTTCTTCGACATCATACGCACAGGCACGCCGTCCAGCAGATATTCACCGGAAGTTGGCGTGTCGAGGCAGCCCAACTGGTTGAGCAGCGTCGACTTTCCTGAACCCGAAGTACCCTGAATCGTCACGAATTCGCCCTCGTAGATCTTGAAGCTGACACCGCGTAGGGCCTTGACCACTTCGTCGCCCACCTGAAACTCACGGCGGACGTTTTGCAGTTCGATGACGACCTTGCGGTGTTCTTTATCTTGATTTTCCATAATCACTGACTGTTATGAAACGGAATATAAAAACGGGGCTTTACTTCTTCTTGCTACCTGGAGGGCCTGGCATGAAGGGGTTGCTTTCTCCCTCCGAAGCGTTGTCGGCCGCCTCGATGGCCTGGTCAATCTTAGCCTCGTTGATGCAGACAAAGCCCTCGTCGACACCCGACACGATTTCGGTCGAGACGCCGTTGGTAGCACCGGTCTTGACAGGCACGGCCTTGATGATGTGTTCGTCTTTGACCCAAAGTTTGGCTTCGCCTGGGCAGTCGAAGATAGAATCACCCTCCTCGACCATCATCTCCTTGGGTGTAAAGCGCAGGGCCTTGGCGCTGACAGTCAGCACGTCCTTGCGTTCCAATGTGTAGATGCTGACGTTGGCGGTCAATCCCGGCTTGAGCTTCAATTCCGGATTGGGAGCGGCGATGACGACCTCGTAGGTCACCACATTGCTCTCGGTAGTAGCCTCCTGGCGCACCTGCGTCACCGTGCCCTCAAAGCTGTCGTTGGGATAAGCATCGACCGTAAACGACACGCGCTGGCCTTCCTTCACGCCCCCGATATCGGCCTCGTCGACATCGGCGATGACGCGCATGTCGGTCAGGTCCTGTGCAATGATAAAGAGCGTCGGGGTGGTCATCGAGGCTGCTACGGTCTGGCCCTCCTCCACCTCACGGCTCAGGATGACACCATCGATAGGGCTCGTGATGGTGGCGTAGCCAAGGTTGGTCTGGGCCTCGTCGACCGAAAGCTTCTGAGCCTCGTAGGTTGACTTGGCCTTGTCGAAAGAAAGGACGGCCTGCTCGTACTCGTCGTCCGAGATAAACTGCTTGTTGTGCAGTTCCTTCATGCGCTCCAGATTTTTCTTCTGGTAGTTATAGTCGCTCTTGGCCGATGCCAGCTGGGCCTGAGCCGAAGCCAGGCGGGCCTTGAGCGTCGACTTGTCGAGTTCGGCTATCAGCTGGCCCTTCTTGACCTCGTCGTTATAATCTACATAGATGTGGTCGATGATGCCGCTGACCTGCGTACCTACCTCAACCTCGGTGACCGGTTCGATGGTGCCCGTAGCCGTCACGCTGGTGCTGATATCGCCGCGGGTCACCTGTTCTGTCACATACGAAACCCCGTACTGGCGGCCTCCGCAACTGGCCAAAGCCAGGCTGCAGCCCACTGCAAGGGCATAAATGCTAAAAGTTTTCATTCTTTATAATCTTTTTTATCATTGTTTTTTACTTTCCGACGCCCGTGTAGAAATCCATCAGGCGGAGATTGAGCAGGGCCGTAAACTTACTCTGCAAAGTCTCCTGGCGAGCCTGCAGATAGGTGTTCTTTTCGGTCAAAAGGTCGACGACACTTTCCAGGCCCTCGCCGTAGCGCAGTTCCATCAGTTCGAAGCTTTCCTTGGCAGCGGCCTCGCTCTTCACGGCACTCTCGTAGCGCGCCTGGGCAGACTGAATGTCGAGATGCAGGGTAGAAATCGTGTTGCATATCTGCAGCCGCGTGTCAGACTGGTTGAGCGTTGCGGTGGCCTGTGCGATTTTGGCTTTGTTGACCGAACTGCGGGTGCGGCGGCCGTCCCAAATGGGCACACTCAGGCTCAGGCCGACCGACTCGTTGAGATTGTCGCCCAACTGCGTGCCGACACCGATTTGCTTGCCCGACGAGTCGTAGCGGGTGTTGCCCGAACTGGTCGACATGCCGGCCTGCAATGAGAGCGTCGGCTGATACGAGGCTTTGGCTATCTTGACCGACAGTCCGGCACTCTGCACGTCGAGTTCGGCGGCCTTCATGTCGGGCAGGTAGTCCAGGGCCAGGCGCTGGGCCTCCTCGACCGATGGCGACATGGCCAGCACATCGTCGTCAGAGAAACTCTGGTAGTCGATGCCGAAGTCATCGGCCGTATCCAGTTGGAGCAGTTGCTTGAGTGAGAGAATATTCGATGCCTCGGTGTTCTGTGCATTGACCAGGCTGTAGTAGTTCTGCTGATACTGGCTCTCCATCTGGGCCACGTCGAGCTTGCTGCACTTGCCGACCTCGAGTTTCGACTTCGTGCGGTCGAGTTCGCGGCTTGCCACCTCCAGTATCTCTTGGTTGGTCAGCACCGACTCGTGGGCGTAAAGAATCTGATAGTAGGCCTGGATGATTTGAATCCGGATGTTGTTGGTCGTCTTCTCGGCACTGTACACATCGCTCTGATGCTGCAGCCGGCTCTGCTTGAGCGTGTTGACGTTGCTCAGACCGTCATAGAGCGTGACGCTCATATTCAGGTTGTACGAGCCGTTGTAGGTCGGGTTCTTGGTGCCCGCAATCTGTGAGTTGGCGCCCGTGCCCGACACAATGGTCGTGCCCTCCTGCGTCCAGTACCAGTTGTGGCCTGTCGAGAAGGTCAGCGACGGGAAGAAGGCAGCCTTATCGGTCTTGACATCCTCCTCCGAACTGAGAGCCGTCTGCTGGGCCTGCTGAATCTGAATGTTGTTCGACTCGGCATAGCTGAGGCAATCGCTCAGCGACCAGGTCTTCTGTGCGAAGGCCGGAGTCAGCGACAACACCGAAACCGCATACAAAAGTGTTTGTTTCTTCAAGTTCATCTCTATAAATATTATACCTTAAATTTTATACCTTTTTGTTTCTACGTTTTTCGATTTCGATGCAAAGGTTTAGTTTAAACGTCAATTTTTGTTTTTCGCAAACGTTAACAGTCTTTTAAGGTTTTTAAAATCAAGAGGTGGTGGGACTATCCGGGACCGGCCACCCCACATGGGTATGTTATGACCTATACATTATAGAAATTAGGAAGAAAGCAAAGTCGGTAGCGGGCAAGTTCTGCAACTAGCGGTGATGGTTGTGAGTGCCGGAAGATGCCTGCGTTGCAAATGTACAGAACCTGTCGCCATATACAATTGTTTGTCCAGGCCTTTACGAACGTTAGTCCAGGCCCTTGCGAACGTTCGTATGAGCCCTTACGAACGTTAGTCTTTTAGGTCGGCTATTCTCGTGCTCCTTGAGCGATATCCGGGTGCAAAGTTACGACATTGTCTCCGCACCACTGACCGCAAACGTCCGATTTGTCCGTAAACGTCCGATCTGACTTCTCGGCCATGTAAAGGCCCCAAAAAGGTCCGAAATTCATCGCTTTTTCTCTCAAAGACCTCAAAAGACAGAATGGGGCTTCTCGCGTATGACTTCTTCACGGTGTTCAAAACACGCGAAAACGGTGCAGAATTTCATTGTTCGGGCCTTAGAAGGAAGGAAATGTGCGGCATAATGGCAAATCCGATGGTCGAAGGCAATTAGGGAAAGCATCAACTGTCTAACACCGTTGCGCTGATCTCCGGTTGAGAGCCGCTGTAAAGGGCCTCAATTTCTTCCTAGTTAGAAAAATTCAAAATTCCAGTTAGGCTGCAAAAAAAATCCAATTGGGTTGCAACACCCCCGCACCATAGCCGAGAACATCTGGAAAG
>CAVFPF010000064.1:0-4511 GCA_963624265.1 bacterium | reverse complement strand
ACGTAAAACGTAAAACGTAAAACGTAAAACGTAGCATCGCATGAAACGACATACCCTCCTCCTCACCCTTTCCGCCCTTGCGGGCGCAGCCCTGATGGGCGTGGCCTTCATGCCGCCGCGCAACCTCAAGCCCGAATTGCCCATGATGCTCTCCTACTCCGCCACGCCGCGGTTCGAGAGCGAGTGCGAGGTGTTCGGCCAGAAGGTCGACCTCAGCCGCTACGATAGGCACGAACGCTTCGAGCGCGAACTGACCTCGATGTGCTACGCCCACGGCAGCACGCTGCTCACCATCAAGCGCGCCAACAGGCTCTTCCCCGTCATCGTGCCCATATTGCGCGAAGAAGGTGTGCCCGACGACTTCGTCTACCTCTGCTGCATCGAGAGCTCGCTCAACACGCGCGCCCTCTCGCCGGTCAAAGCCGCCGGCCTGTGGCAGTTCATGGCCGAGACGGGCAAGACCTACGGCCTGCAGATAGACACCGAGGTGGACGAGCGCTACAACATCGAGCGCGCCACACGCGCTGCGTGCAGCTACTTCCGCAAAGCGTACGCCAAGTACGGCGACTGGAACACCGTGGCAGCCTCGTACAATGCCGGCCAGAACGGCCTCACACGCCGCCTCAAGGACCAGAAGCAAAGCACCGCCCTCGACCTTCTCCTGCCCGAAGAGACCTCGCGCTACATGTTCCGCATCATGGCCCTCAAGGAGATCATGAGCGACCCCTACCGCTACGGCTTCGTGCTCTATAGCGACCAGCTCTACCGCCCCATCGCCACCACGCGCGTCGAGGTCACCTCGTCCATCGCCGACCTCACCGAATGGGCCGCCGCCCACGGCTGCAGCTACTACCACCTCAAGGAGTTCAACCCCTGGCTGCGCGCCGCCAAGCTCACGGTCCGCTCGGGCCGCCGCTACGAGATTCTTATCCCCAACCCCAACGACATGACCTACGACGGCAAGCCCTTCCCCGTCTACGACTCGCGCTGGATAATAGACAAATAATATTTTTATGATCGATTTTCTTGACTCACTCGACAAGCAGCTGATGCTGCTGCTCAACCACGATGGCGGAGCGCTACAGGACGAGCTGTGGTGGTACGTCTCTGCCAGCACCACCTGGATACCCCTCTACGTGCTCCTTCTGGCCCTGCTCTGCTACCAGTGCCGCCCGCTCCGCACGGGCTGGAAGCACCTCGTGCTGCTCGTCGTCACCACCGTGCTCGTGGCCGTGTTGAGCGACCAGGTCTCGGCGGGCATCATCAAGCCCATCGTGATGCGTCCGCGGCCCACGCAGCCCGATTCGGGCATCGCCTACATGATCCATTGCGTGCACGGCTACCGGGGCGGCCACTACGGCTTCGTGTCGAGCCACGCCACCAACGTCTGGAGCCTCACCCTGTGGTTCATCCTGCTTTGGCGCAAGTCGGCAGGTTTCCGTCCGCTCAAGCGCGGCACGGGCATCGTGCTGGCCCTGCTCGTGGTCTACACGCTCAGCAACTGCTATAGCCGCATCTACCTCGGCGTGCACTATCCGGGCGACATCCTGGGCGGCCTCGTCACGGGCACGCTCATAGCCCTGTTCTGCTACTATGTGATATATCTGAATGTCAAAAAGCGCCTTATTGCGCCTTCTGCCGAAAAAAATATAGAAAAAACATGCGGCAAACCTTGGCTGCACAGAAATTAAGGGCTATCTTTGCACCCGCAACAAAAAAACTTGTCGCTTGCCTATTGAAAGCGTACTAAGAAAGGTTACACCTTTTGCCCTTCGGAGCCGCTGGATGTAAGGTCTGTGACATAAACAAACTACAATTATGAAAAAAGGTATTCATCCCGAAAACTATCGTCCTGTAGCATTCAAGGACATGTCCAACGATGTGACATTCATCACACGTTCCACGGTCAACACCCGCGAGACCATCACCATCGATGGTGTGGAGTATCCGCTGGTCAAGCTCGAAATCACTTCTGCCAGCCACCCGTTCTATACTGGCAAGCACAAGTTGGTCGACACCGCCGGTCGCGTGGACAAGTTCCTCAACCGCTACAACCGGACAAAAAAATAAAGCATAACAATTGACAGACGCAATAAAGGCCTCGAATTTGTCACTCGAGGCAAAACGGTTTACTAACATGTTAATGGTTAGTGAAGGAAACTCTTTGACGTGAGTCACGGAGTTTTCCTTTTTTATCGTTAAAATCTAATTTAAATTTTGGAAAATCCTTGACGTAAGTCTTGTGGTTTAACTAAAATTTTTTTGTGGTATAAGAATTAATTTAGAGAGTTCCGGGACGTGAGTCCCAGAACTCTCGCTTTTTATGATCAACTTACTTCGACACCGCCTCGATGTCGAGAGCCACGAGCTTGTAGCCGCGGCCGTGTATGTTGATGATTTCAATCGAGGGGTCGTCCTTGAGGTGCTTGCGCAGCTTGGTGATGTAGACGTCCATCGAGCGGGCGTTGAAGTAGTTGTCGTCAATCCAGATGGTCTTGAGGGCGTAGTTGCGCTCGAGCGTGTCGTTGGCGTGCTGGCAGAGCAGGATGAGCAGGTCGTTCTCCTTGGTGGTGAGCTTGTGCTGGTCCGTGCCGCACGTGAGGAGCTGCTTCTGCAGGTCGAAGACATACTTGCCGAAGCGGTAGGCGATGACGTCCTTGCCCTTCTTGCCCTTCACGCGGCGCAGGATGGCCTCGATGCGCAGCTGCAGCTCTTCCATCGAGAAGGGCTTGGTGATGTAGTCGTCGGCGCCAATCTTGAATCCCTCGAGGATGTCTTCCTTGAGCGACTTGGCCGTGAGGAAGATGATGGGCACCTCGGCGTTGAGCGCGCGAATCTCCTGGGCGGTGCTGAAGCCGTCCTTGCGGGGCATCATCACGTCGAGGATGCAGAAGTCGTAGTGGCCCTTGAGGTAAGCCTTGAGGCCCTCCTCGCCATCGCCGTAGAGGTCGCAGATGTAGCCCTTGGCCTGAAGGTACTCGCGGAGCAGCATGCCCAGGTTCTGGTCGTCTTCGCACAGCAGGATGCGTGCCGACTCTATGGGTGAGAGTTGTGACTGTGTCATAGTGTAGGAAAGTGTTATTTAGTTAGACAATAAGCTGATTAGTTGGCCATCAGGCGGAGGGTGATGACGAAGGTCGTGCCCTGGCCGAACACCGATTCGGCGCGTATGGTGCCGCCGTGGTCGGTGACGATTTTGTGCACGTAGGCCAGGCCGAGGCCGAAGCCCTTCACGTTGTGCAGGTTGCCCGTAGGCACGCGATAGAACTTCTCGAAGATGCGCTTCAGGTTCTCCTTCTCTATGCCGATGCCGTTGTCGGCAATGCGTATCTCGAGGTGCTTGTCGTCGGGGTTGCAGGTCGTGACCTCGAGCCGGAGCGGCCGTTCGTTGCTGGCATACTTATAGGCGTTGTCGAGCAGGTTGAAGACCACGTTGGTGAAGTGCATCTGGTCCACCTGGCACACGTCGTCTTCGGCATCGAGCTGCGCCTCGATGGTGCCGCCGCCCTTTTCGACCTTGAGCGAGAACGAGCGCACCACCTGGTCGATGAGCGCGTTGACGTTCTCCTCGCCCAGCTTGAGGTTGGTCTTCTGCCGGTCGAACATCGACATCTGCAGCACCTTCTCGACCTGGAAGCGCAGGCGCTTCGTCTCGTCGTCGATCACGCCTATCACGCGCTTCATCATCTCGGGCGACTTGCTCACGGCAGGGTCGCTGAGCATCTGCGAGGCGAGCGAGATGCTCGATATGGGGGTCTTGAACTCGTGCGTCATGTTGTTGACGAAGTCGTTCTTCATCTCGCTCAGCTTCTTGCTGCGGAACACCGCCACGATCACGAACACGAAGAGGAAGAGCACCAGGGCGGTGAAGATGAACGACGGCACCATAAACTGCAGTCCGCTGGTGAGCAGGTAGCGCTGCGAGTGCGGGAAGTAGACCTCCATATAGTTGTAGCGGCCCTGGCGGGTGGGCACGCTGCGCTCGCTGTCGAAGAGTATCTGCATGTAGCAACCCTCGCTCTCGGCCTCGTCGGTGCAGTAGCCTGCCGAGGTGTAGGCCACCTGGCCGTCGGTGCCCACGATGCAGAACTCGAAGGGCAGGTCGTAGCCGTACTGCAGGAGGTTGTCGGCGAGCATCTGGCGCAGCTGCCTGGCGTCGATGCGCTCCATGATGGGGCGGTCGCCCACGTTGACCATCATGCGGAAGATGACGTCGTCGAAGATGTCCCGCTGGTGCATGTACTGGCGCACGAGCATCTCCTGGCGCGTGCGCTGGCGGCTCTGTATGGTGTTGCTCTGGTGGTGCGGGCCGAGCTTCCGGTGGGTAATCACGGTGGTGTCTACGCCGCAGAACTCGAAGGTCTGCACGCTGCCGTCGGGGTTGCGCTTCACTACTTTTCCGTAGCTCCTTCCCTGCCCTGTGTCGGAAAAGTAGGGGTCCGATTTCTTTGGTCCATAGCTCCTTCCCTGCCCTGTGTCGGAAAAGTAGGGGTCCGATTTCTTTGGACCGT
>CAVFPF010000063.1:0-115136 GCA_963624265.1 bacterium | reverse complement strand
TCTTTTCTTGTCATCCAACCTTCCATCCAACTAACCTTCTTTTTTACCATGCCTTTCCATCTCTATTTTTACTTTATGCTTTGTCATGGTGCACAACCTCCTTATCGAGCTATTTGCACATCGTGTCATGACCCGTGTGCTTGATGGTCAATGAGCCATACGCTCAATTACCAACGAGCCATACGCTCGTCATATAGAAAGATGTGACATACCTTATATTTTGCCTGTGGTAAAGAATCCTTTAGATTTTACTTTTAGCCCTAAAAACTTTAAATCTCAACCTTACATCTTGATAAAATAGGGCAATTTTTACTTGTTTTTGCGTATTTTTGAGGGAAAAGTGTTGATAAGTCAGATAATTTGCATAAATTTGCGGCAAAAGACCCATAAGAAATCTAACGCAAAAATTGATAGAAATCACGATATATCAATCGGAAAAAAGGAATTCAACCATTAAGACAGTCGTTTTTGGGATTGTCGGGTTTTGTTGAAAATAGAGTAAGATGAGAAGATTGTCAGGTTACATATCCGTTTGCCTATTGGCTTGCATAGTGCTTTCTTCCTGTACCTTCGGGGACAAGGAGATAAGTCCTGCTGGTCTGGCGAAAAAGACCCGTCGTCTTTCTTACTTATATACAGCCCTTTTGCCTTATGTCGGCGATACGGTATGCGATGTGCTCGACTATGGTGTATACGGAGGCTTGTATTTGGGTTGGGGAGACGAGGCTTCCATCAGTGTTTTCGGTAAGGAGTTCTGTTTCAATACTGATACGCTTGAAGGGGATGATGCGCAGCCGTATCCGATAACCTTCAATTACAACTATTATCAAGACGGTGCTCCGGTCGAAGAAGACGGCTTTTCCAAGCTCTCTTATTGTTTTACGTCTTATGGCAAGCATGGACCTGCGGTAGGCTATACGACTTGTCTGCCGATAATCTTCCCCTATAGCAAGACGTTCGATAAGGATGGCAAGCGCTACAAGGCGCGTGTGGACTCGATACCCTTGGACTTTACGGGGCAAGACGGGTTGTTGTCGACCTTGAGAAGCAAATATTATATTGCGCAGGGATGGGCCAAAGGCGTCTGCTATAAGACAACGGTGACTATGGCCGACAGCGCAGACCATTGCCAGGCGGGACACGACCACGATGCTTTGCGTGAAGGCGAGATTATCCTCGAGACCAAGATGGCGATAGTGCGTCTTTCTCTGGTTGTGCCGTGGAAAGAGGGGCAGGAAGACTTGACACTTCCGGAATATTTGCGGGCTTTGCGCCAAAGCGATGGCGTGTCCTATTATATTTCGTCCATCGAACTGGGCAACAAGGTCGACCATCCGAGCGGCATTAGCAGCGCTTTGCTCGACATGAACGATGGTTACGTTAAGGCGACAGACAACGCCGAGACCTCATTGGTCATCGTTGATGATAAGAATGCTTTCTGGAACCATGAGCAAATAGACGAGTTGGAGGCAGAACCTTTGAGTTTTGTTGGAGGCGAAGGCTACTCGTGGGGCACGAGCCTCTATGTTGCCATCCCTTGTCCCGATGTGGGCAAGTTGGACATCGACCCGTTGATAACAGTGACATTGATTAAGTCCGGTACGGAGACGGAAGAAACCTCTTATCTGTACGGGCGCATAGAGCGGACGGAACTATTGGAGGGTTGTTACTATGTAACGTCGCCAATCTATCTGTTCCCATCGGAAGAAAAGGCTAACAGCCCTGCGGAAATCTGCAAAGTGCCGCAGGTCAACGAATTGTATAAACAGGGCAGTTAATGCTGCTTTGACTAGATAAAACGGATTGTAAACCCTTTGGATTGTAACAACCCTTTGTAAACATCCAGGAGATTTGTAGATAAGGAACAACGACGAGCGCTTGGCTCTCACGTACGCGCGAGTGGACGTGTGGGTTTGCGAGTAGGCGCGTGGTTTTGAAAAAAGATACCGCAATCCGGACGACGGATGCGATTTAGATAAAAGACAGTTATGAAGACAACGAACATCCAACATTCCCTTCTTTGGGTCACGGTGGCAGTGATGGCATCGGGCCTCGTTTCTTGCCATTTCGGTGACGAGATAGAGAAGCAGCTCACAAAATACGACGGCGTGGTGCGCGACATCACTTTCACGTTCTCCGCTTCCAAGACCGAAGACAACTCTGCGACTCGTGTGTCGTTGACCGACAACGGTTTGGACGGTGTGGCCAGCGGTTGGGAGTCGACCGACGAGATTGCTATCTTCGACTTCGGTCAGATCTTCACGACCGACGAGACGGCCACATCCATCGTGTCGCCGAAAGCCATCGAGATGAAGTACGACTCGGATGCCATGGGCGATACTACAGGTGTCGACTATGCCAACTTCACGGCTACAACCCGAGCCATCATGACCGAGAGTGCCATCGCCGATGACTATCACTTCGGACTTTTCTATCCCTACGGCAAGGCCAAGGCCATGTCGAGCGCATCGACATCTGTCACTCTCGACTTCTCGGGTCAGAACGGCGACTTGAACAAGATAGCCAAAAACTTCTTCTATGCCTGGGGTTATGCCAAGGGTACTTGTGAAGATGCCAAGGTCGTGCTCAAGGAAGCTATGGGAGAAGGCACTTCGCAGTGCAACAATGCCGAGTGGCATCCGCACAATGTCGGCGGCACCGACATCATCCTTGACAACAAGATGGCCATAGTCCGCATGCACATGGTGGTCAATGCCTCCAAGTCGTTCAGCGACTACTTGACTGAGAAGGGCCTGGAGATATCGAAGATTACCGTCACCAACCGTTTGGGCCAGTGGACCGACGAGGAGGACAATGTGACCTATGCTTCTGATTCCTCCAATATCAGCGCTGCTATGCTCGACCTCCAGTCAGGCACAGTTTCTGAGTCTGCCTCAGCATCGCCCCGCCTTGTGCTCGACGATCCGACCGTGCTCAATGTTCACAAGAACGACACCGTCAAGGGCGTATATGCCCTGACTTCCGGTTCGAAGACGGTGTGGGGTTCGACGTTCTATGTCGCAGTACCTTGTCCCGAGACAGTCACCACAGCATCTGGCAAGACCCAGCATCAGCTCACCTTCCGTCCGCTGATTGAGGTCGAGACCAAGGCTGCCGAGGGCAAGAGCCCGGACGAGTGCCCCACGTATTGGGGTTCGCTGAGCACCAAAGAACTCAAGGAAGGCGACTACTATATCACCGACTGCATCATGATGAGTACGGACAAGACCGACATCGGAGCCGAGGCCGACATCTACTTGTACTATCACTCTTCGTTCCTTTGGAATGACGACGATGTGATTATCCTCAAATAAAAGCAAACTATCGACGATGAAAAGAATATTCCGCATCATTTCCGTTTTAGCCGTCGCTGCCACATTGGCACCGTTGGCTTCGTGTTCGGACGACCATGAAGGGACGGACGGCAATACTTGCCGCATCTGTCTCGACTTGTCTGTCTGCGGTGCTACTGCCGACACCCGTCTCAGTCCGGGCGATCCGGGATATACCGAGTATTTTGAGGCTCCGCGGTATGTCTACTTGTTCTTCGCTGTAGGTCCGGTGCGTAATGCTGCCAACAATCCCGTCTTCGCCTACACCTTTACAACCGAGCAAAGCGACTGGACGTTGGGCGAGGATGTCTACACGCTGACCAATGCGCCGACCAAGACCATCAACATCGACCCGAGTCTTGACTTGACCCACAATCCCAAGATTCGCGCCTACATCGTCGCATCGTTCGATGCCCTTACCTTTGTCGATGCAGCAAGCCTGGTCGGCACGGGTTCGTATAGCCGGATTGCCTTCTCGGAGAAGGACCTTATCGATGCCCGCTTCTATGCCACGGGCAACGGCAGCAATCCATATTCATTGAGCTTGCGCGATGTCTATTCGACACCGTATAACCTGAAGTATGCCGATAACGGATACAGCGCTTCGCCCACCGTCGAGAACCGCGACGGATACTATGGCACCGTGCCTACTGGTTATGTGACGACGACGCTCATCACATTTGCCGATACGCTTTACCACACGGCAGCCAAAGTGGATTTCCAGTGGAATGCAGCCGACCCTACGGCCGACCTCTATGCGACCAGTGCCGTGATACGCAATGCGCCTACGCAGGGCTATCTCTTTAGGCCCGCTTCGACTGTGACGGGAGTTGGCACTTACAGCAAGCTCCTTTTGGCGGGCGACCGTTACAACGGAGGTTCTCCGACGGCTGCTACTGCCGAGGACATGAACAATGACCACGATGCTCAGTACGCCGATGTCTTTACCTCCAATGTAGGCAACCAATGGAGCGGTCGGGCTTACACCTACGTCCTGCAGCCGGGCAATCTGGAGTACGACTTCTCGACCAGTCAGAAGGACTATGTGGCTCAGAAGGCCACTGCGTCGGACAATGGTTCGACCAACAGAATTTTCGCTGCCTGGTACAAGGCAGACTTCCAGTTGGGAGAATGATAGATGATAACGAAAAGAATTCAGACAGATATGAAAGATATGAGAACATCCATAGCACGTCTTTTGGTGTCAGGCATCTTGGCTTCCGCAGTCTTCGGTACTGCCGAGGCGGGAGTCTATTTCCGTTATGTGACGCCTGACGGAGATTTCGGTAACGACGGCAACTCGTGGGCCACGGCCAAGCGCAATATTCAGGATGCCATCGATGATGTAGCCAGCAAGCTGGGTACTAGCGACAGTGCCTGTATCTTTGTGGCCGAAGGAACCTACAAGCCGACCAAATCGACGGAAACCAACGGTTCGGTTGTCACTAGTTCGTTTCAGATACCTGCCGGTGTCCACATCTATGGCGGTTTTGTGCCCGACCTGAGTGCAGAGGGCGTAAATTCTTTGGCCCAGGCTAAGGCGCTGATTGCCTCACGTGCCACGGTGACGACACCTGTAGGTACGTATATGGCCAAAAAGACCATCCTCTCCGGCGATGTGACCAGCAATGAGGCGACGTTCACATGGAACGATTCCAAGCACCGTTACCAGACTTCCTTCTCCGGCAACTGCTACCACGTGGTCACCTTTGCCACCAATGGCTTTACGGCCGACTACAACGGAACGGGTCGTGCCAATGCCGCTCAGATAGCAGGTGCCGACCGTCATGCCGTGCTCGATGGCGTAGTGGTCAAGGACGGTTACGCTTTCAACTCGAATATCAATACCATCAGCCACAACGCCTTCGGCGGCGGTATTTATATGGTCAAGAATGCCATTGTCCGCAACTGCGAGGTATATCACTGCGAGGCTTCGCGCGACGGTGGTGGCATCTATATGGATGGTGGCGGACGTGTGGAGAACTGCTACGTCCACGACTGTCAGGCCGTAGGTGTCAGCTCGACGACTGGTATCGGCGGCGGTATCTCGGCCAATCAGGGCGGTGTAATCACCAAGTCGGCTGTCATCAACAATGTAGCCCGTTGTGGTGGCGGTATCGGTTTCTATTACGACAAGAATCGCGACAACGCCAACCTTGACGGACAGTATAACATGGCAGCATCCGCTTCGCTGGTGGCCCAGAATGTGGCTACAGTCGAGGCCGGCGGTGTCTATCTGTACACGGGCGGCTTGCTGAACGGTATGACCATCGTCAATAACATTACTTATGGTACGGGTGTGACTATTGGCGGTATCGTATCCGGACGTAGTGGCGGTATCTATGTGCGTGACCATGCAGCCGTCTACAACACGGTTATCTGGGGCAACCGCACTTCGGCCAACAATACGCACAATGTGCAGTTCGGTTCTTCCCGTTCGGGTACCGGCACCAACTTGAAGCCTGTCTTGGAGTATGTGGCCCTTTCGCAAGCCGACTACGCAGACTGGTCGGGCGTCAAGAAGGTGAGCATCAGCAAGTTGTCTTCATCCAATGTCAATACGGCAGGTGCCACCAATAGCTTGGTCAAGTACCCGCAGTTCAAGAATCCTGCCACGACCGTCGGACATGTCGACGATGAGTCGGGAACTGATTTGGGCAGCAATACCTATTTTAATACTGTCGACTGGACGCCACTTTCGTCGTCGGGTCTTTGCTTCGCCGGTTTGCAGCTGATCGATGTTTCGTCGACCACACACTCTGTTGCCCTGGCCGGACTGACCTCCGACATCGTGGACAAGGAGTACAACCCTCGTTGTGTGCTGGGTGCATACGTGGCTGAGAAGGAAACACCTGTGCCGGCTACGGTCGGTGGCGTGACCACCCTCTTCGTCGATCCGAACCGTTCGAGCAACGCTACCTATAGCAAGCCGGGCAGCAGTTGGGATGACCCGATGGACAACCTCGTTGATGCTTTGGAGTATTTTCGTACAAATGGCATTGCCGGTCAGGTCTGTGTCAAGGAAGGCACGCTGAGCACGGCCAGCCGTTCCAATTTCGGACGTATGCGTGCCACAACCGTGCAGATGGTCAGCAATGTATCTGTCTATGGTGGCTATTCTTCCAGTCTGACGGGTACGGACCTCTCGTTGCGCAATCCTGTCGACTATCCGACCGTGGTCACCGGACAGGTTTCCACCGACAGTTATTCCACCAATGTGGCACACCTCGTTACGTTCAGTGGCATTACGGGTGCTGTGCTCGATGGTTTCCAACTCCGTTGGGGCAATGCCTCGTCTACCGTCTTGTCCACCACGCTTGGCCTGAACACCAATGGCGGCGGTATCTTTATTAACAATTCGACAGACTTGCAGATTCGCAACACGCTCGTGGCCAACTGTGCCGGACGTTTCGGTGCCGCTGTCTATGGTACGGGTTCAACGGCTGCTTCTGCCTCGTTCTCCAACTGTATCTTCCACAACAATCAGGCTTGCGAGGCCTTCGGCGAAGCTGCGGCTTCCAACAATCTGAACGGCGGTATTGTCTATGCCGGACAGAACACGACCTTTACCATCGACCACTGCGACTTCCTGCGCAATGTCGGTTACGGACTGGTGCTTTCGGAGAGTAATGCTTCGGCCGTTTTGACCAACAGCATCTTCTTTGCCAATATGGATGCGGCTTATGCCGACACGAAGAACTATCCGACCAAGGCTTTGTCTGCTATCTACGGACAGATTTCCAAGGTGACGGGTCACAACAACGTGTTTGACGAGTGTACTACTGTTTTGGCTGATGATGTCGAGTCAGACAACGATAACGTCATCCGCGCTTCGTTGGGTTCGGCTGTACTCGGCATGAACGAGAGCAGCCCGTTCGAGTATGCCCGATTTGTCAACCCGACCCGTAATTCTGGTATCAGCACGGGCAGCGATGTAACCTACTATGGACGTGAGACTTCCTTCATTCCATCGGATATGAATCCTGCGGTCAACGCAGCAAGCACAGAAGGCGTCAGTCACTTCTCCTCATTGTCCGATGCCTCTTGGGGCTATGACATGTCTCTCCACACACCGCGTGATTATGGCGGACTGCCCGATGCCGGTGCTCTCGAGAATGGTCTAGCTACGGCCAGCTCTGCTACGCAGCCGAGTTATGGTACTACTATATATGTGCGCGAGTACCTTAATGCCGATGGTACAGTCAACTATACCGAGGGCGGCAATGGTATGTCGTGGGCTACGGCCATCAACGGCAATGCCTGGTACAATCCAGACAACGGAGCCCTTATCGGAGCACCTCCAGTCGATTATACCAGCAGTATGACCAATCCGGATTTCTCCACCACAACGACTTGGAGCGGAACTTCTGCTACCATCAATACGACTTGGGGCGTGGCAGAAATCTGGAATAACGAAAGTGTCGACATCAATCAGACTGTCACAGGTCTGCCCAATGGCTATTATCGGTTGACGTGTCAAGCCTTCTACCGATATAATAACGGAAATCAAGATGCCAGTCTGGCGCTGTCAGAGTACCAAAAAGGTACAGACAGGCGGTATGCTTATCTGTATGCCAACAACGAGTCGTCCCAGATTATGAGCATCGCAGAGGAGTTGGACGCCTATGCATCTTATCATATAGCCGATGCTCCTAATGCTAGTACATCTTACGGACTGCCACATTCATTCCAGACTGCAGCCTTGTGCTTCAACAACGGTCTCTATGCTGACAATGAAGTTTGGGTAAAGGTTACTGACGGAACGCTTAAACTGGGGGTGCGCAAGAGCGGTACATATAAATTCGACTGGCTCGTTATCGGTAACTTCCGCCTTCAGTATTATGGCGAAGAGCGTCAGGATGTTGGCATCAGCGGTCTGCAGTATGCTGTCGACGCTGCTCATGCGACTATGAAGCCATACTTTATTACGAGGACAACCTCGCAGTCGGAGAACTCATCATCCGGCTCGGCCACAACAGTCAAGACTTATTACGACTTCACGCCGACGGACAGCAATCCGGAAGTAGTGGTTTGGGTCGGTGCTGGTACATACACCAATCCCGATGGCTTCAAGATTCGCAACCATGTCAAGGTGTATGGCGGTTTCCCGAAGACGGGCAATCCGGGTATGAACGAGCGTCACCCGCAGTTGACAGAGGGTGTGCCGTTGTCGGCAGCCAACAAGTTGCTTGGCTTGAAGGTGGCTGACTATGAGACCATACTCCAGACCAATACCAGCATCACGGAACGAGACCAACGCAAGCGGTCCGTCAACGTGTTGATGCATCCCTACGAGTGCCGTGTCACGCACTATGACTGCCACAACCTGTATCGCAGCCGCGTGGTCTATGAGGGCGCCGAGTGGGACGGCTTCACCATGCGCTACGGCTTTAAGGAAGGCGTGATAGCGTGGAGCGGTTACGGAGGTCGCCGTAACGGCGGTCCGGGTGTCTCGATGTACGAGAACTTCGTCTTGCGCAACTGCATCGTTCGCGACAATGTCTTGGGCGATTACCCTTCTGCCAGGACGAGCGTAGGTCGTGGCGGCGGTATCTACTGTGATGGTGGTACGGTCGAGAACTGCTACGTGATGGACAACCAGGCACTATGCAGCAAGGGCAACGAGAACTACGGCGGCGGTATCTATATGATTCGAGGCACGATGTTCAATACGGTGGTTACCGGCAATAGTGTGCCCGATGGCGGCGGTATTGGCAATGCCGTGTACTTCGAGTCGGCCGTGTTCTACAACAACACCATTGCCAACAATACCGGTGGTGCTTCTACCATAGGTGTGTACACGGCTTCGGCAGGTGATGCCAACCTTACGGTGTATAACTCCATCGTCATGTGCGGCAATTACCCTGCTTTGGTTTTGGCAAGCGGCGCTATCCCAGCTAGCTTTGACCACTGCTTCATCCAGAGCTCGAATGCCTGTAGCAACATGACCAACGGCAATTACTCTCAGATGACGCTGAACGACTGTCAGTTCTATCCGTCGACATCGGCTACGACCTACAATCCGTTTGCCCTTGACTACAATACGGCTGTAGCCAACTACGACTACCGTATCGAGCTCAAGGAACAGTACAGTTGTGTCAATGAAGGTACTGAAAACTTGGGAACGGATAAGGAAACGGGCAAGACTGTCGTCCTGCCGAGTTCGGACATGGACTATACGGACCGTATTCAAGACTGTAAGGTCGACATCGGTGCTTACGAGTACAATGGTTCGGCCGACATCTCGCCTGACCTCACCACGGCTACCGATACCGCTATATATTATGTAACGGAAGAAGGCTTCGGCACAACCCAGGCTTATGATCCGGCCAATGCCGCCTGTGCAGCCAAGCTCCAGAAGGTGCTCGACGCTGCAGGACGCTACAAGTATCTCAACCCGTCGCTCACCGTCATCGTCAAGTTGGCAGGTGCCGATGCTACCAAGTGGTCGGATTTCGCTGCCGGTGAGAAGGCTGCGTTTAAGTACTATCCTTGCCGCACCACCGACGAGGACAACGACAACGTCCGTCTGTGGTCCATTATGGTGCCGCGTGGCGTAGAGGTTTGGGGTGGTTATTCGGTTGAGGATGTCCTCACCGAGACGACCAACGACAAGATTGCGCCTTGCTTCTCCGACAACGAGCGTTCGGTGATGTACCATCCGACCTACCTGCAGACGGAGTACGACAACGACGACCTCAACGAGACCGTGCGCGGTTACCACGTCGTGACATTCACCGACTTGCTCTATGACAAGAATGGCTATCCATTCCTGGAGGGTGATGCGGTTTCCACTTTTGGGACAAGCTCCTATTCCGTCGACCAGACTTATCAGGATTCGCAACTCAAGCACATCGACAACACGACCGACCGTGCTGTCCTCGACGGACTCTTCCTGGTCGGCGGTCAGGCTGACGGAGAGAGTTTCAGCACTACCTCCGGCACCGTCAATGTCAATCAGTATGGTGGTGCAGCCATCGTCACCGACTATGCCCACGTGCGCAACTGTATCGTCAAGAACAACACCGCCACTTACGGTGGAGCCTTGGCCTTGCAGAAGAACGCGCTCGTCTCCGGTTCGCTCATCGTCGACAATGAAGCCGAGTATGGCGGTGGTGTCTACGTTGTTGAGAACGGAGTGCAGATGTCCGACGGTGTCGACAACTCCGTAGACCGTGATGCCACGACCGAGCGTTTCGTAGTTGACAAGTTGCCGCACGTCTACACGACGACCATTGTCAAGAATGCCGGCAACATGCAGGGCGGCGGTGTCTGGTTCTCCAACGATGCCGACGAACCGAATGTGCGCATCAACTCGACTGCCATTTGGCAGAACGACTCGCCCGATCAGGCTAACGTGGCCGGACAGACGGCTCCGAGCATGCCTGAAGGCACCGTCCTTTCATCGCTTGACTGGTATCCGATTTCCTATTCGGCTGTGCAGAACTTGCGCTTGCCGGGTCTCAACAATATCAGTGTTGAGATGAACAACCCCAACGGCACACGTTTCGCCAAGGATTCGAAGACCGATGCTTCAGTTTACAACGACTTCGCGATAGCTTCCGATACGTCACAAGTCAGCTACTACGGCTTGACGGAAATTTCTTCTCTCTGCCGTGCCGGTATGCCTTACAGCGACTATGAGACGCTTGTCAAGACCCGCGGTCTTGCGCTGCGTGACTACAATAAGTGGCGTCGCGACACCATCTCGGCAGGCGATGCCCGTACGGACCTCGACATCGGTGCCCGTGCCTATCCGTCGGCTGTCATCACCGACGAGTCCAACATCTTCCTGCGTCTGTTCGTAGCACAGTCCGAGGACATCGATATGACAGCTTACAACGTGATGCAGCAGTGGTCAAAGACAGCACGCCCCACCAATCCAAACTACGTCTACGGTCTGCTCGGTTCGTCGTTTGCCTATCCGTTCCAGAACCTCGACGATGCACTCAAATATATAGAGACCGTGCGCAAGTCGGCTGATTGGAAAGACCGCGCCAACAACCTCCGCTTCGAGATTTGTATGGCCCGCGGCGAGTACTATCCGCAGCGTGATATGCAAGGCAACTACAGCCATTCGCTCGACAATACGTTCCTCGTTCCCGAGGGTGTCACCATCGTGGGCGGTTTTGATTGCTCTGAATTTTATGGCCAGTATTGGCAGCCATCTGGCAAGGACGCCAGTGCCTATACCACCGAACTCGACAACAATCAAGTCTTCTTCGGAGGTGGCACTGCCATCAACCGTGAGAACCCAGTTTCGTTAGGTTCGGATGTCGTGACGCTTCTCCAGTTGCCGCTCGATACGATGGCGGCAGCACGTCCGCTCGTTGACAAAAATATGAACAATATCCTCGAGCCTTGGGAGTTCCTCTACGAGACCACCCTTTCGGGCAACACCGACAACCTCCAGAACAGTGGCGTCTACCATGTTGTTTCGGTTGCTCCTTATGCTCCGGGTACGGGTCAGTTGCCTACCGCCAAGTGGGTCAATCCGGACTATGTCGCCAACACCCAGGCAGAGGGCTATGGTCAGGCTCCTTATGAGCAAGGCCAGCCTGTCATCCTCGACGGTGTGACCGTCTCTGGCGGTTATGCCTGGAAGTATGCCAATGGCTCGCTCAACGACCGTGGTGTCTACAGTTTCTATAAGGGCGGTGGCCTGCTTGTCAGCGGCAACTGGTATTGTGCCGATGTAGACGGCACTAACGATGCCTTCTATCACAGCGGTGTCACCGACCCCGTGGGCTATCGCGACATACCGGTTTACTTGCGCCACACTATATTTATTAATAATGTGGGCGGTGCCGGCGGCGCTATCAGCACGGATGGTTCGCTTTACATCTACGGTTCGGTATTCAATCAGAACAAGGCTTCACGCCATAGCGATGAGATGCGGTGGACAGACCCCAATACGGGCAATACCGAAGATGGCAATCTTGAGTATCCCGGCATCGGTGGAGCCATCCACTTCAACTCCACGTTGGAGGCTTACAACACAATCTTCGCCAACAACGAGGCTGAAGACGAACTGCCGAAGAGTACGGGCACGCTGACTTGTCGTGAGTTTGCCGACTTTGTCAATGCCAATCCCGAACGCAGTATCTATGCCGGTGCCGGTGGCGTACTGGCCGGTGGCTACAACAGCCGCATGAAGATACTCAACTGCGACTTCGTCAACAACCGCGCCTGCATCTATCCGGCCATCTTCACGATGAACCCGAATATGAGCCAGAATCCGGATGCGCTGACCGAAAGCGAATACAATCTCTTGGTCAACAACGTCTTCTGGGGCAACGGCATTCATCCCGATGTAAAGAAACAGGCTTGGGCCCAGGGCTTGGCCATCAACTACGGCAATGCCGCCTCGGTTGAAACGACAGGCAAGATGCAAGGCCGTTATAGCGCACTGTTGGACAAGGCTCCACAGTCACAGACCGACCTTGATGACAACTTCAACGAGACGCTTTGGTTCTCGGCCTACGAGTCGGGTCTAGGCAAGACACACGCCAACGGTCAGGACTTCCGCCAGATGGCTTATAGACCCGACACCTATATCGGCAAGAGTTTCCGCGACTACTACAACACCCGCTACAGCGACAAGGGTGCCTATGCCGTGCAGAACGGTAACATCCTGCTCAGCTCGGAGAACTACGACCTCGAAGGCCCGAACTTCAGCAATCCTTCCGAACGTGCCGGCTTCGACGGCTACACGGAGGATGCCGACTGGTCACGCTCCCGTATCAACAACCTGACCGACAATGGTTCGGGTATGCTCAAGCAGGATGTGACTAACTCGGGTACGACCTACCTATGCGACTGGAAGGTGGCCGACGACGGAACCTTCGAAGGTTCAGGTTCATACCACACCTCTCACTATCAGACCGAGTCGAACATAGACAATACGTCCATCGGCCGCGAGCTCTATATGGAGACCTCGTCGGGCACCGTGCTGACGCGTGTGGCATCTGACCCGAACCCGAATGTCGAGAACGCCTACATCGACCTTGGTGTCTACGAATATCCGCACACCCAACTCGTGTGGGGCGTGGACGGCGACCAGGTCGACATCCTCTGGGTGGCTACGCAAGAGAAGATAGAGAACGGTGACCCCAACGGCAAGACGTGGTACACACCGACCTCCGACTTGCAGCGTGCCATCGAGACCCTTCTTTCGAGCCACAACGGTCACCGTAAGGAGATACGCATCACCAACGGCGAATACACGCCGTCAACCCTGTCTCCATCCGGCCACAATGCCTTCTATATCAATACCGGCATGTTGGCAAAGAAGTCTGTCCTCCTGCCCGCCAGCTACTATACGGACAAGACGACAAGCGAGTTCAGTATCGACGACTATGGCGTACGTTCGCTGACCATCAAGGGCGGCTACAGCAAGGACCTCTTCGAACAGTATGACCCGGATCTCTATCCCGTCATTCTCCGCCAGAAGAACCGTACCGATGCCACCGGCGACAAGTGGGACTACCTCTTCTATATCGACGACGCTATCCAACGCTACGGACAGAGCGAGGACCTTGACCTTGGTGCCTTCTCGTCGGCCAACCTTACGGCTGCTTATGCCGACAAGAAGGTGACGACCGTCCCCGTACAGATTGACGGTGTCACTTTGGTCAACAACCAGGCCAACAGCAACACGCGCGGCACAGCCATCTGCTATGCCGACCAGCTGGATACCATCGTCGGTACCGACGGCAAGACGTATGTCTACCAGGCTTCCGCACCGGAGACGGCCAACATCACCGTGTCGGCTGCAGAATATGCAGAGATGAGCGCTACAGACGATTCGTACGACAGGATGTTCTATACTGACGACACCTACTCCATCCGTTCGGACAACCCGACGGAGTATGTGCACTACTACCGCACCGTCAGCAATCCCGCCAAACTCATCATCTCGAAGACCAAAGTGATGAACAGCGGCACACAGAGCGACTATGCACAAGACAACACCTCGTCGGCCGTCTATATCGGCAAGTACGGTGGCGATGCCTTGGTCTACAACTCTGTCTTCCACTCCAACTGGGGTAACCCGATTGAAGCTTACAACACCCGCACCGTCAATAATACCATTGCCCTCAATCGGGGCGCATGGGTGCTGACCAACTTGGGCGACAACTCGATATCCTTGCCCGAGACCGATGGCGGCAAGGGCAGCGGTCCGATGTTGGCTCCGGCTGCCGACCGCACGGCGAGCGGCTATACGCTTGTCGAAACGAAGTCCGATTTGCGCAAGTCGAACATCCTCAACTCCGTGCTCTGGCGCAACCGTCCGGTCGATGCCTCGGCAGCTCAGGTGACGTACATGCCGCAGTTCTCTCTGGCTGGCTATGTATCCGACAGCCACGCTTCATCGTTCGACATCTTCAGGCGCAATGCTTACACCGACCACGTGAACGGTGTGGCTCAGATAACCGAAGGTTCCAACTATTTGGATGGTTCTGAAATCGCCCTGAACCTTTGGAATACTCACATCTCTGATGACAACGAGGACATCTCCTACGGTCCGCACTTCCTGCAGCCGTCAGTCGATGCTACCTCCGTCGACGATATCGAGGCGCGCGACTTCAGTCTGCAGCCGAGTATCCGTATCGTCAACCGTGGCGACACCGCCATTTACTCCGAACAAGTCTACGACATGGCCTGGATACCGACCACCGAGATTGACTTCCTCGGTCAGCCGCGTGTCGTCTCGATCAGCATCGAGAAGGGCGCCATCGAGTACCAGCAGCCGCTCTCGCGTGTCATCTACGTGAAGGCCGGCGAGGGCGGCTTGGACGGCGACGGCACCAACTGGAACAATGCCATCACGGGTACCAATATCCAGAATGCCATCGACCTTGCAGCCATCTATTGCGCCGTCAACCCCGCCGTTACCGACGAGGACGGCAATGTGACGGACCTCAACGAGTCGTATGTCATCGTCAAGGGCAACAGCAACAGCCCGCTCAACAAGGCAACGATTCGTGCGGGCGTCAACCTGATAGGCAGCAGCACAGGACAGGATACCGTACGCTATACGCTCAACGAGGACGGTTCATTCAACTACTCCGAGCATATTGCCGAAGATATCCGCAAGATACGTGATGCACGTACGGGCCTTGTCGGTCCGGGCGCAGCCAGCAGCGTGATTCCGTCCATCGCCACCAACGATGAGGTCTACGCTACCGACCGTCCGACCACCATCGACGGCTTCGTCATCACCAACACCAACGGTTCGACGGTAACACCGGTCACTTCGCCGGTACTGAGCATCAAGCCCAACGTCACCCTCGAGACGGACAGTTCGGCTCTGCCGCCAGTGGCTGTATCCAATTGCGTGGTAGCCGACAACCAGGCCGACCCGTCAGCATCATTCAATATGGTCGAAATCGACAACGCGTTGATTTACGAAGTCCTGATGCGCGACAATACCGTCGGTGTCGACAACTATGTGCTCAAGTTGGGCTCTAACGGTTATGGCGTCAACCTGACCGTCGAGGGCTTGACCAACGATGCCGCAGGACGTACGCTGATGGCTTCGGCTGCAGGTGCACCGACGTTGACCGACAACTACAACGGCAACGGTCACATCTGGTATTCCATCTACAACTACAGCGGTTATGCTCCCGACGAGAATACCTTGTCAAAGTACAACTACGTTATCGATGGTTATCCGAACCTGAACTACCAGCTCACGGAGCACTCACACAATATTGACTACTGTCCGGTGGTCAACCCGATGGAGAGCAACAACTACAACGGCGGTCGCACACGCAACCTGGCACAGTTCATCAACTACGATACTGACCTCGACCTGCTCGGCAACCCGCGTGTTCTCAACACGGCCCAGCACAAGACGGACAATGTCTACCTCGACCGCGGTGCTTTCGAGACATGGACCATCGGTAACGGTACGAAGGCGCTCAACGTAGCGACCGATGTAGTTGCGACCCACTATAAGGGCAACTACTATCCGCACGACGGTAGTGTGGTCTATGTGATGGAAGGCAGCAACTTCGTCACCGCGGCCCACGAACTCAAGCCGGGATACCTGCTCGTCAAGAAGGGCGCTTCGCTCTATGGTCACGGACAGACCGTCAAGGCCTCGTATGTGGCTCTCGAGCGTGACGTCAAGGCCAGCGGTTCGGTAGTGGCAGTGCCCTACGTGATGGACTATGCCGCCGATGCCGAGTATGGCACTTACGATGCCAAGACGGGTGTGCTTACCCTGCACGACGACGATGCCACTGCCGCCATGCGCTACAACGGCAAGATGCGTTCGGGCGTGCGTTACCGCGTGCTCGATGCCGCCTCTTCCTGCTGGTCTGCGCTGGGCACAGACCAGGCTGAGGCCAACGAGGGCGTCTTCTTCACGGCAGGCAAGGATACGACATACCGCTTCACGGCCAAAGCGCCTTGGAACACCAACATCTATGTGGAGGAGTTCGAGCGCGATGCTGCGGGCGAACTGATCGGTGTCAAGCCGGTGACTCTGACCGTCCACAACCTTGAGGACGCAGAGGGCTTTGGCAACATGACTGCTGAGGAGAACATGGGCTGGAACTGCTTCGGCATCCCGTACCTTGTGAGCGAATACAAGCCATACACCATGGCGGCTGTCGACCACGCTACGGCCACACCGCAGGAGTACCAGATGCATCTGCCCAAGAAGCTTTGGCTCTACTACGATGGCGCACAGACCCCGGATGCCAACCTCAAGGCCGAGACAGATGGCGGACATTATGCAGGCTACGATATCAACAAGAGCGGTTTCTACTGCGTCAACTCGTGGGACGAGACGTCTGCTGCTTGGCATCTGCCTTCGACCGACACACCGGCGCTCTGGATGGGCGAGGGTATGTTCGCTCAGACGGCATCGTACACCGACGAGGCGCTCAACTTCTACTATCCCGTATTCTCGGGTACCGTAGGCAGTGCACCGGCTGACCGTATGCTGACCCGTATCTATATCGAGGACGGCAGCGAAGAGACCGACGAACCGACCGGTCCGGATCTCGACAATACGGTTTATGACCTGCAGGGTCGCCGCATCCAGACTCCGTCTACCCACGGCATCTATATTGTAAACGGCAGGAAAGTCTGCTTGTGATAATGATAATATGATATGAGTATGAAGACTATCAATCTGTTGAAAACATATATCGCGGGCAAATCCTCGCTCCGGCATATCTGCGCTCTGGCTCTCACCGCCCTCCTGCTTGCCGCAGGCGGCGGCGAGGCCAAGGCCTTGGACTATTTCGACGACAATTATACCATCTCGGTGGTAGGCAATACGCTGTCAACACCGACCACCACACAATGGTTCCTGTTGAAGAAGGGTAACTATTACCTATACTACACAGGTAGCGGTTGGAGGTGTACGACCTCTTTGCCAACTACCAAGACGGCTGCCGCTTATGCCAACTACCTGTTCTGCTTTTCGGGTACAGAAAGCGGTACGCTGAAGACGGCGAGCGGGCAGTATATGAAGTATTCATCAAGTAACCTGTCTTCAGACGCATCTTCAGGGTCTGAATTTACATTCTCCTCAGGATTGATGATTTCCTATACCTACAATTGGAGGTCTCGGTACGTTACAAACTCCTCGAGTAACGTCACAACAACGTCAAGATCTAATAATGTCTCTTGGTCTCTGATGCCTGTTGTTTCTCCCAGCAAGATAGTCGTTGACGAATTGCATCTTGGCGTTGGCAGTTCCAAAAACATTACTCCGGCGGAAAATACTTCTGAGGGCAATGTCACTTACGAAATAGTTTCCGGAGGGGAGTATGTGACGCTCAGTGGTTCGACGATTACTGGCAAGGCCGTCGGTGAGGCTGTTATCCGTGCCCGTTTGGCTGCCACTCAGATGTATGCAGCTTCAGAGACGACCTTCCAGGTGCTGGTGACGGAAACGGCACCTGTTGAGAAGTTCGTTCGCGTGACAGGTCTCGGCAATGTCATCAACGGTGCAGAATATCTCATTATCTATCAAGATAGCGAGACATCGTCTGTCGGCTATGGGTTAAACGGAAACCAGGACCATGCGCAGAGAAGTCAGGCCGTCAGCTCACCCGTTGTTATCAACAACATCAAGTCTGACCATACCATAGACGTAACTGACGATTTGCTCAACCGTATTTTTGTGTTCAACGGCACAAACGGGACGTATACTGCTGAGTCTACCCAAGGGTATTATCTGTATATTGACGACAGTGGGCCTCATGTGTATACTGACAATTCCACGATTAAGCTAAACGAAAACGGCAATGGATTTAAGATAAGTAGTTCCTATAGTGGCCCTACCTATTATCTGACTTATCAAGACTACAATTTCTCGTCCGATAGCAAATCCTATAATGCCACTACTTTCTATCTCTACACACGCTTATGGTTTGGATTCCAAAAGAACGAGTATGAAGCCAAATTGGGAGAAGATTTCGAAGAGCCGGAGTTGCTGACTTCGTCGTCCGACTTGCATTTCACTTATACCTCGAGTGACCCGTCGGTAGCGAGTGTCAATGCCACAACGGGAGCGGTCACTCCGCTGAAGGAGGGCACGACGGTCATTACGGTCTCCTACTCTGGGTTGACGGCCAGCTATACGCTCCACGTCAAGGGCACGATGCTGACATTGACACCGACTCCCCTTACGGTATATCCCGGAGAGGTATTCCCCTTGACGGCTACGACCAACAACAGCGATGGCGGTTACACCATCACCTATCAGTCCGACAACACGAGCGTCGCTACGGTCGATGCCTCAGGCCGCGTGACGGCTGTTGCTGCTGGTACGGCTAACATCACAGCCAGCCTTTCGGCCACAGCCAACTTCTCGGCTGCTACGGCTACCGCTGCCGTCACCGTGGCCAGCCTGCCCTCCACGACACCATATCTGCGCGTGTCCGGCCTTGATCAGCTGGTGATGGGCGAGGACTATCTGATAGTCAGCCAGGACGGACCGAATGCCACCAGTGGTCATATCCTGAGCGGCACGCGGGGCACGGCCACGCAGACCTACGAGGTGGGCACAACCATCTCCTCGCAGCATGTCATCACCACCTACAGCGGTTATGCCTTTACCTTCGGCAAGCCCGATGACAATGCCGCCAGTCCTTACTTCCGACTCCACCAAGCCGGGCCGAGCAGTCTGTATCTCGGCCTGCAGGGCGCAACGGGTCTCTATACCACTTCGGCCAACAATCTGACGGTTGCCGTAGACGGAACGCAGCCCATTGGCTACGACATCTCCTATACGGCATCTGATGGTTCGGTCAATTATCTGGGCTATCAGGCAGAAAGTGTCGTGCCGTTTGTTACCACGTCTTCCGCGTCGGCCGTTTACCTCTACCGCAAGTCCACGCCTTATCACATCGACTGGGGCGATGCTCCTTACACGCAATACGGCAAGACCTCCATCACCATCGATGGTGTGACGGCCACCTACCCGGAGCAGACCATCTATCTGCCGACCACCAACTCGCTGGTGGGCAAGGCCGACGGTTCGGTGATTAGTGTCAATGCCGTTATGCCTAACACTTCCTTCTCGTGCCAGGCATCCGTTTCCGGTTCGAACATCCACTTGAATTTCTACCGCGACTTCAGTGTCGTCTTCACCGACGGCAAGCCCGATGATGCGGAATTTACCTATGGCGGTACATCTTACGGCATCAGCCAGACCTCCCTCACCATCGACGATTGGCAGACGTTCAAGGCAGACCAGGTCACTGCAGCCGAAGCGGAAGGTTATAAGACCCCCATTGTGTCTGTCGTCAACAGCAGTACGGCGGCTGAGCTGCAACTTCTCTACAAACCATTGCTGCCAGCTCCCGAAGTGACGGCCACACCCGCTCATCTTGAGCTTTATTTGGGCGAGACGCAGGAGGTTGCAATTACCCTTCCAGCTGACTACACGCAGACTTTCACGGCCGCTATGGCAGAGGGCACTCACGCTACGCTCAATGGCGTTTCCGCTACGGGCATCTGCTCCGTGACGGGTGTGTCGGAAGGCCGCGACACTTTGGTACTTACCTTACCCGGACAGGACGGCATCTATGCCAGTTCGAAGGTCAGCATCCCCGTGACGGTCGTCAATGCCTACCGCTACAGTCTCACTTTCATCGACGCTCCCGCCAGTGGCGTCAAGGCCACCTTGTGGAATACGTCCTATATGTCGTCCAATAATGCTATCATCAGCGGTCGTGCATCGGTCGATGCCAGCGAGGTGCAGGTTCAGTATCATCCGACCTACAACGCCACAGTCTCCGTGTCTGGCCAGGCCATCACGGTGACCTACACGCTCCGCACCCCTGCTCTCGGACAGTTCGTGCGTCTCAAGAGCTATGTGACGGGTACGTATGCCGCTGTGCCCACAGCTGACAATGCTGCTGCTGTCAACAGCAGCGCGACAGCCGATATGACCAATATTTTCTATTACGACAATAGCGGTCATCTGATCTTCTATCCGAAGGCCCAGTACCTCTACAAAACAAACTGTTTGGCTCCTATCGGCACGGGTTCGTCCGATTTGGGTCAGTATACCTTCGCTTTGGGCTCGGGCGATTATAGCGCATGCTATACTGTGACAGACAACGTGGCAGGTTCAAGCCTGCGTAGCGCTTCTGTCGGTACAACCACGACGGGCATCGCCGGCAATGACGACTCCTATTGGTCGGTCGAGATTCTCGACAAGTTGCCGGTTACCATCCCCGTGATGGGCTACGGCTACAGCACACTCTGCTGCCCTGTAGCGCTCAAGTGTCCGGAGTCGCTCTCTGCGTACTATGTATCGGCCAAGACCAATGGCGAAACGGGTGGCACTTCAACCGACTATACCCTTGAGTTGACTGCCTTCCCCGACAATATCATCCCGGCTGGCAATCCAGCCATCCTGGTCGGCTTGGCAGGTGCCACTTACGACTGCGAACTGCTGTACGGACAGTACAACACGGCAGCCGACCGTTTGGGTTCGGGCATCAACTTGTCCGGTACGGTCGAGGCTCTGCTGACAGCCAGTCTTGAGGCTGGTGGCACGGTCTTCACCTTGCAGCCTACCGACGGTGCACAGAGCACAGGCTTCTATACGTGGCAGTCGACGGTCACCGATGTGGCCTATCCGCAGAACATCGTCATCGGCTTCAAGTGTTACTTCGTCGAGTCGTCAACGGGTTCAGCTCCAGGCTATCGCTTCGTCTTCTCAGACCCGCTCGACCCGCACTATGCTACCGCTATCGAGGAAGTGCAGCAGGAATCAGCCTCTGAGTCTTCGGATATCTACAACCTCTCCGGTCAGAAGATCTCTACATCCGGACGCACCGCTTCCGGTCTCTGTGTCAAGGACGGCAAGGTCATCTTCGTCCGCTGATTTCCATGCCGATAGAGGCAGCATTTCTGAAAGCAGAATGCTGCCTCTATCATATTCTGATGACTATAGTCTCGAGGGCCAGCAAGACTAGTTTCAAAACCAGTTGAAACTTGTCTTGCTGGTCCTCGAAGTTAGTTACATTTTTACGGCCTGGTATTGGCTCGTAACGCGAAGCAGAAACGACATCATTTTCCCAAATCAAGTGCCGGAATTGAATGCCGATTGGCAAAGATTCGCCCGTCCCAACACGAACGTTCGTATGGGCTCACACGAACGTTCGTAGAGGCCGATGCGAACGTTCGTGTAGGCCGATACGAACTATAGTTGTAATCGTGAATTAAATGCGAGATGAAAAATGACTAAAATGCGCCGATACACAACTTCTGCAAACTGCTCATCCCGGGTAATATCCATTCATTAATTTCGGTCTTTTCTAAAGATAGCGATGAATACGCTTCCATCGGCAACGGCGTCATTCGCAAGATTCTTTCTTTGGGAGACGCACAACGAAATCCCGCTGAACGACCGTCAGCGAAAGGTGGTCAACATGATGCTTGACGGGTTCAATGGGAAACTGAATTCATCCAAGTGGTACAAGATAAACCATTGTTCGCAGGATACCGCAAATCGCGACATCCGCGATTTGCTGGATAAAGGCATCTCGCAGCAGATGAAAGAAGGAGGCAGAAGTACCCACTACGAACTGGTACTCTGACTCCTTGAAGAAATATAAGGGTATCCAAGACCCGCTAGTCAGAACCTTGTCCAGGTTCTTGCTATTGTCAGGAGCGCTTACGGCAGCAAGCGTGTGCCGGCATTGGGGTCGTCGATGGCATCGGTGCAGGTAATGACCACCTCGGCCACACCGGCATCGATGGCGCGGAAGGCATTCTCCAGCTTGGGGAGCATACCGCCCGACACGACACCGCTTGATACCAGCCCCGGCAGTTCGGCACGCGTGATGACGGGGATGACAGAGTCGTCGTCATCGGGATTGCGGAGCACGCCTTTCTTCTCGAAGCAGAACATCAGCCGGACGCTGAAGGCCTTTTCGTCTTGTCCGTTGACACATACGCCCGCGAGAGCCATAGCCGTCTCTGCCGCAATGGTGTCGGCATTGGTGTTGAGCAGATGTCCGTCACCGTCGTGGCCTATAGGCGAGAGGACGGGGACGATGCCGCTGCCCAGCAGACTGGCCAAGCGGACGGCATCCACATGGTCCACGTCGCCTACGAAGCCGTAGTCGACATCCTGTACCGAGCCGTCGGGCATGGTTACTTGCTTTACGGGCCGTCGGTGCGACAGGATGACATTCATGTCAGCCCCCGTCAGGCCGAGGGCGTTTTCTCTGCGTTTCTGCAGCTGAGCCACGATGTTTTTGTTGACGAGACCGGCATAGACCATCGTCACCACCTTGAGCGTCTCGGGGTCGGTGACACGCCGTCCGCCTATCATGGTCTGCGCGATGCCGAGTCTGTCAGCCAGACGTGTGGCGCTTCGACCGCCGCCATGCACGAGCACCTTTGGTCCGCCGATACGCACGAACCTGTCGAGCAGGCCCTGCAGGCTGGCCTCGTCCTCGACGATGCCACCGCCCACTTTTACCAGAGTCAGTTGTGCCATTCTTTGATATGTTGTTCGTCAGCGAGCCGGCAGATGAGCAGCACGCCGTTGTGTTCGGCTACGATGCAGTCCTCCAGACCCTCGATTACCACTTGCTTGCCTTGCGGCATGCGAACCATACAGCCCTTGCTCCCGATGAGTTTGACGCCATCGCCGACAACGGCATTGCCGTCGGCATCGTTGGGAAGCAGTGTGTGCAGTGAGCCCCATGTGCCGAGGTCGCTCCATCCGAATTCGGAGGGCATGACGTAGGCCAGTTGCGTCTTCTCCATCACGGCATAGTCGATGGAAATGTTGGGGCAGGTGGCATAGAGTTCGTCGACGCGCGCCTGCTCGTTGTCGGTGAAGAAAGCGGGCATCAGCTGGTCCATAACGGCGGCGATGTCCGGCTGGTAGCGACGGATTTCGCCGACGATAGTCTGAACGTGCCAGAGGAACATGCCGGAATTCCAAGTATGACGACCGGAGGCCAAATATTGTGCAGCAGTGTCGGCATCGGGTTTCTCGCGGAAAGCGGCCAGCCGGTAGATGCCCTCTCCTCCTTGAGCCGGTTCGCCTTGCTCGATATAGCCGTAGCCTGTCTCGGGGCGGGTAGGATGCATGCCGAGGGTGAGGATGCGGTTGCCCGACGCTACGAAGTCAAAGCCCTGACGCACACAGCGGCGGAAGGCTTCCGTGTCAGTCACCAGATGGTCGGAGGCAGCCACAAAGATATTGGCGTCGGGGTCTTCGGCCTGAATCTTCCAACTGGCATAGGCCACGCAGGGAGCCGTGTTGCGCATGCACGGTTCGAGGAGGATGTGACTGGGGTCGATGCCGGGCAACTGCTCGACGGTCAACTGACGGAAAGCCTTGGAGGTCACAACCCAGACGTTGCTGATGCTGACCAGGTCGCCGAAGCGGTCGAAGGTCTGCTGTATCATGGTGCGTCCCGTCCCCATAATGTCGAGGAACTGTTTGGGACACTCGGAGGTCGACATGGGCCAGAAACGGCTACCTTTGCCTCCGGCCATAATCACAAGATGGTTCATGTAAGAATGTTTTACAGTTTATGGTTTATGTTTTTGTTATGTGTGCAAAGATAGGTAAAAAAGGTGGAATTAAGGCCTCTTGTTACAAAAAAACGCACTTTTGACTGATATTTCGCAGAAAAAATTTGGCGATTCAGCAAAAATACCTAACTTTGCAGCGGAAATGAGAGGAAGAGAGACGCAAATAAAGCGTTTCTCTTCTCGCTTATAAGAGCAAACACAAGACAGAATGATACAGAAGGAAACCATAGCGGCACTGGTGGAGGCTGCGCTGAAAGAAAGCGGGAGCGAGAGCTACCTCGTGGACGTGAGCGTGGACCGCGACAACCGCATAGTGGTCGAGATAGACAATGACACGGCCGTGGACATCGATGAGTGCGCTGCCTTGACCGAGTACCTTGAGGACCATCTGGACCGCGATAAAGAGGACTACGAACTCGAGGTGGGAAGTGCCGGACTGACCTCGCCACTCAAGACCCTGCGCCAGTACCGCAAGTACGAGGGTCAGGAGGTGGAGGTACTCATGCGTGACGGCCGGAAACTGAAGGGCCTGTTGGGCGCGACCGACAATGATGGCTTTGTATTGGAGTGGACGGCAATGGAAAAGCCTGTCGACCCCGCTACGGGTTTGCCCGGCAAGAAGAAACAGGCTGTGCACCATCGGGAGACCCTGCTGCACTGCGATGTCAACCAAGTAAAATATATTATAGAATTCTAAATACACACCAAACCAATGGCAAGAGAAAAAGAAGAAGTCATCTCAATGATTGAGACCTTCAACGAATTCAAGGAACTGAAGAATATCGATCGCTCGACCATGATCAGCGTGATGGAAGATTCCTTCCGCTCGGTCCTGGCCAAAATGTTCGAGACCGACGAAAACTTCGACATCATCATCAACCCCGACAAGGGCGACTTCGAAATCTGGAAGAACCGTCAGGTTGTAGCCGACGAGGACCTCAAGAACGCAAACCTGGAGGTATCCCTGTCGGAAGCCCGCAAGACAGTCGATGATATCGAGGTGGGAGAGGACTTCACGGAGAAGGTACACTTTGAGGACTTCGGCCGCCGCGCCATCCTGAACCTCAAGCAGACACTGGCTGCCAAGATACTCGAACTCCAGAAGGACATCCTTTATAATAAGTATAAGGACCAGATAGGCCGCATCATCACGGCTGAAGTCTATCAGATCTGGAAGCGCGAGATGCTGATGGTCGACGAGGAAGGCAACGAACTCTCGCTGCCACGTACCGAGCAGATACCCACCGACAACTTCCGTAAGGGAGATCAGGTGCGTGCCGTCGTGCTCCGTGTCGACAACGCCAACAACAACCCGAAGATTGTGCTGAGCCGTACGGCCCCCATCTTCCTGCAGCGGTTGATGGAACACGAGATTCCCGAGGTGTCGGACGGCACCATACGCATCGTCAAGATAGTACGTCTGCCAGGCGAGCGTGCCAAGATAGCCGTCGAAACCAACGACGACCGCATCGACCCGGTTGGCGCTTGCGTGGGTGTGAAGGGCGGACGTATACACAGCATCGTACGCGAACTGCGCGGCGAGAACCTGGATGTCATTCCTTACACCGCCAACCCGCAGCTCTTCGTGCAGCGTGCCCTTTCGCCCGCTACGATTTCGATGATTAACCTGCACGACGAGAGCCATACGGCCGAAGTCTTCATGAGTCCGGACCAGGTGAGCCTCGCCATCGGCCGCAATGGCGCCAATATCAAGTTGGCTTCGCTGTTGACAGGCTATGCTATCGATGTCTATCGTGAGGGTGCAGGCGACGACGTGTTCCTGGATGACTTTTCCGATGCTATCGAGCCTTGGATTATCCAGTCGCTCAAGGGTATTGGCCTCGCCACTGCCAAAGCAGTGCTCGACGCCGACCCGCAGACCGTAGCCGACCAGGCAGACCTGGAAGAGGAGACTGTGGCCGAAGTCCGCTCCATACTCCAGAAGGAGTTTGAGAACGACTGAACGGGCGGCTCACCAAAGGGCTAGAGACCCGTTTGCTGAGGGCCGGATAATTCTCCGGCGACTCCTGCCACAATAACTAACTTAAAAACGTATTTATGAGACTAAACAAGATAGCAAAAGATTTCAACGTCGGTGTGCAGACGCTGATGGACTTCCTTGAGAAGAAGACCGGTGTGGCCGTCGACGGACCGATGGCCAACGTCTCCGACGAACAGTATGAACTGCTCAAGAAGGAATTCAACAAAGACAAGTCCGTGAAGGAGGCTTCGGAACGCGAACGCCTCGAGCGTCAGCAGACCCGCGATAAAATCAAGGAGGAGATGCGGACAGCTACGGCAACCACTCCCGCCAAAGCCGTCACCCCTGGTGATGAGGCACTCGGCGCGAGCCTGAAAGTGGTCGGTTCCATCGACCTCAATGCCAAGTCTCCCGTGGTGAAGAAGGAGCAGAAACCCTCCGAGCCGGTCAAAGAACCCGCGCCCGTCAGCGAGCCTAAGGTCGAAAAGCCCACACCCGTCGAACCCGAAAAGCCGGCAGCCCCTGCTGCGGTAAAGACCGAGATGCCCGTATCAGAACCCGTAGCGCCTGCCGAACCTGAAGCACCTGCGTCTAAGGCTACAAGCCCCGAACCTGTCGCCTCGCAGCCTGCCGCTCCCCAAAATGCCGCTTCTGCCGGTAAGTCCAACCAGACACAGATGGGAGAACGGTCGAAGGACCGCCTGAACGACGACCCGCTGCCAGCCTCGGCCCGCAACGGAGAGGTCTTCCGTCTGCGTCCTGATGAACCTGCGCAAGTCAAGGTGGTCGGCACCATCGACCTCAACAACCTTAACCAAAGTACGCGCCCCAAGAAGAAGACCAGGGAGGAGCGTAAACGTGAACGTGAGCAAAAGGCCGACAACCGTTCTCAGCGCCATCATGGTGCCCAGAAGGTGAACATCGACGAGGAGATACAGAAAGGCCGTCAGAATGGCGGCAACAATGGCAACAACGGTGGCGGACGCGACAAAAAGAGTCATGGCGACCAGAACCGTCAGAACCGCGACGAACTGCATCAGCAGCGTGGCGGACGCGACAGAAGAAACCGCGATATGCACGCCGAGGTATCGGACGAGGATATACAGAAGTCAGTCAAGGATACGTTGGCCCGTCTGGGTGCCAAGCGCGACAAGAAGGATGTCCGCTACCGTAAGGAGAAGCGTAATGCAGCTGCTGAGCGTGCCGCCGAGGCCGAAGAGGAAGCAGCAGCAGAGAGCCGTGTGCTCAAGTTGACGGAGTTCGTGACCGCCAACGACCTGGCTACGATGATGAAGATACCGGTCGTGCAGGTTATCCAAACTTGTATGTCAATCGGCATGATGGTCTCCATCAACCAACGACTCGATGCAGACACCATCAACCTGGTGGCTGAGGAGTTCGGCTTCAAGACCGAATACATGAGCGAGGAAGTCGAACAGGAACTCGAGCAGAGCAAGGACCGTGCCGAAGATTTGGTGCAGCGTCCGCCTGTCATCACCGTCATGGGTCACGTCGACCATGGTAAGACCAAACTCCTCGACTATGTACGTAATGCCAACGTCGTGGCTGGTGAGGCCGGAGGTATTACCCAGCACATCGGTGCCTATAGCGTATGCTTGTCCAGTGGCCGTAGGGTAACCTTCCTCGACACGCCTGGTCACGAAGCCTTTACCGCCATGCGTGCCCGTGGTGCCAAGATGACCGACATCGCCATCATTATCATCGCTGCCGACGATGGCGTGATGCCACAGACCAAGGAGGCCATCAACCACGCTTCGGCTGCCGGTGTGCCTATCGTCTTTGCCATCAACAAAATCGACAAGCCTACGGCCAATCCGACCAAGATTAAGGAACAGTTGGCTGCCATGAACTACCTCGTTGAGGATTGGGGCGGCAAGTACCAGTGTCAGGAGATTTCGGCCCGCGACGGTCTTAATGTAGACCTATTGTTGGAGAAGGTGCTCCTTGAGGCCGATATGCTCGACCTGAAGGCCAACCCGAACCGCGAAGCCTCCGGCTCCGTCATCGAGTCTACACTCGACAAGGGCCGTGGTTATACGGCCACCGTACTGGTACAGAACGGTACGCTACATGTGGGTGACGTCATCCTGTGCGGTATGTA
Organism: bacterium; assembly: GCA_963624265.1. Classification (GTDB taxonomy): domain Bacteria; phylum Bacteroidota; class Bacteroidia; order Bacteroidales; family UBA3663; genus Liminaster. The sequence goes on along the minus strand of CAVFPF010000063.1, from coordinate 86,659 downwards.
CTACGGCCGTGTGAAGGCGCTCTTCAATGAACGTGGCCAGAAAGTCGATGAAGCCGGACCTGCTACGCCCGTACAGGTGCTTGGCCTGAACGGCTCGCCGTCGGCAGGTGACCAGTTGCGCGTGCTTGAGAACGAACAGGAAGCCCGTGAGATAGCCGCCAAGCGCGACCGTCTGCACCGCGAACAGCAACTCCGCACGCAGACACGTCTGACGCTTGACGAAATCGGCCGCCGTATCGCAGTCGGCAACTTCCAGGAACTCAACCTCATCGTCAAGGGTGATGTGGACGGTTCGGTGGAAGCCCTTACCGATTCGCTCATCAAGTTGAGCACCGAGAAGATACAGGTCAACGTCATCCACAAGGCTGTCGGACAGATATCCGAAAGCGATGTCGTGCTGGCTGCCGCTTCGAAGGCCATCATTATCGGATTCCAGGTGCGTCCCTCTCAGTCCGCACGTCGTCAGGCTGATCAGCAGGGCGTCGAAATCCGCACCTACAGTATCATATACGATGCTATCGAGGAGGTGAAGGAAGCCATGGAGGGCATGCTCAAGCCAGAGCTCAAAGAGGAAGTCTGCGGCTATTTGGAAATCAAGACGGTCTTCAAGATTACCAAGGTGGGTGCCGTGGCCGGATGTCTGGTCAAGGAAGGCAAGATACACCGTACGGACAAAGTGCGTGTCATCCGCGACGGTATCGTCCTTTATGCCGGCGAACTCGGTTCGCTGAAGCGCTTTAAGGACGATGTCAAGGAGGTGGGCACCAACTTCGAGTGCGGTTTGAACATCACCGGCTTTGACAACATCCAGGAGGGTGACCTCATCGAAGCCTACACCGAAATCGAGGTGAAGGCCAAGCTGTAAGGTAGTCGTCGGCGTATGGAGGTGAATGTCTTCGATATTGTGGTCGCCGTCTTTCTGGCGGTTATGGTGGGCTTTGGGTTCTACCGGGGGTTCTTCCACGAGTTGGTCGGTACGGTCGGTCTCATTGTGGCTGCTGTCATCGCCAATGTCTGTTCGCCGGACCTCAAACCCTACATTTCGACTGCCATTGCCGGCGATACTGTCGCATGGGTCATTGCATGGGTAGCGCTCTTCCTGTTTGCGCTGCTGCTGATGCATGGTGTGGCTTGGCTGTTGGGTAAACTGATGTCGTCGCTCAGTATCGGCTGGATCAACCGGTTGGCCGGTGGCGCAGTGGGATTCTTGAAGGGTGTGCTTATCGCTTCGCTGATAGTCTTTGCCCTCGAGTTCCTGACAGCCCATATCGGAGGCCTTCATTTAACCGGCTGGATGAAAGGCAGCCACATGGTGCCCTATCTGCAGGATGTGATGGATATCGTGACCCCATGGGCTCACGACCATATCCTGCCTAATGCTGTCCGCTGATGTTGCTGCCTTATCTGCATGAGGGTGTGGTCGAAGCCGGGTGTGACGAAGCCGGAAGAGGTTGCCTGGCGGGTCCCGTCTATGCAGCTGCCGTCATCCTGCCGCCCGACTTCTCGAACGAGTTGCTCAACGATTCGAAGCAACTCACGGAGAGCCAACGCTACCAATTGAGACCCATCATCGAGAGCAGTGCCATCGCTTGGGCCATCGGGGTGTGTGACAACCGGGAGATAGACGCCCGCAACATCTTGCGGTGCAGCATCGAAGCGATGCACCGTGCTGTGCGGGCTCTGAAGGTGCGACCGGAGATGCTGCTCATCGACGGTAACCGCTTCACCAAGTTTGAGGACTTACCCTACGAGACCATCGTGAAAGGAGACGGCCGTCTGATGAGCATCGCAGCGGCTTCGGTACTGGCCAAGACCTACCGCGATGACTATATGATGCAGATAGACCAAGAATTTCCCGTCTACAACTGGAAGGGAAACAAGGGCTACCCCACACGCGACCACCGTCAGGCTATCGCCCGCTTCGGTCCGTGCAAGTATCACCGGATGACGTTCCGACTCCTGCCCGATCAGGACCCGCAGTTGACCATAGACTTCGGTTGACACTCGACAGAGACGACAACCACATTGTCCTATTTGAAACAACAGAAATGCGCGAAGACAACAACGCCAGTGAGGACGTCCTCCAGGACTTGGCCTCAGGCGAATATAAATATGGTTTTACTACCGACATCGAGACAGAGGTAATCCCTACCGGCCTCGACGAGGGGGTGGTGCGGCTCATCTCACGAAAGAAAGGTGAGCCGGACTGGCTCTTGCAGTTCCGCCTGGATGCATACCGGTGGTGGAAAGACCAGCCACGGCCCACATGGGGACATGTGATGGTCGCCGAGCAGGACTATAGCAAGATTTCATTCTATGCAGCTCCGAAGAAGAAGTCTGCCGGCAGCGATGTCGACCCGGAGATATTGAAGACCTTCGATAAACTCGGCATTCCGCTCCGGGAGCGGGATATGCTGTTGGGCAATACGGGGTCTCAGCAGGCTGAGGGTGCTCCGGCTATGGCAGTCGATGCCATCGTCGACTCGGAGAGCCAGAAGACGACGTATCGCGACAAACTGGCTGAACTGGGCATCATCTTTTGCTCCTTCGGCGAGGCGGTGCGGGAATATCCGGACCTGGTGCGCCAGTATCTGGGCAAGGTGGTGCCAGCCCGCGACAACTATTATGCTGCGCTCAACTCGGCTGTGTTTTCTGACGGCTCGTTCGTCTACATTCCTAAGGGAGTGCGTTGCCCTATGGAACTGGCCAGTTACTTCCGTATCAACTCGAGCGGTACCGGTCAGTTTGAGCGCACTCTCATCATTGCCGACGACGAGGCGTATGTCTCCTATTTGGAGGGTTGCACAGCGCCGATGCGTGATGAAAACCAGTTGCATGCCGCTGTGGTCGAGATTTATGTGCATGACCATGCCGAGGTCAAGTACTCGACAGTACAGAACTGGTATCCCGGCGACAAGGATGGCAAAGGCGGCGTCTACAATCTCGTCACCAAGCGTGCTCTTTGTGCGGGCGATTTCTCCAAAATCTCGTGGACACAGGTCGAGACGGGTTCTGCCATCACGTGGAAGTATCCGTCGTGTGTGCTGAAGGGCAACAGCAGTTCTGGTGAGTTCTACTCTGTGGCTGTCACCAACAACCGCCAGGAGGCCGATACGGGTACCAAGATGATACACATCGGCAGCAACAGCACCAGTCGGATTATCTCGAAGGGCATCTCTGCAGGACACTCGCAGAATACCTATCGAGGCCTGGTCAAGGTGCTGCCCGGAGCAGACAACGTGCGCAACTTCACACAGTGTGACTCGTTGCTCTTGAGTGATACATGTGGCGCCCATACCTTCCCGGTGATGGATATCCAGAATCCTTCGGCTGTCGTCGAACACGAAGCTACGACATCCAAGATCAACGAACAGCAGCTCTTCTACTGCCAGCAGCGCGGTATCAGCGAGGAAGACGCCGTCGGCCTGATTGTAGGAGGATATGCACGCGAGGTCATTTCCAAACTCCCGATGGAGTTTGCCGTCGAGGCCCAAAAGCTCCTCTCGCTTTCTATCGAGAATTCTGTAGGATAACGACATCACGCTCACTGAAGCAGACAACAAATAGATACATACATATACAACCTAATAAACAGACAGACTATGGTTATCGCACTCATTATCGTAGTGGTTTTGGCCCTTTTGGTCATCGGACTCTACAACAATCTGGTAAAAATGCGCAATAATCGCGAGAACGCGTTTTCCAACATCGACGTACAACTGAAGCAACGTTATGACTTGATTCCGAACTTGGTCAGCTCGGTAAAGGGCTATGCTGCCCACGAGAAAGACTTGCTCGAGCAAATCACCCAATGCCGTGCCAAGGCTATGAGCTGCACCGATATCAACAGCAAGATTGAGGCCGACAACCAGTTGAGCAACGCCTTGTCAGGTCTGCGTGTCTCCGTTGAGGCATATCCTAACCTCAAGGCCGACGAGAATTTCCGACAGTTGATGGCAGAACTCTCTGATATCGAGAACAAACTGGCCGCTTCGCGCCGCTACTTCAATTCGGCTACCAAGGAACTGAACAATGCCGTACAGACCTTCCCGGGCAACTTGGTGGCAGGCATCTTCGGTTTCCATACAGAGCCGATGTTCGAGATTCCGGCTGCAGACCGTGCAGCACACGAGAAAGCTCCTGAAGTGAAATTCTAAATGCTGTCCACTCGGCTGCAATAACCGTAACCGCAGATGAAATACGTCGGCATACATACACAACAGGTAGAGAATAACTTCAAGTCGATTCTGCTGCTCTGTTGTTTCCCGCTTTTGGTCATGGCCTTGGTATGGGCATTCTTTGCCGTCTTTGCCTGGCTTTCGGCTGAACCAGATGTCTATGGCAACCCTTTGCCTATCGACTGGTCGGAGGTCAACGAAGCCTTTTTGTCGTATGTTCCGACGGTAATCGGAGTGGTGGCCGTGTGGTTTCTGGTAGCCTATTTCATCAACGATTTCTCCATCCGCAATGCCACGCAAGCGCATCCCTTGGAGCGCCGTGACAATATGCGGGTCTACAACATCGTCGAGAACCTCTGCATAGCCGGTGGTATGAAGATGCCAAAGGTCTATGTGGTCGAAGACACGCAGCTCAACGCCTATGCTTCGGGTATCAACGAGAAGACCTATGCCGTCACGGTGACGCGAGGATTGCTGGACAGACTGAATGACCGCGAGTTGGCGGGCGTCATCGGCCACGAACTGACCCATATACGCAATCGTGACACCCGACTGCTGATTGTGAGCATCGTGTTTGTAGGCATCTTCAGCACCGTGGCGCAGATAGCATTGCGCTACTTCCTGTTCTCCGGCCATACACGAAGTAACAACCGTAGGGAAGGCAATGGTGGAGCAGTAGCTGTCGGCTTGCTGGTGGCCGCTATTCTGGCCGCTATAGCCTACGTCTTCGCCTTGCTGACACGCTTCGCCATCAGCCGCAAGCGCGAGTATATGGCCGACGCCGGTGGCGCCGAACTGTGCGGCGATCCGCTGGCTTTGGCTTCGGCACTGCGCAAGATATCCAACGACCCAGGCCTTGACAATGTGAGCGAGGATGTGGCACAACTCTTCATCGCAAGGCCCGACGGACTACACCAGAACTTTCTGGAGTCGGCCTTCAACAGTCTCTTCAGCACACACCCCGATATCCGTAAGCGGATAGCCTATTTGGAGCAGTTCTAAACAACGACAAAACAGCAAAACAACGACAATGGCATTACTTGAAATAAAGAACCTGCACGCCAGTGTGGACGGTAAGGAAATACTGCGCGGTATCAACCTGACCGTCAATCCCGGTGAGGTGCATGCATTGATGGGCCCCAACGGAGCCGGCAAGTCGACGTTGAGCGCCATCCTGACCGGCAACCCTCAGTATGAGGTGACCGAAGGCGAGATTATCTATAAGGGCAAGGACCTGCTGGCCATGAAACCCGAACAAAGGGCCTGCGAGGGTATCTTCCTCTCGTTTCAGTATCCGGTAGAGATACCCGGTGTGCCTATGGTCAACTTCATGCGTACGGCTGTCAACGCACAGCGCGCTTATAGAGGAGAAAAAGCACTGTCGGCTACCGAGTTCCTGAAGATGATGCGCGAGAAGCGTGCTGTGGTGCAGTTGGACAACAAATTGGCCAACCGTTCCGTCAACGAAGGATTCTCGGGTGGAGAGAAGAAACGCAATGAAATCTTTCAGATGGCCATGCTCGAGCCAACTTTAAGCATCCTCGACGAGACCGACTCCGGACTCGATGTCGATGCCCTACGCGTTGTGAGCGACGGTGTCAATCGTCTCAAATCAGCAGACCGCTCTTCTATTGTCATCACACACTACCAGAAGCTGCTTGAATATGTAGGTCCGCAGTTCGTGCACATCGTCTACAAAGGTCGCATCGTGAAAGACGGCGGGCCCGAACTGGCCGACCGCATCTTTGCCGAAGGTTTTGACTGGATCAGACAGGAGGTCGGAGAATAATAACTCAGAAAGCCAACGCGATATGTCTGCCGAAAAGCAATACATCGATTTATACCGCAGCCAGAAGGACCTCATCAATGCCCATTCGGCACCGGCTTTGAATGCCTTGCGGGAAGAGGCCGCCCGACAGCTCGGCTGCATCGGACTGCATCGTCCGCACGACTTCTCACACGTCGACCCGGAGCAACTTCTGGCAGCCGACTATTCGCTCAATCTGGCTCGCCATACGGTGCCGTTAGGCCAGGAAGGACCTTTCACTTGTACGGTCCCTGAGTTGAGTACCAATGTCCACTTCTTGACCAACGAGCAGTATACGGGTACTACGGACAAGGTGGCTGATGACAGTTACTATGCCGGTAGTCTGCGGGAGTTCGCCGTGTCGCACCCGGAGGTGATACAGCAGTATTACAATCGGCTGGCCGGTAGCCGACTCGACACGGGAGACCCCCGTTCGGCAGGCTATACGGCCTGTTCGCTGGGTGAGAGTGCTCTCAACACCATGCTATGTCAAGACGGTTTTGTACTCTATGTGCCTGATGGGGTACAGGTCAAGCGTCCGCTACAGTTGATTAGTCTGTTGCGTTCTGTCGAGGATTTTATGGCCGTACAGCGTCTTTTGGTCATCATAGGAAACCGTGCATCGGCCAATCTCCTGGTCTGCGAGCATGCCAGCCTTCTGCCCAAGACGGCAGAGGATGGCCAGCCCTTGGTGCAGACCGAGACAGACGGACGTGCCGCTTATGTCTATCCGGATTTGCTCAGCTTGCAGACTACGGAAATCTTTGTGGGGGAGGATGCCTCGCTGCAGTTCTACAGCCTTCAGGATCATCATGCTCACGCCCATCGATTGGGTCAGATTTATTTGTATCAGCAACGTGGTTCGGAGGTCGACCTTGGCCAGTATGCCCTCAATGTCGGTCAGACACGCAATCGTGTACAAGTTGCACTCGACGGTCCCGGAGCACAGGTGAGACTATATGGTATGGCCACGCTTGATGCTGCGCAGCGTTTGGACAATATCACCTTTGTCGACCATCGTGTGCCGGACTGCCAAAGCAGCGAACTCTTCAGATATACACTCGACGGACTGGCTAAAGGCTCCTTCTTGGGCCGTATATTGGTGCGCAAGGGAAGCGACCGGACTGATGCAAGCCAGACAAGCCGCAATCTGTGTCTCTCGCCTGAAGCACGTATGATAGCACGTCCAGAACTCGAAATCTATGCCGATGATGTGAAGTGCAGTCATGGAGCTACCGTGGGGCAGCTCGACCGTCAGGCACTCTTTTATATGTGTACGCGCGGTATCCCCGAGGAGGAAGCCCGTATGCTCCTCAAGTTCGCCTTCATGGCCGATGTTATCGAAGGCATCCGTATCGAACCCCTCAAGGTGCGCTTGAAATCGCTGGTCGAGAAACGCTTCCGCGGCGAACTGGAGCGGCAATGCCGCAGTTGTTCGAATACGACCGTTTGACAGGAATTAGGGAGAGCTGCCCAGCGCCCTTCAAATGCATACAAAAACGACTATAATGTCAAAGCCCCGAGACATTGTTCTCTCGGGGCTTTGACATTATAGTCATGGGCAAATGAGTACTATTCTCAAAAAACCGCCTTTAACCTTATTGCTGTTCGTTTCGCTTGACGGTACCGCCCCAATAGGTGATATCGCAGAGTTCGATGATGAAAAAGAGATTGGAATATGGTTTGACGCTCGAGCCTCCGGCCTGGCCGTATGCCAGATACCAGGGAATGTGTACCAACCAGCGGTCGCCGATATGCATGTGCTGCAAGCAGTCGGCCCATCCCTTGATGACACTGCTGCAGGTGATGCCCTCATAGCGCTGCACTTGATAGGATTCGAGCGTATCGGCCTTGACGGCATACTCCGGGTCGGTGGCGATATAACCTATGCCGAATATCCGGTTCATGATGTCGGCATCATTGCGTTGGGCCTGGTCATTGAAGACATCATACTCCTCAAAGCGGGCGCAAACGCTGTCCGGGTCGAAGAGGGTATAATGGACAGAGACTGTACTGGTGTAGTAGGGACAGTACCACTTGCCAATGGCACGCAGACTGTCTTCGTTGGCGGTCTGCAGAACCCGGCGCACAGAGCTGTAGGCATACGGCTCTGTGATGCACGGTAGGCTATCGGTAAAGTAGGCAGATTCGCCTAGCTCGATGATGTCTGACAGTAGGTTGCGCGACAACTGGTTAAAGCGGTCGCGGCGGTCGTAGTACTGTGTGTAGTCGACCGTATTATCGTCATTACATGCCGAGAATCCGCCAAGGCTGGCGGCCAGTGTGAGCAGCGATGTGAAAAGTCTTCTTTTCGGTAGTGACAGCATAGGATTGGCCATTACGCGGTTTCTTTTACACGGAAGTGTGAGTCTGCGTCCGCAGAAATCAGTCGTTTTCAATCTTGCGGAGTAGAGATGAGATGTTGACGCTGTCACCGATGATGCGGTGCAAATCGCAGATAGCTACACGTTCTTGCTGCATACTGTCGCGATAGCGGAGAGTCACCGTATTGTCGGTGAGGGTCTGTCCATCGACCGTGATGCAATAAGGCGTGCCGATGGCATCCTGACGGCGGTAACGCTTGCCGATAGAATCTTTAACTTCCACTTGACAAGTGTAGTCGTAGCGCAGCAACTTGAGGATTTCTTCGGCCTTCTCCGGCAGTCCGTCTTTGTTGACGAGCGGCAGGATAGCGACCTTGACAGGAGCCAAAGCCGGAGGCAAAGCCAACACGATGCGGGTTTCGCCGGTATCGCCGACGGTCTCCTCTTTGTAGCAGGCTGCCATCACCGATAGGAACATACGGTCTACGCCGATAGAAGTCTCGATGACGTAGGGTGTGTAGCTTTCGTTCTTTTCGGGGTCGAAGTACTCAATTTTCTTGCCGCTGTATTTGGCGTGTTGGCTGAGGTCGAAGTTGGTGCGGGAGTGAATACCCTCTACCTCCTTGAAGCCGAAAGGCATCTTGAACTCAATATCGGTAGCGGCATTGGCGTAGTGTGCCAACTTGTCATGGTCGTGGAAGCGGTACATGTCATCGCCAAAGCCCAAAGCCAAATGCCAGGCCAAACGGGTCTTCTTCCACTTGGCGAACCAGTCGAGTTCGGTGCCGGGCTTGATAAAGAACTGCATCTCCATCTGCTCAAATTCGCGCATACGGAAGATGAACTGGCGCGCTACAATCTCGTTGCGGAATGCCTTGCCAATCTGGGCGATACCGAAAGGAAGCTTCATGCGTCCCGTCTTCTGCACATTCAGGTAATTGACGAAGATGCCTTGTGCCGTCTCCGGACGGAGGTAGATCTTGAGAGAACTGTCGGCGGTCGAACCCATCTCAGTCGAGAACATGAGGTTGAACTGACGGACGTCTGTCCAATTGCGCGTGCCGCTGATAGGGTCGGTAATCTGCTCGTCGAGGATGATTTGCTTCATGCCCTCAAGGTCGATGCCGCCAGGAGCGTTCATCACCTCTTGATAGCGCTTGTGCAAGTTCTCGTATTTGGCAGTGTGCTCCAGTACGCGTGGGTTGGTGGCACGGAACTTGGCCTCGTCGAAACTGTCACCGAATTTCTTGGCGGCCTTCTCGACTTCCTTATTGATTTTATCCTCATACTTGGCGAGTTGCTCCTCGATGAGCACGTCTGCGCGGTAGCGCTTCTTTGAATCGCGGTTGTCAATCAGAGGGTCGTTGAATGCATCGACGTGGCCGGAAGCCTTCCAGGTTGTGGGGTGCATAAAGATGGCGGCATCAATGCCCACGATGTTCTCATGGAGTTTGGTCATAGCCTCCCACCAATAGCGCTTGATGTTGTTCTTGAGCTCGACGCCGTTCTGTCCATAATCATAGACGGCTCCGAGACCATCGTAGATTTCACTTGAGGGGAACACAAAGCCGTACTCCTTACAATGCGAGACGAGCTTCTTGAATACTTCTTCTTGAGTTGCCATAATATCTATTTTTTATTTAGTTGCAATTTGTACGGCAGTTTGGCTTTTGTACGGCTTAATGCCGAACCTCTTACTTCCGTTGCACACGTAAGGCCATAGCCGAGCCGGTGGCCGAGGGCGCATTTATGCACGCAAAGTTACAGCAAATAATCCATATACCGAAATTTTTAGCCGATTATTTGTCGTTTTTTAGCAATATCACCGATTCCGGCGGTTCGACGAGTCGAACAACAGGGCTTTCTCCTCGGCGGTCAGCCCCTCGTAGCCCTCTTTGCTTATCTTGTCGAGAATTGCATCGATGCGGTCTTGACGCTCCTTCTGCCGGTGATTGTAGTCATGGTCGGCCTGCCGGTCGTGGTACACGTGTGGTTTGCCTCCTGGTGAGGCCTTTAGCTTGGGTTTCTTGCGAAAGAGATTGACCACACTGTCGCACATCAAGTTGAAATGGCGTGTCAAATCGACGCCCTTTCGCTCCATATAGCCGAAAGCGCAACCGAAGCCCATACCGCCCAAATGGCAGAGGATGCCGCCCGTATTCTCGCCTCCTGCCAGATTCATCAGATTGATGACCAATGCCGCCAGGGCGAACCATTTCATCCGGATGGGTACGACACGCACGAAGAAGTTGAGATAGATGGCTTCGTCGGGTTGGCGCATGGCTACGGCTGCTACGAGTGCGAAGATGGCGCCCGAAGCCCCCACTACGCACGGACCCATTTCAAACGGGGTTGTGGCAAGCGAGTGAAGGTAAGGGAAAGTGTTGAAGCACAACAGATAGAAAGCACCCGCTACGAGTCCTCCCATCAGGTAGACGCCCAGTAGCTGACGCCCAGTATGGTAGCGCAAGAAAAATTTGCCGAACCACCAAAGCCAGAGCATGTTGAAGACGATGTGAAAGACGTTGTCCCCAAAATTGGCATGGACGAAGAAGTAGGTGACAATCGTCCACGGAGTGTAGAGGAATTCGTTTGGGTTGGCGTGTAAGGCCAAAGCACCTTGCCAATGGAAATCCGAACCCGAGAAGAGGAAGACAACCAGGCGCAGCAACTGCACGACGACCCACACACACACGTTGATGGCAATCAGTCGTCCCGGCAGGTCAAGTTGCTTGTATTTCTGTATGTATGCATTCATACCCATAACGTCATAGGTGCGGAAGGATTAGAACTGCCAACGTTTGTCCTTCTTCCATAGTTGGATGAGGAAGAAGCCGAATAGCATGCCGCCCAGGTGAGCGAAATGAGCCACACCCGTCTGGATGCCGTGTATGCCGGCAAAGAGTTCGAAGAGACCATAGAGAATGACCAGCCACTTGGCTTTCATAGGGATAGGAGGGATGAGCAACAGGATGCGTGCGTCCGGAAACATCATACCGAAAGCCAACAGGATGCCGAATACAGAGCCCGATGCTCCGACGGTGACTAAATGGTCGACCGTGAATCGGCCGTAGCCAACGATGCTGAGGCCCTCCCTAATAAGTTCGCCGTAAGTAAATGTACTGTCGGGGTTCTGCTGCAGCACCTCGCTTACCATCTCGCCCATATCGTAGCGCCAAGCCAGTTGCTGCACGATGCCGGCTCCGATGCCCGTGACGAGGTAGTAGATAATGTACCTCCGCTCGCCCCATACCATCTCAAGCAAACGCCCGAACATATAGAGTGTAAACATGTTGTTGAAGAGGTGGCTGAAGTTGCCATGCATGAACATATAGGTGACGAATTGCCACCAGTGGAAACGGTCGGAAGCGTAATAGTGCAGGCCGAGCAGGTCGTTCAGGTCAATGCCCCTATTGGCGAAGATAGACGAGGCTGCCAGTAGAAGTGTGTTGATGATGAGCAGATGGAGGGTGACACTGGTCACCGAACGTCCGGACAAATTAATCATGTGTGAAGGGTCAAATGGCTGTATTTCTAATTGTTTTTCTTTCTGCAAATTCAATCGTTTGCAGAAATATGGCTGCAAAAATAGGCTAAATTTTTCAAAATGGTTCCAAAAAGCCCTGATTTTTTGTTTTTTATGATAGAAAAGTTGCATTCTGCTCTTTTTGTACTTAAATTTGCACCGTTTTTGGGTACTCTGCCCTCGTGAGCATCCGTGCGCACGCCACACGCGAAAGCCCAATCACAAAGTTATATTTCTCACATAGACCAGCATGTCGGCATCTAGTCAGTATAAGCCAAAAAAGAAGAAATTAGGGGCGCGTTTCACATCGACCCTATCTGTTGCTTTGGTGCTTTTTGTTTTGGGTATCGGTGCGTTGGGAGCTCTCGCTGTGGCAGGTCTATCGAAAGTGATGCGCGAACAGTTTACGGTTACCATCACGCTCAACGAGTCTGCCGGCGACCGCTATGCACAACAATTGCTGGCCAAGTTGAAAACGGCCGATTATACCTCGGATGCGGTCTTTATCAGTGCAGACAGCGCTTTGCATATTGTCACGCGTGAACTGGGGGAGAGCCCGGAGGAGTTTTTGGGCTATAATCCGCTGCAGGCCAGTGTGGAGTTCAGACTCAAGGCCGACTATGCACGCCGTGACAGTGTAGAGAGCATCGTCGGCAGACTATCGAAGGAGGCAGGGGGAAAGATTGATGCCTTTGACTACAATCCGGATTTGCTCGATGCCGTCAATGCCAATATGAATAGGTTTGGCATCTTCTTGCTCATTCTTGCCGCCGTATTGATGCTGATTAGTATGACGCTGGTTAGCAATACGGTTCATTTGGCTCTCCATGCTGACCGCTTCCTGATTGGCACGATGCGCCTGGTGGGTGCTACCAACTGGTTTATACGCCGACCTTTTGTCATGTGTCAGGTGCGGCAGGGGCTGATAGCTGCATTTGCCGCGATGGTCGCCATAGCGGTGTTGCTCTATTTTGGGCTTGACTCGACGGGTAGCGCCGTCAAGGCTTTTGCCCAACTTATCCTCAATCCGGTTCATGTGGCCGCTGTAGCTGGTGGGATGGTGGCCATTGGGATGCTTATCCCGGGCTTGGCCGCGTGGATGGCCGCCAACCGATATCTGTACTGCACGACCGACGAACTCTATTTGATGTAAACAAATAAAAACAACATAATATGCGACTGTGTCTTGACAAACTGAATTTCATCATTATGGGCATTGCTGCCCTTATGATTTTGATTGGGTTCTTCTTGATGGGAGGCGAACCAAGTACTCCCGAGAATTTCAATCCCGATGTCTTCAGCGACATGCGGGTCGTCTATGCTCCTAACATCTGCTTTTTCGGGTATCTGCTGATGGCTGTGGGCATCTGTGTAAAACGCCCGGGAAAGAAGGCCACTGCCAATACTGAATCACAGGTGGAGGCGTGATGCTTTTACCAGACACAAAGAGAATACGAACAACAAACACAAAGTCAATAAGTTAAGTTATTATGGACTACACGCAAGCGCTCATATTGGGCCTCGTTCAGGGTTTGACAGAATATCTTCCGGTCAGCAGTAGTGGACATCTGCAGTTGGGCCAACGGCTGCTGGGTATCGACGGAGGCGGTTTGTCCTTCAGCATCGTGGTACACGTGGCCACAGTACTTTCTACACTCATTGTCTTGCACAAAGAGGTGACTTGGATTTTCAAGGGTCTCTTCAAGCCGCTTCATCCTCAGGGGACTCCTCCTGTAGACCGTGCATTAAGCCGTTTCAATGAAGAACAGCGGTATGCGCTCAAAATCCTGGTATCGATGATTCCAATCGGTATCGTTGGCTTGCTGATGAAAGACTGGGTCGAAGCTGCTTTCAATGGCGTTCATGTCGTCCCGATTTGTCTGCTCATTACCGCTTTGCTGCTGACACTTTCGTTCTATATCCGTCCGAAGGAGAAGAGTGCACTTACAATGACAGATGCTTTCATTATCGGTCTTTCACAGGCTCTAGCTGTGCTGCCCGGTCTGTCACGTTCGGGCACTACTATTGCTACGGGTTTGTTGTTGGGCGTCAAGAAAGCCGATTTGGCGCAGTTCTCGTTCTTGATGGTTATTCCGCCCATTTTGGGAGAGGCATTGATAGACTTTGGTCACATCTTCTTCCCTTCGGCCGAATATTTGGCGGAGCATCCTGCTGTCGACCCGATTGATCCGATGGTTATGCTAGTGGGATTCTTGGCTGCCTTCGTGAGTGGCTGCTTGGCATGTAGGGTGATGATTACATTGGTCAAGAAGTGTCAGCTCATTTGGTTTGCCGTCTATTGCGCTATCGTCGGCATTGTATCGCTCATCCTGCTTTAACGACAGTACATACGGATGAGGGAGTACGACTTTGAAGCCGGAGAGGTTTTGGTCTTTGACAAACCGCTGCACTGGACTTCCTTCAATTTGGTCAAACAAGTGCGCAATACCCTCTCCCGCCGAATGGGCATCAAACGGCTGAGGGTCGGCCATGCCGGGACACTCGACCCGTTGGCCTCTGGGGTGATGATTATATGCACGGGTCGTGCCACCAAAGACATCAGCCGTCTGCAGACGGGTACAAAAGAATATATCGCTACCATGCAGTTGGGGTGTACGACCCCTTCGTTCGATGCCGAACATTCGGTGGATGACACTTGTCCGGTGATGCATATTACCCGCCAGTTGGTCGAAGAGACGTTGCCCCGCTTTGTAGGCTCTATTATGCAAGTTCCTCCTGCCTACAGCGCCTGCAAAGTGGCCGGACGCAGAGCTTTCGACTATGCCCGCAGCGGCGAGGCCGTCGAACTGAAGGCCAAGGAATTGGTCATAGACGAGATAGAACTTCTCTCGTTTGTCTGCCCGCAAGAGGCGTTGCAGACCGACCGAAACCCGGAACTCACCATTCGCGTGGTGTGTTCGAAAGGAACTTATATCCGCGCATTGGCCCGCGATATCGGACAGGCTTTGGGAAGCGGAGCCTTCCTTACAGCGCTGCGGCGTACACGTATCGGCGATTACAGTCTGGACGATTGCCATGTAGATGTCGCTGATATCGAGAGATGGGCCAAGGAGGTGCCTATTGTCACCAAATAAACGACAAGCGAAAAAGATAAAATAGAGAAATGAAACTTTCACAGTTCAAGTTCAAGCTGACAGACGAGCACATCGCCTTGCGACCGTCCTACCATAGAGACGAGTGCAAAATGATGGTGCTGCACAAGAAGAGCAAGAAAATCGAACACAGGGTGTTCAAGGATTTTATCGAATACTTCGACGAGAAGGATTTGGTGTTGTTCAATGACACCAAGATTTTTCCTGCACGTCTGTACGGCAACAAAGAGAAGACCGGAGCCCGTATCGAGGTTTTTTTGCTCCGCGAACTCAATCCGGCTATCCGCCTATGGGATGTGTTGGTCGACCCGGCGCGCAAAATTCGCATTGGCAACAAACTGTATTTCGGCGAGGACGAGAGTCTTGTAGCCGAGGTAATAGACAATACGACTTCCCGCGGCCGTACGCTCCGTTTCCTGTACGATGGTACGCACGAGGAGTTTATAGAGACCCTTTATGGCTTTGGCGAGACCCCGATTCCACCTCAACTCAAAGAATTGCGTGATGTGGTAGACTCTCCGGTCGGTGACGATCCGTTTACGGACCGCGAACGGTATCAAACCATCTTCGCCAAAAACGAAGGCGGGGTTGTTGCGCCAGCTGCAGCTCTTCACTTCAGCCGCGAACTACTGAAACGGATGGAAATCAAGGGCATTGACTTTTCGTTCGTCACCGTCCATAGCAATCACGGGAACTACCGCAATATTGATGTGGAGGACCTTTCGAAGCACAAGATGGACAGTGAGCAGGTCTTCATCACACAGGAAGTGGCCGATCAGGTGAATCGCGTGAAGAGTATCGGACATCATGTGTGTGCTGTCGATACTTCTGTGATGCGGGCCATTGAGAGTAGTGTTTCGACAACGGGCACACTCAAGGCCTTTGAGGGGTGGACGAACAGGTTTATCTTCCCTCCCTATGAGTTTTCGATAGCAGACTGTATGGTGGCCAACTTCTATGAGCCGTTCAGTTCGCTGCTGATGATGACTTGTGCCTTTGGCGGCTACGAATTAGTTATGGAGGCTTATAAACAGGCCATGAAGTTGGACTACAAGTTCGGCTGTTATGGCGATGCCATGCTGATTCTGCCAGACTGATGCACTATGGCGCTGGTATATCTAGGTCTCGGTAGTAACCTAGGCGACGGAAAATCCAATTTGGATTGTGCCTTGGCCCTTTTGAACAAAGAGGCCGGAACTGTCCAAGTTGTCTCGACCTATAGGGAGAGTGAACCTTGGGGCTTTATTAGCGAACACCGGTTTACCAATGCCGTTTGTGCCATTGAGACAACATTAGGGCCTATTGAACTGCTGGAATGTACGCAAGGCATCGAGCGACAGATGGGCCGAACAGAGAAGCGCCTCTCGGGCGAAAGCTACAAAGACCGGATTATCGACATCGATATATTGTGGTTTGATGTTACGCCGGAACAGCCGGAAGGCATACGGGTACAAATCGAGAGACTGCAGTTGCCACACCCTTTGATTCGTGAACGGGACTTTGTGATTGGGCCATTGCAAGAATGTCAGACGAGACTCGTCTCGAGCAACAAGCAGCGCCCTCTTGGCTGACTTGGACAAATAGTGACATATAATATAGTGTGGCAAAACAAAAGATAAGACTATAAACAACAAATTTGCAAATGTTATGAAATCGTTTCTAAAGACAGTGCTCGCCGTCGTTGTCGGACTTTTCATTATGGGCATCTTGAGTATGATGTTCTTTACGTGTACGATGGTGGCATCGTTGTCGTCCACACAGAAAGAGGTTCAAGTCAGTAAGCCTGGTGATATAATGCTGCTTAAACTCAATGGCCTTATCGCAGAGGTTCCTCCGACAATGCCATTTTCGTTTGACGCAATGAGCGGATTCTCAATGGATACGAATATGTCGCTCCGCGGATGCTTGAATGCCATCACTGTGGCCAAGAACGACCCAAATATCGTGGGCATCTATCTCAATACGGATGGTATGCAAGCCAATCCTGCTACCTATGAAGCTATCCATGATGCGTTAGCCGACTTTCGCGCATCATCGGGCAAGTGGATTGTCGCCTACAACGACAATTATTCTCTCGGTCAGTATTATGTATCCTCGGTGGCTGATAGCGTCTTTGTCAATACTATAGGGAGTGTCTCCTTTGACGGCTTGACTACTATATTGGTTTATCCGAAAGCTCTGCTCGACAAACTGAATGTCGAGATGCAGGTCTTTAGGGTGGGAGAGTTCAAGAGCGCAGTCGAACCCTATCTCATAGAGCATATGAGCGAGGCCAACCGCTTGCAGATAGAGACCTATCTTGGCAATATCTGGAACCGGATGGCTACTGACATTGCACAAAGCCGCGGAACGACCATTGCCTGTCTTGACTCGCTTGCCAATCAAGCGGTCAGCTATATGATGCCCGAGGAACTGGTAAAAACGGGACTTGTCGATGGCATGGTTTATAAGAGTGACGTAGAACAACTGCTCCTGCGTTGGACCAATACTCCGGAGTTGCAAGGAATCTTGGCTGAAGACCTCGTCGAGAGCGGCCTTGATATCGCCTATCCGCAGTATTTGCCGAATCAAGTGGCGATTCTCTATGCAGTGGGCGAAATTGCATCCGAGGCCGAGTCTGAGGGTAGCGAAGGCATCTTCTATGCCGATATGATTGAGGAAATACGCGAATTGGCAGAGGATGACGACGTGAAAGCTGTTGTACTCCGTGTTAATTCACCCGGTGGCTCTGGTTTTGCATCCGAGCAGATTTGGAAGGCTTTAGCCGACCTTAAGGCTAAGAAACCCCTTGTCGTTTCGATGGGCGACTATGCCGCATCGGGTGGCTATTACATCAGTTGCGGTGCCGATTACATCGTAGCCGAACCCAATACATTGACGGGCTCCATTGGTGTGTTCGGTGTCATCCCGAACTTCGGGAAACTGGCCACAGGACGTTTGGGCATCAACTTCGAGGAGGTGAAGACTCATCGTTACGGTATGTTGTCTACGATGCGCAAAGTTACTCCGGCAGAACAGGCCAAGATACAGCAGGGAATAGAATCGTTCTATGACCTTTTCACGAGCCGTTGCGCTGAGGGTCGGGACAAGACGCAATCTGATATCTGCAAGATAGCCGGAGGTCGAGTGTGGACCGGTTCGGACGCACTCCGCCTGGGCCTGGTTGATACGCTGGGCGGTCTTGATGAGGCAGTAACCAAGGCTGCCGAGTTGGCGGGACTTGAAGCGGACAGTTATTCTCGTGTCTGCTACCCGACACCCAAGACGGAGTTGGAGCAACTCTTGGAACTGTTGGATATGACATCGTCAGACCTTACACTGCGCATCGCAGACAAGGTGACGGGCATACTGTCAGCGGACCGTGCCACACTCCAGTTCCTGGAGCATCTGCAGGATATGGACCGCATCCAAGCCCGTTCGTTTACGTCGGTCGTGTTCTAAATGCTTTCTTCCGGACGGACTCTTTGAGCCCGTCCGCTATCGGAGACCTTTCATGCTAATCCATCACACCAACAACAAACATCACATGGTTCTACCTAAAGTCCATACTATGCCGCTGCTACTGCCTCTGTCCTGGATATACAGAGGCATAATGGCATTGCGCAATTGGGCCTTCGATACAGGCAAGTTGTCTGTCACATCGTTCGAAGACCGAGTGGCCGTTATCGGCGTAGGTAATCTAGTGGCAGGAGGAGCCGGAAAGACACCGCACATCGAGTATCTGGTTCGTCTGCTACAGCGGGAGAATATAGGCCCTATAGCGGTGCTTAGCAGAGGCTATGGACGGCAATCGCATGGTTTCCAAAAGGCAGGACCAGGAACTACAGTTCGTCGTTTGGGTGATGAGAGCTATCAGCTTTTCCTTAAATTCCCCGGCATCACTGTGGCTGTTGACGAGAAGCGTGTGCGGGGTATCAAAAAACTGCTTTCGGAAGAGAATCCACCGAAGGTCATTTTACTTGATGACTGTTTTCAACACCGGTATGTCAAGCCAGGTTTGAACATCTGCTTGACGAGTTACCACCGCATCCTTTATGCGGACAAGGTGATACCGGCGGGTTTCTTGAGGGAGGCTCCGATAGGGTTGCAGCGTGCGGATATGGTGATTGTATCGAAATGCCCGGATGCGTTGCGCGACGAGGAGGTAAACGAGATTGCAGGCCATCTGCCAACGACGATGTTGCAGCCAATCTACTATAGCGGCTATCGCTATGGTCAGTTGGTCAATCTGGAGACAGGAGAACCGACAGATGTCAATCCGTGCAGCGAGGTGCTTGTCGTCACCGGTATTGCAGATCCGACAATGGTTCTTGTCTATGTGGAGAAACACTTCCGTTTCGTCGACCATCTGCATTTTGGAGATCATCACAGTTTCTCAACCTCAGATATCCGCCAGATGGAATCCCGTCTGAATCGTATCAGCGAAGGGGGATGTCTCACACGGGCCAAAGGTGTTGAACCCATCATAATCACTACAGAAAAGGACGCCGTGCGTCTCCATGACCACAAGAGCATTTCGACAGACTTGAAACGAAGGATTTATTTCCTTCCGACAGAGGTGTTCTTCCTAAAGAAATACAACAAACCATTTGATGCAAAAATCATAGAATATGTCAATAAAGAGCGTAGATAAACAAGGCATTATGCAGCAGCCTTCTGCAATGGCTTCCGAGTCGATGCTGCAGAAGATAGCACAGACCTCCGCATATATAATGAGCCGTACTGCCCGACGGCCACGGACAGCCATCGTGTTGGGAACGGGTCTCGGTCAGTTGGCCGGACAAATAGAAGAGGTTGAGGCAATTCCATATGAAGAGATTCCAAATATGCCGGTTTCGACCGTTGAGGGTCATTCAGGACGACTCATCTTCGGCTTGCTGGGAGGTGTCGAGATTATGGCCATGCAAGGCCGTTTCCACTTTTACGAGGGTTACTCTATGCAGCAGGTCACTTTCCCCGTTCGTGTAATGAAGGCCTGTGGCATCGACACGTTGTTCGTCAGCAATGCGGCAGGCGGTACCAATCCGTCGTTTAGGGTAGGAGACCTTATGATTATCGAAGACCATATTAATTTCTTTCCCGAACATCCCTTGCGCGGCAAGAACTATCCCGAACTAGGAGACCGTTTCCCAGACATGTCAGAGCCTTATGACTTCGGACTCATTCGTCAGGCTGAGTCGATAGCCAAAGAGAAAGGCATACATCTGCAGAAAGGTGTCTATCTCGGTACGCAAGGTCCTACATTCGAGACGCGCGCAGAATATCGCTGTTTTCGCACATTAGGGGCAGATGCCGTTGGTATGTCAACGGTACCTGAGGTAATTGTTGCCCGTCATGCGGGTATGCGTGTGTTCGGCATCTCGGTCATTACAGACCTGGGTGGATTCGGAGTTCCCGAGAAAGTGTCGCACGAAGAGGTACAGAAGGCCGCCAATGCGGCACAACCTCTGATGACAGAGATTATGACTGAGATGATACGTCGGAGCCGTCAGTGATGTCTGAATATGCTTCTTGCGACAATAACTTTAATATACTGACAAGACAATATATTTGACAGGACGGATGGTCCTGTCTGAATGTGATATATGGCAGAAATCAAAGAATACGGTGAGTTCGGGTTGATTCGCCACCTCACCGAGAGCATTTCGCTCAAAAACAAATCGTCGCTCTACGGTGTGGGCGACGATTGTGCCGTCATTGACAACCTTCCCGACGAAGGCAAGACGGTTGTGACCACCGACCTCCTGTTGGAGGGTGTCCATTTCGATTTGACCTATTGTCCGCTTTCGCACTTGGGCTACAAAGCTTGTATAGTCAACTTTAGCGATGTGTATGCCATGATGGGCACTCCGCGTCAGATTACTGTTTCGATAGGCGTGGGCAAGCGCTTCAAAGTTGAGGACTTGGAACAACTCTATGCCGGCATGAAACTAGCCTGTGATACTTATGGCGTGGACCTTGTGGGCGGCGATACTTCCACTTCGATGACAGGTTTGACCATTTCCATCACTGCTATTGGCGTAGCCCCTCATCCAGTCTATCGTAATGGAGCTAAAGTCAATGACCTGATATGTGTGTCCGGCGATTTGGGCGCTGCTTATATGGGACTACAGCTTTTGGAAAGGGAGAAGGCTGTCTACTATAGTCAATATGACGATTGGAAGCGTAGTGGCACGAAGGAGACAATGCCTCAGTTCCAACCCAAGTTTGAAGGCAAAGAGTATCTGCTTGAGCGGCAGCTCAAGCCTGAAGCACGGCGTGATGTTGTCAAGATGCTGCGAGAAGCCGGTATTCAACCCACCTCTATGATAGATGTCTCCGATGGTCTTTCAAGCGAGCTATTGCATATCTGCAAGCAGAGTAAGGTGGGCTGCCGCGTATATGAGGAACGGATTCCTATCGACTATCAGACCGCCATACAGGCCGAGGAGTTTAGCCTCAATGTGACAACTTGTGCCATGAATGGCGGAGAGGACTACGAACTGTTGTTTACTGTTCCTTTGGCTCAGAGTGAGCAGATACAACAACTCTCTGGTATCCGCCTCATCGGACATATCACTGACGAACGTCTCGGTGCCGCGATGATAACCCGTGACGGAAACAGTGAAGTTGCGCTTAAGGCCCAAGGTTGGAATGCATTTCCTGCCGACTCACAATCCACAACCAGTGGCGTATGACGAATATTGCGGCCTTGCTGTCGGGCGGCGTTGACTCGTGTGTCGCTGTCCATCTCCTATGTGAACAAGGGTATAAACCAGATTTGTGGTATATAAAGATTGGCATGGACGATGCCAGTCAGGGTTATTCGTGTCCACAGGAGGAAGATTTGGAGATTGTCCAAGCCATGGCTCATAAGTATGGGCTGCGTTACGAAGTTCTTGACCTACAGCAGGAATATTGGGACGAGGTCGTAGCCTATACCATCGATAAAGTAAAACATGGATTTACGCCCAATCCGGATGTGATGTGTAACCGGTTGATTAAGTTCGGGGCTTTTCACAAGAAGGTCGGCTATCAATATGACAAGACAGCTACGGGACACTATGCGGCCATTCGCATCGGACATTTGGACGAGGAGTGGCGCTTTGTACCAATGGCTGTTGAAGATCCTTTTGCTATTGCTCCTGTGGATGAGAGTCTCTTCTTGGGAACGGCACCCGACCCTGTGAAGGACCAGACCGACTTTTTGGCCCAGTTGCAGAGTTTTCAAGTACAACATTCGTTGTTTCCGGTCGGACATATGGCCAAAGGGGAAGTGCGTGTCATTGCGGAACGAGCCAAGTTGCCTTCTGCACACCGCAAGGACTCGCAGGGCATATGTTTCTTGGGTAAGATAGACTATAACAGTTTTATCGAACGATTTTTAGGGGTTAAAGAAGGTCCTATTATTGAGGTAGAGACGGGTAAGGTGTTGGGTACACATCGTGGCTTCTGGTTCCATACCATAGGACAAAGAAAGGGCCTCTACTTGAGTGGAGGCCCCTGGTTCGTGGTTCGTAAGGATATCGAGCAGAATATTGTCTATGTCTCGAAAGGGTACAATCCGCAGTCGCAGAAGCGAGACAACCTATTGATGCACGATATGAATTGGATTACGCTCAATCCGTTTTCGTTACTGTCTGGCGATAAGCCCGTTCGGGTGTTGTTTAAGATTCGCCATGTAGCAGACTTGCGCAAAGGAACGCTTTCCACGCGGACTGATGGGAGCTGCTTTTTGCAGATGGACGAACCGACTGACGGCGTAGCTCCGGGACAGTTCTGCTGCATCTATACACCTGACGGAACAATCTGCTTAGGCAGCGGAGAGATTGCCTGGCAATGAGGTGCTCCTTGGCTCAAACTTTGTTATCTCTTCACTTACATTTGAATCACACTCGAGCATCAGAATCCTTGAATGCCGCGATCTGCCGGAGGATAATCTATTGAGAAATGCAGACCGCGAGACTCCTTGCGGTCCATGGCCTGCCGCATAATGAGATAGCCGGTGTTGATCATATTGCGCAATTCGCAGATGTCTTTATCCACACGACTGCGCAGAAAGAGCTTCTCGGTCTCCTCATAGAGGTTGTCGAGGCGAGTCCATGCGCGCTTCAGACGCAGATTGGAACGTACGATACCCACGTAAGTCTGCATGATTTGCTGCACTTCTGTCTTCGAATCGCTGATGAGGTAGAGCTCCTCGTGAGGGACTGTGCCTGTGTCAATCCATGCCGGAATGTCTGTGCGGTAGTGCAGTTGGCTGATGCGAGGGATGGCATGCTTGGCAGCCAAGTCTGCATAGACGACGGCTTCGATGAGCGAATTGCTGGCCAAACGATTGCCTCCGTGCAGGCCCGTGCACGAACATTCACCGGCGGCGTAGAGACGATTGATGCTTGACTGGCCATTATAATCTACTTTGATGCCGCCGCACAAGTAGTGATGGCAAGGAACAACTGGGATGGGCTGTTTTGTGATGTCGATACCGATGCTGAGACACTTGCGGTAGATATTGGGGAAGTGATGTTTGGTTTCTTCCGGATCCTTGTGCGTCACGTCGAGCAAGACATGGTCGCACTTGTTTTGTTTCATCTCGCTGAAGATGGCGCGTGCCGTGATGTCGCGCGGAGCGAGGGACAAGCGAGGGTCATACTTTTGCATAAATTCCTTGCCGTCCAGCGTTTTCAAGATGCCGCCATAGCCGCGCATAGCTTCGGTAATCAGGAAATTCGGATGGTCGCCGGGATGGTAGAGGGCTGTAGGATGGAACTGCACAAACTCCATATCCTTCACCATACCCTTGGCACGATATACCATAGCGATACCATCGCCGGTGGCGATAGGTGGGTTGGTGGTTGTCTGGTACACTTGTCCGATGCCGCCAGTGGCCATCATCGTGACTTTGGCCAGGAATGTATCAATAGCGCCAGTGGCCTCGTCAAGAACATATGCTCCATAACACTCGATGTCCGGGGTGCGGCGTGTTACTTCTTGCCCGAGGTGATGCTGCGTCAGTATTTCTATGGCAAAATGATGTTCGAGGACATCAATGGACGGGTGTTCCTTGACGGCGCGTATCAAGGCCGACTGTATGGCATGGCCCGTGTTGTCGGCGTGGTGCAAAATGCGGAACTCCGAGTGTCCGCCCTCGCGATGCAGATCGTATGTGCCGGTGCGTGTCTTGTCGAAGTCTACACCCCATTTGACCAGTTCGTCTATTTGTGCCGGAGCGTTTTTTACCACCAGTTCGACAGCCTTTGGGTCGCTCAGCCAGTCGCCGGCTACCATTGTGTCGTGGATATGTTTCTCGAAGTTGTCGACTTCGAGGTTCGTAACGCTCGAAATGCCACCTTGGGCTAGGTCGGTGTTTGACTCTTGCAGTTCGCTTTTGCAGATTAGTGCCACACGACCGGCATGTGCCACCTTGAGGGCAAAGCTCATACCGGCTATGCCGCTGCCAATGACGAGAAAATCATATTTCCTTTGCATAGGACTTGGATAGAATATTGTACGACTGCAAATATGGTGAAAAATGCTTTATCTTGTTTCATGCAAGTGACTTTTTTTGTAAAAAGCGGTCTTTTTCTATCTTGTACTCCTCATATTTACATGTTTCCTTGGCGGTTTGCCGTAAATTGAGTATCTTCGCACTGCTTTCTGCGTTGGGTCTTGAAGAAGTCTCCTAAAGGTGGAAAGCAGCATCAGACCGGTAGGCCAAAAGGTCCCGGACCGACGAATATAACTCGTATATTACAAAGATTTTTTGTCAGATGTCACTCCAGTGTGGTATTGTCGGATTGCCCAATGTTGGCAAGTCCACCCTTTTCAACTGTCTGTCGAGCGCCAAGGCGCAGGCAGCTAATTTCCCATTTTGCACTATCGAACCCAATGTGGGCGTTATTACCGTGCCCGACGAACGTCTCAACCGCTTGGCCGAACTGGTCCATCCCGGTCGCATTGTGCCGGCTACGGTCGAAATCGTAGACATTGCAGGACTGGTGAAGGGCGCGTCAAAGGGAGAGGGCCTCGGGAATCGTTTTTTGGCCAATATCCGTGAGACGGATGCCATCATTCATGTATTGCGGTGCTTTGACGACGGTAATGTCGTGCATGTTGACGGGAGTGTGGACCCGGTACGTGATAAGGAAATCATCGATGCAGAACTGCAGCTCAAGGACCTCGAGACCATTGAGAGCCGACTGTCTAAGGTGGAGAAGGTGGCTAAGGTTGGCAACGACCGTGATGCCAAGATGCAATACGAACTGATGACTGCTATACGCGAAGCCTTGTTGGCCGGCAAGTCGGCACGAGAGGTGACCTCTAAATTGGAGGCTCCTGCTGAGATCCATGCTGCCCGCGAATTGTTTTTGCTCACTTCCAAGCCCATCTTGTATGTTTGCAATGTTGATGAGGCAAGTGCAGCTTCTGGTAATGCTTACGTTGATAAAGTGCGCGAGGCCGTACGAGGCGAAAATGCCGAGGTGCTTGTCATTTCAGCCAAAATCGAGAGCGAGATAGCAGAACTCGAGTCGAGCGAAGAGCGTGCTGTGTTCCTCGAAGAGTTGGGATTGGAAGAGAGCGGTGTGAACCGGCTTGTGCATTCGGCTTACAGTTTGTTGGGCTTGCAAACTTATATCACGGCCGGTCCGATGGAGGTCAAGGCATGGACTTTCCGCCGGGGTATGAAGGCGCCGCAGTGTGCGGGTATCATACACGGGGATTTTGAGAAAGGTTTCATTCGGGCTGAGGTTATCAAGTATGAAGACTACCTCGCCTATGGGTCGGAAGCGGCTGTGCGCGATGCCGGCAAACTGGCAGTCGAGGGTAAGGACTATGTAGTGCAGGATGGAGATATCATGCATTTCCGCTTCAATGTCTGACGGAGATATCATGCACAAGACCATTGCGCAAAGCCGTTGCCAGATGTTTGGACCTTGCAAGTTTGTCCTGACTGCCATTGTGGTCGTCGGGACACTTTTCTGTATATCTGCCTCGGCCGGTAGTCTGCCGTCTCAAGACGAACGATTGGTGCTGATGCCAGATTCGATGCACTGTTGTCTGCCGCTTGATTTGGATGTGGCATTAGCCGGTAATTTCGGAGAACTGCGATCCGGGCATTTCCATGCCGGGCTCGACTTCAAGACTCAAGGTTCGACTGGACATCCTGTGCGAGCCTTTGCGGATGGCTATGTCTGCCGTGTCGGTGTCAATGCCTATGGCTATGGACTGGTTGTCTATGTGCGTCATCCGCAGTATGGATTGACTTCCGTCTACGGCCATCTGAGCGCATTCAATGACAGCATAGCTGTCCATGTGCGTCGCAAACTGGTGCAGATGGAGGCCAACAACTCTCCGCAAGTTGCTTTCCTGCCTGACGAACTGCCAGTGTCGATGGGGGATGTGATAGCCAAGAGCGGGAATACAGGCAGTTCGGGCGGACCGCATGTCCATTTTGAGTTAAGAGACTGCAACGATGCCGACGATACATACTACAATCCGCTTCTTTGTTTTGGACAAAGCGTTGTCGACCATAAGGCTCCCCGTGCACAAAATGTCTATGTGTATCCTCTAGGCGGTGTGGTCGATGGTAAGGCGTTTCGTCGTTCGGCAGCTGTCACTGTGGTCGGTCAAGCAAGCCAAAATAGGTGTACGGCACGGACTTTTACGGCTTGGGGTCGCCTTGGCTTTGGCATCAAAGCATACGACTATATGGATGGGCAAAACAATCGTTTCGGGGTCTATGCAGTGAGACTCTTTATTGACGACTCGCTTGTCTATTGTTGCCAGATTGACAGTTTCCGATACACTGAGCGGCGTTATATCAATTCGCTTACCGACTTTGCCGAGTGGACCAACCATAGAGGTATGATTATGCGAAGCTTCGTCGAACCAGGCAATCGTCTCTGTATCATCGGCCATACGAAACAAGGCGACGGCATCGTCACCATCAATGAGGAGCGACCATACCGTGTGCGTTACGAACTCTTTGACTGGCATGGTAACTATAGCACCGTCAACTTTGTGGTCAAAGGACAGCGCACCTCTCTGTCCAGTACGGGTCCGTTATGGAGCAGCCTGCCGTCTGGCACGCTGACGGATGTCGGTTATCTCGTGCGCTACGGGCATCCTTTCCGACTTGATACGGCCGGATGTCGTTTCGAACTGCATCCCGCACAACTTTATGGCGACGTGTTAGTGCCTTTCAGTTGCAGTGCTAAGACATCAGCCGCTACAGGTACGTCAGCGCCTACCACACCTGCGACTGCTTCTCGTGCAACAACCGCAGCCGCAACTTCCAAGATATTGCAATCCGACACTTATCTCTCTCCTATATATACGATAGGAAGAAAGGATATCCCAGTTCATGCCCCATTCCCGTTAGCTATCCGTGTGTCAGAAGCCTATGCCTCTGACTCGGCACTCGCCCGCCAACTTTATATCCGCAATCTCGACAGCGGTTATGTGGGAGGTCAATATAAGGACGGAGCGCTGCATGCAACAACCTTGTCTTTCGGGCGGTTTGCAGTCTGCAGAGACAGTATCGCACCGTCCATATCTGTAGTGCGTATGGGATGGCGAAGTGCGCAGATATCAGTGACGGATAAGGGGAGCGGACTGGCTGGTTACAAGGTCTATATCGATGGCCAGTTCGTGCCTTTCCCGATGAACCGCTACGGTCGTATGCTGGGGCATCCTTCAGATTACGGAATCGTCCGTGGCCGCCATACGGTAGTGATACGCGCAGAGGATAACTGCGGTAACAAGTCCGTACTTGAGACCATTGTTTTATTCTGATTACATGGCCAGGAGAATCGTCATCCTTGGTCTGGGATATTGGTTATCTAGCAGACTATACCAAAGACAACAAAAGAACAAAATATGAAACAGACTTTCTTTACCCTTATTTGTGCAGCCCTAACCCTTCATTCGGTAGCTTGCACCAATTTTTTAGTAGGCCGAGGCGCATCGGTGACCGGTTCGACGATGATTAGTTATGCAGCCGATAGTCACCAACTTTATGGGGAACTCTACTATACACCTGCATCTGACCATGCTGAGGGTGCTATGCGGTCAGTCATCGACTGGGACAGCCAGCGACCGCTCGGCCAAATTCCACAGGTACCGCACACTTGGCGGGTGGTTGGAAACGTCAACGAGCACCAGGTAACCATTGCCGAATCGACATGGGGAGGTGACTTGTCGTTGATGGATACTACGGCCATCATCGACTACGGGTCGCTTATTTACATTGCACTTGAACGCAGTCGTACGGCCCGCGAGGCCATCGACGTCATGACGGCTCTTGTGTCAGAATATGGTTATGCCAGTGAGGGAGAGACATTTTCCATAGGAGATCCTAATGAGATTTGGGTGATGGATATGATTGGCAAGGGCCCAGGCAACAAAGGCGCTGTATGGGTAGCTCGCCTTATACCGTCCGACTGCATCGCAGCACACGCCAATCAGGCCCGCATCCATTACTTCCCACAGCGAGGTGCCAAGCTCAATCGCCGGTTGAGTAGATATGAGGTGGGTGACAGTTGTCTCTACAGTGCTGACTTGATTGCCTTCGCTCGCCAGTGTGGCAAGTATACAGGACGGGACAGTGACTTTGATTTTGCCCGAGTCTTTGGTGAGCAAGACGCCGGAGCTTTTCGCGGTTGTGACGGCCGTGTATGGGCTTTCTTCAATCATTTTGCCTCGGGTATGGACCGGTATTTCCCCTTTGTTGACTTCGAGTGCAGTCCCAATTGTCCGGCAGACTCCATTTTGCCGCTCTATGTGCGTCCGGACCGCAAGCTTTCACATCGCGATGTGCAAAATGCTATGCGTGACCACTTTGAGGGTACACCATGGGATATGACTAAAGATGTAGGCGGTGGTCCATTCCATTGTCCTTACAGGTGGCGCCCTATGTATTGGCAACTCGATAGTATCAACTATCTGCACGAGCGTGCTGTGGCTACGCAGCAGACAGGCTTTGTCTTTGTCAGCGAGATGCGTGGCTGGTTGCCGCGAGAAGTAGGTGGCAAGACATGGTTTGCTGTCGATGATGCCAACACGGCTGTCTTTACGCCTATCTATAACAATATCTTAGAGTCTCCGCTCTGTTTCCGCCCAGGCAACGGAGATTTGTTGACTTTCTCATGGACATCGGCTTTTTGGATGAACAACTGGGTGGCTCAGCAAGTCTACACGCGTTACGAGCCAATGATGGAAGATGTACGCCGTGTGCGTGACGGACTGGAAGACCGCTTTGAGGCTCAGCAGGACAGTATAGATAGCTATGCTGTGAATTTGCTCAAATCGTCATCGGCTGAGGTTTCCAAGTTCCTCAACACGTATAGTGCAGAGGAGGCTAATGCAGCGACAGCACGTTACCGCGAACTAGCCTTGTATTTGCTTGTTAAATATTTGGATGGCAATGTGAAGCGTGAGGAAGAGGGTGCTCCCGGACATTTCTTACGCACGCTCTACGGTGTGCCTGAGTATCCGCAACAACCTGCTTATTCTGAAGACTTCTACCGTGCTATCGTCAACCAACGCGGTGACGAACTCCGTGTTAAGGAAAGGAAGTGAGGCGTAAACAAACTATCGCTGTCCAGTAAATCAGTTGACATTAACCGACAGCGATAGTTGAGAAACAACAACGAGATAAATAAGGCTGCTGCTCAGTGCAACTTCTTGGTTAGGTCGGTGCTGTGCAGCAGTCCTGTTTTTATACCTAGTTTATAGATGAGGCCATAGCCACTCCTTGAGCGGTCGAGCAACCGGAATAGCCACCACCACGGCCGCGTGTATTTCAACCGGACACGTTGTGCTCGGCGGTATAGAGCTTCTATAGCATCACTATACTCCTTGGGGTCAGTTGGCATATCTTGCCAACGCGGCCCGCGGCCCTCGATGTCGATGCGTTGTATGGAGGGATTGGTTGTCATATTGAATGTTGTATCAGAGCTGATGGTTTGCTGACTGAAGGTTTGGTCTACATCACAATGCAGTCCGGAACCATCGCACCCCATATTGCGTACCAACGATACGGCAGGTTGTAGTTGGAAGTGCCCTGTTGTGATGTTGTAGAGAGCCCACTTGAGGTCACCCCAAAAGTCGCGGCCGCCACTCTTTAGGATGTCTAGTAGAGACCAGTAGCCACGTGGATAGATGCTGGCGACCCGCATTGCCAGCCCCTTTGTCCGTACTATCCTATGGAAGAAAGCATCGTCTTCAATGGTGCGCTCTACCTGCCTGTATTTGTGCTTCCAATAGCCTTCGCCCCAAGCGGAGTGCGTATAGCTCAAGTATGCGCTTTTTGTGCTTGTGCCCAAACTGGCAGGGTGGCTGTATCCGCTTACGGATACAATGCTGCTGTCATCACGGAATCGCTCGAACGCCTGATTCATGTAGTCGAGATAACAGGGCGAAAATATGTTGTCGTCCTCGGTAGCTATGAATGCATCGTATCGTTCTAAGCAATAATCTGCCAAAGCATACCAATTCTTTATGGCGCCGTAGTTGTGCTCGCGCTCGAACACCGTTACTTTGGCGAACCCTTTGATGGTCGGCAAGAAGGCCTTGATTTTCTCATAGCCATCGCGGTATCGGTCTGCTGGAGGATAGTCGAGCCCTACTACAAGTTCTGTTTTGTTCGCATACGTACATTGTTGAAGAGATTCTACGCAAGCTTTGAAATGCTCGTAGCGGTTCAGCGTCGGGATAAGGACGGGATAGTATGTCATACAATAGTATTTTGTTTTATCGTCTCTCTAGCATCCAGCGGATCATATCCTCAGAGGCGTGACCCGTCTCGTGCAGGCCAATTCTTTCGCGGTTAAAGGCCTCCAAGTCTGCAGCATATTTTTCTGCGTCAAAAGAGAGGATATTGTTGACCAATTGATCATCCGTCTCTGCGTATGGGAAGGGCAACTCTTCGGGCTTGATATAGAACCCTCTGTCGTAGTCTGCCCGGTCCTTGCAGAGTTGGAATATAGGACGATTCATGAGCGAAAAATCCATTTCTGCGCTACTATAGTCAGTGATAAGCGCTTCACTCATGCGCAGTAATGGATGCAAATCTTCCCGACCTACATCTATCAAGCGTGGATGACTGAAGTCATAGAGCTCGTGGTAGTAGCTACGCATATTGGGATGGGAAGATATCATTACATACCATTCGCCGCCAAAGCGTTGTTCGAGAGCTTCGATCACTCGGTCGGTATTGAAGCCAAAAACATCACGCCGTCCATTGCTGCGGAAAGTGGGCGTGTAGATGACATAACTCTTCTGCTTGTGCAGTTTGTCTGGAGCTGGGCGGAAAAAAATGTCGTTGCGGGGCAATCCGGTGTTTAGAACATCTCCGTAGTAATGATAGGCGGAGTGGAAGAGCCGGTTCTGATAATCCGATTCGCTTGGCATGATGTCGGTGCGCTTAGCATCTTCATCTACCAACTTTAGATATGCTTCCGGAAGGTCCACATCAAATTCCACGTGCTTGATGCCATGTCCGCCGTGCATAGTTTGTATATAATATTGCCCTTTGCGTTTTGGCATAGGCCAAAACATACTCCCACCAAAGCGGGTGTTGGCAATGATAAATTGCGCTGTGCTTAGTTGTTTGAAGTATTGATAGCTGCCAATAGTGACACCCTCAACGCCAATGGGCAAATCGGTCAAAAAATTCTCAGGGTGAAAGAAGGCGAATGAAACTTCGAACTTTTTCCCCGCCCCATGGGCGAGCCCCATATCTGCCATTTTCTCAACTATGGCTCGGGGGCTGCAGTCGTACTGCTCTCCTCCCCAGCACACGCACATCACGCGACCCTGCCGGATGGGCAGTGTTTGCATGATTTTTATGCACAAGTTGCGAGTTTTCCTATTCCAAAGGATTCTCATATTGTAAAGGTTTTTCAGGTGATTATATTTGCGTTAATCTCAGATGCCTTTTATACCGGTTTCCCACAGCGGCGTAGAACTGCTAACCAGTAGCGATGTGCATACCATTGCAACCGTTCAGGTCTGTCAACAAGCCATTGTAGCCAAGGATGTTGATATAGAAGCCGAAGGTCTCGTGCTCGTTTTCTGAGTTGTTTAATTTCTGCTTGGTAGGCCTTGGAATCTGTAGGCATTTCCAAATAAAGATGTCGAAGTCCTCGCCCCACTATGTCAGTGCGTTGCATATCTAATGTATTCGGAAGGTCGTACGTTGCAGCACTGCATATTTCTTGCTGAAGCAATTCTGGTCGTATGACGCTATGCAGCCCAGAACCATCGTGGCCTATATTCCGCACTAAAGATGTGTTTGGCTGAATCTGAAAATGGTCTGTTAGAAAATTGTAGGCGGTACACTCAATATCACCCCAAGAGGCCTTTTGTTTTATCATGTCTAGAAGAATATGAAAACCTCTAGGATAGATGGAGAGATATTTCTCGACAATCGTTTCCGATGTTATTATTTCCTTAAAAAAAGTTTTGCGACTAATCACCTCGTTCGCTGCACGCCATTTGTCTCGCCAGAATCCCTCACCCCAAGCCAAGTCTTCATAAGTTAGACAGGCGCTTCCTAAACTTGTTCCGCAGTTAATCGGGTAACAGAATCCGCACACAGACGCGATGCGTTCATCATCACGATATTTATCTAATGCCTTGTTCATATAATCGAGGAAACAAGGAGAGAACACATTGTCATCCTCAGTAAAAATGAAGGCGTCGTAACGCGATAGGCAGTATTCTACCATTGTTCGTGTGTTCCTTACTGCTCCATAATTGTAATCACGTTCCCAAATGGTGACTTTGGCGAAACCCTTGATGCTGGGCAGATAGGATTTTATTTCCTCATATCCTTCACGATAATCTTCCGATGGCGGATAGTCAAGACCTACTACCAGTTCTGTCTTGTCAGCATGTGTACATTGCTGCAATGAACTGATGCATGCTTGTAGGTGCTTGAAGCGGTTCAACGTGGGGATAATAACGGGATAGAAAGTCATGGTCTGCTTAAATCAAATGAATAGGGTCTCGGTTTGAGTTCGCATTATTGGTTAAAACTGTTAGTGCACGATACAATCTATGACACGTTTGATATCGTCTTGACTTAAAGCATGGTGCATAGGTAGGCAGATAACGCTATCTGCTAAACGTTGTGCGTTAGGCAGATGGCGAGGGTCGGCACTTTCAAGTCCGCGGTAGGTGGGGAAGGTGCTGATAAGCGGATAGAAATAACGACGCCCGTAAATGCCGCGAGACTTCATCTTGGCATAGAGTTCGTCACGGCTCATGCCATAAGCTTCGCTGTCGATAAAAATGGGGAAATAGGCATAATTGTAGCGTATTTCGGGCACGGGTTTTGGCATTCTGATTCCCTCGATGTCGGTTAAGGCTTGCCGATAGGCTGCGGCTGCTAGGCTGCGGGCTTCAATAGCCGCATCGACTTGGCGAAGGTTGAGGATGCCGTAAGCCGCCCGGATTTCGTCCATCTTGCTATTGATGCCGGGACCTACAACGGTCACCTCATCGGCAAAGCCAAAGTTCTTCAGGTAGTCGATGCGCTGTTTGGTGGCTTTGTCGTGCATTACCATAGCGCCGCCTTCGATGGTGTTGTAGACTTTGGTGGCGTGGAAAGACAGGGTTGAGAGGTCACCGGCGTTGAGGATGCTTTCACCTCCGACTTCTACGCCGAAAGCGTGAGCCGCATCGTAGATGACCTTTAATCCGTACTTGTCGGCGATGGTGCGTATGTCGTCGGTGCGGCAGGGTTGGCCGTAGACATGTACGGGAAGTATTGCGGTTGTGCGGGGAGTGATGGCAGATTCAATTTGTTCGGGGTCGATATTGCCCGTCTCGGGGTCTACATCAACGAAGACAGGTTTGATGCCGTTCCACCATAGTGCATGGGTAGTAGCGACGAAGCTATATGGGGTTGTGATGACTTCGCCTGTGATGTGCAGTGCCTGAAGTGCCGTGATGAGTGGCAGTGTGCCGTTGGTGAAGAGACTGACGTAGGGCACCTTGAGGTAATCAGCCAACTCTGTTTCGAGTTGTTGGTGAAAATCACCATTGTTGGTAATCCATTTACGTTGCCAGATTTTCTCAAGCATGTCCGTAAATTCCTGCAAGTTCGGCAAAAGAGGCGAAGTGACCGTGATGGTGGATTCTTTCACCATCGCCGATGTTGTGCCGTTGTCTAGACTGGCATTACCTTCTGTGCTTGTATGTTTATTAGACGTCATAGACTTGTATATTGTAAAATCAGTCGGTCTCCGCAGATACGAAAGGTTCTCCTTTGAATTGCATATAGCCCTTGTCACTCCAGTCGGTGAGATATGGTTCCCGGGTTTTCATTGACTTGAAGCGAACGTAGAAGCGTAGCACATCGAATACCATATCATGTATCATTGTTCTTCCGTCAACAAGCGAACTGGCTTCGAGTTGTATCGAGTACTTGTTGTCGAGCAGCCGATGGTCGCGTATGGTGATATGCAAGTCAAACTCGTTCCGTCCTTCGGGCAGGTGCACCGTGTCGGTATAGCTGTTGAGCAGGCGAGTGCCAGCCGTTGCATCGCGTATTATGATTGCGAAGAACCCGTCGCGTATATCCGTTTGGTTGCGCTTGATGTGGAGCACCAGTTCTATGGGTTCGTCGGTCGCCATGTTGTCGGGGTCGTTTAGGATGGTGACTTCTGAAATTTCCAGACCCAATCGATATTTTTCATTCCGTCCCCAGTTGCGGTCAGCGAGGCGAATGTGTCGTGCGGAGGTGTCGATGTTTTCTTGTGTGTAGTAGTTGACGGCCTCGTCTATATCGCCCGTGAAGTCAATCATGCCATTGCTGAGCACGATGCCGTGTTTACACAGACGCCGAACCGAGCCCATGTTATGACTGACAAAGAGCACCGTTCGACCATTCTCGTGGCTGATGTCGCTCATCTTGCCGATGGCCTTGCGTTGGAACTCAATATCTCCTACAGCCAGGACCTCGTCGACCACAAGAATCTCGGGCTCAAGAAACGCGGCTACGGCAAAGCCGAGACGTATGGTCATACCAGAGGAATAGCGCTTGACGGGTGTGTCGATGTACATCTCGCAGCCCGAGAAATCGATGATTTCATCGAGGCGTTTGTCGATTTCCTGTTTCGTCATGCCCATGATAGAGCCGTTGATGTAGATGTTCTCACGTCCGGTCAGTTCACCATGGAATCCAGTTCCCACTTCAAGGAGTGTAGCCAGACGACCTTTGGTTTTGATAATTCCCGTAGTAGGGGCGGTGATACGGCTCAACAGTTTGAGGAGGGTCGACTTGCCAGCACCATTGCTGCCTATGACACCGACTACGTCACCTTGTTCGATGTTGAAGCTGATGTCCTTGAGTGCATAGACAAAGTCAGACTTGGCTTTTGCGGCGCGGTTGTTGACTTGGCCGACCTTGAGGAAGGGGTCTTCCTTGCCGAGCACCGAGGTTACCCACCAGCGCTTGATGTCGTTGCTGAGTGTCCCGGTGCCGAAGGTGCCGAGTTGGTAGAGTTTGCTGACGTTTTCGAAAGATATAGCGGTTGGCATGTGTGTCGTAGGTCTGAAGTCCGGGGTTCCGGACTATGATTACTATAATGTTATATGGCGAGTTTCGTTATATTGTATCCATAAAAGTGCGTTCCTGTTTCGAGAATACCATAACGCCGAAGAGGAGGACGACAGCCATGAAGACTACGCTGTAGAGCAGCGACATCCAATCCATCTCGCCAATGCCGGTGAGCATGTAGCGGAAGTCGGTGAATATGCCCTGTAGGGGGTTAAAGTACAGGAAACGTGTGAGCATACGGTCTTTTGATACGGTGACGGGGTAGATGACCGGAGTCAAGTACATCCAAACCTGCATAAAGAATCCGACGAGGTTGCCGAGGTCGCGGTATTTGATGGTAACACACGAGACAATCAGTCCGCATCCCAAACCCGTCAATGCGAGGATGATGAAGAATAACGGGAAGAGGACAAACTCCCAAACCAACTGTATGTGAATGTCAGGGTCTGTAGAATAATAAATCCAGATGCAGAGCAATGGGATGCTTTGAATGGCAATCTTGATGAAAGCCGAGGTCATAGACGACAGGGGCGAAACAAGTCTTGGAAAGTAGACTTTGGAGAAGATGCCTGCATTGCCCGAGAATACACCTTGGCCAATACCGAAACAAGTGGCGAAATAGCCCCACAACAATGTGCCGCTCATGTAGAAGATAGCTGGCGGCATATTGCCGGTCGAGATGCCTGCCAAATTGGCGAAGACAAAGATGTACATCAACGTGGTGAAGATAGGCTGGACCAAAAACCACAATGGACCGAAAATGGTCTGTTTGTAGACGGTCACAATGTCTCGCTTCACGAACTGCCAGTACAGATTCCGATAGCGCCAAATGCCTTTTATGTCGATGTCAAGCCAGCCAGTGTGAGGCTTTATGATGGTGTCCCATTCTTTGTCGGTTTGCATTACTTTGTCGTTGGTTTGTGTGAGTACTTGTTATAGATTACAGAGTCGCGGAAGCCAGAGGTTAAGCTTCATCGTCGGCAGCGGATGCGCTTTTTGATTTCTTGTTGTCATCGCTTTCGCCATATCCGTATCCATAGCCGTATCCATAGCCGTATCCATAGCCGTATCCATAGCCGTAGCGGCGGCGGTTGAGCGACGAGCCGTTGAGGAGTACGGTGAGGTTCTTGAATTTGTGCGACTGATAGATTTTCTCGATTTCGGGTAGGAGAGCACGGTCTGTGACACCTACACGCACGACAAAAATCTGCAGGTCAGAGAGAC
The DNA here is from genome assembly GCA_963624265.1 of bacterium. Taxonomy (GTDB): domain Bacteria; phylum Bacteroidota; class Bacteroidia; order Bacteroidales; family UBA3663; genus Liminaster. The sequence goes on along the minus strand of CAVFPF010000063.1, from coordinate 49,939 downwards.
GCGAACAGATGTACGAGTCTGCGATGAGCGCAGCCGGAACTGTGTCAAGGATGATGTACTCGTAGCGTTGGCGCAAGTCGGCAATGAGCTGGTCCAGTTTGTCGCTCATCAGCAGCTGTACGGGATTGGGCGGAATCTGTCCGGCCGGCAAGATGTCGAGTTGGCTATTGGAGGCAGACTGGAAGATACAATCCTCGAGAGCTGCTTTTCCGGAGAGGTAAGACGACAGTCCGGTGCGATGGCCCCGGCGCTGACGAGCCCAGTCCTCCTTGGTGAAGAGCAATTGGTTCTTGTGTCCCTTGCGAATATCCATATCTATCCAAATGGAACGCTTCTCCGTGTTGGCCATACAAGAGGCGAGGTTGACAGAGACAAAACTCTTGCCTGCACCCGGTGCAAATGACGTGAATAGGATGACCTGGGGACGGTGGCCTTTGCTGTCAGACATAAACGAAAGGTTGCTCTGCACCACGTGCATGCCTTCGGCGAGGGCATTCTTGCTCTCGTTGGTGATAGCAATGCGGTTGCTCTTGATGCGGTTGTCTACACCACGTATGCGGTCCCATAGCGAGCGCGAGTCGCGCGCTTTGTTGTAGTCGGGCACCTCGCCGATATACGGCATCGTGAGAGACTCCTCGATGTCCTTGCGTCCGCGCACCCCAGTGTGCATCAGCAGTACGATGAGCATAATGGCAGCTGGCAGAATCAGTCCTGCAATCACGAACTTGGAGATAATGCTGTTGGGCACGGGGGAAATCGGGGCGGTAGAGCCCATCGGATCTTCGATGACACGTGTGTCGGCTTCGGAAACAGCTATTTGGAGACGTAGTTCTTCACGTTTCTTAAGCAAGAAAGAGAAGTACGACTCCTTGTAGTCGCGTGTGATGCTGAGTGACTTGGCCTCGATATTGGTACTGTCGTATCGGTTTTTGTGCGTTGACTCACCGATGTTAGAGTAGCGCTGTACGCGGCTGCTGGCCAAACGGGACTTTTGACTGAGAGATGCGATATAGGCATCGATGCCCGAAGTGATGGCGAGGGACATATTGTCGAGCGAAGCATCGATGCGGAGCACGGCAGGGTTGCTGGCTGAAGAGTTGGATATCAGCCGGTTGCGTTGCATCACTTGCGTATTGTAGGCAGAAATCTGTCCCGACACACCCGATTCGGTTACGCCGGCCAGGGCTGGGATGTAATCTTTTTGCCCGATGGCTACTGAGAGGCGTTTCTTCAGGTCACGTGCAGCCACCAATTGTGTCTGCAACTGTGCTAGTTCCTCTTGTGCACGGTCGCGCTCGCTAATCTGGCGGGAGAAATCGCTGGCAGTGCTTGTCGGTGACAGGTCGGCTTCGCCGGCCATGGTGAAGAGGCGGCTTTCCGTCTCACCCAGTTCTTGGGCGGTCTCTTGTATGCGTTCGTCTATAAAGCGTGCCGAACTGATAGTCAAAGCATTCTTTTCCTCCAGCGTCTGGCCGTTGTAGACGGCGACAAAACAGCAAAGAATGGAGTCACACTCGACCACCGACGGTGAGGTACAGGTGATGCGGACCATCGCTGCTGCGCGGGTACTGGCTATGACCATGCCGTGGCAACGGGCGGCGGCAGCTTCAGGGCTGTAGCGGTCTACGATGACCGTCTTGTCGATGTCTTTGACCAACGAAGGGTACTGGCTGTCGCTCACGTCAAGACGCATGGTCTGCGTTGTGCCCGGCAGCAGGAACGGTGCTGAGAAATAGTAGAGCGAATCGAGTCCGAGGTTTTGTATAGTGCCGCCGGCAATGACTTCTTTAAGTCGGAATTGCTGTGGTGATATCGGTTCGATTTTGAGACTGATGTCGCCGTCGTATGGATTCAGAAAGGTGACGGTGAAGGGTCGGTCTTCGTAGAGATATTGGCGGCGGAAAGGCCCTTGCAGATAATAGCGAACGTCTAAATGCATGCGTTGGCTGACCTGCGAAGCCAGTTTGAGAGAGTTGAGAATATAGAGTTCGTTACTCATGTTGGTGACGCCCAGGTCGTGTATGCCCAAGTAGGTGCGCATGTCGAGTTCGTCGCTTTTCGAGAACTTAATCTGAAGGTCGGTAGACCTCTGGTACTCGGGTTGCAAGGTCTGCAAGTAGAGGTAGCCAACGCCGAAAGCGATGATGGCGCTGATGATGAACCAAAACCAGTTGGCCAACATCATCATGAGGAAGTCCTTCATGTTGAAGCGTTGCGAACTGGCGCTCTTCGGTTTCCGCCCGCTATTGTTGTGGGGCGTGTATGTGCCGGTAGCCATGCCCGCATCAAAGCGGGAGTACTTCATGTTTTCCATGAATGGAGATGTATGTTTGTGGTGTGAATGTTAAGCTGTTGGATTTTTGACCTGAATAGTCGTCCGCCCCTGTCTGTTACTTTGACAGACTGAGCAGGATGGCGCCCACCGAGACGACGAAGCTGAGGATGCTTGTGACAGACGACATATATCTGTAGCTCGCGCTCTCGTCGAGACTTTGCGTGCTTGAAGGCTCGATGTAGACGATATCGTTCTGCTGCAAGTAGTAGACGGGCGAGTTGATGAGGTTGCTGAGTTGGGTGAAATTGACGCGGTAAGTCCAAAGTTCGCCGTTCTCTTCACGTACCAGCAAGATGTCTTCGCGGTCTGTGCCGTTTTCAAATCCGCCGGCCATCATAACTGCCTCGACAATAGTGCAGCGGTCTTTGCTGATGTTGAGGATGGTGCCGGAATTGCCGCGCACCACCACAACGTGGAAGGAGAGAAGTTCGACGTTGACGACGGCATCGTTGACGTACTGTCCGTCGCGCAAGCGGTTCTGGATGTCTTGTGCCACTTCCTTACGGGACTTGCCTTCCACATAGATGCGGCCGAGAATCGGGAACTCAATGTAGCCTTCGTTGTCGACATGGAATCCGGTCACATCGCTGCCACCGCCCATAGAACCGCCGCCCATAGAACCGCCGCCTCCCGAGTTGCTGCCGATGACCGTCTGGTTGTTGAAGACCTCGACTAGTTCGCGATCCTTGGATGCGATAGAGATGGACAGTTGGTCGTCCGCTTGTATGCGGATGTCGTATGTCGTGGCGATACGTTTCGCGTCCTGATAGTCATCGGCATCCTGAAAGAGGATGTAATGTTCGCGGGACACACAACTGCCAAGCAGCAATACGGTGGCCAAAAGTCCGAGGGCGCGGGTGATGTAGCGGTGATTCATTTCGTTAGGATGTATTGAATGTTATTATTGTCTTGTGTCGGTCGTCCTTAGGGGAAATCCGATTGTCATGTGTTTTGATGACGTGTTGCGTCTGTTAGTCTTGTGGTTTTCTCTATGGTAGTTAGGACATTTGAGAAAAAATCGACAGAGGGACAGCCTTTGTAAGCCAAGTATGGCGTTTGGAGGGACGCCTCATTGGGCGACTGCCCTCTGTCGGGGGTGGAGTGCGATTGCCTGATTATTCAGCCTCGCGTTCCTTCAACTGCTGCACGTAGATAGCGCGCTCCATTTTGCGGCGGCGGCAGACTGACGGCTTGTCGAACTGCTGACGACGACGGAGTTCTTTGATGACACCCGTCTTCTCGTACTTGCGCTTGAATTTCTTCAGGCTGCGTTCGATGTTTTCGCCCTCCTTGATGGGTACAATGATCATATCGTACTCGGGTTTGTTAAGTTGCAGGCAAGACCTGGCTCCCTCGCTTTTACATCTCCGTTCTTAGTGTAGCCGATGGCCTGCCTGTTGTTTACCACTTTGATAAACGGGGCAAATATAGAGGTTTATATTGATTTTTCCAAAAAAAACTTCATTTTTCCGTCAAAACAAGGTCTATTGTTACGATTTTTTGGCCAAAAGTCAACTATAGCGTGTCGGTTGACGGCCTTGTGTGTAGATAAGGACCAAAGTCAGAGTCGTTGGTATTTTCTAAACGCTCGACTTTTTAGTGCCGTATTTGTGGAATGGAGAATCCTTTGCCCCATGGAGTTGCTGCTTTTTGTTGGTTGCTGTATTGTTTTTGTCCATTGGACTTGTCATTTTCGGTTGCTAACACTTATTTTTTAGTTAAAAAACGTTGATTGTGCAATCGGTTGCCTTTGTGTTTCTGAAAGAATGTCTATTTTTGCACTGTGTTTTTCATGGTATTAGATTTAAGGTAATGAAGGAACGGCACGTCGGGAGGACGGGCCGTTCTTCCTGTTTCTACGGGTTTGGGTCGGAGATTTTGCTTTCGTTGCATCAAACCCTTTGTCCACTTTCGGCTTTGGTCGACTAGTCTTAGCCTGCTTTACATGTTCTCCCTGGGTTTGTCATTCGCCATTCTTCCGTGTGTTTTTCTCCACGATATGTTTTTGTCAGAAAGCATTTATCTTGCGATTTTGTAAGTGAATTTACTCAAAATAGAGTAAAAACGTTTCATAAAAGAGAAAATACGACGGTTCCCTCTTCGTTTTTTTCTATTTCTGCAAAAAAAATCACTATCTTTGCTACGAAATCTGAATGTCATGCGTATATTATTTTTTGCATATTGTCTGTTGTTGCCTCTCTTAGCTGGTTGTTTGTCCTTGTCTGAGCCCGTCTTGGCCAAGGACATGATCCATTATCAGCGCTACACTATGCAAGACGGGCTGTCACACCGTATCATCAGTTCCTTTGCACAAGATTCCATCGGATACATCTGGATGGGGACTTGGAATGGTGTTTGCCGGTTTGACGGCGAGACATTCACTACCTTCAAAGCCTCTTCCGACGGCGAGTACATAGGGCGCGTGCGTCAGGTCGGCGTTACCCTCGACAATCGCATTTGGACTGTCCGTCAAAACGACAGACGCGAATACATCCTCAACGAGCAGACCGGACTGCTCGATCCCATCGAGCTGAACAGCGTTGACATACGGCAGTCTAGTCCGGTGCGTGAGACCAACTTTGCCGATAGCACCGGGCTCGTCATCATCCACGATTCGGTCCGTTACGTAATCCCGTATGAAGGCCTCGGCCTGACGACAAACAGCCACTATATGGCCATGTCCGACCGGCAGGGCAATATCTGGGCTAACTTTGACGATGCCCTCTATCAAATCAGTTTCGGCCAGACACCCTATGAGGCCACTGACTGTGTCGATGACAGCGCCCCGGAGGAGAAATACGGTGACGAGATACGGTCGATGCTTGCCTTGCATGACGGAGGCTATTTGCTGGGGTGCAAGAATGGCTATGTCTATAAGTACAGTCCCGAATGGCAGTTGCTGGGATATTTGACGGCCGACGGCAACGTTGTCAGGCAGAAAACTCCCTTTGGCGCAATAGTCTATGCCATAAAGCAGGATAACTGCGGACGCATCTGGCTCGGATGCCGCGGACAGGGGCTTTATTGTGTTGAAAGCCGCGCTTTGGACAGCCGGGCAGACCGTAGTCCTCTGGTTAGGCACTATGTCGATCCGGCACTCAGCAACAACAATATCTTTGACCTCCATGTCGTAGGCTACGATACGGTTATGGTTGCCACCTGGAACGGAGGCGTGCAGACCATTTCGATCAACCGACAGGGGACGGCCGTCTCTCAGCACGAGAACGAAGATATTCGCAAAGTGCGCCGCATCTGCTGCGTTACGCCCGAACTCTATATTTTGTGCAGTACGCGTGGACTGGTCTTCGTCGACGGTTCGCTGCGCACTTTGGCCCAAACCGGAAATACCGACTTCTCGTACGTACAGCAGGGTGCCGATGGACGTTTCTATGCTTCGACCCTGTCAGGAGGTGTCTTTACGTTCCAGTTGCCGGAACAGGTCAGTGAGAATAGTCTGCAAGAAGTGTCGCTTACAAAACTCGACCTTCCTGATGAAGACGACATCATTCTGGCCATTGCACGAGACTCGAACGGACAGTTGTGGTTCGTGTCGGACAATGCTGTACAGTATTATGACCCGACGACGGGCTACAGTCGCCGTATAGACCAAACCGCATTCGGTACGACCGTCACCTTCGGCGAGGCCAGTCCGCTCGTCCTCGATGGGCAGATTGTCTTAGGTACGACATTCGGTCGAATGACAATACATCTGGATCGTCCGACAGGCTATACGCCCGATTTGTTGCTCAACGTGCCTGACACGATTGACATCGGATGGGGATCGGCCGTCAACGACATCCGTGTCACAGCCATCGACTACCGGCTGCCTCGCCTTGTGCAGTACGGATGGCGCAAGAAGTCTGATAGTGTTTGGCAGATGCTGGGCGGTTTGGGGCAGTTGCCTATTGGGCGTCTGTCGCCCGGCACTCACGTCTTTGAGGTGAGAAGTACGGATGCACAAGGCATTTATTGGTCGGACAATCAGCGTGACATTTGCATCCGGGTGAGTCTGATATGGTGGCAGAAGGGGGTTGCTGTTCTCTTAGTGTTGGTATTCGTTCTCTTGGCCTATTGGGGATGGAAGGCTAACCGTCGCATCAAGCCCGAGACTAAAATCATCAAGGTCAAAGGCCCGGCCATCATCACGGGCATACAGCCCAGCAAACCGATAGTCGAGGACAAAGACCGGCAGTTCCTGGCGCTTGTCACAAAGACGACAGAAGAGCATATTGGCGACCCGCAGTTGGATGTTGACAAACTGGCCGACTATATGCACATCAGCCGCACCATCTTGTATTCCCGATTTAGGGAGATGCTCGACACCACTCCGGCGGCCTTTATCAACGATATCAGGTTGAAGCGTTCTGTGCAACTCCTCGACACACTGCAGCACCGCGTGAACGAGGTGGCCTTTATGTGCGGCTACAACGACCCGAAGTACTATACGCGTATCTTCAAGCAGAAGATGGGCATTACCCCCAACAAATATATGGAGCAACTTGCCCAGTCGAAGAAAGAAGATGCCGAAGGCCACGATGACTCTGGCTCTAAGGATGTGTGACGGATTGGTCCATTCTGTCCGCATCGTCTGCTTTACGGATTCCTCCCGACATCGATTCTCTACGTAGCTTTGTGTAAGAGCCCCCGTTTCTCTTCACACAAAGTTACGTTTCTTTTCGCTAAAAGTCGCGTTTCTTTCATCCCATTCCTATGTTTCTTGTGCCGGAGCTTCCCTTGTGAGTGCTGCCGTACTCTATAGAAAGTTCTTCTGCAACCAACAGTTGGTGCCGGAGTCCTCTATAGTTGGTACTGTAGTCCTCAATGTTCGGTACTGGAGTCCTCAACGTTCGCTACTGGAATCCTCAACAGAAGGTACTGACTCGATGACTGATGATAATCTGCCGTACTTGTATTGGGTTGAGAGCTGACGAGCACTACCCGGAAGCCTCTTTTGCGTGCGTTGTGAGCCGGGTTTCGTACAAAAATCACCCAATATCCGTACGAAAATCCTCTCACACTTCTCCTATATTTGCACTTTTTTCTCCTGCCTGCACAAAAAAAACAGAATACCTTTGCGCTTGCAATCCGCATTGCAAATAAAATTGCAAACAAACTAGTCTAACCATATTATTCACCTTAAAAACATCCATTTCATAATGAACAAGCATTACATTAGCTCTTTGCGCACAAGTCTTGTGGCAGGAGTTTTGGCGTTGACTTCCGGTTTCGGCCTTTATGCTGCCGAAGAAGTGAAGCGCGTCACAATCGCCGAGTGGAACTTCTCGCAAGAGTATACGGTCGAGGCCGTTGAGGACGAGGAGAAACCCAACTACTCGACCTATACACCTCAAAGCGGTGTGGCATTCTCAACCAAGCAGGGCGGAACCTGGTGGAACAACCTGAAGCCGATTTTCTACCCCAACGATTACACGGGTTCGGCCGATGCCTGCAACCTGCAGATCAAGACCAGCCACACCTGGACTCTTGATGCAAGCAACCACCTCTATTGGAATGTCGGCAACATGAACAACCTTGCCGCAACCGATCCCTACTCGAAGGCCAACATCGACAGCTACAACAACTACTTCGAGTTTAATCTCTCGACCGACGGATTTGTGGCCGTCAACATGAACTTCAGCGTGAAGAGTAATATGAACGACTGTTACTTCCACGTCGTTTATTCTCTTGATGAAGGCGAGACTTGGACTTTCGTGCAGAAAGTTGCCGCCACTAACGGACAGTGGACCAACTACGATGTTACACTGCCTTCCAACGAGTGGAGCGTCAAGGTCCGTCTGATCGACTTCCCGGAGTCGCAGCAGACTTGGACCCGTTATCTCAATCAGTGCAAAATCACGGGTATAGAGTCTGACGGAGACTTCAAGATGCACACGCTGACCATTGCCGTTTCGCCAGAAACAGCCGGTTCGGTGACCAATACTCCCAACGGCGTGGAATTCATCGACAGCACAGAGGTGTCTTTGACCGCCAACGAGAACTTGGGCTACAAGTTTGACAAATGGGTCGATGCTGCCGGCAACACCGTATCGACAGAGAATCCCTGCAAGGTGGTTATGACCTCTGACGTCAACCTCACCGCCGTCTATAAGGAGGCTTCCGTCTATCCGTTCTCATTGACTATCAAAAACGCCAAGGACTATATGGTCACAACGACTTCGACCAAAGACCCCGGCGAGAAGGACAGCGTGACCTATTACGAGGATGGTACGACCGTTACCCTAACCGCCAATTCGACTGACTTGATGAACTTCCTCTATTGGGACAACGGTTCGACTTCGCTTGTGCGCCGTGTCAACATCACGGGAGCTACTGATGTGGTTGCCAATTTCGGAATGTCTGGCAACTATATCGTAGGTTGGGATTTCACGCAGCCCGGTGGCAATGACTATGTCGCTGCTGCAGGCAACGAATACAATCAGGAGAGCACGCTGATGTTGACTACCGACGGCAAGACTGCCAGCGGCAAGTGGTATGATGCAAGTGTGACGACCTACAACGGTGCCTCTTGTGTGCGCGTCAACAAGACTTTCGCTTCCAACCACTACTTCCAGGCCCACTTCAGCACAAAGGGCTGCAGCAATATCGGCATCTATGCCTCGATTGGCGCCGGTTCGTGGGGCGCATGGAACTTCTACTTCCTCGAGTACAGCCTTGACAACGAGAACTGGAAGAAGGTCGGTGACAATGCCGTCATGAGTGTTAACCATTGGACCAACCACGAGGTAACTCTTCCTGCCGAATGCAACGACCAGGAGAATGTATATGTGCGCGTAAGCCATCCGGAGGATGCTGCCACACTGACCGAGAACTCTTATGAGGAGTTCTGCATGCGTGCCTTCTATGTTTCTGCTTCCGGAGTTCCGGCTGGCGATGTTGCCGCGCCGAAGCTCGAAGCCAGCATCCCTGCCAACCAGGGGACGGGCGCAGCCATCACCGGTTCTGTTATCCTCACCTTCGACGAGAAGGTACAGATGGCCAACGGTGCTTACGCTACGCTCAATGGCGAGAAGATTAAGGCCAAAGTGGCCGGCAACTCTATGCTGTTTGCCTACACATTGCTCGACTATGCAACAGACTATACGTTTACTGTGCCCGCCAACTCCATCAAGGACCTCAGCGGCAACAAGTATGCCGAGGCCATCAACATCAACTTTACAACCGAAGAGCGCACCCAGCCGGCTCCGCGTCTCTATGACGCCGTTGTGGCTGCCGATGGTTCGGGCGACTATTTGACTATTCAGGAGGCTGTCGATGCCGCTCCTGCTTCGGCCACTGAACCCTACTTGATTTTTGTCAAGGCAGGCAAGTACTATGAGCACCTGGCCATCTCCAAGCCTTATATGCACATCATCGGTCAAGGCCGCGATGTGGTCGACATCTACTACAACCAACTCTCTGGTGATACAGACAATCCGGAGGCTGTCGAGCCCAATGCCAAGCCCAACAGCGGTATGGATGGCGCTTCTGTACTCGTGACCGCTGCCAATGTGATGTTTGAGGGCGTCAGTCTCTCCAACAGCTGGGGACGTGACTTCAAGGTCGGACCGCAGGCCTTGGCTCTCCGTTCGAACTGCGACCGCTTCATCATCAACAAGGTCGGCCTGCATTCTTACCAAGATACTTGGCTCACCACTTCGACCGACAACTACCGCCACTATGCCAAGGATTCGTACATCACGGGTGCAGTAGATTTCATCTACGGCAAGGGCAATGTACTCTTTGAGAACGACACGCTCGACATAAACCGCAAGGATGGAGGTTATATCACCGCTGCCGAACACAGCGCAACGACCACATGGGGCTATGCTTTTGTCAACAACTACATCACCTCGACTACGTTTGACCCGGCCAGCGTATCGGTATACTTCGGCCGTCCTTGGCACAGCAACCCGCAGGTAGTGTTTATCAACACCACAACAGCTGTCAACATCTATCCGGAGGGATGGTATGAGACGATGGGCGGTCTGCCGGCCCTCTATGCCGACTACAACACCCGCGACGCTGCCGGCAATTTGGTCGACACTTCCAAGCGTCAGACCACCTACTACAACAGTACCGACACAGTCAAAGATGTGCAGGTGAGCCTGTCAGACGCCGAAGCCGCCAGCTACACACTCAAGAACATGCTGACCGGCAGCGATGCCTGGAATCCCGCTCTCATCACGACGGCTTGCGCCACACCTAAGGTGTCGGCTTCCGAGGGAGCTCTCGTTTGGCCTGCTGTACCGTATGCCATCTGCTATGTGGTCGAGAACGAAGTCGGTGAGGTGGCTGCCATCACGACTGAGCGGAGCTTTACGCCTGCCGATGCCGACAGCAAGTACACCGTGCGTGCTGCCAACGAATTCGGAGGCCTGAGCAACAAGACGGTAGCCGTCAGCCTCAATTCGGCTTCAGGTATCGACTTGGTTAAGGCAGCCTCTGCCGCAGCCGGCGATTGCTACGATTTGCTGGGACGTAAGGCTAACGCCAACGGTCGCGGATTTATGATTGTCAATGGCCGCAAGGCTTTCAAATGATAAGTCAGCCTAACTGGGCAAGATTATAAATACATCAAGAAGGAGGGGCTCGCCTTGACAGACGATTCCACTCCCTCTCTTCTTCCCGTTCTTTTTCTTTTTTTCATTGTCCGTATTTCGACAGGGTTCTTGTATACTGCAACAGGCAACAGATTCGGTTTCGATTTCTGGCAAATTCGGCTTCATAATCCGGTTAGTTGAGAAAAATAATTTTTCCAGTTAACCGACAATAATTTTCCAGTTGGCAAATTTTTGGGGCAAATTGTGGCCTTTTTTCGACCGAATGACTTATAGTATAAATATTATGGTTATCTTTGCGATGCCGGAAGGCAAGCGCGCTGCCTTGCAAGGGCGTGTGTTGCAGACTTGCCGTTCTGCTCGTTTGCGGTAAAGGACCTTAAGAACCATAACGACTGATATAAACCTAAATTCACTAACTGAATGAAAAGTCAAATTACACTTACATTGACGACCCTTTTGGGTCTCTTCGCTCTGAGCCAGCAGGCTTTGGCCGACAACGTGACCATCAACGACGCCTCTGTCACTTGGACCTTTGGCAAGGGTACTGCCGGACAGAAGCCCGACTATGACCCCTATGAGGCCAACGCTTACTTTATTGGCGACACCATCACGCTGGGGGCAGAGATGGGCTTCAACGGTACGGCCAGCTGGAGCGGCGCGACCGGGGCGGCTACTTTCACCAGTATCAAGAACGTAACAGGCGGTAGCAATAGTTCTTCGCCCGTTGCCGGCAATACGCTGACCTTCACCACAGGTATGACAAATGGCGGCGTCTTTATCCCTACAAAGCTGACCTTCGATGCTGCCCGTTTTGGCACGGATGGCGGCAAGTGGCAGGTTTCGGTCTGCTGCGGTTCGGACGAACTCGTCCTTGGACGGGACTTCGTGCCCAACCGTTCGGGTAAGAAAAACGATCTGTCACAATACAGTTATGACATCAACGGTCTGGCGGCTGATGCAGAGTCTCCGCTGAAAGTCAAGTTCAGCATCTATGGATTGGGCACGGACAAGTCGCATGGTTTGGCCAATGTCGTGGTGTCAGGCACCGTCATGGGCACATCAGACGAAGCGCCCCTTGAGATTCTTTCCACCTCGCCGGAAAATGGAGTCAAGGACTTGACGCGCAGTGGCAAAATCATTGTCAATTACAACGCACGTGTCATGCAGGGCGAGGGCTCGGTGACGCTCACCAATACGGACGACGGCACAGTGCGCGTTCTGCAGCCCGTTTGGAGTAGCCGTGCGCTTACCCTCAACTATGTGGGATTGGACTACGGCGCAAGTTATCGGCTCGACATCCCTGAGGGGTATGTGGTCTCTGTCGTCGGCGACAAAAAGGCCTCGGCTCTCGACTTCCGCTTCACGGTCTTGTCGCGTCCCGTGCCAACGGCACGCACTTTCAATGCCATTGTCGACGGTTCGTTGACGCAGTTGTCGCTTGCCAAGGGAACAGAAAGCGGCAAGGATTATCGCATCGCAGCCACAGACGACATGCCCACGCAGTACCGCTCCATTCAAGCCGCTATCGATGACGCTCCGTCTGACTGCACAGAACCGTATTTGATTTACATCAAGAACGGTTACTATCGTGACCCGAACTTTAGCTTTACGGGCGGGTACGGGTTCTATTACAACGACCCTTCGACGTCAGCGGGTACAGAGACAACCCGACTTTCGAATGGCGCCATCAATCATTTGGACAGTTGCCGCCTTATCCATATCAACAAACCCAACATCCATCTTATCGGTCAAAGTCGTGACAGCGTAATTATAGCCACCGACCGCTTGTGCGGCAGCATGGATGACCATAGCCGTCCGTGGTATCATGTCAGCGCCGGTGCTACTGTCGAGGTGATGTCTGGCGGTACGGATTTCTATATGGGCAATTTGACTGTCGACAACGAAAATTGGACCGTCAAGAAGCAGGCTGGCCCGCAAGCTTTGTCTTTCTGCATACAAGGTGACCGTGCTATATTAAATAATGTACGCGCGCGTTCGTACCAAGACACTTACTTCAATGGTGGTACTTACAACCGCACATTCTGGAACGGGTGTGAGATAGAGGGTGCTGTCGACTTCATCTATGGTTCGAGTGATGTGTGGTTTGAAAACTGTCTGCTCAATATCTGCCGTTCGAGTGGCGGCTTTATTGTCGCGCCTAATCATCCGAAGGAGACACGCTGGGGTTATGTCTTCAACAACTGTCACATCACGACCGACGATGTCGCTGACCCGTCGCGCTATTCTATCTGGTTGGGCCGTCCGTGGCACGAGTATCCGAAGACCGTGTTCCTGCACACTCAGATGGACCTCACCCCGATGGACTCGCTGTGGTATGCTACAATGGGCGGACTGCCTGCTATCTGGGCGGTCTACGATTTCTACAATGCCAAGGGAAAGGCACTGAGCACGGTCAGTCGTACCACTTACTATAATACTGATAGCTCCGGCAACCGCGTTTATGCTACGGCCAAGAGTCAGTTGAGTGATGAGGAGGCGGCAGAGTACACCATAACGAATGTTTTTGCCGGCGACGGAACGACAACGGCAGCCGGTTACTGGAGTCCTCAGACCTTCGTCGACAAGCCTTCGACTCCAATAGTCATGAAGTCTGGAACGACGGTCACGTGGACTGCCGACAAATATGTGGTCTGCTATATTGTCTTTGTCAATGGCAAGCCCGTGGCCTTCCCGACCGACTGCCGGTATGAGGCCAAAGCAGGAGACGTAGTACAGATACAGAGCGTCGGCGAACACGGAGCGTTGTCTGATGTCAGCCCTAAACTCTCCATTGACGGCCAGGACGGCTCGAGCATTGACCGCATCGAAGACCGCGCTGCTTATCCGATGCTTCCGGTCTATGACCTTATGGGCCGCAAGACGGCATTCGGCGCGCCTATCTCTATCCGCAATGGCCGAAAGTATATGACTTCAGACTTCTGATTCCGGACTTTCGGTTATAAAATTGAGGCAATAAAGACAAAGCAGACTCCAAATCGTTGGAGTGATGGTCAGCGATTCTGGAACGTCGAAGGCAATAAAGACAAAGCAGACTCCAACCCAATGGAGCCTGCTTTGTCTTTATTATGAATCTCCTGTCCGAGAGACAGGAACTCGACTTGTCCTGTTGAAGGCGTGAACGGGCTTATCGAATCCAGAGGAGTTCGCGATATTTCGGCATTGGCCAAATGTTGTCGTCGACGATTTCCTCGAGTTTGTCGATAGGACGGCGGATGGCGGCAAACGATTCGGCAATCTCGTAGTAGGCCATAGCCTTTTCGTAGATGTCTTCGATGCGGTTGGCTATCTTGCGCTTGTCTACCATAGCATCGACTTTCGTCTTGATGTCTGCATTGTAGGCGGCAATCTTTTTGATAAGGGCGACTTCTGACGAAGAGAGGTTTTCCCATTCGGTCGGGAAGAGGCTCTTTACCATGGCCACATTCTTGAGCAGCGTGGACTGATAGGTGATGGCTGCAGGGATGATGTGGTTGATGGCCAGGTCGCCGAGCACACGGGCTTCAATCTGTACGAGCTTGATGTAAGTTTCAAACTTCACCTCGTTGCGGGCATGCAGCTCGGAACGGGTGTACACGCCCATGTTCTCGAACATAGCAATGGCATCGGGCTTGACATTCTCCAGGAACATCTTCGGTACGCAACGTTCGATGTCCAGACCGCGCTTCTGGGCTTCCTTCGGCCAGGAATCAGCGTAACCGTTGCCGTCGAAGCAGACGGTGTCGATGATGCGAGCAATGATAGGCTTCAGTGTCCGCATGACGGCGACCTGTACGGTGGCGCCTGTGGCCAGTTCTGTGTCAACCTGCGCCTTGAAGTCAGTCAATTGTTCGGCTACCATCGTGTTGAGCGTAATCATACCGGAAGCGCAGTTGGCCTTCGAGCCGACGGCACGGAACTCGAAGCGGTTGCCGGTGAAGGCAAAAGGCGACGTGCGGTTGCGGTCGGTGTTGTCAATGAAGATTTCCGGTATCTCGACGAGTCCGAGGTCATAGGCATGCTTGCCTGCGATGACGATATCCGTGTCGTCAGATACTGTCAGCAGTTTGCGGAGTACGTCTGTCATCGTTTTGCCCAGGAAGGCAGAGATAATGGCCGGAGGTGCTTCGTTGGCGCCCAGACGGTGGGCATTGGTGGCTGTGGCGATGGAGGCCTTGAGCAGAGCGCCGTGGCGGCGGAGTGCTTCGAGCGTATTGACAAAGAAAGTGACAAACTGCAGGTTGCTCATCGGGTCGCGGCCTGGGGCGAAGAGGATGACACCAGTATTGGTGCTCAAGCTCCAGTTGTTGTGCTTGCCGGAACCGTTGATGCCCTCAAATGGTTTTTCGTGCAGGAGCACACGGAATCCGTGCTTGCGGGCCACGCGCTTCATGACACCCATGATGAGCATGTTCTGGTCGACGGCCAGACTGCACTCGCCGAAGATTGGGGCAAATTCAAACTGGTTAGGAGCGACCTCGTTGTGACGCGTCTTCATCGGGATGCCCAAACGGAGACCGATAATCTCGAGGTCCTTCATAAAGGCCTGTACGCGGCTAGGAATCTGTCCGAAGTAGTGGTCGTCCATCTGCTGGTTCTTGCTCGAAGCGTGGCCCAGCAGCGTGCGGCCAGTAGCAATCAGATCCGGTCGGGCACTGTATAGGTTGTCGTCGACCAGGAAATACTCCTGCTCCCAACCGAGGTTGGCCTGTACTTTAGTCACATTCTTGTCAAAAAGTTGACACACAGGTACGGAAGCATCGTTGACGGCCTTCAAGGATTTTTTGAGCGGAGCCTTGTAGTCGAGCGACTCGCCAGTATAAGAGATGAATACTGTAGGGATGCACAGACAGTCGTCGAGGATGAAGACCGGGCTTGTCGGGTCCCAGGCTGTGTAGCCGCGAGCTTCGAAGGTGGCACGGATGCCTCCTGACGGGAAACTAGATGCATCGGGTTCCTGCTGTACAAGACTTTTGCCCTCGAACTCCTCAATCATACCGCCCTTCCAGTCGTATTCCATAAACGAGTCATGCTTCTCGGCTGTGGTTTCGGTCAAGGGCTGGAACCAGTGGCAGCAGTGTGTTACACCATGCTCCATGGCCCACTGTTTCATGCCGGCAGCAACACCGTCTGCAACATTGCGGTCCAAATGTTTGCCGTTGTCGATACAGTCAAGCAGAGTGTGGAGCGTCTTCGCGTCCAGGTACTTCTGCATTTTCTCACGATTGAACACAAGTTCTCCGAAATACTCTGACGGTCTTGTCGAAGGAACTTCCACATCGACGGCTTTTTTCTGAAAAGCCTTCTCGATGGCATCAAATCTTAACTGGCTCATAAGTTCTTGCTTTTAGAATTTATAAATAGCTCTTATATTAATATCTTTTTTCTCGTCTAAAGTTTGATGACGTGGCATTTTGATAAACTAGAAAGGTGTTTTCTTATCTTTCCATTTGCTTTGTCGTCTGCATTTTTACTTTTGACGGTGCAAATATATGGGCAATTTATGAACTGACCAAATATTTTTACAACTTTTTTCGTAAAACGACCAAAAATCTTTAATTAACGTCAAAAACATATCAATATGAAAACAGAATATGTCAATCAGCGAACAAAATATCACAATTATATCTATATCTATTGGCAAAATAACACACAAAACATATGTAATAGCTCCAGAATGCAACCAAAATGGGGCTGAGTAGACTCCTTTTGATAGAGTAAAACCATATGATGATATGTGTAAATGACAAATATCTGTCATCTTGGCAGTTTTGCTTGATATATTCCAGTGCGTGTGCGCGTTTTGCCAATAGTCATGTTTTGACCACTGCACAATGCATGAAAGAGGAAAACGAGGGTGGTCGCACATTTTTTACTCGTAAAAAGTGCCGATGTACACATTATTTATATAACTTTGTGCGCACGACATTTATATACTTTGTGTGCACAACCTGGATTATATGCGGGCTAAAACATAAAAACGACAATAAAAACAAAAAGACAAAAATACTTATGATGACTGCTAATGAAATCCGCGAGAGCTTCTTGAAGTTCTTTGCATCGAAGGGCTGTACGATTGTCCCTTCCGCTCCAATGGTCTTGAAGGGAGACCCGACTTTGATGTTCACCAATGCCGGCATGAACCAGTTTAAGGACATCATCTTGGGCAATGTGGAGAAGAAATTCAGCCGTGCTGCCGATAGCCAGAAGTGTCTGCGCGTGTCTGGCAAACACAATGATCTGGAGGAGGTCGGACATGATACCTACCATCACACTATGTTCGAGATGTTGGGCAACTGGTCTTTTGGAGACTACTTCAAGGAAGAGGCCATCAGTTGGGCGTGGGAATACCTTGTTGACCAACTGCATCTTGACCCTGCCAATATGTATGCTACCGTATTCGAGGGCTCCAAAGAAGAAGGCCTCGACCGCGATAATGAAGCTGCTGCCATTTGGGAGAGATTCTTGCCGAAGGACCATATCCTGAACGGCAATAAGCACGATAACTTCTGGGAAATGGGTGATACGGGTCCGTGCGGTCCTTGTTCGGAGATACATTATGATAGCCGTAGCGCAGAGGAAAAGGCACAGACTCCGGGCCGCGATTTGGTCAACAGAGACCATCCGCAGGTTATCGAAATCTGGAATCTCGTGTTTATGCAGTACAACCGTATGGCTAATGGCAGCCTAGAGAAGT
Source organism: bacterium (assembly GCA_963624265.1). Taxonomy (GTDB): domain Bacteria; phylum Bacteroidota; class Bacteroidia; order Bacteroidales; family UBA3663; genus Liminaster. The sequence continues at coordinate 32,349 of CAVFPF010000063.1, read as the reverse complement.
TGCCGGCACATGTGATAGACACGGGTATGGGCTTCGAACGTCTGGTGCGCACAATGCAGCAAAAGACCTCCAACTACGATACGGACATCTTCCAGCCCATCATTCAGACCATCGGTGCCTTGAGCGGTAAGATCTACGGACAGAACGAGCAGACCGACATCGCCATGCGTGTCATAGCCGACCATATCCGTACCATTGCCTTCGCTATTACCGACGGACAGTTGCCGGGCAATGCCAAAGCAGGCTATGTGATTCGCCGTATCTTGCGCCGTGCTGTCCGTTATGCCTACACGTATCTCGGGCAGAAGGAAGCCTTCCTTTACAAACTTCTCCCAGTGCTCATCGAGACAATGGGCAATGCCTATCCGGAACTCAAGGCTCAGAACGAACTGATCGTACGCGTCATCAAAGAAGAGGAAGACAGCTTCCTTCGCACTCTTGCCGGCGGTATCCGCCTGCTCGGTAATATCATGAGCGAGACCAAAGCCGCAGGAAAGACGATCATCGACGGCAAGGAGGCATTTACCCTATTTGACACCTATGGCTTCCCGCTCGACCTTACGGAACTTATTGCCCGCGAGAATGGCCTGACTATAGACGAAGAAGGGTTTAATGTCAATATGCAGGCTCAGAAGGAGCGTGCACGTAATGCTGCCGCAGTAGAGAACGGAGACTGGATGGAGCTCCATCCGGGCACCACGGAGTTTGTGGGCTATGATGTCCTGGAGACCGAAACAGAGGTGCTGCGTTATCGCAGTATCAAACAGAAGAACAAAGCGTTCTATCAGATTGTACTTGCCAAGACGCCGTTCTATGGCGAGATGGGCGGCCAGGTCGGAGATAAGGGTACGCTTACCTTTGGCGATGAGACCATCCATGTGGTTGATACCAAGCGCGAGAACAATTTGGCTGTCCACATCGTGGAGTCTTTGCCTCACGACATCTCTCTGCCTGTAGTAGCCAAGGTGGATAGCGACCTCCGTAATGCGATAGAGTGCAACCACTCGGCCACGCATATACTCGACTACTGCCTCCGTGCTGTGCTCGGCACACATGTCGAGCAGAAAGGCTCGTTGGTGACCGCCGGTTCGCTGCGTTTCGATTTCAGTCACTTCCAGAAGGTGACTGATGACGAATTGCGTCAAGTTGAGCATTTGGCCAACAAGATGGTACGTCAGGCCATTCCGTTGGAGGAACACCGCAACATGCCTATCAAGCAGGCTCGTGAACTGGGCGCCATTGCCCTCTTCGGTGAGAAGTATGGAGACGAAGTGCGCGTAGTCAAGTTCGGTCCAAGTGTCGAACTCTGCGGCGGTTGTCATGTGTCCAATACGGGCCGTATCGGCATGATCCGTATCTTGAGCGAAAGTTCGGTGGCTGCCGGTGTGCGTCGTATCGAAGCTGTCACGGGCCAGGCTGTAGAAGAGATTTTGGACACTCAGCAAGATCTTGTAAAGAGCCTCAGAGAGTTGTTCAATAACACGCCCAACTTGCTTCAGTCCATTCATCGTCTTGTCGATGAGGACACCCAGCTCAAGAAGCAGATTGAGGATTTCAAGCAGGAAAAAGCCCAGCAGATCAAGAAGATGTTGCTTGACAAGGCTAGTGATGTGAATGGCTTTAAGGTCGTACGTTACGAAGGACCTGCCGAACCGGGTGATGTCAAGGCCATAGCCTTCCAGATGCGTATGGAGAACCCGGCTGTCATCTTCGTGGGCGGCACGGTATTCCAGGGTAGGCCGATGCTCACTGTAGCTCTCGGCGATGAAGCAAAAGCTGCAGGCTATAGCGCTTCTGACCTTGTGAAAGGGGCTGCTGCATTGATACAAGGCGGCGGCGGTGGCCAACCGCATTTTGCTCAGGCCGGAGGCAAAAACCTCGATGGCTTGTCAGTCGCTGTGCAGCAGATTCTCGATGCTGTCAAGAAATAAGCAACATTCTTATATCGAAAGGTCCGACATATGATGAAACGTATCTTCCAGTCCGTTCTCTTGCTGATGTTGCCAGTCAATGTCTGTATGGCCGAAGCCCGGCTTACACTCGATAAGACCACACACGACTTTGGCATCATCCAGGAGTCGGATGGCGATGTGACGGCCGAGTTCTCGTTTACAAATACAGGCGACACTCCACTCCTCATCACACGCGCTGCATCCAGTTGCGGTTGTACCGTCCCCGAATACACCAAGAAGCCCATACGTCCCGGTGAGAGCGGGGTCATCAGCGTTACCTATCATGCTAAGGGTCGGCCGGGTCCATTTCAGAAAACGGTAAAAATTTACGACAATACGGATGTGCGGACGCAGGTCACTATCATGGGTACGGTGGTCAACAACACCAAGCCGGAAGATACTTACGTCAATGAGATGGGAGCCGGACTGCGTAGCAAGACCCGTACGATGAACTTCTTCGATGTCTATCCCAACAAGAACAACCGCACGCGTACACTACAATTCTATAACGACAGCGACGTGCCCGTCGAACTGACATTCCAAGGCGTATCGAAGAATATCGCCCTCCAGCCCGAACCCAGCGTCATACCGCCCGGCGAAGAGGGAAAGGTGCTTGTTACGTTCCTTACGAACAAAGCCAAGGATTGGGGATTGCACAACGAGACCTTTAAGGTATACGTCAAAGGTAAGGAAGCGCAGATGCACAATAACGTTGTCACTATCACTGCCGACATTTGGGAGGACTTCTCCGGCCTTTCTCATAAGGAGCGTGAGCAGGCAGGAGAGATAGAACTCAGCGCCACACAGGTCGAGATGTCGTCTCCTGGTGGAAGTGCCGTAGAGAAGGTTATCACGATTCGCAATACGGGCAAGCAGAAGCTTACCATTCGCAAGGTAAGCAACGACTTGCCGGAGACTTTTAAGGTAGAGTTGCAGAGTGCAGTCATTAAAGCAGGACAAAGCGCTGACTTGAAAATCACATTTGTTCCGTCTGCGACTACGCTGCGTCAGCTGTCCCATCATATTATGCTCATCAGCAACGACCCTGGCAACTCGCGCGTCATCATCAATATCAATGCCTCAAAGTGAGCCGTTTGCTGTCAGACTAAGGTCGGAAAAAATGCAAAATGTATTTGTCAACCACATGGAAAAGGAAAGTATATTGGGCGGGGAACGTCAAATATTCTTTCCTTTTTGCATAAATATCGAAATAATCTGTCTACCTTTGTCATGACAGGTCAGAAGGAATCACATTCTGGCGGACCTTTGTCTATCAGGATACGGGCGGTTGGTGAACAGACGCCGAAGCCTTGCGAAGAAATGCTTTCATACTTGTACATAAAACTTTAAAACCTAAATATTATGGCTTATTTGACAAATGACAAGCTCGTGATTGTCGGTGCAGCCGGCATGATCGGATCTAACATGGTGCAGACAGCTCTGACCATGAAGCTTACCCCGAACATCTGTCTTTATGACGTTTATGCTCCCGGTCTGGAAGGCGTGGCCGAAGAAATCCGTCACTGTGGTTTCGATGGCGCCAACGTGATTGCCACCACTGATGTGAAGGAGGCTTTCGAAGGTGCAAAATATATCATTTCTTCAGGCGGTGCTCCCCGTAAGGCCGGCATGACGCGTGAGGACTTGTTGAAAGGCAACTGCGAGATTGCACGCTCTCTCGGTGAGAATATCAAAACTTATTGCCCTGATGTAAAGCATGTAGTCATCATCTTCAACCCTGCAGATCTTACAGGTCTTGTTGCCTTGCTGTATTCCGGTTTGAAGCCAAGCCAAGTGACCACATTGGCGGCCCTCGACTCTACTCGTCTGCAGTCTGCTTTGGCTCAGAAGTTCGGAGTGCTCCAGTCAAGCATCGAAGGTTGCCGTACCTTCGGCGGTCATGGTGAACAGATGGCTGTCTTTGGTAGCCAGGTCAAGATAGGCGGACGTGTATTGTCAGACATCATCGGCACTGCTGAGTTCCCCAAGGAAGAGTGGAATGCCATGAAGGAAGCTGTTATCAAGGGCGGTGCAAAGATTATCGAACTGCGTGGCCGTAGCTCGTTCCAAAGCCCGAGCTACTGCTCCGTCGAGATGATTCGCAGCGTGATGGGCGGAGAACCATTCCGTTGGCCTGCCGGCACATACTGCCACGATGAAAAGTACAATCATATCATGATGGCTATGAACACCACTATGGATGAGCGTGGTTGTACTTATACAGTTCCTGTCGGTACTCCTGAGGAGCTGGCAAGCCTTGACGCTTCGTATGCACATCTCTGTAAGATGCGCGACGAACTCGTTGACCTGAATATTGTTCCTCCTGTCAGCGAGTGGAGCAAGGTCAACCCAAATCTCTGACATATTCATTGATTTAGACGGGGCAAGATTCGCTCTTCTCGCGGCTTGCCTTAGTCGTATGATGCCTTGCAGAATGGCGCTTGCCTCTGCAAGGCATCCTTTTCTTTTGGTCCGAAATAGTCTTGATAAGTGTATCGACAAAAAGAAGACGACTCTCCTTGGGGAAAGCCGTCTTCATAATACTTACTTAATGGTTGTCGGATTAGAACCAGCGTGTGTAGGCGAAGTCCATGCGGTGGGGCAGTTCTTCGTTCTTGGGGAACATACGGAAACTGATTCGGTAAGCTCCGGCACACTTGATTGGACTGCAAATCTGGAAAGTGACCAGCGAACCTTCACGCTTGGTGACCTCCATTTCGTAGGCTGTATAGTCGTGTGTAGCACCGTCACCAGCCTTGCACATTACGAGATCCACGCCGATGCTGTCGGCAATGTCGTGGCCATCGATGACTACGGTAGCCTGGTTGGCGTCGCCTACGGTCATTATATCGTTGAGGTTCTTTGAGATTTCAGTGCTCTTGACTTCCACTTTATCCCAATTCTCGGCCACTTTCTCCTTCCATGCTGCAAGTTCCTTGGCCAGCTTGTAATCGTTGGCCACAAGACGCTTGGCACGGGCAGCTTCCTTGTTGTAGAAGCGGTCATAGTAGTCGTCGAGTTGGCGTTTCATAGTGAAGTCGGGAGTAATCTTGGCCAAACAATCCTTGATGCACCTTACCCAGTCGGATGAATATCCCTTGCGGTTGCGTGCGAAGTAGAGCGGTACAATCTCTGTCTCGAGCATTGTGTAGATGGTTTCGGCGTCGAGTTGGTCCTGAAGAGACTGGTTCTGGAAGGTGCGTTTGTCGGTCAATGCCCAACCGGCACCCTCTTTGTAGCCTTCGTACCACCAGCCGTCCAACACAGACAGGTTGAGGACGCCATTCTGTATGGCCTTTTCGCCAGATGTGCCAGAAGCTTCAAGCGGGCGGGTAGGAGTATTCATCCAGATATCGACACCAGATACAAGACGCTTGGCAATGTCCATGTCGTAGTTCTCGACAAATACAACCTTGCCCAAGAACTGTGGCATGCGGCTGATTTCGACGATGCGGCGAATCAAGCCTTGACCGCCTCCATCAGCTGGATGCGCCTTGCCGGCGAAGATGAACTGAACCGGACGGTCGGGATTGTTGACGATGCGGTCCAGGCGATCCAGATCGGTGAAGAGCAAGTGTGCGCGCTTGTAAGTGGCGAAACGGCGTGCGAAGCCGATGGTCAAAGCGTCGGGGTTGAGGGCATTGACGGCCTGCAGAATCTTGGCTGGGTTCTCTTGCTTCTTGCGGAGGTTGTTGGCCACTTCGTCTTTGATAAACTCGAAGAGCTTCTTCTTCAGCGTCTTGCGGATGTTCCATATCTCCTCGTCGTCGGCTTCGTAGACTTTTTCCCACATAGCCTTGCTAGTCTGGTTGGCGTAGTAGTTCTCGCCGAACAGTTTTGTGTAGAAGCTCTTCCATTCGCTGGCAGCCCACGTCGGGTGGTGTACGCCATTGGTGACATAACCCACATGGAGTTCTTCGGGTGCATAGCCTTTCCAAACGGGTTGGAACATGTTGCGGCTAACAGCGCCATGCAACTTAGACACGCCATTGGCTTCCTGACATGTGTTGAGCGCGAATACAGACATAGAGAACTTGCCCTCACCCGGAGTTTCGCGGCCCATATTCATGAGGTCGTCCCAGCTGATGCCCAACTTGTCGGCAAAGTGACGCATATACTTGCTGAAGAGACCTTCGTCGAAGTAGTCGTGTCCTGCTGGAACTGGAGTGTGGCAAGTATAAAGGGCGCTGCTGCGCACCACTTCAAGAGCTTGCGGGAAGGTCAGACCTTCCTTTTCGATGAGGTCGCACATACGCTGGGCGGCTATCAGAGCGGCATGGCCTTCGTTGCAGTGGTAGATGTCGCGCTTGATGCCCAGTTTGTCGAGCAGCAAGATGCCGCCGATGCCGAGCAGATATTCCTGCTTGATGCGGTTCTCCCAATCGCCGCCATACAGACGGTGAGTGATGCTGCGGTCGTACTCGGAGTTCTTGTCGAAGTCAGTGTCGAGCAGGTAAAGCTTGACGCGGCCTACGTTGACTTGCCATACACGGGCGTAAACGGTCAGGTTGTCGTGGTAAGGAACGGCCAGAATCACCTGCGAACCGTCGGCTTCTTTTACGGCTTCGATGGGAAGGAGGTCGAAGTTCTGAGCTTCGTAGTTGGCCTCTTGACTACCGTCGGCCGAAAGCGTCTGTGTGAAATATCCGTAGCGGTAGAGGAATCCGACAGCGCAGAAGTCGATGTTCGAGTCCGAAGCTTCCTTTACATAGTCGCCGGCCAGGATGCCGAGACCGCCGGAGTAGATCTTCAGGCAAGAGGCGAGGCCGTACTCCATGCAGAAGTAGGCTACTGAAGGCCGCTTGGAGTCTTTGGGCTCGGCCATATAAGCCTTGAAGCGGGTGACAACGTCGTTCACACGTTCCATCAGTTGCTCATCGGCTGCGATGGCGTTCAGCTTGTCGAGGCTCATCGTCTCGAGTAGAGCGACGGGGTTGTGACCTACACTGCGCCACAAATCTATGTCCAGTTGGCGCCAGAGTTCGCGGGCGTTGGCATCCCACGACCACCACATGTTGTGGGCGACGGTCTTGAGGTCTACCAGTTCGGCAGGCAACTTCGACTTGACGGAAAACGTACGCCAAACGGGGGCGTTGGTGTTGCAAACCTGTACTTTCATGTCAAAATGTTTATTTGGTGAATAATAGAATTACTAAAGGGATTTTGTCTGATTTTCATTCGAAGGGCTGTCCTCTTCAGGCAGCCTATGCAGCCTTTTAAATACAAAGGTATATAGTGTTAGCCTTTTATACGGGTCTGTACTTTGCGAAGTGCCATATCATAGGCTTCGTCGTAGTAGCGGATGAAGTTGGTCCACACTGCGCGACCGGCCAGTTTGCGGGCCTCGCGACGTATCTGCTTCATGTCGGCCGTGTCGGTTGTCGTACATTCGATTATAACATCGGCAATACGGTTGACAACCTCATCGTAGTTCGAGTCCGTGCGGTGTACGACGACTGCGCCGTCCTTCAATTCCTGCTTGCCGATGCTGCGGCACCACATGCCGAATCCAGACAGGCTGGTCGTCACTGTCGGTACTCCGAAGGCCACCGACTCCATGGGCGTGTAGCCCCATGGCTCGTAGTAGGAAGGATAGATCGTCAGGTCAAGTCCTGCCAACATTGAGTAATAGTCGCGGTTGAGCAACCCGTCGTTGCCGTTCAGATAGCATGGGATGTAGACTACCTTGACGCGGTCAGATGGATTGTTGGCAAACTGCAGTTGGTGGATGCGCGAGAGGATGGCATCGTCAAAATAGTTGTAGACAGCATGCGTGAACACGGGGTCGCTTACTGCAGAAGGGAACGAAGCATTGCTCTGATAGCGTTGGCGCACGTCGGCACGTGCTTCCTGCACCCAGCCCGGAATCATGATGAAGGCTATAATCTCGCGGTTGAAGTCACGACTGCGCAACCGGGACAACGTGTCGAGGAATACGTCGATGCCTTTGTTCTTGAATTCGCAACGTCCGGCTGTACCGACAAACAAAGCATCGTCAGACGGCTTATGGCCAGTCAGGCACTCCACGAGACGGCTGAATGCAGCGCGACTTTCCCTGCGGGTCCGGCCGAATGCAACTCCGCGGGGAACAAAGTCCTCCTCGAAGCCATTGGGCGTAACCACAGGGTCACGTTCCAACAGGCGGTTACATTCGGCTGCAGTGATGTCGCTCACGGTAGTGAAGCAGTCGGCCATTTGCGCCGCATGTTTCTCCACACTGTGTTTGCTGACCATATTTAGTTCTTCTGCCATTTGGTCGCCATTGTAGTTCTGCAACTGGTCGTAGAGTGGCTTGTGGTTGCCGGCTATGCTGCGGCCCACGCATGTGGCGTGAGTAGTGAACACGGTTGCAACAGAAGGCAGCGTGTGGTGCAGATAGAGCAGACCCATGCCTGTCGTCCACTCATTGAAATGCGCCACGACTTGGCTGCGCTGAGGGCAGAGATGCCGGTATAGGCTCTCGATGACCCGTGCCGATGCATAGGCAAACGCACAAGCCTCATCATAGTCGCCATAAGCGGCCAGCGAGTTCACACCATACCATTCCCACATTTGTCCATACACGGCATTCTTGACGGCATAGAAAGGACGGAAATCGACCAGAACAACTTGCGGTTGTCCGGGTACCTTCCAGCGGCCCGCACGTACTTTTAGGTTCTGTGTGCGGGCACATTCTGCCCATTCGGCCAGTGTGGGCGATGGTTGCGGGTCAAAGAAAGGGGATTCGGTGTCGTGCCAAAGGTCCGGACCGATGAATACGAGTCCGTCTCCTATTTCATTTTTCAGAGTTGCGGCTTTGGTCGACAGGACGGCATAGATGCCGCCTACCTTATTACACACCTCCCAACTGACCTCAAACAAAAAATCAGGAATAAGGGATTTCTTTTTCAATTTTCTTAAAATTTTGCGGTGCAAAGGTAGACAATTCTCATATAACTCAAAAAGTTTTTCAATAAAATTATACATTTTTTGTGCGTTTTCGCCTTTTTCTAAACAATTATTAACAAAAATAGCTATAGTGTTTGCATATTTTAATTGAACTTTTCTGTTTTTTCAGTTCTGTATATTCTGACCTTGCCTTGTGTTATAGGATGGGAAAAGAAGTGGGTCTGTGTTGATTCGTGTGGGTAACTTAATCTAGGAATCGAAAAAAGAAGTCGCAAATTGCATTTGCTGAAATGTTCGTTTGTCCGAAGCCGCGCGAGGCTCTATTGCACGCCAGTTGGATTTTTTTTGAAAACCAGTTGGAAAAATTTTGCTGGCCAGTTGGATAGGACTTTTTCCTTAACTATACGGCCAAATCCGGACAGTCTATGGCTTTATCTGTCTCGCTTTTGCCGCGGCATTGACCCTGTAAGGCAGGCCAAGCGGCCGGAAAAGACCTCTGTTTTGACGATTTTTCCGCCCAAATAGGCCGATTTCGCTGCGAAAACCCAAGATTTTTGTCCAAAACCTTGATACATTCCTTTTAAATATGTATCTTTGTCCCCATACACAGACGCGCAATGTCGGGCTTTTTGTTCATGACCGAATCCCTTTGGCACGTCCCTTCGCTTTGCCCGTTGAGGCATGCATCCTTATAGCGCCGTCTGTGACAGGCGTGGCGGAGCCTTTATGCCGTCCGGTCAGAATACCATGCTCATCTCCATCATTGTTCCCCTCTATAATGTCAGGTCGTACGTAGAAGAATGTCTGCTCAGCATTGCCCGACAGACCTTCGATGGCCCATGTGAGGTGCTTGTGGTCAACGACGCCTCGACTGACGGTTCTGAGACTTTGGCGCAGCATTTGCTTGCACAAATGCCCTCCAATATGGAAGGCAGCTTGTTGCAGCACGACCATAACCGGGGTTTGAGTGCCGCCCGCAATACCGGTCTGCAGTCGGCCCGTGGCCGCTATGTCTTGTTTGTAGACAGTGATGATAGGCTTGCACCGTCTTGTCTGGAAGCCCTCTTTCGCGCCGCGGAAAGCAATGGTGCAGACATTGCCTATGGAGGTTATGGGCAGTTTGCTGACGAAACCCCATCCGTTGTAGAAGTGCACAATGAGCCCTATGTCATGGCGTGGAACAAACTCATCCGTCGCGATTTTATCGAAGCTCGCAAGTTGCGGTTTGTCGAGGGGCTTATTCATGAGGACAATCCCTGGCGTTTTGCCCTTATGGTCAGTGAACCGCGGGTGGTCAGCGTTGGTGAGGTTACTTACCTCTATCGCGTCCGTCCCGGTTCGTTGCAGACTTGTCCGAATCATGACATTCACTACGAAGCCTGGTGCTGCATTCTGACCGAATACGGCCGAATCATTGCGGGCTTGCCTAAGGAGAAACGAGCCCGTTATGTCGGTGAATTGGAACGTCAGAAGGCGCTTTTCTTCACAATGACAGCCAAATGGGCAGACCGCCGGAAGTTACGCCGCCTCTACGGCATCATACGTCGAGTCGTGCCGCATCCGGCTTGTTCGAAAGCCTCTTTTCACTACCGATTGCCAGCTTGCATCGGTTTTGCGGCTTATTGCAAGTTCCACAAATATTATCTCTGCTGAATCCTTATGACAAACCTGTTGAAACACATGGCCAAAGACGGCCTCAAGTGGCTCGAGCTGCAGCGTGTCGGATGGCCTGACGGAGGGCGGCCCTGCATCTTCCGTCCTAAAGCCGGCGCTCCCGGACTCTTCTCCTACGTGGTACAGACGATGGGTTTCGTGCGTTACACACATCGTTGTCATCTGACGCCCGTCATCGACCTCCAGACTTTCCCCAACACCTATCTGAGTGCTACCCGCCTCGGGCAGTTCAATGCGTGGGAATATTACTTCGAACAGCCCGCAGGCCTCAGTCTTTGTGATGTCGACGACAGTCTTGAGCAACCGCATGTGTTCGACACTACCGACCCGCAACGCGCCGGTCAGCTCAAAATGCCATGGTGGGACTGGGAATGCTTTGATCCGAATAGTGTCACTCACCGCATGTGGCGGGCCTATGGCGCCCGTTATATGCGCCTTAGCCGCAGGGCTTTGGAGACCGCACATGCTGCACGCGAATCTCTCTTCCGTCCCGGTGAACGGGTGCTCGGCATTCAGTGCCGGGGTACTGACTATACCGCACGCCGTTTGGCAGACCATCCCGTTCAGCCTTCGCCGGAGATGCTCATAGCCGAAGCCCGCCATCTGCTTGACGAGGGTCGGTATGACCGGGTTTTTCTTGCGACCGAGGATGCTGCCGCCTACCGCAAGTTTGAGGAAGCTTTCGGCTCGCTCCTCTTCACTTCCGACACTTCGTTTCTTGACTACGACGGTCACTCGTGGATAAACCGCCAGCTGCCTGCCGAGCAACAGGCCAAGCTCGACCATGGTATGGCCTATCTTGTCTCGATGTGCATGTTGGCTTGCTGCAATGGCTTCGTAGCCGGACGCACTAGTGGCAGCATTTGTGTGATGCTCTTCTCTCAGGGCTTCGACTATTCGCACATTTATGACCTCGGCACCTATTGAACCTAGCACCGGTATGAAAGTCAGTGTTGTCACAGTGTGCCGCAATGCCTGCCCTCAACTGGAGGAGACGATGCTCTCCGTGCTCGGCCAGACGTACGCCGATGTTGAATACATCGTCATTGACGGAGCTTCGACCGATGGTACTGTAGATTTGCTGGAGCGTTATGCACAGCGCTATCCCGACCGCCTGACTTATGTCAGCGCACCGGACCAGGGTATCTATGATGCCATGAATAAAGGCCTCAAGAGGGTCACGGGAGAGTGGGTCAACTTCATGAATGCCGGCGACACTTTTGCGTCGAGTGGAGTGCTGGAGAGTGTGTTCGGACCGCGAGGAGCGCTTCTGACATGCGGCAACCCACAGGCCATCAGCGTCATAGGCGGCGGCACGACGAATGTATTTGCGGATGGCCATGTAGTCGAGCATTATGCTGAGCCTGCCCATGTCGTTCCTTTTCGGTTGCCCTTTTCCCATCAGTCTACTTTCGTGCGCTGTAAGCCGGAAACATTCGCCTTCGATACGACTTATACTTTTGCAGCCGACTATAAGGTCCTCTACGAAATCTACTACGCTGTCGGAACGGAGACTTTCCTGATTCTTGATTTCCCGATAGCCCGCTACCGCAAGTCCGGCAGTCTCACGTCCGACCCCCGCAATGCCCATAAGGTGCGAGGCGAATATCTCCGCATCCAGTCCGCGCACCGCTCGCTCCATTGGTGGAAGGAATACCTGAAGTGGCGGCTGCTACTATAGGAGCGGACGTCCTGGATGTTTACGTTATATAGAATATTTTGGCTAGCGAACGGCAATGTATAATACATGAAACTCTTCTTCTGCGATTTCTGGCAGCATTTTGACCGTGAAGGTTTTATCTTTACACGCGCCTTGCGGGAACACCATAAGGTAGAGATTGTCGACGACCCAGCACAAGCCGACATTGTTGTTTTCTCTATCTTTGGGCAAAGCCACTTGTATGTGCCTGACCGCTGTGTGAAGGTCTTCTACACGGGCGAGAATATATGTCCGGACTTCAATATGGCTGACTATGCCATCGGGTTCGAGTACCTTGACTATGGCGACCGCTATATCCGCCTTCCCAATTATTACTGCACTCCATTCGGGGTGAATGCAACGCTCCGTATGGAACATCGTCCGCAGTTGTCGGCGGAAGAAGCACTGCAGAGACGTTTCTGTGCCATGGTGATAAGTGCAGAGCCTGTCGGACGGGAGACCGAACGGCAACGTATCTATCGGGCTTTGTGCCAATACAAGACAGTGGACAGCGGCGGCCGATGGAACAACAATGTGGGCGGTCCTGTGCCGGACAAGATACAGTTCCAGAGCGGATATAAGTTCGCCCTCGCAGCCGAAAATTCTGTTCATCCGGGCTACACCACCGAAAAACTGGTCGAGGCATTTGCTTCCGGTTGTGTGCCTATCTATTGGGGAGACCCCGAGGTGACGCGCGTCTTCAACCCCGCCGCATTCGTTCGTGCAGCAGACTTTGCCTCGTATGCCCAATTGGCAGATGAGGTGCGCCGTCTTGACACCGACAGTGACGCTTATTTGGCTATGTTGAGTGCCTCACCGCTCGTCTGTCCGGAGCGTGACAGCTACGAAGTTGTCTATGCCAAAGCCGTGGCTTGGGCGGACCATATCGCCGACCAACCGTTGCCGGATGCCATACGTCGTTCCCAGTTCAGTTTCAGCCGCATCGCTCTCCGGCGTCAGTTCTATGAATCTTGGCTCGCAAGTGTCTCCCCATCTGCATTCGACCGGTTGCGCATCCGTCTCGGCCGACTGAAGGATCAAATCCGAAAGCATTTGTAATAACTGTACTATGCTTCTTTGTCTGCTTACATACGGAGGTCTTTGCAACCGCATGCGTACCATGGCCGGAGTGCTTGACCTTGCCCGCAAGACAGGACAACGTCCCGTCTTCATTTGGGTGACCGCGCCTGACTTGAATGCCAGCTTCCGCAGTCTGTTCGAAGGCTTTCCGGCCCGTGTCGTCGACTTGCAAGGACGTAGGCGTGTGGCGCGTGGCATAGATTTCCTTGAGCGCCATTGGCCAGGTCTCATAATAGGCGATGTTTGGGCCAATACTTACGGCAAGAAGCATATCGGTGACAGTTTGTCTATGCTCCGTAGTCAGCGCCACTTGCTAGTGCATACTTGTGAGAACATTACGTTGAGCCCTGACTTCTCGATGTTTCATCCCAAGCAGATACCTTCTCTAGATGTCAGCGGTTGCATAGGGGTGCATATCCGTCGGTCCGATCACAGCCTGTCCTGGCAATATTCGCCGACGGAGGCCTTTGAGCAGCGTATGAGAAAAGCAGTGGAGCAAAATCCGCAGACACGCTTCTTTCTCGCCACCGACAATCCTTCTGACGAGAGTGCCCTTACCCGGTCGTTGCCTGGACGCATCCTCGTCCGTCCCAAACACAGTCTCGACCGCAACAATCCGCAGGCTATTGCTGATGCTCTCGCTGACTTGTGGCTATTGTCACGGTGCGACAGAATCATCGGCAGTTATCAGTCGTCGTTTACAGACACTGCTGCTGCAATAGGAGGGGTGGAACTTGAGGTCGTAAAGGTCCTGCCCGAAGATGACGGAAAGCCGTCCGACAACCATTCACTTTCGCTTGATGCCCAATAAACACAATATACGATGAGACCTTTGTCCAAACTTCGCAAGGCTGATATAAGGGCCGAACTTGCCGCCATGGTTCATGCCATAGAGAGAGCCGTGGCCGGCAGTTATTGGACTGCGCGTATGCGGCTCACAGCCTCACTATATGGAGTGGACTGCGGGCAAGGGGTGCGCTTCAACGGCTATACGCGACTTGAACGGTTCAAGCACTCCACAATCCGTATTGGCCGCAACTGTATATTCAACTCGCTTACTCTCTTCAACGGGCGGGGCATTTCCCATCCGTGCGTGCTGCAGACGAGGACAGACCAGGCTTCGATCACCATCGGCGATTGTTGCGGTTTCTCGGGTGTCAGCATCGTGGCAGATACAGAGGTCAGTATAGGGCAGGGAGTGATGGTCGGAACTGATACTCTGATTGGTGATACTGATGGACATCAAGATCGCTTATGTACCGATAGTCGTCCTGTTCGTATTGATGACGGGGTTTTCATTGGCATGCATTGTATCGTCTTGAAAGGCGTACACATCGGGGCGGGTAGTGTCATTGGAGCCGGTAGTGTGGTGACCCATGATATTCCTGCAGGGAGCGTTGCTGCCGGCGTGCCATGTCGTGTGGTTAAGACAAAAGACAATCCCCTTTCCGGTGAGTGAGTGAAGGAATACTTGTGTGTCTTTGTAACCGAATGTTCCGAACCAATCCGACTATGAAATTCTCCATCGTCATACCGCTCTACAACAAGGCCGACCGCGTGAAGCGCACCCTTGACTCTGTCTGTGCCCAGACGTGGCAGGGAGAGTGGCAATGCATTGTGATTGATGACGGTTCGACGGACGGCAGCGGGAGTTTGGCCGATGCTTATGCGGCCACAGATGCGCGGTTCGTATGTCTCCATAAGGACAACGGAGGTGTGTCGTCGGCCCGCAATGCCGGTATTCGAGCGGCTAAGGGCGAGTGGATAGTCTTCCTTGATGCGGACGATGAGTTGTTGCCAGAAGCCCTTGATACTTTTGTCACTACAATCAATCGTCATCCGCAGTGCCCCATTGTCTGCGGCCGTACGGTGTGGATGCATTCTCGGGAAGACATGCCCTCTGCGTCTGTTCCTATGTGTGATTACAATACGGCTAAGCGTCTTTTGCAAACGCACACCACCCGACATCCTATGCTTTGTCTGTGGTTAGGGCGATTTAGTCTCACAGCACGCAATTGTGCCATTCGGCGTGATGTCATAGAGCTTTATGGCGGCTTTGACGAACGGATGTCGTATTTTGAAGATCTGGAGTTTTACCTCCGGATGGCCCGCTGTGGGCGTGTCGCCTGGGCAGAGAGGAATGTGGCAGTCTATCATCAGGAGGAGGGTACAGGACTGAGTGCCCGGTCGCAGAGCCCCGAGCGTGAGATGGCATACTATCTTCCTGAACTGATTAAAGGGGCAGACTTCTGCTTTCAGATGTTGCTCTACGAGAATCTGCTCTTTACCCTCAGCCATTGCGGTCATTCCAACACACAGTACTATACTCGTTTGCTTGCCGCTCATTTCGGTTGGCGGCATCGTTTGGCTCTTCGCTTGGCAAATCGTTTGCGTCGGTATATGGGTAAAGGTCGATAATGGTATTTCTGCTTATATTTGCTTACTGACAGATTCGTGTACATGAAGACAAACATCAAGATAGTGGAGTTTCGCGGAGGGCTGGGCAACCAGATGTTCTCCTATGCTTATTGTGAATACTTAAGACGAAAGTATCCGCATAGTCTCATTTGCGGCTTTTATGCAGGCCGTTGGCTATGGGAACATTATGGGCTGGAAGTCGACAGGTGTTTTCATGTAGACATGCCTCCTACATCTCGGCTAATCTATTGGATTGGCTACGTTATGTCCGGGTTAAACCGTAAGTTTTTCGAACCATATGGTCGGCGTATGCCTTTTGTAGCCACAGATACACACCACGAGCGGTGGTATGATTTCTTTCACGAAGGATATTTCCAGGAGCCGGACAGCTATCCGGTGCAGGATTTTCATTTTGACTATCGCCTTGACCGTGTGACACCGCGTACGGCAGCTCTGGCTGAAAAGATGAAGGGGGAGAATGCTGTGGGCATCCATGTGCGCCGCGGTGATTTCTTGACTTGCCCTACCTCGCAGATATTTGTCGGCATTTGTACCGAAGCCTACTACCGCACTGCTATAGCCTATGTGAAAGCGAGAGTGGTGCATCCTGTGTTCTACTTCTTCTCCGATGACCCTGAGTGGGTGCGCACGGCTTTCCATGAAGAAGGGATGACGGTAGTCGACTGGAATACCGGTACTGACTCTTTTCTCGATATGTACTTGATGTCGCAGTGCCGCGCACTTGTGATAGCCAACAGCACGTTCAGCTATTGGGCAGCACAGAACAGTTTGCTCCATCCTCTTGTATGTTGCCCTACACGATGGTTTAATCTTCCAGGAGACCCATCTTTGGCAAGATTCGGATGGGTTCAGATTTCGCCTGAGGGCGAGGTTGTAGTATCAAAGGAAACGAAGGACCTATGATGGGTTGGCCCAGTATCTCCATTATTGTTCCAGTTTATGACGTGGCTGACTACATCGAAGGATGTCTTCAGTCGGTTATGGCACAGGCGTATGAGGGTGAGGTGGAGTGCATTTTGGTGGACGACAGTAGTCAGGACGATGGCATTGCCATAGCCCGCCATGCTATCGATGCCTATGGCGGACCTATCCGTTTCCGACTGCTGGCGCATGACTGCAATCGGGGAGCAAGTGCTGCGCGCAATACCGGTACCCGAGCCGCTACTGGCCGTTATATTTTCTATCTGGACAGTGACGATCGTCTTACATCTCAGAGCCTTGCTACTTTGGCGCGACCTTTGCTTGAACGGGACTATGATTTTGTCTTTGCTGACCATAGTTTTGTTTGTGATTGGGGATTAACACTGCCATTTTCCTTATCTGAAGGTCCTTTAGATAGCAATGCGGATATAATACGCACCTATCGTTGGGGCTGGTATGTCATGCCATGGAACAAACTGCTGCGCCGCGACTTTTTGGAACAGAATGATATTCATTTTGTCGAAGGCATTATGCACGAAGACGAACTGTGGAGTTTCCATATAGCTTGCGTGGCACAGTCTGCTTACGCTATTCCGCAACAGACCTATCTCTACTTGCTGCGTGAGGGTTCCGTTATGTCTCCCGAACGCAAGCGGGCCCGCTATGCTTCGCTCAACGAAGTTATCCGAGGAGAGGCGGCTTTGTTGCGACAATATGGACAGGAATGCAATATTGTGCTTTACAATCTTATAGAAGAGCACAAACGTTGGCAGATGAAGGATGCGGTCCGTCTTTTTGATGCCAAAGGGGCTTATGATGCTTACCGGCAGTTGCGATCATTGCCAGCGCCATCGCTCTTTCGTGCTCGTCCGATGTGCAGACAGTGGCTTAAGTCTGCAGTCCGCGATGTGCATCGCTGTTTACCCGTACGATTGGGTTATATCTATATCCGACTCTTGAATTGTCTGTCATGCCCTCCGGCAAGATAGTTTGCACTTTTTCGCCCTATGCGACAACTTTGGATAGACAGATTGAAAGCTTTGACCATCTTCTTGGTGGTATGGGGGCATCTGATGTCTTGTGATGCTTTTGTTACAGACTATGGTAATGCTTGCTATATGCTTATCGGTTCGTTCCATATGCCCCTATTCGCCGTATTGAGCGGATGGTGGTTCTCGGTGGGCAGAGGAGGTTTCGGTACGTACCTCCGCAAGAAGTCTATAGCCTTGATGCTGCCTTATGTAGTATGGGGCTTTTTGTGGTTCTTCTGTTTGGCAGGGTTAAAACTTGTTTTCAGCGGAGAAGAGATACACCCATCCTCGGTAGTTTGGCTGTGCCGTTATTTTGCAGTCGATGGATTGTGTCATTACGGCTGGTGGTTTTTGAGAGCCCTATTCTTTTGTTTCCTGGTCGCATGGGTGTCCGTCAGGCTCTGCCAAGGGCGATATAGCATAGCCGGAGTTGGTTCGTGCCTGTTGCTGTATGGCTTGTGTTTCGTAGGGATTATCCCCAATATGGCGTCTAAGGACGATTTGCTCAAAGGCTTTGTCTTTCTCTATCCCTTCTTTTGGACGGGTTTTGCTTTCCATCGGTTGGAGTCGCAGTTGGCTACGCTTCGGCATTGGCTGTTGCCTTTGTCTGTGTTGCTGTTTGCCGTTCTTTTCTCCTTTTGGGATGGGCTTTCGGGGTTCTATGCCATGAACACCTCGGCCATCGAACTTTCAGGTGAAGGTGGTGTGACAGGTTGGGAGGTGGTAGGTCGAACTGTCTATCGGTATTTGACTGGCACATCCGCTAGTTTGGCATTTCTGTTGATAGGTCAGCGCTTCTTCCGCCGTGATGCCGATTCTGTGTCGGCAGACGGTCGAGGAGAAGAGACTGGTTCCCGAAGTTTGTCGGACCATCTTGTCGCTTTCATCGACACTGTCGGACGCAACACGTTGGGTATCTATATCCTGCAAAGTCTTGTCTACTGGAGCCTGCCCGCCAAACTGTTGCCGGGTTTGGGCGATGTGGGTAATTTCATCTTCAGTTTTGCTTCGAGCATCGTCCTCACGGCCACAACCAGCGTAATTGTTTCCTATACCTCACGATATCCGTTGCCTGCCCTTCTGCTATGGGGGCGAACGAAGTCCCGGATGTGAAACCCTATCAGAAGGAAATGAAACTTCTCTACTTCTGCATACAGATGGACCAAGTGGGCGGTGTAGCCCGCATTGAGAGCGACAAGATCAACTGGCTTGCGGCCCATGGTTACGATATCTCGGTTTGTGATATCGAAGATTGGGAGATGCAGCCCTACTATCCGCTTGATTCACGCGTCCGTTTTATGACGGCAGGCATAGCCACTACCCCGGGCAATCCGTGGGTGCGGCTGAAGGGCGTTGTACGAGCCATAAGCCGTGTGCGCCAAATCATCAGAGAGGAGCAACCGGACATCATCGTCAATGCACACTGTCCGCTTGTGACTTGGATACTGCCCTTTGTCACACCCCATACACCTGTTGTAGCCGAGATGCATCAGAGCCGACAAGGTCTGGAGGTATTCGACAGACAATTTATGGGGCGTATAGGCCGGTGGCTGCACCGGTGGAGTGTGCGGTGGATTTACAGTCAGTACGACCGTTTCGTCTGTCTCACAAACGAAGACTTACAGGCTTGGCATTTGTCCAATGCGCAGGCCATTCCCAATTTCTCGTCACTTGTCGCAGAAGAGAATGAAGCCAAATGTCGTGTTAATGACGGTAGCCGCCAGATAGTCGTTGTGGCGCGTCTTGCTCCGCAAAAACGTATCGACCTTATGATGCAGATTTGGCAAAGACTTAAACCAGACTTTCCGGATTGGCACGTCAAAGTACTTGGGGACGGCTTCGAGGCCAATAGGCTGCGTGCCCTTTGCAGAGAAATGGGACTTGAGTCGACTTTCTTGATGCCGGGGGCTGTGCATGACGTGCGTCCGGAACTTCAGGTATCTGATATACTCTGCCTTACCTCCGAATATGAGGGTTTCGGTATCGTGCTGATTGAGGCCATGCAATTGGGCATTCCCGTTATGGCTTTTGAGTATGTAGGTGTGCATGACATCATCAGTAATGGACATGATGGCTATGTGGTTCCCTTTGGGGATATCGATGGCTATGTCTCGCGTCTGCGTCAACTGATGACCTCCGCCACCGAACGAGTCAAGTTGGCAACTAATGCTAAACAGAGCGTACGCAAGTTTGACAAGGAACATGTAATGCAGCAGTGGGACACACTCTTTCGCACTTTGCGCCGTGATAGCTGCAAGTTGCGGCATCGGGAACGATGACCAGGCAAGACGAAGACTCTTCTTATATTATTTGTACTATAATGCAAGACATCACAGCTATCATACTGACCAAAGACGAAGAGATACACATTGCGCGGTGCATTGCATCGGTGCGGCAAGTGTGTCGAGATGTGCTTGTGGTCGATAGTTACAGCACAGACAAGACTTGTGACATAGCTCGCACAATGGGCGCACGGGTGGTGCAGCATCCGTTCAGTTGCCAGGCTGAACAATTCAATTGGGCCATCGACAATGTTCCTATTGACACCGAATGGATTTGGCGCGTTGATGCCGACGAGATTATAGAAGCTCCATTGGCCCGTTTGGCCGAGGAGCAATTGCCCAAGTGGACAGCAAGCACGCCACATGGCTCTGACTCATCCTTGAGTGACACCGGCTTAACACAAATCAACGGTGTCTATGTAAACAAGAAAATCATTTTTATGGGGCGTCCGCTGATGCATGGCGGTTGGTATCCCGCTCCGCAAATTAAAGTTATACGTCGTGGCTTTGGCCGAAGCGAAGATAAACTGATGGACGAACATCTGATTGTCACCTCTGGACAGACCGCCCAATGGGACGCCGACCAAACAGACTGGAACTTGAAACCTCTCGACTGGTGGTGGAACAAACATAGGGGGTATGCCCGAAGAGAGGCACTAATGCAGGTGTGTGTCGAGCACGACGTTGTGTCCGTTCATTCCAAGAGTGGTAGATCACATGCTGCCTCTGCTGAGGTGAATGGCCGTCTGTCTGGCACTGATGCCGAACGCAAGCGTTGGATGAAAAATCTCTATGGCCACTGCCCTCGCTATCTGCGCGCTGTGGTCTATTTCATAGCGCGCTATGTATTGCTAGGAGGATTCCTGGATGGTTATGCCGGTTGGTATTGGCACACGCGGCAAGGGCTGTTCTATAGGTTGATGGTAGATCGTGAAATAGGCAGACTTCGAAAAGAAAGCACACAATTATAAAAAAAGTATCGGTATGGTCAATTCGAAAAGGATGTATTTTGTGAATCTGTTGATGACCTTGTTGCCTAATAGCAGATTTGGCAACTTTAAGGCACGTCTCTTCCGATGGGCTGGTGTTAAGGTGGGCCATAACGTTGAGATATTTCAAGGCGTTCAAGTGCAAGGCATCGGCGAACTGGAGTTTGGTGATGGCTGCAATATCGGACACGAGGCCCTATTTATGCTCAACGTGGGAGGACGAATTATCATCGAACCGGAGGCTGTAGTCAGTTCGAGGTGCATCGTTATGACTGGATTTCATCCTCTTGACCCTGACGGACCGCGTATTGTTTCCCGCCAAGGCACTTCAAGTACGGTGCGTATAGGCCGTGGGAGCGGAGTGGCTGTCGGCTGCATCGTGTTGCCGGGAGTGACGATAGGAGAGATGGCTTTGGTGGCATCGGGTGCTACGGTAGCCAAGGATGTCGAACCCTATACACTCGTTGGCGGGTGTCCAGCCAAGTTTATCCGGAACCTGAGGAGCCAAGATAAGGAAGCCAAGCAGTCCTCGTCGGAACTTACAAATTAAGATAATCTGAAATCGAACATCACATAGAGAAACTTAATCTATATCGGAAGAAATTAAATTATGTTCTCGAACCGAAACGTCTTTATAGCTACCATTGTACTATTGGTCGGATTCATGCAAATTATGTATCCGATACCATCGCCGTTGCCCACCAACCAGTTGTTTATGATTTTGGCATCCATCCTGGTTATGATAAAGGCGAATCAAGGCGGTGTAGGTCTTAGTTTGAGTGCATTGGCCTTCATCGGCACAATAGTGTTGAGTATTGCGGCAAATGACATTCCAGAGTTTTTCAAGCCCTGGAGCCGCTTTATGCAGTTCGCATTTCTCTTTATTGCTGCTTCGCCGCTCTTTCATGGCGGAGAAGTCGACAGGGTGCGCCGGCAAATGGCAATGGGTGTACTTTGGTCTGCTGGCATCATTACTATTTGGAGTTTCGCTGGCTATGTGTTGGGCTTCGGCATGTACAATTATGGCGGTATCAGCGGATATATGGGAGTGACAGGACACCCCAACTTCCTCTCAATGTATGTAATGGTCACTATGGTGTGGCTGTCAGCACTGTTCTTCCGTTGTACGGAGAAGCGTGAATATGTTATCATCGCTTCGTTGTGGGCGATGTGTCTGATAGTGTTGTTGACTTCCGCTAGCCGTGGTTCGCTGGCCGCGGGATTGGTCGGTTCGATCATCGTCATCTATCTCCGTCTGCGCCGCAGCGCTTCAAAACTGATGACGGCAGGCGTAGTGATTACCATCCTGACTATTCTGGCTATGCCTTACCTTATGCCCTATGCCGAGACGATGTTGAAGAAGGATGTCAACAACGAGACCATCGAGGACACTTTCTCGTCCACACGTGGTTATATCTGGGCTTTGCGCTATATGGAACTTCGGGAGAGTCCTGTGGTCGGAATTGGTGCCTATTCGTGTGATATCGAATTGCCTATGGCAGAGACATTTTACAGCGCTACCAACGGTTCTATCGAGTTGGGTAGCTCTTATTTGGGAATGCTTTCTCAGCAAGGCTGGCTGGGTTTTATCGCCTATCTTCTTTTGGTGGTGCCCATTGCCTGGAAGAACTTCCGGTATGCTACTGTGCAGCAGACACCATACGCACAGTTGATGTTTGGCTTACTAGTCGCCATCTCCTCGCATATGGCCTTTGAGGGTTATGCCATCACAGCCGGTGCCGTGCAGTGCGTGATTCTGTGGTTTGTCGTCGGGGCTGCTTCTCAGTGTGACAAGGTGGCGGACTACCCTATCCTATGGGAGAAGGAAGACCCTATTACTCCAGATGAGTATGCCGAATGGCGTGAGCAACAGGAAGATATGTAATGAATCTTGACCATGATCGTGATTCCTATATTGCTGACAGCGACGGTCGATCCACGAGGAATGCGTGGAACGGAATTCTCGATCGAACAACGGGTCGAGCAATACAAAGAAGCTATTCGCCACTATGCGTCGTTGGCTAAATCTTGCCATAAGGTCGCAATGCGTATTGTCTTTGCCGAGAACTCCGGACATATAGGCACGGTGAGGAATCGGCTTGCCGGTTTGTGTGACGATGTGGAATGGATAGATGCAGCAGGGACCATATACGACCGAAGCAGAGGCAAGGGCTACAACGAGACGTTGCTGATAGCTAGGGCCACCGAATTGTCATCGGCCATACGCGAAGCCGGATGCTTTTTCAAGGTTACAGGTCGGCTTAAGCTTTTGAATATAGAACGCCTTGTCTGTGAATGTCTGTTGAAGCAATCTTCTCAGCCGTTGACATTCGACTTTCGGGCTGACTGTAAGGATCATAACGTATATAAATGGTTGCACTTGCCCATCAATGGTCATGCGGGCGAGTGTCGCTATTGGTTCGCTACAACTGACTTTTTCCAAACTGTGATGTTGCCGTATTTGGACAGGCTGAATGATTATGAACCTAATGTCTGTTTAGCGGAAGATGCCATGCTCGAAGTATGCCGTACTACACGCGGACGGGCTTATTGCTCTGACCGCTTTAGGACGCAGGCCCGTCTTTCGGGCGTTGGGGGACACGCTTTGGGTAAGGGAATAGGTTTCTTCTACAGCACCGACAATGATTCTTTTGCATTACGTCTGAAAAGCACTCTGCATCAATTGTTGCGTTGGCTATTGCCTTGGTGGAGATGCTAAGTTTCGGCCGTCCACGACCAATCTCGCTGAGCACACTTTTTTTGATATATAGCCAAGTGACCCAATTACAAGATCCTATCCAAAGACTATGAACGAGAAGATTTACATAGGTAAGGTGAGTTTGAGAACGAAAGTGCTACGAGCCATGTGGAATGTGACCTATGCCCTACTGTTCCGTCCATTTGTCACTAAGTTGTTCCGTCCATGGAGATTGTTGTTGCTCAAAGTCTTTGGTGCACATGTCAGTTGGAGAAGCGAAGTCTATGCCTCGGCGCGAATCTGGGCTCCCTGGAACTTGACGCTTAAGGCAGGCAGTTGTCTTGGCCCACATACGACAGTCTACAATCAGGCGATGGTCACGCTTGAGAGAGATGCTTGTCTCTCCCAATATTCGTATATCTGTACAGCAGGACATGACGGACTCAACAATGCCCGAACAGGACTCGTCGTTGCACCGGTAATGTTGTGTGAAGGTGCGTGGGTGGGCATGGATGCCTATATCAATATGGGTGTAACCATAGGCAAGCGGGCTGTTGTGGGCGCTCGGTCATCTGTGTTTGCGGATGTAGCGCCACAGACTACTGTGGGAGGCAATCCAGCTCGCATTCTGGAAACAAAACCGAAAGACAGAGTTAATCATCTATGAGTGACAGGAAATCGGCTTCGAAGAAGATGCTTTCTGTTGTTATCCCGGCTTACAACGCCGGCGATTTGCTCAAGACGTGTCTTGATAGTGTCCTCTCATTGCCATACGATTGCGAAGTAATAGTCGTCGATGACGGCTCAACAGACGGCTCAACAGACATTGTCGCTGATTATGGCAATAGCATACGATTTATCCGTCAGCCGAATCGCGGGGTGAGTGCTGCACGCAATGCCGGGTTGTCCATCGCACAGGGAGAATGGGTTTGGTTTGTCGATGCCGATGACTATGTGCTTTTGACAGACGAAGAAACTGATAAAACGTCTGTGCTCGATGCGATTGGGATATCAAGCCTCGTGGTCTTGCCATTCGTGTGGGAAGAGAGCGGCCAGTCCAATCGTTTTGCGGCATTCGATGGCGAGGTGCCCTACAACTTGTGGCGTTGTTGGTTTAGGAGATCCGAGTTGCTTCGGCAAGGCCTTCGGTTTAATGAAAATCACCGTTATGCAGAGGACCAAGAGTTTATTTTGACATACTTACTAAGATCGGGTATCGGGACGAAGGCTCTTCCTATGCCCACTTACTACTATACGATGCGTCCGTCCGGCGCTATGATGAAGGCAGGGACTAAACGTAGACAACTGTCAGACATAGCTGCTGTGATTCTTACATTTGCCAGGACTGCGATTGCTACTAGGTCTTGCTTTCATCTATGGGTGTGGCAACAACAGAAACGATTGCTTCGCACTTGGTGGACTGTCCTGTGGGGCAAGTAAGTACAGATGGAATCAAATGTCAAAGTTTATAATAGTAGCCAACTGGTCTATTATTACCAAATATTAGCAATCGCGAACATATATAAAACAGATACTTATGAGACTTAGCATCATACTGCCTGTCTACAATACAGGGAAATGGTTAGGGCAATGCATAGCATCAATCCGAAACCAAGGATTGGATCCCAACGACTATGAAATCATAGCAGTCAATGACGGTACGGAAGACGATGCAATGGATGTGCTGCAGTCTTTTCGCAATGAGGAGGAAAAGGCCGGCGTACAGACGGCACCATGGGTCGTCATCGAACAGGAAAATCAAGGCCTTTCGTCAGCCCGCAATGCCGGACTGAAGGCTGCACGGGGTACTTATGTGTGGTTTGTAGATAGTGATGACTATCTCGTGCCCGGCGTTCTCCCTAACTTGCTTGCCAATGCAGAGTCAAAATGTCTGGATGTGCTTTGCTTTGGTCTGCAATTGGTAGCCGAAACCGGGGATATTGTGCCCTTCCATGTGCCCGACAGTTCAGGAGGAAAGGTGATGCGTGGCGAGGAATTCTTGCTTAACGTCGATGCTCCTCCGGCAGCTTGGTCGGCGCTCTATCGCCGGGGTTACCTGCAGTCACGCCATTTGACATTCTATGAAGGAATATTGCACGAAGACCAGGACTTTACTCCGCGGGCGTACTTTTTGGCTCGTCGTATCGCTTTTGATCCCACTATAGCCTACAACTACGTGCAGCGTGAGGGTAGTATCATGAAAAGTGCCAATCCGAAGAAGTCAACAGACTTGCTTCTCATCTGCCGCAGGCTTTGGGACTTTGCAATGGAACACACACAAATAGAGAGTTCTATCCGTTATTTGTTTGTCAATCGTATCTCGTTCCTCTTCTCGCAGGTACTTTCTAACCTCTGCCGTTGTGGAATTCGTGAATTTCCTGTCGAAGAAAAGACGCTGCCATACTACCCGCTTTCAATCAACAAGTATCTAAACAAAAAGGAAAGGTACAAATATAAGCTCATCAATGCCGGAATTCCACTTTATCTCAGTCTTTACTCCAAGTTTGTCAAGATGGACCGACCTGCTGCTCCTGCCAAGCGGCTTCGCATCCGTCCGTAAGATAGTCAAGTACAGCGACAAGTAACACATCTTTCAATCTCAACAAGAGCGATGAGACTGCTTTTCTTCCAAAACTGTGTGAGTCCACACCAGATGCCTTACATTGAGGTGCTTTCCCGACGGCATCAGGTGTCGCTTGTCGTGCCTACTATTGGGTTGGACTCACGTCGTGCATTGGGATGGGAGGAAAGCCGTGTGCCCGCATCAGTGAATCTCAGGGTTAACCCCACAGAGATTGAGGTGAGAGAGTTGTTGAACGGCAAAGACAGAGAGCGTACCGTGGCACTTTTTAGTGGCATTGCAGCATTTCCCGAAGTGAAGAAGTGGCTTGATATAAGTCTGGACTATGACATCGAACGAGGCATTATCACCGAACCTCCCTATACCTATCGCTACCCGCTTTGGATGCACCGACTGCGCTTTTTGTTGCAAGACTTGCACTATGTCCGACATCTTGACTATGTCTTTGCCATCGGTGCGGGGTGTGTTGACTACTATCGTAGTTGGAGTCGCAGATGGCATGTTGTTCCCTTTGCTTATAGTGTGAAGGGGATGCCTGAAGTCTCGGCGGCTGGTATTGGAGATGGAAAGGTGTCTTTGTGTTTTGTCGGTAGCCTCGACAAGCGAAAGGATGTGATGACTCTGCTTCGGGCTCTTTGGCTATTGCGACAAGAACATCCTAATGCATACAGGAGGTATCGTCTCTCTATAGCAGGCGACGGCCCCGAACGAACAGTGCTCAGTCGTTATGTCTCTACCCACAAGATGGAAGACTGCGTGACGTTTGTAGGAGTACTGCCCATGCCGCAGGCCCGACAACTGATAGCCGAGAGTCATGCGTTGGTGTTGCCTTCCCGTCATGATGGCTGGGGCGCGGTGGTAAGTGAAGCGTTATTGGCTGGAACAACCGTCTATTGCAGTCGGCAATGTGGCGCTTCCGTCCTGATAGAATCAGGTCGAGGACGTCTCTTTGACGCAGGTCATCCACAACAATTGGCCCAATGCCTATGGGATGATTTCGACTTGTTCTGCAATGAGGAACAAGCTGCGGCCTTGCGGCAGCATATCAAAGACTGGGCCGATACACATATCTCAGCCGAAGCCATTGCTCGTCGGATGGAGGATGGATTGGAACTCAAGAGAAAGGATTAGAATCCCTATCGGAAGAGTAAGGTTTTGTTTGTCTGAGGGAGACTACACATGAAAGTTTTGCAGTTTGTACCGTCTCTTAATGCTTATGACGGGGGGACAGCCACCTACATGCAGCAATTGGCCCCGGCCTTGGGTGGTCTCTGTGAGTTGCATATCTGTGCGCTTACTCCTGTCGAGGACTTTGTCCCCCTAAGTGGATGCCATCTGCACCGCATTCCATTGAGCCTATTGCAAGTGCGTAGTATGAAGTCTGCGTGGCTGCAGTTATTGCGTGACTTACAACCCGATATAGTACATGTCAACGGTTGTTGGATGTTGCAAACGGCTCTTATAATACGGTGGACAGAGCGATACAGAACTTCGTCGACGTTCTTGCGAGGTGCAAAGTCCAGGCCGCTCATCGTGTTGACGCCGCATGGAATGCTCGAACCATGGATAGTGCACCGTCACTATCTCACACGCAAACTGCCTGCACTTATGCTCTATCAGCGACGAGCATTGCAGAGATGCGACTTGTTGGTCGCTACCTCTGAGTCCGAAAGTTTGCATCTGCAGGATTATGTGCCGAACAATCGTATCCGTTTAGTCAGCAATGGCATTAATGTCCGTGATATTCTGTTTAAGACTGAGTATCGGGCACCGCGGCGCTTGCTCTTTATGAGCCGTATTCATCCTAAAAAGGGTCTTGAGATGCTTTTTTCTGCCATGAACAAAGTGTCAACGACTCTTAGTCTCATTATAGCGGGAGACGGAGAGCCAGGCTACATTGCGACTTTAAAACGTCAAGTGGAAGATTTGCGCCTCAGTGAGCGGGTGTCGTTTGCGGGGGCTGTCTATGGAGAAGAAAAGTGGAAACTTATCCGCCAAGCAGATGTGGTAGTGTTGCCTTCCTATAGCGAGAATTATGGACTGATTGTGGCTGAATCTTTGGCAAGTGGCGTGCCTGTTTTGACCACGACGGGAACTCCCTGGCAGAGTGTGGCCAAGTGCGGTTGCGGGTGGTGGGTCGCCCCGACAGTTTCTGCTATTACACAAGCTCTTCAAAATGTGGAGATACAGACCCCAGACACTCTGCGACTGATGGGAATTAACGCACGAAAACTCGCAGAAACTGACTGCGCAGTCGATGTACAAGCCAGTCATCTGATGCAGATTTATCAATCTGAAATGATTTAAATATTATAAAGAAAAACAAATGAACTATTATCCCGTCTGTATCCCGACGCTCAACCGCTACGAGCATCTCAAGGCTTGTGTGGAATCGCTTCAGCGGTGCACGCATGCCGATAAGACAGAACTCGTTATCGGCCTTGACGCTTTACCTGCTCCACCAAAAGATGAAGTCTATCGCGAGGGTTATGAAAAAGTAAAGGCCTATCTGCCCACGATAACCGGTTTCGCCAAAGTCACAATCTTGGAACGGGACACCAACTATGGAGCAGAACGGAACTCGATAGCTTTGGAAGAATATTGTCTCGAGCGTTACGATGCATTTATCTTTACCGAAGACGATAACGTCTTTTCTCCATGCTTTCTTGACTTTATGAATAAGGCGCTCGAACGTTATAAAGATGATGAACATATCTCATCGGTGTGTGGTTATTGTTGCTCCGAAGATTATGGTATAAGTCCGTATAGTGCTTATTTAACTTATGATGATACAGCATGGGGAACTGGATATTGGCGGCACAAATGGGGTAAAGCCAAAAGGGAGATTGGTAGCAAAACGTTTCTCAGAAAGGTGATAATGTCAAAAGCCGCAATAGATAAATTTTTGGACGTTTATCCAGAAGGTCTTGGTATGCTACTGGATATGATAAAAATGAATCAGTCTTGGGGAGATGTGAAACAGACTGCTTACAATATTATGACTGGTCATTTTCAAGTTAAGCCATCCATATCACTAGTCCGTAATATGGGTTTTGATGGTTCTGGCGTACATTGCACCACAGTTCCATCCTTTAGTCAACAAATCATCACTCAGCAATTAACTTATGACTTGCCCAATCAATTGGAGGTTTGTCAGTCAAAAACCGTAAATACTGATGCTAGCCGGCGCGAAATTGTACAACTACGAAAGCGAGTACGTCGACATCGTTTACGTTGTATGCTTCCAGAGTGGTTTCTGGCGGTCGCTGATTATTTCTGGCGAATAATATATCACTGCAGACAGATGTTCTAAGTCTGAAGTTGAGGTTCTATTACGCTCTATTAGCGAACTGAAATGGTATCCCAAGTTGAAGAATGGTGCGAAAAAGAAGTAAAATAGGGTGTTTTAACGTATTTTTTTTCAAAAAATTTGTGAAACGAGCAGAAAACCTTACCTTTGCGCATATTGTACGTTGTGACACGTATGCTTGTTTATGCGCATAGGTGTGATAATAAAGTGTGTTAGGTACATAAGGTATTGAACACGAAGTAACAAAAACAGAACGGAAATTCGAGCGGAAGTGAAACTTCAAATGTCTTGAAGAATTTTGTTGAAAGTAAGCGGTTAATTCTCAATGAAAAGATATATACTGTCACTGATTTTGGCTTGTGCAGCCTTCCCGGTGCTAATGGCACAGGAGGAGGTGGATAGCTATGGCGATAATACTACTGAAGCTGACGATGAAACCTCCGTTGACATTAAGGCTCTGATCGGTGACCCAACCGCTGATGAGTCTGATGAAGTGGAGACGACATCGTTCAGACAGCGTATGACATTCACCCGTCGCGAACTCGACAAGATTACTGATCCGCGTATTCGAGACCTCTATTGGTACGCCCTCAATGATACGACAGACCGCAAACGTTATTTGCGCGCACACTATGCCTTCAATTCTTGGAATGATAACTGGTCGTTCGAAATTCGCGGCGGTGCCCAGTCTGTCCTTATGGATGCAACCAAAGAGAAGTTTGACCTTGGTCCTCAGGTCGAACTCGGATTTATGAAAGACGTGCACCCTTATTGGGGCCTGCGTGGTGATGTCACTTGGTCAAAGTACACACATGAACTCTATACTCCGCATCTTTCGACCATGATATCTGACAATGGCTGGTCCAATTATGTGGGAGGTTCTGCTTGGTGGCAACAGATACAGTATGTGTCAATGGGCGCTCGTGTTGCCGTAATGATGAATCTTGTCAATATGTACGCTGGTCGAGAGATGCTCTATTCTCCGGTTTCTTTGCGTGCTTATGCCGGTGCCGGCTTTATCTATGCTGCCAAATCTCTTTCTCAGCGTGATGGTTCGTGTCTCGTGCCTCAGTGGTTCTTTGGCTTGCAGGGCGGGTACAACATTACGCAGCGTTACTCCCTGATACTCGATGGCAACTGTTCTTGGCAAGGTGATGACTTGGAGGGTTATACCACTCAGAACAGTACTTGGAAATTTGCTGTCACTTTGGGCATTTCTTACAAATTTTCTAAGGTTATTCACTTCCAGCGACTTGGTTATGATGACAGTTTCGCCGGGCGACAGGTGGTCGACGCCAGCGATGATGAAGATAACATGCTGCAGACAGTTATTGAGATGAACAGTACGCAGGAGCAGGCCAACCTCCCGTCTACCTTGATTGAAGCTGCTTTCTTCCAAATCGACCGTATCGAATTGCAGCATACGTACGTGCTCAATCTAGGCTTTTATGCTCGTCTGATTAATGACCATCCGAACCAGAAATTCCTTGTCAAGGGATTTGCAGATATCGAAATTGGTTCGAGCAAGCGTAACGAATGGTTGGCAGAGCAACGAGCCAAAGTCGTGGCTGATGTGCTTGAGAAGACGTATGGGGTCAATCCAGATCAGCTTATTGTGGGCGGTGGTGACCTCGACTATGATTTCCCGTTCCTGCGCGAGAATGGACACCACCGATTCAACCGTTGTGCCATTGTCTGTCCGCTTGACCAAAACTATCAGATTATCGATCAAAAGACATTCCAGGACAAGAGCGAGTTGATGGACGGACGTGTGTCTGCGCCTAAAAAGAACTATTAAGTCTATACCGTGAAAGTATCAATCGTCACTACATGCCGGAATCGTGAGGCTACCATTGGCAATACGGTCCGGAGCGTCATGAGACAGACGTATCCCGACATCGAGCATATATTGGTCGATGGCGCATCAGATGACCGAACTCTTCAGAAAATAGAAGAATGTCATTCGCCTCGCATAGCTACACTCATAAGTGAGAAAGACCGCGGGTGCTATGAAGCCTTGAACAAAGGCATCCGTCGTGCTACGGGTGATATCGTCACTTGGCTACACTCCGATGATATTTATTACAGTGACGATGTGGTCGCCAAAGTGGCCAAAGTCTTTGAAGAGACGGGCTGCGACCTCTTCTATGCTGATGGCCTTTTTGTCAGTCACGAAAACCCGGCATGGGTCATACGTGATTGGATTAGCGGCACTTGTTCGGATAAGAAAATCAGCAATGGATGGCTTCCTTTGCATACAACAGTTTTCGTGCGTCGCGATGTCTTCGACCGCTTCGGCTACTATGATGAGGATTATGTGATTTCGAGCGACACGCATTGGCTTCTCCGAGTACTGTACAGAACGGGTATTCGTATCCACTATCTGCATGAATACACGGTTCGGATGGGTTACGGTGGGTTGTCGACGAGTTGGACGCGTACCTTCCATCGTTGGCGTGAAGACCTTGGTATTTATAAGCGTGTGGGGCTATCGCCTCGTCGGGCGCTGTTTAAGAAGGTGGCCCGCAAGATACCGCAATATCTTAAAGCTCCATTCTCCAAGGCATCCAAAGGCCAGTAGGATACATCGACATATTACTATTCGGCAACTTTTTGTAAACGAATTATTAGGGCTGACACTTCACGAGAAGTGTCAGCCCTTTTTAGGGTATGCTCAATGCCTTTTATGATTAGCATTTACCTCCTACGCGATTCGGCAGCATACAGGCATCACCCATGTTGAGCACAGGACAATTCGTTCCGCTTGATACTAACGTTCGTGTGGCCCGATACTAACGTTCGTGT
>CAVFPF010000062.1:0-22899 GCA_963624265.1 bacterium | reverse complement strand
AAATCCGAAAATAGGGGTAGCCCAAAAAAGTAACTGTTAAACTGTTAACTGTTAACAAATCCCTAACTGAACAATCGAAAAATAACTTATTTCTCTCATAAGCAATAACTTACAAAATGCCAACCATGCCGCTCCGGCAATGCCCAAACCCGGGAAGGGCACAAAATCCGCTGGTTTTATCCTCCTAAAAGCCTCAAAAGACATGCAGGAAGCCCTACTTCCGATGATTATGCTTGCATTTCCGGCTCGTATCGCTGACATCGGCTTTTCCCGTTTTGAGGCAATTATTACCCAGCGTGAGTGGAAACGGGCCAAAATCGGCATTCAAGTTGGGCTGCAGAATAGTTTCAATTGGGCTGCAGAATAGTTTCAGTTGGGCTGCAAGATTTTTCCAGTTGGGCTGCAATCTACCAATCTTGCCACTTGGCCTCAGTTTACGACACAATCTTCGGCGTCCGGTCTCACACATTCTCACCAGAATCACCGCCCACCGTTTTGGCCTTGGCCTGGGCTGCGGCCCGATACTCGGACGGGGTCATACCGGTTTCCTTTTTGAATATACGGCTGAAGTAACGGGGGTCGGCAAACCCCACGGTGTAAGCGATTTGTGAGAAAGCCTCGTCGCTTTTGGCTACCAGTTCGATGGCCCGCCGTATGCGGAGTTGGCGTACAAAGTCGACGGGTGTCATGCCCACGATGCTCTTCAGTTTGACAAAGAGCGACGAGCGGTTGACGCCTGCGGCCTGTGCCATATCGCTGACGCGGAGATTGGCATCGGCAATGTGCTCCTCGAGGTATTGCATCAGCCGCTCCATCATCTGCTTGTCGTAGTCGACGATTTCGGGCGACGACAGACTGTAGTCGGTGCCGTGTGCTGTGCCGGAGGCTTGGCTTTCAGCGTCGATGTCAGTGTCGGGCCTGGCTATGCCGTTAGCCTGCTGCAGGCTGTCCATGATGCGCTGCTGCAGATTGTGGCGCTGGGCGATGATGTTTTCCACCCTGTTCTTGAGGTACACCGAACTGAAAGGCTTGGTGATATAGTCGTCGATGCCTTCCTCCAGCCCTTTGAGGCGGTCTTCGAGCGAAGCTTTGGCCGAAAGCACGATGATGGGAATGTGGCAGGTGTCCTGGCGGCGCTTGATTTCGTGCACCATGGTGAGTCCGTCCATCACGGGCATGGTGACGTCTGTGATGATGAAGTCAGGCATCTCGGCGATGGCCGACTCCAGTCCCTCCTTGCCGTTGCTGGCCGTGATGACGTTGTATGAACTGCTCAATATGCCCTTGAGGAAGGTGCGCAGGTCGGCATTGTCTTCCACCACCAGCAGGCGTATGTTCTCGTCCCATGGCCGTTGCCCTACGGTGCCTACCAGTGACTCGTCCACTTGGCCGAAGACGGGAATGTGCTCGTCGTCGACGAAGAAACTGTTGTCCGTATTGTTGGTCAGCACATTGTTGGTCATCTCGAGCATGCTCCTCACGTTGCGCCTCACCATCTCCAGCGGTTCGCGCCACCGGTCGGGCAGGTCTTTGTCCATCAGCATCTCGGCTACGGGGCCTCCGATGAGCGTCAGTGGGGTGCGCAGGCGGTGGCTGGCATCGGCGTAGAGTTTGAGTTTCTGTTCGTTGATTTCCTTCTCGACCTTCGCTTTGCGGCGTATGTTCAGGTAGTGCCAGACGAGACACAGCATGACAACGGCAGCCAGGATGTAGAGCAGATGTCCCATCCATGACTCCCAAAACGTGGGCTGCGCATAGATGTGGAGGGTGGCCGTATTGTCCAGCCACTTGCCCTCGTGGTCTGTGCTCTTGACGAGGAGTCGGAAATGGCCGCTCGGCAGATGGCTGAAGGTGGCCTTGTGGTCGTGGCCGATGTACTGCCAGTCGTGGTCTGCGCCCTCGAGCCGGTAGGCATACATGATGTTGTCGGCATGGGCGTAGTCGAGCGCTGCAAAGTGGACGGTGATGCTCCGTCGATGGCTCGGCAGAGTCACTTGCTGGCTGTAGAGGATGGGATGTGGCCTGTTGTCGTCGTGGAAGGAGAGCGTGGAGAATACGATCTTGGATTTCCGGCCGCTTGATACAATGTCGCGGGGCTTGAACAGGATGAAGCCGTCGATAGTGCCCAGCGCCATTTCGCCTGTCGTGGGGTTGAAGGCAGGGAGTGTCTCCGAAAATTCCGTCACGCTGCCCGGCAATGACACATCGTAGAGGTAGATATTGCCGTCTGTCGGGTCAAAACGCTCGATGATGTTCTCGCGCACCACCCATAGCTGTCCGTTGCTGTCTTCCTGCATGGACATGATCAGGCCCTGGACCGACGAGTGCGAGTTGCAGATGGTCACTTTCAAGGTGTCGAGCAGCGAACTCGGGTCAATCTCGCACAGTTCGCCGGCTTGTGTGGCAGCAAAGATGCGGCCGCTGTGCATCACGATGGTCTGCATGACGTCGCGCGAGGGCAGAGAGGTGCTTTCGGGTATGGAGTAATGGAACTCAATGTCGTCGGCTCGGTCAAACGAGTCGCTGAAAGTGACGATACCGTCGCTCGTAGAGAGAATCATGACGCCGTCGGCCGTATGTGTGATGCGGCGAATGGACTGGAAGTGTGTGCCTTGCGGTTGCATAAGCACGTTGTCCTGGTTGAGGAAGCGCAGCGTCCCGTGGCTTTCGTCGACCAGGTTGAGTCCGCCCGTTACGCCATAGGCACCGACCCAAATGCGGCCGTGGGTGTCTTGCTCCACACAGAACAGCGTGTCGCAGTTCAGCGAGTAAGGATTACGGTCGTCGTGTCTGTAGTGGGTCACCTTGCCTTGTTGAATGAGGTAGAGCCCATCTCCTTTTGTGGCAATCCAGATACGCTCTCGGTCGTCTTCGAACACGAAATAGAGCCGTTCGGCAAAAGACCTTGGTGTCGTGTCGAACGAGCCGTTGTGGCCCATATATCCCGTCAGCGTGTGCCTTCCGTCGTAGAGGGCGAGTTTGCCGTTCACGTTGCCGGCCCACAGGCGACCTGTGCGGTCGTACATGAGGGCGCGCGTCTCCTGATGACTCTCGAGCGTTATTTTGGCAAACTGCTGATGTGCGAAGCTGATGCGGTGCAGGCTGTGCGAGGCGGCACACCAGAGGTTGCCCTGGTTGTCGACAGAGTAGCGGACGATGTCAGGCACGCACTCCTTGTAGTCGACCGAGCGCAATACGTATGGCACCAGTTGCTGAGTTTGCTCGTCAAAGTAAGAGAACGTGCCGCCCCGGGGCACACACCACACGGTATGGTTGCGGTCTTCTACCCACAGGTCGCCCTCGCATCCCGTCTTTTCTTCGGGCAAGGCAGCCTGCGCATTGAGTTGTGTGACGGAGTTGCGTGTCAGGTCGATGAGCGTGATGCCGTTCAGCTGCGAGTAGGCCCATAGCCGCATCCGTGAATCGACGTGAATATAGTCGACGGTGGCGTTGCCGCTGAGGGCATAGACCTGCGACTGCCCCGTCGCCATATTGTAGATGACCACACCCAGATTGGTAGCGCAGACCAGATTATCGTCCTTGAGACGTCTGATGCTGTTGACGCACGTCACGTCTGCGCGTATGGTGATGAGAGTGTCCGTGCCGGTCTTGGTGTCGTAGCAGTAGAGACGGCCGTTCTCGTCGGGGCAGCAGACTGTGTATCCGAGGTTGAGTGTCCGGGCCCAGTAGCCTTGTCTGATGATTCCCTTGCCGTAGAGGACGAGGGCCTTGTCGTACTTCAGCCACTCGCTGCCGTCGCGGCTCAGGAAGGCGCCTTTCAGTTCCATGTCGGTCGGAGGAAGTGCTTCTATGCCGCCTCCGTCGAGCACCTCCTTGTCATGGATGTGTACGACTCGCCGTTCACCGGTGCTTTTGTCTTTGCCTTCCACCCATGTATAGCCGTTGCCCAGCGAACAGATACTCACGTAGCGCAACTGAAGCCCGGTCTTGTCCTTGATTGAGGCCGACACGTCGACGAAGCGGCAAGAGACGTTGTCGAGATAGTAGAGGTCACCGTAGTGGCTGATGCACCACAGTCCGCCCAAACTGCTTTTCTTCATGGAGTAGATGCGTTTGGAGGAGAGTGTGGCTGAGCCATCCGCATTGCCGTCGAATGTCGTGAACGAATAGCCGTCGTAGCACATGATGCCGTTCCACGACGAGAACCACATGAGCCCGTTTTTGTCTTGCGCAATGGCGTTGACCTTGTTGGTCACCAATCCGTCGTTGGGGCCAAAAGTGCGTACTTCGCAGTAGGGCTGCGCCATAAGGCTGCTGCACGATAGCAGCATAATGACGATTGGGAGCAATCGCTTAAGACGGATAACGGGCATGGGTATGGGTGGTTTTTTAGGGTTTGTGTATCTGTGTGGAAGCTTCGTGAGGCGTCGGGAGTCGCGTTGCGGCACTCCTGACACCTGTAGGTTCTTACCACTTGTAAGAGAGACCGAAACTCAGGAGCTCGGTAAACTGGAAGTAGCCCCAGCCGGCGCCTTTGTTTTCCGGTCCGACAGAGTCGTCGAAACGCAGGTGCGTGTAGATTTTGGTCGAGAAGTACTTGTTGAGAGGCATGTCGAACGTATTTTCCCAGTCGAAATTGGTGTAGACATTGCCCTTGTACTTGCCGCAATCGTAGAGCGGGGAGAAGTAGGTGGCTTGGGATGTCCAGGTCAGATAGCGGCACACCTTCCAGTCCATCGAGGCCTTGGCGCTGGCACCGAAGTCGTACAGGTTGTAGTCGTAGTTGTGCTTCAGACCGAAGGCCGTGGCGTCGATTCTGCCCTTGGCGTACTCGCCGTAGAAGTCCTCGCTCGTGGCCTCATAGCGACGGATGTAAGGATTGTTGACAAACTTGAGGTTGTAGGCAACAGGACCGAGGAATATGGTCCAGGTGATCTTGTCGGTCGACTTCTTGTAGTCCATACCGAGAGACACGGTCAGGTAGGCAGGGTTGAAGAACTTGCTGTTCTCGGCCTTGACGTTGGTCTTGTAGCCGGGGCAGAACTGCGTCTGTCCGATGGCCTGCAGCGTGTAGTACCAGTCGCCTGCAGCCTGGTAGCCGAACTTGGTGGTGTACTTGAGGTAGTCGCTGTTGGTCATAAAGTTGTGGCAGGTGTCAGATGGGGTCGTGACTATGCCCAGTTTGCCTTCGACGCGGTTGTCCCACGTAAACTTCTCGTACTTGTAGTTGAAGGTGTAGTCGGCTGTGGCAAGGAGGGAGAAGTTGCTCTCTCCGCCTTTGTACCAGTTCTTGCTGACAAAGCCCTGGGTGAACTGCAGTGAGGCGGAACCGTTGGTGGTCCAGCGTTTTTCTTCAGCCCATAGGGAAAGGACCGGAACCGTCAGTATGACGGTCAAAAGGAGGGATTTTCTCATGATGTTTACTATTTTTTTTATTTTTTATTGTTGATTATATTGATTTTTCTGTCGAATTTGCTGTTGATAGGCTGACTTTTCTATTGATTTTCTATCGTGTATATGTCGATTTTCTGTCGAACTTCAATCAATTTTGCAGTAGAACATGTCAATTTCCTATTGTATTTATGTCATTTTTATAGAATTTATGTTGATTTTTCTATTGTCCCAATGCAGTTATTGAGCAACCACACGCTGATATTTGATGCGTTGACGGCGCCAGGTGTAGATGCAATGCAGTGTGCCGTCGCTGCCCACTATCATGGACGGGTAGGAGTATTGGCTGACGGGCGAAGACTCCATGACCAGTTGTGGCGTCCAGTTGAGACCGTCCGTACTGGTGGCAACATAGAGAGGGTTGCGCATGGGCTTGTTGCGGTTGGGGTCGTTGCGGTCACGCCAGTCCACGCAGCCGAACGGGTTGTAGATGAGGGCAAACGAACCGTCGGGCAATGTGGCGGCACCGATGCCTGAGTTGTTGTTCGGCAGACTGTCGAGCAGCTGCATCTCGCTCCAGGTCAGTCCGCCGTCGTCGCTGAACGAAGTGGCGACTTTGGCCAACTCTCCATGGCCCTTGGCGGGAGAGGCTGTGCGGCAGAGCATTTGCACGCGGCCATCATTGTGTACCAGCAGAGCAGGCTGTATGGTCCGTATCTCCTTCCGGCTGGGCACGACCGGACCGAGCGTCCAGGTCTTGCCGCTGTCGACGCTGAGTTCGATGTAGCAGCGCCACTGTCCGGGTCTGCGCTTTGACCCCGTGGCTGTCTCTTTGCTCGAAGGCGAGAGGATGCGTGCCCGGTCGAGAATGGTGCCGTCCTTGCATTTGAATCCCTTGGGCAGCATGACGGGTTGGTTCTTGATAGCGCCGAGCAGCGAATCGGGTTGGGTGGAACTGCCGACCAGAGCGGCAAAGACCTCGGGCGAAGCCGTCTTGAGACTGTCGCGACGGGTGGTCCAGGTGTAGCCGTTGTCGCTCGAGCGCATGATGTAACCCGTCCAGTCGCGCACGTCTTTGCCCAACTTATAGAACAGCAGCAGGTCGCCGCCCGGCACTTGGTACAGGGCAGGATTGTAGCAAGCCTTGCGTAGCGTATCGGTCTTTAGGTCGGTCATCGGGGCGAAGTGGCTTATCGATGCGTTGCGGTCTGTCGCGGCCCAGTCGCGCCAGCCGGTTCCGGCTTCGGGTACCAGTGCACCGTCGGCCACCAGTCGCGGTTGGCTCCATCCCTCCTCGTAGGTGTTGGGCTTGCCGTGGCGTCCGCGCTTGAGCAGGCGTTTGCGTTGCGTCCAGATACACATGTCGGGGCAACCTTCATACGAACCGCCGAAGTAGGCTGCCAGCAAGTCGCCGTTGCTGCACTCGGTGATGGTCGCGGCGTGACAGGAGGGGAAGTCAGCTTTCTCGTATAGAAATTCGTTGTCCGTTACGGCCCAATGGACAGACGTCGCCTTGCCTTGCGCAGTCTTCGCTTCGCCTTGCGCAGTCTTCGCTTCGCCTTGCGCAGACTTCGCCTTGCCTTGCCCAGACCGAGTTGCAGAGGCATGCTTTCCCTTTATTGAAGCTACAGAGTTTTTGGCTCTTTCCTGTAGCGCCTCAGAGGCTTTCAGCTCCTTGTGGGGCAGAGTTTCCTCGATGTGCCACTTGCCGCTGCCGTACGATTTCTCGCCATTGGGTGTGACGACGGTGGCTGAGGTGTTGGCAGGGATTTCGATGTCCCAGCAGAGGTGGTCGGGCGTCTTCTGCCAGTTGGAAGAGACCTTGCCGTATGGGGTCAGGTAAGAGACTTGGACCGAGGAGAGTTCTTCGAGTTCGAAGTTCGGGGCCAGCCGTATTTGCCTATAGCCGGGAGCGGTGGCCTGAATGCCTCCAATATGGCCGAAGCACCAGGGCAGTAGGTCGCCCAGCAGCATGACGTGGTTGCCGCTGTTCATGGCCGGGTTGGCCGTGTCGCCATTCCAAAGTTCCCAGATGGTGGTGGCGCCATGGTCGAGCATATAGCCCCATGAGGGGAAGGTGCGGTTGGTGGCGAGCAGCCAGGCCACATCGGTCCGTCCGCGTTCAGACAGTTCGCGAAGTAGCCAGGAGATGCCGATTACACCGCAGCAGAGGTGTCCGCCGGCGGGATTGAGCAGTATTCTTGACACAATCTGACGGCAGATGAGGTCTTCGTATTCTTCGGGCACGATGCCAAAGGCCAGCGGCAGCAGGTTGGCTGTGACGGCATTGTTGGCATAGAAAACTGAATCGGGATACAGCAGATGTTCGGGCGCAGGCGAGGTGCCTGGCTTGACTGTCAGGAAGGCGCGGTTGATGCAGTCTTTCAGTTCTTTGCGCAGGCTGTCATACTCTTGCCTGTCGGCCTGGAGCAGGTTGCAGCTCAACCCTTGTCGTTCCATATCGGTCACCGTCCGGGCGTCTGACTGTTCGATGCGCTGGAGGAGAAAGTCGTCAAATTCCATCATCAGTCCCAGCAGGCGGTAGGCGTAGCAACTGCCGATGAGCTTGCCGTCGGTGGCGCGTGACGGGTCTTTGCTGTGGATGAGCTCGGGAGCTTCGGGCGTCACGCACCAGTCGCCGTAAGTGTCGGCGTTGATGAGTCCGGTACGGGCATCCCGACGGTTCGTAAAGAAATGCAGCAGCCACTTGCGCATGGCAGGATAGTGGCTGACAATGGCCTTGTCGTCGCCGAACTGCTTGTACAGCATTTCCGCACCGAAGACGAATACGCTGGGCCAGGAGACATTGTCAGTGTAGTAGTTCCAGTAGGCTGGGGCAACATCCGGGATGCAGCCGTCTTGCCGTTGTGCCTCCTCGATGTCGCGCAGCCACTTGTTGTAGAGATGATGGTTGTCGAGCACGAAGCTCTCGCCCAGGCAGCCCTGAGAGCGGTCGCCCAGCCAGGGCATCCGTTCGTCGCGCTGCGGACAGTCGATAGGCATGCCTTTGTAGTTATCGAGTATGCCCCAGTAGGCAGCTTCGATCAGCCGATTGAGCGTTTCGTTGGGCGTGTGGAACGAGTAGAGCGTCTGCATCGCATCGGTCACCACTTCGCCCGTAAAGTCGCCAGCTTCGCCCTTGAGCCTGTCGGTCAAAGCTCCGTCTTTGTCCACTATGCTTACCTCCACATATCTTCCGCCGTGAGTCGTAAACCGGGGTGCCCAAAAGGCGGCTTGGCCGGAGCGGCAGCTTTCCTTTCCGTCGGCGACATAGTAGTCGGTCGATTGGGCATTGCGGAGATTGGCAACATAGAGCGTGCTGTCGTCGGTCAGTTTTTCGGCAAAGCGCAGCCGGAGCGAATCGCCGGCTTGGAGGCCGAGACCCGTCAGCCGTGTGCGCACCCATCCGGCAAAGTTCTGGCCGAAGTCCAGTATGACGCTGCCGTCGTCTTTGCGGATTATCGCCTTCACTTGCAGGGTGTCGGCCACACGCATGGCGGGCGTGACATTGCCAATCAGCGTGCCGCGCGGTATGGCCGAACGGGTAGCGGTCTGCCAAAGCGCAGCGTCGGAGAGGTCGGCATGGTTGGCGTCGTAGATTTCGCCGTCGTATTCGTTGGCGGAGCGTATGGCCCCGTCGCAGGTCATCTGCCAGCGTTTGTCGTCGGTAGCTATGGTTTCTGACCGGCCGTCAGCATATTCGATGATGAGGTTGGCGCGCAGCGTCGGATAGCCGAAGTTGGCGATTTTGTGCTTTTTCTTGTTCTGCTGCATCGTGTAGAAACGGCCGTTGCTCACCGTCACCACCAACTCGTTGTCGGTCTGCAGCATCGGGGTCACGTCGTAGGTATTGTAGATGATGCTCTTCGTGTAGTCGGTCGGAGCTGGAGTCATGACATCGTGGCCCACCTTTTGTCCGTTGAGCGAAGCCTCATAGAGACCGAGACCTGCAATGTGGAGTGTGGCGCGAAAAACAGGCTTGCGTGTTTCGAAGCCGGTGCGGAAATATCGGGCTGACAGGCGGCTGTGCGCGTCCTCAATGTCCCAGGCGTTGGCTTTGTCCAGCCCGATCCAGCGTCCACGCCAGTTGCCTTCGTTGAGCAGTCCGACGCCCCATTCGGAGATGGCGCTCCAGGCTGTGTATTGATGGGCCTTCAGTTTGGCATCCTGGGCTTTGACCTTGACCCTCACGCGCCAATAGCAACGTTGGTTGGCCTTGAGTGCGGTGCCTTGGTAGGGGATGTAGAGGCTTTGGCCGCTGGTCTGTTCGCTTTCCCACAGGTCGGGTTTCCCCTGTTCGAGGTTTGCCCGACTGCTGGCCACCTGGATGTGGTAGGCGGTTTGCGTGACGTTCTTCTCGCCCCCATCGGCCACAATCTGCCAGCCCAGTCGCGGCGCGGTCACGTCCAGTCCGAGGGGCTGGTCCGTCCTGCCTTCGACGCTGAGACGGGCGACAGAGATTCTGGCCTCTGCCAAGGGGCAGCTCAGAGCGGCTGCCAATAGAATGATGAGAGAATTTTTGAGCATATGTCTGTGTAGTATGTGTAATGTGATTAGTGTGACTGTTTATTGATCTTTGACGTTTTGATTTCTGACATCGGCAGGGTGGCCGTCGACGAGCAACCGCAGGCCTTTGCCCTGATGGTAATGCGAGCCGTCGCGGTCGTAGATGATGGTCAGGATATGGCCGCGATAGGCGAGGCCGTCCAGACACCAATAGTCCCATGACGCAGGGGCCAACGGCCTCAGTCGGTCCGGATTTTCGGGGTCGAAACCGCACAGGCCCGTAATCACGAGGTCACCGTAGGTCGAGTGGTTGTAGTAACGGGAGCGGTTGTGGTCGCCCCACAGCCAGTAGCCCGTCTCGCCGTCTAGATACTCGCCGATATAAGGCCGGCCGCGGTAGTGCATCGAAGTGGTGTATCGTTCAAAGTGGTGCCAGAACAAGCTGTCGGGCAAGGCTGTGGCGAGATTCGGATAGTCTTGCTCCACACGGATGAGGGCTGTGAGCGTCTGACTCGTTGCAAATGGCCACACTGCACCGTCCCACTCGCATG
Source organism: bacterium (assembly GCA_963624265.1). Taxonomy (GTDB): domain Bacteria; phylum Bacteroidota; class Bacteroidia; order Bacteroidales; family UBA3663; genus Liminaster. The sequence goes on along the minus strand of CAVFPF010000062.1, from coordinate 12,490 downwards.
TGGGCCGACCTGTCCAGGCCTTGCGGAAGAGCGGATGCCGCTGTTCGGCAGTCGTCATGCCGAAGGGTGCGTCAAAGCCTTCGGGGTCAAGCAGCTGCATCCAGGCCTCCTTGTATCGGGTCGAATCGTCGTCGGGCAGGGCAAAGTACCAGGGCAGGTAGCCGATCAGTTCGCGCACGTCGGCCAGAGAATCTGTTTCGGTCAGCGTGCCGTAGAAGTGATTCCTGTCATCCCAGAGGCGTTGGTCAATGAGGGTTTTCAGCTGGCGGTAGCGGCCTGTCAGACCGAGCACTTTCATATTGCCGGCCATGTAGCTATTGATGGTAGGCCGACGGTTTTTTACCTTACGTCCGCCGGAAATTTGCTCTTCCATTCCATCCCTTACATCCCTCTGCCAATAGAGCCCGTCGCCATAGCTGCGGTCACGGTCCCAACGGTCCATGTCGGCCAGCAGGTCTTGGCGGTAGCTTTGCCACCATGCCGTGTCGCCGCTTACCAAGACGCGTTGCCACATGGCGTAGGGCAGCCAACTCGAGTACATGTCGAGTTTGGCCATCGGTCCGCCGTGGATGGAGTCGCCGCCTGTGGTCGGGTCGTAGTTGCCCCTCAGCCAAGTGCTGACAATGTCGTCGGCATAACTTCTGTCGCGCAGCCACCGTGTTTCCATCACGTGATGCCCGAGGGCGCAGGCGATGAGATTGTACCGGTCGGCATAGCTGCGCGGCACGAGAAACTCCGTCATGGCGTATCCTGTAGGCGTCTGCACGATGTGCTTGCGCAGCGTCCACCAACGGTAGTAGAACATCTCTTCCACTTGTCGGTCCGGGCAATCAAGGAGCGGAATGTTGCGCTCCATCCAGGCTGCAGCCCCGCTGTTGGGGATGGCCTGTACGGCCGTTTCGCTCTCCATGGCATTGAAGTCGTCGACATAGTGACGGTAGTCCTGCCATTGGAGCAGGGCAGACGATGCTCCTTGCATGGCGAAGTTGTCGACACGGGACTTCGACTCCGTGTCCAAAATGCTTTGGGCCTTTCCGCAGGTGAAGTGGCTGATGGACCAAGAGGCTTCCGTACAGAGAGAGTCGGCTTGTGGAAGGTCCTGCATATTGTCGGCCGGCGTATTGACCGTCGGGAAGGTGCGCTCTTCGCCCGTCCGGAAACAGATGCGCGTGATAGACTCCAAGGGGGCGAAGAGCATCTTGGCCCGGTATTCCTTGCCGTCAATCCGGAACGCCGCCATGCGCTTCCCGAGCGAGACGTGCATGTCGATGTGGTAGGTCTTGCCCGGTTGGTACTGGCTGAGCAAGGTGCTGTAACGTGCACCGGTCTTGACAGCCAAGCGTGCATCGTCTTGCCACTGCAGACGGGTGCAAGGGGTGCCGTGACTATCCAGCAGTTCTATCTCCAGTCGTCCGTGGTCGTTTTGCCCGGCCTGGATATCGAAGCTGACAATCAGTTCGCGCGTAGCCGGGATGACCCGTTCGGCCTTGCCGTAGTCGAAGGGGTCGGAATCCCTCAGCTGCAGTGTTTCACTTTCGGCCACGACCGGAGCCAGGATGGGTGAATAGATGCACCAGGGCTCTTCGTAGTTGGTGGCCGTCGTCCGCACCGGTACGGGGATGCGGCTCACCCAGATGTCTTCCTTGTTGACGGAATAGGCGACATAGAAACAAGAATCATGGGTCGTCGTGCCGGTGCCGTGGTCGGAGAGAGACAGTCTGTTTTGGCCTTGCAAAGGCAGCACACCGCGTGTGTATTGAGGTCCGTAACTCTTGTATTGGCCGCCATAGCGCATGGGCGGCACCTCGCCATGGATGAGGTTGAGGGTGCGGTAGTCCAGTCCGTCAGACGAGAGCGAGATAGCCAGTGGCCAGCGGAATTCCGACGGATTGTAGACCGTAGCGTACGTTCCGTCGGGCAGGACTTGCCCCCATATCTTGGCATTGCTGTTGACAAAGCCTTCAGCACGCCTGACCGGCTGAGTCCAGGTCTTTCCGCCATCGAAACTACGTGAGGTGAGGGCGTGCTTCCAAAAGGCCACCAGACTGCTGTCGGGCAGCGCGTAGTAGCAGAAGGCCTTGTAGACGGTGCTGAGTGGCAGTCGGGCGTCTCCGCGATTGCACTCTTCGACCATCTGCATCCAGTAGAGCGGGTTGTCGAGTATCTCGGCGCAGGCTTTGCGGAACTTGCGGTCCTTGCTTTGCGTGTAGAGCGGGTAGCGCGTGTTGGCGGCCGAAAAGTCGTGGTTGTGGTAGAGGAAATAGATGGGGCCAAGCGAACCGTCGCCGTTGACTTCACGCACCACGCGGCCGATGCCGTTGCCGTCGTTGGGGTCGTCCTTAGGCGTGCGGCAGATGCCGTAGTGGCCCAAGGCGAGCAGCTTACTGCCCGTCTCGACCGACGAGATGTACCAACCCACACGCTGGTGCATCACGGCAGCCACCTCGTCCTCACGGCCCTCTGTGGCATAGATAGGGAAGAGGACGCGCGGCTCAGACCAGTGAACGCCGTCGGTCGAACTCTGCAGCAAGGTTCGTGACGGGTAGACGTGTTCGGAGCGCGGGTCGCTCAGGTAGTGTAGCCAAAGGGCACCATTCCACCGGGTGAGCATCGGCTGGTGGTTGTATGTCCAGCCGGTCAGTTCGTTGGCCTGGTCAGAGGCGTGCGGCAACTTGACTCCCGAGCGAACCGTCTGGATATTGCAGACCCCGATGACCGGACTTAGTCCGCCGTCGTGGCGGTAGGGGTTGCTGAGCGTTGTGCCCGAGTAGTGGGCTTGGACGACGGCAGGGCAAAAACTTTGTGCAGTGTCGGTACTTTGCCCGGCACTTTGGCTATAGGAAGACTCTGCGTCCGGCATCAATGCCGCTTCGGCAGCCGTCCAGGCTGTCGGGAGGAACAGCGTGGCCAAGCCCGCTGCTATCAGTCGGTGGGTCAAAGTGAATTTACGTACCATTCGATATTCATATATCCGTCATCGCGTATTGCAGAGGCATCGTCTGGGTCATGGGGATCGAGTCCGTGTTGCTTCTCCCATTTGTCGGGAATGCCGTCCCCGTCACTGTCCTTATAGGGTTTGCCCTTATACTCGGGCAGTCCGCCCACTTGCTGCGGGTCGGTGATGATGCCCATCTTGTAGCTGTCGGCAGGCAGGCGGCGCTTGACGTACGGTGAGGATTTCTCCTGCGCATCGCTAGCATATTCTGGCTGGCCGCTTCGGGCACTGCGCACTATGCGTGCATCGACGGCGTCGCGGCAGGGTTTGGTTGCGCCCACGCTGTCCAGCACCAGGGTATAGGCATCCGACGCCGAGTAGATGGTGTCTATATAGGGCATTGCAAACGGGGTGCGGACTCTCAGCCGTCGTTCGATGTCGGCCTTGTTGCCGATACCCGCTGGCTGCACGCCTCCGTCCCAGTTGTTGCGCGTGACGTTGTCGTAGCCCTCCACGACATTGTTTTCGACATAGGCCTGGCCGAAGTCATTGGGTCTGTTTTTGTCCCTCGAAGCCTCGGGCTTTACGATGCGCCAGCGGATGGACGCATTGAGGTCAGTCTCGCCCGTCTTGGGGTTGTAGCCCGTGACGGGTCCCGGTTTCAGATAGTTGGCGATGATGTTGAGCCGGCTGTGGTCGTCGCCGCCGTCGATGCTGCGGTTCCACCAGTTGTAAAGCACGTTGTTGACAAAGTTGAAGTCGCCGTCCATGGCGATGGAAGGGTTACGGCTGATGTTGTTGGCAAACAGGTTGCGGGCGAACATCGTATTGTGGCCGCCGATGCTGGCTCCGAAGGCATGGTTGTAGAGGTCAAGACCTTCGGCGAAGATGCAGTCCTGTATGGTGATATTGACGGTGGGAAGCTTCTGGCCGTATCCGTTCTTCTGACGGGCATAGACGTGACGGTACATCGACATCACCTCGTCCAGCCCCCACGAACTGGAACAGTGGTCGTAGATGATGTTGCCGATGCCGTTGCCTCCGCATGCATCGTCGCGGAAAGCCACGTCCATGCTGCCCCGGCGGAAGCGCATGTAGCGTATGATGACATCGTGTGTGTCGACGAGCAGCGACTGTCCCGTGATGACGACGCCGTCGCCGGGAGCCGACTGACCATAGATGGAGATATAGGGAGCGACCACGTGTATGGGTCTCTCTAACCGGATTTCGCCGGCTACATTGAAGACGACGATGCGCGGGCCGCCGGCTTCACAGGCTTGGCGCAATGAGCCCTCGCCGCTGTCGGCAAGCGTCGTGACGACGAAGATGCGTCCGCCTCGTCCGCCGAAGCTGTAGCGTCCGCCGCCGATGGCACCGGGGAAGGCCGGGATGTCGGCTTGAGGCAGTTGGTCGGGCGAGGAGCACCAGGGTACGAAGGGCTTTCCGCTGAGCATGCCGGCCATGACTTGCGGCACGGCAGCTTGCCAGGCGCTGTCGTCGAGGGCTTTCCAGCGGGCTTCCTGTTCCTTGCCGCGTTGCTTCGTCGTGTCGGGTATGACAGGATATTGGGCAAGAGCCGGGAGGGCCATCATGAGGAGAAGAAGAGAGAAAAGGGTCTTTTTCATTTTCGTATAAGTGATATGTATGTAAAAACCATTAAGTGTGTAGTGCTTTATAGTAAGTGTTTTATAGTATAGTGGCCTGTGTCTTGTATTTTGTTTGTCATAGTGGCTTGCGTCTTATGTTTTGTTTGTCTTCAAAATCCGGCATCAGAATCTGGCCGACAGCGAAATGCTGAGCATACGCCCAGTCAGGAAGTTGGGCACGGCATATTGCATATTGTCGACGGCCGTCACCCAGTAGTAGGAATTGACGTTGTCGATGTCGAGGAGGTTGAATAAGTCGACACCGAGGCTCGCTTCTTTCAGCCATGCCCATTGCGGACGGTTCAGGCGCTTGGTGTTGTCGGCGTTCCATACCCGCTGTGCACCCAGGTCGATGCGGCGGTAGGGCGCTGTGCGGAAGATGCCGGAAGCCCGTCCGCCCACGGGACTGTAGAAGGGGAGGCCGTCGTTCATGACGCCGCGCAGATGCACCTTGTATGAGTCGTTGCCCGGCCAGTAGTCGCTGAAGAACATGCCGAAGGAGTAGCGCTGTTCGGTCGGACGCGGCGTCTTCAGTCCGCCGTAAGTCTCTTTGGCTTCCATCAGAGAGAACGAAATCCAAGAGTCCGTGCCCGGAACAAATTCGCCGAAGAGCTTGACATCGATACCTGTGTTGAAGGCGTGTCCGTCGTTGTAACCCAGATATCGGATCTGGACATTGTCGACCGTGTAGGGGATGTAGTCGGCAATGTGCTTGTAGTAGGCTTCGGCCGTCAACTTGAACGGACGGTCGTAGGCCCGGAACGTGTAGTCGCCGCCCAGGATGAGCTGGTAGCAACGTTGGCTCTTGATGCCCCTGTTCATGTGCACCATCGTGTTGCCGTTGCTGTCGGTATACGATTGGCGGTACTCTTTGTAGAACGGAGCTTGGTAGTAGAGACCCGTGGCGAGGCGCAGCACCAACTGGCGGTGGCTGTCGTTGACGGCATCGGGCGTGTAGCGCAGTGAGATGCGGGGAGAAAAGAGCGTCTCGCGGTTGAAGCTCCAGTGGCTGAAGCGAAGGCCGGCGATGAGCAGCCACCGTCCGGCGGCCATATTCCAGCCGAACTGGTCTTGTACAAAGGCCGAGATGCGCGTGGTGGTGTTGCGGTAGAACGAGTGCATGTTGTAGATCATTTGCACCTTGTCGCCCGTGTGCGGCAGTGTGTAGCCACTCGAGTCTCGGCGTTCCCATTCGGCTATGCGGTCGTCGATACGTTCGCTCTGCCAAGTGAGCCCGTACGAGAGTTTGTTGTGCTTAATCTGGCTGACGCCCTTCAGCTGGAGTGCTATGACCGAGGCGTTGAGATAGTTGCGGGCGTGTTCGTGGTAGGCACCTACGCCGAGTCCGTCCTGTCCGCCGTCGGTGGCTTCGTCCAGCCAGTACTCGCCGCTGATGTCGTAGGTCACCTCCTCGTCGGTGGCGAAGGCCGAGGCCAGGAGACTGAGCTGCGTGTTGCGCAGGCCCTTGTACTGGAGGGTGGCGGCGCCGAAGTAGGTGTCGAAGATGTCTTTTTCGTGTCCGTCGAAGTAGACCTTGAACTTATGCACATCCTGCGTCGTACCGTACGAAGTCTCGCGCGTCTTGGGCGTAAAGTTGTAGTGGTTGGTGGCGATGTTGCCCAGCACCTGCACGTTCCACTTTTCGTCGAAATCGTAACTTAGCAGGGTCTGATAGTCAAAGAAGCGCGGGTCATACTCGCCCTTGGTGTCGAGACTGGAGAGCATCGATTGATTGCGCTTGAACCTCAACCCGTGCAGTTGGGAGAACTGTTTCGTGCGGTGTCCGAGCGAAGCCGAGGCACCCATAAAGTTGACGTTGGCCTGCGCCTCGAAGCGTTCCGGCTGGCGATAGGTGATGTCGAGCACCGACGACATCTTGTCGCCGTACGAAGCGGCAAAGCCTCCGGTCGAGAAATCTACCTCCTGGACCATGGCGGGGTTGATGAAGGACAAGCCCTCCTGCTGGCCGCTGGCTATCAGTTGCGGACGGTATATTTCGATGCCGTTGACATAGACGAGGTTTTCGTCGAAGCTTCCGCCGCGCACTGAGTATTGGCTCGAGAGTTCGTTGTTCATGGTCACGCCGGCCATAGTGCCGAGCATGTCCTCCACGGCATTGCCAGATGCAGAGGGCATCTTCTTGATGTTTTCGGTCTTGATTTTCTCGGTGGTCGATGCTTTCTGCTGGTGCGAGGTGACCTCGATATCGCCCAAGTAAGCCTCGTTGGTGCGGAGTTGCACATCCAGTCTGACGACGGGCGTGCGTCCGTCTTCGTCCCGCTGCAGACGGGAGGTGTCGAGGATGCGTTCTACCCGTTTGTAGCCCACCGACGAGAAGATGACCGTCAGGCTGTCGCGGGAAGGGACAGTGAGACTGTACTCGCCCTTGAAGTTGGTGAGTGTCCCGATGCTGCCCCGCTTCAGACGGACGTGAGCCATCTCCATCGGTTGCCCGAGGTCGTCCGTTACTCTTCCTTCCAGACGCACTCCCTGTGCCGTCAGCGTAGTGGCTGACAGCATCAAGAGGCAGAGGGTGATGGCCAAAGCGAATATGTTACGCATGTGCGCGCGTGCAAACATTAAAATAAAAGTATACAATCAACGGATGACGACCGATTTTATTACGTTCGTGCCCAGTTTTTCGTTGAGGGCGCGGGCTATGGCCGTGCGTCGCATCATCAGTTCCGTCTTGAGAGCGGGCGACTTAAGCGAGACGAAGAGGTACCCGCTTTGCAGGAAAATATTGTCCGTCTCACGAGTGACGTCTTGACCGAGAGTCTCCTGCCAGATAGCGCTGATGCGCTCTGAGAAGACGACGTTGTCAAGTTGTGTCACCTTGAGATACTGTCGGATGATTTCGCCGATAGACTGTTCATTTCTTTTCCGCATAGATACCGTTGCTGACCGTGAAGAGTTTATATCCCGCCGACACTTTCTCGACAATCCGGTCGAGGTTCTCGCGGTTGGTGTCGGTGACGAAGATTTGGCCGAACCTGTCGCTGGTGACCAGCTTGATGATCTGTTCCACTCGCTCCGAGTCCAGTCGGTCGAAGATGTCGTCGAGCAGCAGAATGGGGCACGTCTGGCCCTGTTGGCGCAGGTAGTCGAATTGGGCCAGTTTGAGGCCGACCAGGAAGGTCTTGTTCTGGCCCTGGCTGCCGACCTGCTTCATGGGGTTGTCGCCCAGGAGCATAATCAGGTCGTCCTTGTGTGCTCCGCGAGTCGTGTAGCCCAGGATGCCGTCGCGCGACCTCACCTCGTCCAGCTGAGGGAGGAGCGGTCCGTGGCTAAAGTGCGAGATATACTGCAGCGAGACTTGCTCCTTGCCTGGGGCGATTTGGCCGTAGAATTCCCGAAACACCGGTTCGAATTGCTCTATAAAGCGGCTTCGGGCCTCGTAGAGCCTTTGGCCGTAGAAGTCCAGTTGTTCCTCCCACACGCGGTAGAGACCGGCATCTGTGCAGGGCGGGTCTTGCTTGAGGAGCACGTTGCGCTGCTGCAGGGCGTTGTTATATCTGATCAGGGCATCCAGGTAAGCACCGTCAAACTGCGAGATACAGAGGTCCATCATGCGTCGTCGCTCGTCGCTGCCCCCCTGTATCAGCGAGGCGTCGGCTGGGGTGAGCATTACGAGAGGCAGCAGACCGATGTGGCTGGAGAGACGCTGGTATTCCTTGCCGTTGCGCTTGAAGCTCTTGCGGCCCTTGAGCCGATATCCGCAGCGTATTTCCTCCGCGTTGCCGCCCAGCTGATAATGTCCGTCCAGCATGAAGTAGTCTTCGCCGTGCGTGATGACCTGGCTGTCGGGCAGTGCATTCGAGGGCTTGCACATCGACAGATAGTAGATGGCGTCAAGCAGGTTGGTTTTGCCCATCCCGTTGTTGCCCACCAGGCAGTTGATACCGTCAGAGAAAGAGACATCCGCCTCCCGTATGTTTTTGTAGTTGACTATCGACAGATGCTCCAGTTTCATCCTTATTCTTCGCAATTATAGGTTGCAAATATAAGTTTTTCCTCTTAGAAACGGAGAAAAAGCACATTTTTTTTGGCTAAAACCTTTGTTAATTGTACGAAAGTTGTAATTTTGCACCGTGTTTGCGTCAAAAAAGACGCGGGCATGAAGTCAAAAGCATAAGATTTATACATTATAAAATGGCAAACAAAAACACACAGCCTGAGGAGGTTCAGGCTACGCAGACCGACCGTTTCTTGGCAAAGAACGGCAAAGTGGTTATCTACGCTATCATCGCAGTTATCGTTGTCATCGCAGTTATCGTTGGCGTCAACAAGTGCAGCGAGAGTCGTAACGACGAGGCTATGAAGAGCGAGGTCTATATGCAGGCTCAGTTTGACTTCGAGGCTGGCCAGTATGAGGCTGCTTTGGAGAATTTCGAGACTTTGGTAAACGAATACTCTTCTACCCAGGTCGGCAATATGGCAAAGGCTTATGCCGGTCTCTGCAAGAAGAACATGGGCGACATGAACGGTGCCATCGAGTATCTGAAGCAGTATGACGGACAGGACGACGTTGTTGCTCCTGCCATCCTCTCTGCACTCGGCGATTGCTATGTCGAGAGCGAGACTCCCGACTACAAGGCTGCTGCCAAGGCTTTTGAGAAGGCTGCTGCCAAGGCCAATTGCAGCGAGTTTTCTCCCCTGTACCTGCGCAAGGCCGGTTTGGCATACGAGGCTCAGGGCGACAAGGCCAGTGCGCTCAAGGCTTATCAGAGCATCAAGGACCAATGGCCCGACTCTGAGCAGGCTGCTGGTATCGACAAATACGTCATACGAGTAAAATAACAACAAAACTTATATGAACCCTGATCCTGCGGCGGGTAGTCCCGCGAATACTACAGACGCCAGTGTCGGAATCGTAGTTTCCGATTGGCACAGTGAAATAACCGGAGCGTTGCTCGAAGATGCATTGGCCACCTTAGAGCGATGCGGTGTAGACAGAGAGGACATCTATGTGGCGCATGTGCCGACGGCTATGGAGTTGCCGTTTGCAGCCCGTCAGATGTCTATCGTACAGGAGCCGAGTGCGGTCGTCGTATTGGGCTGCAGTACGGAGGACGAAGACCCGATGTACAGGTCTGTCTGCGATAGTCTGACGCAGAGTCTGACGGAGTTGAACCTCCACAGCGATATTCCCTATATCTTTGGCGTGCTGCTGACTTCTACGGTCAGTGCTGCCAGGAGTCTGTCAGACGGGTCAGGCAACAAAGGAGCAGAGTGTGCGGAGAATGCTCTCCGTATGGTCAATATGATGGCTCGGCTGGTCAATAGCTGATGTTGGTCATCTTCTATAGGAAACGGGGCAGGTCTCGCAACGATGCTGATTTGCCGTAGTTTCCACCCTATGCGATAGTGGCTCAGTTGGTAGAGCATTGGCTTCCCAAGCCGAGGGTCGCGGGTTCGAGTCCCGTCTATCGCTCAGACCGGAGTATCGTGTGATGCTCCGGTTTTTTTGTGTGTAAGCTCGGTATGGGTGTGTTGTGTCTGACTTTCCCACAGCGTCCGGTGGACCATGAGTCGCGCAAGATTAAATACATCCAGACTTGTGGAACTTGTGTTATTATATGTAATAGGTGTCTTCTTCCCACTCAGTCCTCTCTACTTGTTTAGCCATCCCTTTTCGTTTAGCCATCTCTTTCCACTTAGTCCTCTCTTTCCACTCAGCCCTCTCTACTTGTTTAGCCCTCTCTTTCCACTCAGCCCTCTCTACTTCCTCTCTAAAGTCTGCGATACCTGACATTTTGTCAAAGAAAACGTACATTTTGTTCATATTTTCGGTCTTTTCTGACAAAAAGTTTGTGCTTGTCCGCTTTGGCACGGCCGAAACCGCTTTGGCACGGGAGTTGTTTAGAAGAGGGTGCAATCGAACGAAAGCAACATTGCAGAAACAAGAATGTTAAACAACTAAAGATAGGAGGTAAAGATTATGTTACCAGTTATTGCAAGATTCAATGATTCGAATTGGTTCCCGACAGTGTTCAACCATTTCTTTGATGACGACGATGTTTGGGTTACAGCTCCAAGGCACAGCAATGTAACTGCTCCTGCAGTCAACGTCCTGGAGTGCGAGAAAGAATATAAAGTTGAGGTTGCCGCTCCTGGCATGACGAAGGACGATTTCAGCATCAGGGTTGACAATGACAACAATCTGGTTATCTCGCTTGAGAAGAAAACCGAGACCGGTGAGAAAGCCGAGAAAGAAGCAAGGAAAGAAGGACGCTATCTGCGTCGCGAGTTCTCTTACTCCAAGTATCAGCAGACCTTCAGCCTGCCTGAAGAGATTCAGAAAGACAAGATTTCGGCCAAGATGGCTGATGGTGTTTTGACCATCTGCATCCCGAAGACGGAGCCCGCACCTAAGGTCGACACATCTCGGACTATCGAGATCAAGTAACCGATATCATCACATAGGAAAAGTGGACCGGAGATCAGTCGCAAGACTGACCTCCGGTTTTTTGTGTTGTATTGGAGAGTGGTATCGGACTGCAAATAGACAGAGAGTGACTGACGCGTAAAACGACAACGAAGTTACGGATATTTCCCCGTAAAGTTAAGTTTTTTGGCAGATAAGTCGTAGTTTTGTCGATGATTATTTGCAATCTATCAAAGAATTCGCCATATTTGCGTTGTCTTTTGGCTGCGATATGGACAAAACAGGGCACGACAGGACAGGAATTCGGCTGTTGCCCGTTCGGAACAATGAGGCCAGAAGCGTACTGATAAACATATAGACAGCATTATGAAAGGGAAAATTGCATTGATAACCGGTGCGACTAGCGGCATCGGAGAGGGCTGTGCCAAAAGGTTTGCCCAGGGTGGATATGACGTCATCCTCACGGGCCGTAATGCAGCCAAGTTGGCCGAACTGAAGTCTCTTCTTTCGGCCGACGGCACGGAGGTACTGACACTTTGCTTCGACGTGCGCAACCGAGAGGCAGCCCGGCAGGCCGTGGAGTCAATGCCGGAGCAGTGGCAGAATATCGATGTGCTAATCAACAACGCCGGTCTGGCACGCGGTCTGGAGGCTGAGTATGAAGGCAGCTTCGATGACTGGGACGAGATGATAGACACCAACGTCAAGGGGCTGCTGACGATGACGCGGCTGATTGTGCCCGGCATGGTGCATCGCAATCATGGCCATGTGATCAATATCGGATCGGTGGCAGGAGATGCGGCCTATGCCGGCGGCAATGTGTATTGTGCCACCAAGTCGGCGGTCAAAGCCCTGAGCGATGGCTTGCGCATAGACCTGGCACACACTTGCGTGAAGGTGACCAACATCAAACCCGGACTGGTGGAAACGCACTTTTCGAACGTGCGCTTCCATGGCGACGATGCCCGTGCAGACAAAGTGTATGAGGGCATTACGCCGCTCAATGGCGATGACATTGCCGATGTGGTCTACTATGCCGCTTCTGCCCCTGCTCATGTGCAGATAGCAGAGGTGCTGGTTCTTGCCACACATCAGGCCAATGGAACGGTGATTTTCCGCCAAAAATAACCGCCTAACCGGGTGAATGTAGGCTTTTGCAGCCCAACTGGAATTTTTATGCAGCCCAACTGGATTTTTTTTGCGCGCCAACTGGGATGCGGATTTTCCCAACGTGGAGTGCCACTGCCCTTTAATGGTCTAGTTACATTGGTGTTGATGTATATTTCCTTATAGGATTTATTGGAAATCGCAGTGTAAAAGACAAACGCCACAATAACATTATGAAGATATTACTGATAAACGGAAGCCCGAAACGTGAGGGCAACACATCCATCGCCTTGAGCGAAGTGGCTAAAACTCTTGAGGCAGAAGGCATCGAAGCGGAGATTGTCCATGTAGGTCATAAGGATATTCACGGTTGCATCGCCTGCGGCAAGTGCAAGGAACAGGGCAAGTGCGTGT
>CAVFPF010000061.1:0-5854 GCA_963624265.1 bacterium | reverse complement strand
TAGTCAAAGTTTATGGTCAAAGCTTATTGCCAAATCCAAACTCTAATTTTTAAAACTCAAGTAAGACATTCAACGCCTAACATAAAACGTAAAACATAAAACGTAAAACATAAAACGTAACACGTTCCACGTTCCTCACCCCACGGTAAGTTTCTCCACCAGCACCGAAGGCATTCCGCACGACACGGGGCAGCTTTGACCCTCCTTGCCGCATTGCCAGGTCGAGGGGTCGACGATGAGGTTATTGGCCACGCCGCGTATGTCGGCGAGCGTCTGGGGTCCGTTGCCTATGATGTTGATGTCCTTCACGGGTCGCGTGAGGTGTCCGTCTTCGATGAGGTATCCGCCCTTCACATAGAACGAGTAGTCGCCGGCTCCGATCTGCACCTGTCCGTTGCTGAAATCGTCCACAAAGATGCCGTTTTTCACCGAGGCGATGAGGTCCTGTTCCGTGCTTTGTCCGCCGAGCATGTAGGTGTTGCGCATGCGGGGCATGGGCATGAACCTGAACGACTCGCGGCGTCCGTTGCCCGTAGGGTTGGCGCCGAGGCATCGGGCCGAGATTCGGTCGTGCAGGAAGCTGGTCAGGCGTCCCTCGCTCACGATTTCCGTCTTTTGCGACGGCACGCCTTCGTCGTCGTAGTGTATCGAGCCTCGCCACTGGTCCAGAGTTCCGTCGTCCACCACGGTGATGGCCGGGTCGCACACGAGCTTGCCCAGCTGGTCCGAAAAGATACTCTCGCCGCGGCGCACGAAGTCCGCTTCGAAGGCGTGGCCTATGGCTTCGTGCAGCAAGATGCCGCTTGCACCTGCGCCCAGCACCACGGGCATTTCGCCTCCTTTGGGCTGGACGGCCGTGAGGGCGAAGTGCAGTTTTCTGACGCACGTTTCGGCCAGTTCGTGTTGCAGGTCGGGGGTGAGCATCTCCAGCGTGCGGCGATACGAGCGGCTCGTGTTGGCCCGTTCGGTTTTTCCATTGCGCGTGATGACGGCGCCGAGGCTCACATTGGTGAGGGGCTGTTCGTCCTCCACGATTTGGCCGAGGCTATTGGCCAAGGCCCAGCGTTTCGTCTTGTGTATGATCGAGGCGTTCGTGCTGACGATGTCGGGTTCGGCGTCGAGCACGAGCGAGCGCATGTCGCGCAAGTATTCCACCAGCATGCGTATCTGGTCTCCGTCGGGCTGGAAGGCGAGGTTCTCGCACTCGTAGTAGTGGTGTGCGCTCTTCTGGTGGCGGAGGGGCGGCACGCACGCCGTGGTGTCAGGTTTCGACATGCAGATGAAGGCGGCTTGCTCCACGGTGAGCAGCAGGGCAGTGTACGACACCTCCTCGGTGTAGGCGTAACCCGTCTTGTCGCCGCGCACCACACGCACGCCGGCTCCGTAGTCTATGTTTTGCGAGGCCCGGTTCTCGTCGGCGTTCTGCAGGCCCACCATCGTCACGGCGCTGTGCTCCATGTAGATGTCCACATAGTCTGCCCCGCGGTTCAGGCCTGTTTGGATGATGGTGCTGAGTTCCTGGTCTGTGATTTCGAAGTGCTGCATATCCGGTTGAGCTGGTTAAAGTCCACTTTAAGGTCCCTGACGAGCGTGTCTTGTCCCACCTTCCTTTCGGCCTCGCGCATTTGGAGCATCGTCTGCCATTCGCGGGCGAAGAGAGCCGTATAGTCGTAGCGGAAGTCCGAGCTGCCGTGCGTGTCGACGTCCTCTATGAGCTGGCCGATAGAGTATTCCGACACGGGCCTTCCGGGCGTCCAGACGTGTTCTTCCTCCTTGCCGCTATTGTCGATGGTTTCGTCGATGACGTCGAGGCTACGCAGGTGCGCCACGATGTTGCCGGTCAGCTTTGAGGGCAGGTGCAGCATCGACGAGATGTCTTCGGTCTTGTACTTTCGTTTAGGGAACTCGCTGTAGATGAGTCCGCTCACCACGATGCAGAGGAAGTCGTAGTAGCGCCGCGAGATGTTCTGCGTGTCCTTTTCGAACTCGAAGTTGCGCATGTTCTGGGCGGCAAACGAGAGCTCTGCCCCATACAGGCAGATGACCCACGACATTTGGAGCCAGAGCAGGAGGAGGGGCAGGGCTGCAAACGAGCCGTAGATGGCGCTGTACTTCGACACCCAGATCTGTCCGCTCAGGTAGAGGTTCTGGAAGAAGATGAATCCCGTTCCTGCCACGGCGCCTGCTATGAGTGCGTTGGTAAACTTGACCTTGGCGTTGGGGATGACCATATAGATAAACGTGAACACGATGATGATGAGCAGGTAGGGTATCCACTTGAAGAGCATGCGCAGCGTGTCCGACACCACATCGATATAGACGCTGTCGAGCACCGTGTGCGTGAATATCTGAATGCCGCTGGCCACGAATATCAGTATCGGTATGATGATCATGATGCTCAGGTAGTCGGTCACCTTGCGCACCGTGCTTCGTCCCTTCTTCTGTTGCCATATCTGGTTGAAGACCGATTCGATGTTGCCTATCAGTCCGTAGATGACCCAAAGCAGCATGACGATGCCGATGCCCATGATGACGCCCGTCTTGGAGTGTTCCAGATAGCTGTCGGCAAACTTGAATATATAGGTCATCGTCTCGTTGGTGCCGGCGGCGTTGTTGGCCAAAGTCTCTTCCAGCACATCCTGTATGTTGAAACCCTTGGCCACGCCCAAGACGAGGGCGAAGAGGGGCACGATGGCGAGCAGCGTGTAGTAGGTGAGGGCCGAAGCCTTTTCCATCATCCGGTCGCTCAGGAAGAATCGGACGGAGAGGAACAGCGCCTTGATGATGCTGATGAGGTAGCGCACGGTACCCGAGACGTTCTCGGCCGTCAGCCGCCACACGCCGTAGGTGAGGAAGTGTGTGACGAGCCGGATGAGTTGTATTGGATTCTTGGTCATAGGCAGTAGGCTGGCGCCATATTTTCTTTATGTTTATACCGGTTTTCTTTCTTCGTTTTATTTTGCAGAACCTTTACCGGAAAACCTTTGCTGGCAGTAGGCTGGCTTACTTCTTCATCGTGAGCGAAGTGTTGCCGATCAGCTTGCCGTCGGCGTAGACCTCGAAGGCGTAGGTGCCCGGGTCGAGGGTTTCGTTGCGGTTCCAGTAGAGCGTCACGGGTTGCTCCTCGCCGGTATATTCTATAGTCTTCTTCATCGAGAAGGCAATCATCTCGCTATCATACCGGAACGAGCCCGAGCGGGCGTTGGTCAGCAGGTCCTCGTTGGGCTTTAGGATGCGCACATAGATGTCCTTGTCGCCCGTTTCGGCGGTGACGTTGGCGCCGAGGGTAAACGACACGGCCAGTAGGGTTGTCGACTTGAGCGACGAAGTCTGCCGTCCGCGTTTGTTCTGGGCTTCCGCCCTGAGTCCGACGGCCGAGAGGTGCGAGGCGATGTCCACCTTCTGCGACAGCTTTTCGTTCTGCTGCTTGAGGTTGGCGTTGGCCGAGCTGACCTGTTGCATCTGTTTGCGCACCTGTTTGTTTTCTGCCACGAGGGCTTCGTTCACCCTGTTGAGCGAGTCCACCTGCGCCACATAGTATCGGAGCACGCCGCGCACGGTGGTCAGTTCCTTTTTGAGTGCCACGATCTTGCGGGCGTCCTCGGCCTTGGTCTGTTTGAGTTCCTCCACGAGGCGCTGTATTTTCACCCGCTGGTCCTCGAGTTTCTGTTCGAGCGAGTCGTTGTTGACCTCGAGTTTGTATCCCTCATACTGGATGGCGAGTTTGGTGTATTCGTCGGCCAGTTCTTCCTTCTCGATGGCATACTGTTCGGTCAGGAAGTCGATGGTGTCGTTGCGGTCCACGAGCGAGACGATGAGCCACGCGATGAGACCGAGCAGCACGGCGGCTGCGATGCTGGCCGAGATGATGGCCTTTTTCCTGTTCATTTGCAAGTCCATGTGCAAAAGCGTTGTGATTAGTTAGCCTTATAAATAATTAGGGTGCAAAGATACGAAGAAAAACGGATATTGTCAGCACATCGGGGGCGAAATTTTGGCCGAAGGTCAAATATTTGTCCGATTTTTTGGAAATAAACGGAAATCTGCATAACTTTGCCGCCATATACGTGCCGTTATCATCTATGAAATCGAAATTCAAGCACTCGATAATCCTCATTCTGGTCAACCTCCTGCTGATGGTTGCCATCGTTCTGTTTGTCACCCTCTTCTGGTTGCCGCGTTGGCTTGGCGACGTGACGGGTCACGATGCCAAGGTCGTCACGCCCAATGTGGTCGGTGTGGTGGTTGGCGATGCCCTTGCTCAGCTCGAGCAGGCGGGTCTGCGCCCCATGGTCATCGACACGGTCTATAGCGACGGAAGTCTGCCGGGCGAGGTCATCGAGCAGTTGCCCGAAGGAAATCTTCCGGTCAAGCCCAACCGCATCGTCTATCTGACCATCAATGCCTTCGATGTGCAGAAGGTCATCTTCCCCGACGTCATCCAGTGGTCCAGTCGCCAGACGCTCTCGCAGCTCCGCGAGCTGAAGTTCGTGCCCGACTCCATCCACCATGTGCCCTATGAGTTCGACGACCTCGTCCTCTCCGTCACCGACCGGGAGGGCCGCGAGATGCAGGCCGGCAGGGCTTATCCCATCCGCACGCACGTCATCGTCCATGTGGGCAGCACGTCGGCGCAGATTGAGGTCAAGAACGACTCGATTGACGAGCAATTCTTTGAATGAGAACTTATAAGAGCTTGGGAAATAAGAACTTGTAGCTGGAGTTTTTTTCAGACAAAGAGCATAAAGTATGAGCGGGGAAGACAAAGCGCCTATGAGCGGAGCAACGGAGAACCTCGGCACGGAGCTCTACGAGCACTTCCGGTTTGTGGCCGACAAGGGGCAGCATCCCGTCAGGGTCGACAAGTTTCTGGTCGACAGGATTGTCGGCACCTCGCGCAGCCGCATCCAGCGTGCAGCCGATGGTGGCTTTATCCTGGTCAACGGCCGGCCCGAGAAGGTCAGCTTCAAGGTCAAGCCCGACGACGTCGTCCAGGTCATGATGGACCGCCCGAGGCACAAGACCGAGATCCTGCCCGAAGACATCCCGCTCGACATCGTCTACGAAGACGACGACCTGCTGGTGGTCAACAAGCCTGCGGGCATGGTGGTCCATCCCGGTCACGGCAACTACACGGGCACCCTGGTCAACGCCCTGGCCTATCATCTGGGCTACACCGCCGAAGACCTTGAGGCCGATGGCGACGACGATGACGAGGAGGGTCAGACCTTCGACTTCCAGCGGCGCCTGGGTCTCGTGCACCGCATCGACAAAGACACCTCGGGGCTCCTCGTGGTGGCAAAGACCGAAGAGGCGGGCACCGACCTGAGCCGCCAGTTCTTCCACAAGACCACGCGCCGCCTCTACACGGCGCTCGTGTGGGGGCACGTCGACGGGGAGGAGGGCACCGTTGAGGGCAACATAGGCCGTTCGCACCGCGACCGCACCGTGATGGAGTTCTATCCCGTGGGGAGCGAAGAGGGCAAGCCTGCCGTGACGCACTTCCGTGTGCTCGAGCACCTCGGCTATGTCACCCTCGTCGAGTGCCGGCTCGAGACGGGCCGCACGCACCAGATACGCGTGCACATGAAGCACATCGGCCACACGCTCTTCAACGACCGCACCTATGGTGGCGACCGCATCCTCAAGGGGACGACCTTCAGCCGCTACACGCAGTTCGTCAAGGGCTGCTTCGAGGCTTGTCCGCGTCAGGCGCTCCACGCCCGCACCCTCGGCTTCCGGCATCCGCGCACGGGCAGGGAGATGGACTTCGAGGCCCCCTTGCCTCCCGACATGCAGGCGCTCGTCGGCCTTTGGCGCGACTATATCTCGCAGCGCGGCGAGTGAGGGGTTC
>CAVFPF010000060.1:0-28538 GCA_963624265.1 bacterium | reverse complement strand
ATATTATATATATATTAAAAATCTTTTCTTAACCTTTCTTAATAGTAAGTCCTCATTCATCACCTTCACTTTCACTCCTTGACCAAAACAAAAAAATAACTTGCGGAAAATCGAACTGTATCTGTATCTGTATCCATTTTTCTAATTTTGCATAATCCTATGCTTGGCTAATGAGGCCTACTTAGCCCATTCGGCGAGCTCATGGCAGGCTTGCCCGGATGTAGGTGCGCGTCTTCGCGCGCGCAATGTGCGCCAGTGTGCAAGAGCGTCGGCCTGGTGTAAGCGTGCTGGCCCGCAGTGGCGGCGAAAAAGGCGCGGAGAGACCACTGAACTGCCCTTCTGAAGAAATTACGCCTTGTGAGGTGTAAAAAATATTTTTGCGCTCTGAGAACCGTATTTTTGCCATAATCAGGGCTTGGCTTTTGTTTAGAGGGCTGCGCTTAGAGCGCGTATTTTTGGGGTTCTGAAGCCTGGTTTTCAGTGCTAAGTGCTGGGTTTTGAACGTAAAATGTCAAGTTGAGATTACAGGGCGTTTGAAGCCGCCTGACAAACCTGCCTCACAGAGGCCTCCAGCGAGGGGGCGGTTGAAATTGGCTGAATTTGCAGCCCGTTTTGACCCTTATCACAGCCAAAAATTTGGAAGTTTGCGAAAAATTTCTTATCTTTGCATTGTGATTTGAAGAGGGGCGAGACGGAGGCATGGTGAGGGGAAATGCTCTCCACTCGGGGTTGCAGAAAAAATCCAGTTGGGCTTCAAAAAAAATCCAGTTTGGTTTCAAAATAAATCTAGCCGGGCAACACATCCCCCCCCCACTAGATACGTTCTTTGACAATACGACAATAGCAGACAGCCCCAGCGGGGAGGGGCTAACAGGCGAAGCTGGCAGTCGGTCTACAGGTTGCGTATTCTCCACTCGGCGGGGTAGAGGGAGTTGCACCTCCGGCCGATGTTCTTGACGAAGCCGAGGGGAAGGTCACGGTAGGTGACGAGCACGTAGCCGAGAGGGACGGAGGGGTCGAGGGTGATGGCCTCGCGGTGCAGGTAGAGCAGGGCCGTGTCGAGATCTACGTCGGCGAGAGGGAAGGCCTGGCGGTTGAGGACGGAGGAGAGAGCCAGGGCGTGAGCTGGCTGGTGGTCTTTGCCCTTGAGCACACCCAGTTCGACGCCCGCCGAGAGCAGCTGCACGTGGGCCGACTGGAGGCGGCGGAAGAGGTCGGTCAGAGCCTCGGGCACGAGCAGCACCGTGCCGTCGGCCCGCTGGTGGAGCAGGGCATCCGGCTGACTGCCGTCGGTCCACGACAGCCACTCCCGCCCCAGGTCCGAACCCTTAGCGGAATGGCGCTGCGAGCCCTTGTCCTTCTTCTTGCCTCCCGCCTTGGCCGAACGATGTGCGTCGGCGTCAGCATCGTCCGACTCCCCCTTGCGCACGACGGCGATGAAGAAGCCCTCGCCCCGCGTGAAGTGCGGCATAAAGCGGCAGGCGTGCTCAGCGCGGACATCGGGAGCGAACGGTCCGCACAGCGCAGGGTGAATGTGCCAGTCGGCCTCGACGGGGATGGGCAACAGCGTGGCCCCGAGCTCGGAGCAGAGGTACTCAAGTTGCTCCTCGTCTTCGTGCACGTTGAACGTGCAGGTGCTGTAGACGAGCAGTCCACCGGGCTTCAGGCAAGGCCAGATATCGTCGAGGATGCGGCGCTGCAGAGCCGCACATTCGCGCACCTTGGCCGGCGACCATTTGCCGATGGCTTCGGGGTCCTTGCGGAACATCCCTTCGCCCGAACAAGGCACATCGGCGATGATCAGGTCGAAGGCCGCGGCGAGAGGACCGAAGTCGGCGGGAGCGCCGTTGGTCACACACACGTTGGGATTGCCCCACTTGCCCACGTTTTCGGCTAGGATGAAGGCGCGCTTGCGGTCTATCTCGTTGCACACCAGCACGCTGCCCTCGGGCAGGGAGGAGAGCGCCGCCGTCGACTTGCCGCCCGGTGCGGCGCAGAGGTCGAGGGCCGTGACGGGACCCTCGACGAACGAGCGAAGGACGTGCGTCAGAAACTGGCACGAAGGGTCTTGCACGTAGTAGGCGCCTCCGTGCAGCAGGGGGTCGAGGGTGAAGGCGGGCCGCTCGCCGAGGTATCTTCCCTCGGGGCACCAGGGCACGGCCTGCGTGGCGATGCTTTGTCCGTCGGCATTGCGGAACGTCACCTCTGTCGCGGCGCATTTCGCAAGGTTCAGGCGCACGGCTACGGGCTGCTCGCCGTCGGTGAGCGCAGCAAAGAAACGGTCCGCTTCGGCAGCGGGCAAACACGAGGCCAGGTCGTCGGTAAAGGACTGCGGGAGCGTCATATCAAACGGGTTTTTATGTTCGTGAAGGGCTTTTTTGCCCATATTCTGCACAAAATTAGGGCAAATCTTTTATAAATCCAAATATTTTGCGTATTTTTGCGAGTAAATTCTGAAAAATAATGGTTGAGCCCGCTCTATATCTCATCCCCGTGACACTCGGCGACACGCCCGTCGAGCAGGTGCTCCCGCCTTACAACCGCGAGGTCATCACGGGCATCAGGCACTTCATCGTCGAGAACGTGCGCAGCGCACGGCGCTTCATCCGCAAGGTCGACGCCGACGTGGACATCGACGCCCTCTCGTTCTGCGAACTCAACGGCCACACCGACCGCACGGCCCTCGGACGTATGCTCGACCCGCTCGTGAAGCAGCACCAGCCCATCGGCATCATCAGCGAAGCGGGTTGCCCGGCCGTCGCCGACCCCGGTGCCGACGTGGTGGCCATCGCCCAGCAACGCGGACTCAAGGTAGTGCCCCTGTCGGGTCCTTCGAGCATCATCATGGGCGTGATGGCCTCGGGTCTGAACGGACAGAGTTTCGCCTTCAACGGCTATCTGCCCATCGACGACGCCGCCCGCACGGCCCGCATCCGCCAGCTCGAGACGCGCGCCTACAGCGAGGACCAGACGCAGCTCTTCATCGAGACGCCCTACCGCAATGTCAGGATGATGCAAGCCCTGCTCGCCACGCTCCGTCCGCAGACGCGCCTCTGCCTGGCCAGCGACATCACCTGCCCCGACGAGCAGATACGCACGCACACCGTGGCGGAATGGCGCAAGCTGCTCAAGGGTCTGACTGAAGACGAGATGCAGACCTTCGTGCCCCGCGTGCCTTCGCTCTTCCTGATTCTCAAGTAGGACGCTTCGACAATGCAAAAGAATAACTTTTCGGCAAAGTAAAGCGGTAAGAATTTTTTGGCAAAGCAGCAAAAATACTTTGTCAAAACAAAGTAGCAAGAATACTTCGGCAAAGCAAAAAGAACACACAGAAAAATATGCTTCGATTCCTGAGCCTTGGCAGCGGAAGCAGCGGCAACTGCTATTATTTGGGCACCGACCGGTATGCCATACTGATCGATGCCGGGATACCCGGCCGTGACGTGCAGCGGGTGCTGAGGGCCTGCGGCCTATCGGGGATTCCGATTCGGGCTCTGCTCATCACGCACGACCACACCGACCACATACGCGGCGCCTCGATGGTGACCAAGATGGCGGGATGCGCGGTCTATACTACCCCCGAGGTTCACGCCGGAATGGACAAAAACTACGGCCTGCAGAAGAAGGTGCCGAACGAGTGCCGCAGGTACTTGAAGCGTGATGAGCCCTTCGACCTGCCGCTGACGAGCTTCCGCGTCACCCCCTTCTCCGTGCCTCACGACAGCCACGACAATGTGGGCTACTACATCGAGTGGCGCGAGGACGGCCACGAGGAGCACTTCAGCCTCATCACCGACGCCGGAGAACTCACGCCCGAAATCGTCAAATACGCAGCGCTGGCCGACCACCTGGTCATCGAGTCGAACTACGACACCGAGATGCTCATCGGCGGCAGCTACCCCAACCACCTGAAGCAGCGCATCATGGACAAAGGCGGTCACCTCAGCAACGACGAGTGCGCCACCCTGCTGCGGCAAACCTGGCACGAGGGCTTGCGCCACGTCTTCCTCTGCCACCTCTCGGCCGACAACAACAAGCCCGAACTGGCCTATAAGGCGGCCTCCGAGGCTTTGACCATCGCCGGCGCCACCGTGGGTTACCAAGGCGTCACCCTCGCCACGCTGCCCCGCTGGAACCCGGGCAAGAAGGACTCGCTCGACACCGCCGGCCCCTCGCAAATCTACGTGCTCGACGAGTTGTAGTTAAAGCAAAACGTAACGCACACATAAAACCCAAAACACAACACATAAAAACGTAACACACCTATGTACAGCGATCCGAAAGAGTGCCTGTATTGCACCAACAACGAGACATTGAAGAGTCTCATGATTGAAATCTGCCATCTGCGCGTGTCGCGTCTCTTCCTCTTCAAGGAGCAGACCTACCGCGGACGTTGCCTCGTCAGCTACGACGGCCATGTCAACGACCTCAACGAACTGAACGACCAGCAGCGCAACGACTTTATGGCCGACGTGGCCCAGGCTACACGCGCCATGCAGCGCGCCTTCAACCCCGAGAAAATCAACTACGGCGCCTACAGCGACAAGCTGAGCCACCTGCACTTCCACCTCGCCCCCAAATATGTCGACGGCCCTGACTACGGCGGAGTGTTCCAGATGAACCCGGGCAAGGTCTATCTCTCCGATGCCGAGTACCGGGAGATGATTGAAAAAATCAAGAAGGAACTGTAAGTCTTTGACCAAAACTTTGGTCGAAAACTAAAGTTGAAACTTTGACCAAAACTTTGGTCGAAAACTAAAGTTGAAACTTTGACCAAGACTTAAAGTTTTATCCAAAAGACTTTGGCCGAAACTTTGACCAAAACTTAAAGTTTTATCCAAAAGCTTGACGTATAGGTCAAAGACTTTGGCCGAAAAACAAGAGCTTAGATGCTTTGACCGAGCATCAGGGCTCTTGCTCTCTTTTGCGCGCCAGACACACATCGCACTTGCCGCAAGCCTGAGTGACGGTTTCGCCGAAGTAGCGCACGAGGCGCACGAGGCGGCACTCGTCGGTCGAGGTGGCGTAGCCCGCCATGGCGTCGACGCGCTTGCGGTCGTGCTCGTAGCGGTCTTCGTAGATTTGGTGGCGGATGACGATTTCGTCGGTGTCGAGCCGGCGCACCGTGTAGCGGATGCAGGGTTTCTGCCGCGCCGGGATGTAGTGCAGGATGTGGAAGCGGGAGAGGAGCAGCAGCTTCTGGTAGACGGACTCCCGGTCGAGATGGGCAAAGGCCGCGACACGGTCTTCGCTGAACGGCTGGAAGTCGGCAAACACGCCCGTGTACATGCGCAGCAGGCCCGTGATGATGTTCTGGCAGTCGCGGTCGAAGCGGTTGAGGTGGTAAAGCGACTCCTTGGAGCACGTGAACATGACGCGCGAGCGGGCTTCGGGCTCCTCGACATACTGTATGTAGCCGGCCAGGGTGAGCATGTGCAGGGCACTCTGCACGGCAGTGGCCTGCAGCTTGTAGGCCGCGCAGAAACGGAAGATGTCGAACTCGTAGGTGCGGTCTTGCCCTTCGCCTATCTCGAGCTGGAAGAAGTAGGCCAGGCGATTGTAGACCATGCGGATGTACTCGCGCTCGGGGTACGAACATTGCAGCCGTTTGAGCAGGCTTCCGACGGTCGCCTCGGAGACGAAGAGGTAGGCTGTGGCGGGCTGTCCGTCGCGCCCGGCACGGCCGGCTTCCTGATAGTACTCTTCGGGCGAGGGCGGGATGTCGATGTGGACCACGGTGCGCACGTCAGGTTTGTCGATGCCCATGCCGAAAGCGTTGGTGGCGCAGACGACGGGCACTTCGCCTTTCATCCACGCTTCCTGCCGCTCCTGTTTCTGCCGCGGGGTCAGCCCGGCGTGGTAGAACGTGGCTCCGATGCCGGCCGCAGCGAGCGCCTCGGCGGCCTCTTGGGTCTTGCGCCGCGAACGCACGTAGACGATGGCCGAACGCCCGTCGGCGAGCAGCCGGGTCATGTCGGTGTAGGGGTTGTCGGTGTGGACCACGGTGTAGGTGAGGTTGGGGCGCACGAACGAGGCCTGGAAGATGTTGAAGCCCGCCCGGAACTCCAGCCGGTGGCAGATGTCGCTCACCACATCGGGGGGCGCCGTGGCGGTCAGGGCGATGCAGGGCACGGGCGAGGGCCGCTTGACTGTTTCGGCCAGATAGCGGCGCGTTTCGGCAATGCAGAGGTATGGCGGACGGAAGTCGTAGCCCCACTGCGAGATGCAGTGCGCCTCGTCGACCACCAGAAGCCGCACGTCCATATAAGGTAAACGCGCGCGCAAGAGCCTGGTCTGCAGTCGCTCGGGCGAGAGGTAGAGGAAGTTGTAGTGCTCGGTCTCGACGCGGTCGTACGTCTCGCGTATCTCGTCGGGCGTCATGTCCATATAGACGGCGGCAGCCTTGATGCCAAGCCGCTGCAGGTGGTCGGTCTGGTCTTTCATCAGCGCGATGAGGGGCGTAACTACCAGCGTCAGTCCGCCCAGGACGAGGCCCGGCACCTGAAACGTGATGCTCTTGCCTCCGCCCGTGGGCAGCATGCCCAGCGTGTCGTGGCCATCAAGCACAGAGGCCACAATCTCTTCCTGCAACGGCCGGAAGGAATCGTAGCCCCAGTATTGTTTCAGTATTTCACGCGGAGTGTTGCCCATGTTGACTTCGCCTCATTCATTGCCATCGCCTCATTCGTAGTCTTCGTCTCATTCGTTGACTTCGCCCAGGCCTTGTCCGACATCGACCGAGTCGTCTTTCGACCGGATGAGTTGGGCGAGCACCGATGCGATGTTGTTGCTTTCGCTCAGCTTGATGTCTTTGACCAGCAGCTGGATGTTGTTGCTGTTGTAGGTGTTTTCTTCAATCGAAAAGACCACGTCGAAGGGCTTGCCGCTCTTCACGATGTCGAACTTCTCGGCCATGTTGAAGGCAATGCCGTTGTGCGCAAAGCCCGTCTCGGGGTCGACCATCTCGAGCCGGATGTGTTCGTTGCTCCGCCCCACCAGGCGGCTGTTGCCCGAGTCCTTGAGGCGGCGCGACACGAAAAGCGGCTTGTTGTTGCCGGGTCCGAACGGCGCGAGCGGCTTGAGGTTGCGGTACAGGCGGGCTGTGACGTCCTTGAACTTCACCTCCATGTCGATGTCGAGGTGCTGCTGCTGTTGCGACAGCGTGATGTGGTCGTCGACCCACTGCTCGAAGCGGCGGGTGAGTTCGGGGATGTTCGACTCCTTGAGCGTGAGACCGGCTGCGTAGGTGTGTCCGCCGAAGTTCTCGACCAGGTCGCGGCACGAGTTGATGGCGCTGTACACGTCGAAGCCCTGTATGCTGCGCGCCGAACCCGAGGCGTAGCCGCTGGCCGTGGTCAGCACGACGGCCGGCCGGTAGTAGTGCTCTGTGAGGCGGCTGGCCACGATGCCGATTACGCCTTTGTGCCACGAGGGGTTGTAGACTAGGATGGAGTGTTTGTCGGAGAGGTCCATGGCGTCGACCATGCGGTAAGCCTCTTCGGTGACGCGCTTGTCGAGGTCCTTGCGGCTGTCGTTGTACTCCGCAATGCGTCCGGCCACTTCCTGGGCCGTCTTCTCGTCGCGGACGGTGAGGAGGTCGACGGCTTCCTTGCCGCACATCATGCGACCGGCGGCGTTGATGCGGGGACCGATGCGGAAGACGATGTCGGAGTTGGTCAGTTCCTTGCCCTCGAGTCCGCACTGCTTGATGATGGCTTTGAGCCCGATGCAGGGCGAGTCGTTGAGGCGGCGCAGGCCGTAGTAGGCGAGTACGCGGTTTTCGCCCGTGATGGGGACGATGTCGGTGGCGATGCTGATGGCGCAGAGGTCGAGCAGCGGGTAGAGCATTCCCATCTCGTTCATGCCGTTGTTGCGGGCAAAGGCCTGCATCAGCTTGAAGCCCACGCCGCAAGCCGAAAGGTGGGGGTAGGGATACTCGTCGTCGGCGCGCTTGGGGTCGAGCACGGCCACGGCCTGGGGCAGCTGCTCGTCGGGCTTGTGGTGGTCGCAGATGATGAAGTCGATGCCCTTGCTCTTGGCATAGACCACCATCTCGTTGGCCTTGATGCCGCAGTCGAGGGCAATGATGAGCTTGACGCCCATGCTCGAGGCGTTGTCAATGCCTTTCTCCGAGATTCCGTAGCCGTCGTCGTAGCGGTCCGGAATGTAGTAGTCGATAAAAGAATAGAAGGTGCGCAAAAAGTTGTAGACCAAAGCAACGCTCGAGGTGCCGTCTACATCATAGTCGCCGTACACCAGGATGCGCTCCTTGCGGCCGATGGCTTCGTTGAGCCTCGCCACGGCCACGTCCATGTCCTTCATCAGGAAAGGGTCGTGCAACCCCTGGTTGAGCTGGGGGTGGAAGAAGGTGCGCACTTCGTCCGGTGTCGTCACGCCCCGTTGCACCAGCAGGTGGGCTACGACGGGATTTAATTTCTGTATCGCTATTATCTCATCCTTGATCTCTTTCTGTTGGTTGGTTAGCGTGCGACAATTCCACTGGTAATTGGTCATTATCCTTATTTTTTATTATTAGCGAAAGAGACTGGTGACGGATGGCGAGCAGCCACGCGTCGGTGAAGTTGGCGTCGGCGCGCAGGCCGGTGAGGTAAGACTCGGCTTCGGCCTTGACATCGAACATGCTGATGAAGACACGGTACTTGCCGTTCTTGGGGAAGATGCTCAAGCCGGTGTAGCCCTTCTGCTGCAGGCGACGCACGGCGCTGAGGGCCTCGGCTTCCGACTTGCAACTTCTGACCACAATCAGATAGTGCTTGGCAGGAGCGGCGGCCACTTGTGCTTCCAAGGAATCGTTGGAAAGAATTATGTTCGCTGTAGTCATGCTGCCGTTGGTCAAAGTGCTGTCCGGAGCCGTATCTGCTGCGGTTGTGCTACCGTTGGACAAAATTGTATCTGCTGCGGTCGTGTTGCCGTTGGACATAATCATATTCGCTGCAGTCGTGCTGCCCGTGCTGCCGGGTTGTGGCGAGAGTGACGAGAAATGGCGTGACAACAAGTCTGTGCAGACAATATTGGCGTATTCCGATCCGTCGTTTTCGCGCACGAACGGAATCATATTGGCGAAGAAGAAAGTGACGATGAGCAGGATGACGGCTGCGCGTCTCAGCCACCTGGTGGGCAGTTCGACAACGCCGTCGCGGTGCGCACTTGCCTGTTTGGTTTCGGCCGGCTGCACATGGAGCTTCGGATAACGCTCCTGCTCGACCTCCTGCCATGAACGCACCCTGACGGGGGCCAGGCCGTAGTACTGTGGGTCGTCGGCGGTGAAGTCGTCGGCCCGGAGCGAGAAGTGTCCGCCATCGTAGACCAGGTCGCCCAGGTTGCCCAGCGTGCAATGGCCTTCGGTGCGGGCGGTCTCCAACAGGGCGGAGGCAGCGGCGCGGACCGAGGCGTTGGCTTCGTCGAAGGTGAGACCCTCGGCCTCCATGATGACGTTGGCCAGCATGCCATCGTCGTGCGTCATCGAGCCGTTGAATTTAAGCACATGGCGCGGCGAAAGCAGTTCGCCGGAGAAAGTCCGGCTGGTCTGTGTGTCGTCGAAATTAGCGTCGCCGCATTGAGCGTCGCCGGTCAGCGCACTCTTGCAGAACGAGTCCTCTTCGTGAAGCATAAAGCCCCCGACACCGGGCACGAAGGCGTAGTGTCTGGTCATCAGCAGATACTGGATATAGGTCGCAAGAGGTCTCATTTCTGTATTTTATATTTGAGTGTACTTTCAATTTGTTTCTTTTCCCACGGAGCGTACGCATTTTATGCCTGCGGGGCGCCGTGAAGTTTCGCCCAAAGCATAAGAGTATCATACCGGGTCCAGGCCACACATATCCCTGTGTTGGAGCGGTCGGCTTTGTGTCGTTGGTGCAGAAAAATCTGTGTGCTGGACGGCGCAAAATCCATGATACAGCAGCGCAAATTTAGGCATTATTTTTCTTTTCCCAAAATAAAAACCGATTTTTTTGGCAAATTATTTGATTTTGCCCAGCAACTGCATGGCGTATTCCTTCTGCAGACCCTTCTCGATGGCCGTATTCAAGTCGCGGCGGGCGTATTCGAGGTCGCCTTTCGCGTAACGGATTTGAGCCCGCAGCGCGTACGACATCGGGTCTTGCTGATGGCGCTTGATCGACTCGTTGATGTCTTGCAGTGCCGCCCCCATCCGGTTGCTCAGATAGTGCACTTCGGCCCGGTCGCGGAGCAGCGACCAGCTGTCGGGATTGGCCTCGATGAGCGCGTTGTAGAGGTCGAGGGCCAGCGAGTATTCCTTGCGGGCCTTGTAGACGACGGCCATGCCGAGACGCGCCTTGGCGCTCTTGGGGTTGAACGTGTCGATGTACTCGAGGTCGAGGCGCGCCCCCAGCGTGTCGTGGCTCAGCAAGCGGCACATGGCGCGCTCATAGAGCCAGGTCTCGTTCTGCGGACTGCCGTTGAGCAGCAGCGTGTAGTCGTCGATGGCATCGGGGTATTTCTCCATCTCGGCATAGAGGCGGGCGCGGCTTTCGCGCACTTCGGGCACTCCGTCGAGCAAGGCAATGGCGCAGCTGTAACTCATCAGGGCGTCGTCCTGCCGGCCCAGCTGGCGCTGGATGGTCCCGAGGTTCTGGAACAGCATCCCGTTCTGCGCATTGGCAGGTTCGAGGCGCATGGCCTGCTTCAGGCACTCCTCGGCTTGCTCCAGGCTGTCGGCCTCCAGACAGTCGAAGCTGCGGCTCACCCACTCGTCGTAGGTCCGGGCAGACAAGGGGTTGAGGCCCGAAATGAACAATGCAATAATCAGAAACAGCGTTTTCGGCAGCATAATCGTGAAAATTTCGGCAAAGATAGTGATTTGTTTTTTAAAATGTGTAACTTTGCCACAGATTTAGATATTTTTAATCAAACTGAATTAAGTTTTTTAATTGAAGTAACTAACGACTTAATTGGTATTTCGTATGCGAACCAAATGTATTGTATTCGGGTTTTGTGCGGCAATGGCTGCCTTGTCTGCAACGATGATAGGCACCGGATGCACGGGGTGTGCGGGCAGCAAGGACACTGCCGGAGAACTTGCTTTTGACAGCCTTGTGGTCGACACGGTAGCTCCGCTCCAACTGGGCACGACGACGCCCAAGCTGACGCTGCACATGAACATCCAGCGCCCGTCGGCCGGACAAGTGGCTCAGGTGGACGGCATCAACGCCATGATTGTCTCGCTCGTGCCCGTAGTGGGCGCCGAGGGCGAATCGAAGGGCACGGATGTGACGGAAAAGGGCTTTGACCAATATGCCAGTGCTTTGGTCGAAAGCCAGATTAACCACTACCGCTCGGACAATGCCGAGGCCCTGCAGAGCTACTCTGACCTCTCGGAAATCCAGTGGCTGAACTATGAGTCATACTACGACGGAAAGGTAATGAGCCAGGTGGGCAACTTCCTGAGCTACGGCATGTCGGCCTATTTCTATACGGGAGGCGCCCACGGCAGCACGGTCTGCAACTACGGTGTCTACGACCTGTCGCGCAACGTGCAGCTGCACCTCTACGACATCACCGACGACGAGACGCGGCCCTACATCACCGCCCTGCTTGCCAACAAGGTGCTGCCCGACTATATGGACAAGTCGCTCAACCAACTCAAACAGGACGGCTACCTCTTCGACGACGTTGAAATTGCACTCAACGACAACTTCTACCTCTCGGAGGAGGGCATTACGTGGGTCTACCAGCAGTACGAAATCGCCCCTTATGCCATGGGCCTCATTTCGGTCACGCTCACGTGGTTTGACCTGCAGCCCGTGCTCCCCGACGACTCTGTCCTGCTGGCTTTGGCTGAACAACAAACGGCTGCCGGCGAATGAAGGAACTGACCCCCGAACAGATGCGGCAGTATGAGGCCCTGCCGGCGCTCTACGCCGACTGGAACGCCAAAATCAACGTCGTCTCGCGCAAGGACATCGACCAACTGCAACTGCACCACGTGCAGCACTCGCTGGCCATCGCTCACTTTGTCGACGACCGACTCGGCGGCTGGCCCGCCGGAACGAAGGTGGTCGACGTGGGGTGCGGCGGCGGTTTCCCGGGCATTCCGCTGGCCATCGCCTACCCCGACGTCAGCTTCCTGCTCGTCGACCGCATCGGCAAGAAGGTCAAGGTGGCTCAAGCTGTGGCCGACGCCATTGGACTGAAGAATGTCGAGACACGCCACGCGGGCATCGAGGAGGTGCACGAGACGTTCGACTACGCCGTGTCGCGCGCCGTGATGGGCTTGCCTGACCTGCTCAAACTCGTTAGGCGTTGCACCACCCGCGGATTGATTTGCCTCAAGGGCGGCGACCTCAGTGACGAACTCTCGCCCGCCATCTGCCGCGGCACAAGCGTCGAACCGGTCTCGCAATGGCTCGCCGACGACTACTTCGCAGGTAAATATGTGGTCTTTACCCCAATGGGAAAGGGAAAAGTCTGACCAGGAAAGAAAGAGCAGGGTCTGAAAGAAGGTTTCGGGGTTGAATAGGAAAGAAAATCCTGGGTCTGAAAGAAAGTCCCGGGTCTGAATAAGAGAGTAAAGTCCAAAATAGATGTGGCGTTACGCAGTTAGGTAATGACAATGTCGATAAGAAAGTAAAAGTCCGGAAAAGATATGGATGTTAAGGTTTTTGTCAACAACGCCTTTCAGGAGAACACCTACGTGCTGAGCCACCCCGACACGCACGAGGCCCTCATCATCGACCCCGGCATGAGCAACGACGGGGAGTGGACGGCTGTGCGCCGCTATCTGGAGGACGTACAACTCACTTTGGTCAAAATCCTGCTCACGCATTGCCACATCGACCATCTGATGGGTTCCGGCTACCTAGCCGACTGGTGCTCGGTGCCTATGAGCGGGCCGAAAGGCGACGAGGCGTCGTTGCCCGACTACACGAAGCAGTTCCGCCTGTTCGGACTTCCTTGCCAGCATCCCGTCACGCAGGTCGACGTCAATGTGCAGGAGGGCGACGTGCTGCCCTTCGGCCCTTCGGTCATCGAGGTGCGCGACATTCCGGGCCACAGCTACCACGGACTTTGCTACTACTTCCCGGCCGAGCGCGTGCTCTTTACCGGCGATGTGCTCTTCCGCTGCAGCGTGGGCCGTTCGGACTTCGGTCCGCGTATGGGCTGCGACGGCCAAAGCCTCCTCGAGGGCATTCAGACCAAACTGCTTTCGTTGCCGCACGACGTGGTTGTCTATCCGGGTCACGGACCTTCGACCACCATCGACGAGGAAATCACCTACAATCCGTATTTTTAGGAAAGTTTTCCTGTAAAGACTTTTTTAAGAACAAGTTTCTTCGGCAGGAAACATTAACAATAAGGTTCTTTGTCGGAAAAATAGGATTCATCGACAAGAGTTTTTCCGCGAAACTTACGGCACAAAACTTACGGCACAAAACTTACGGCACAAAACTTACGGCACAAAACAAAATCAAAACTACAACCCATGACGACTGATCCGTTTATATTGTTGAGTCTGGTCAATACGAAACTCCGCGACCAGTACGCTTCGCTCGACGACTTGTGCGACGAC
Organism: bacterium; assembly: GCA_963624265.1. GTDB lineage: Bacteria > Bacteroidota > Bacteroidia > Bacteroidales > UBA3663 > Liminaster. The sequence goes on along the minus strand of CAVFPF010000060.1, from coordinate 14,986 downwards.
CTCGATTGGTCCAGGGACGAAGTGGAGGAGCGGCTGAAGTCAGCCGGCTTCGCCTATGTGCCCGAAGTAAACCAGTTTAAGTAAAGCGACACGCGAATTCGAACGAAGCAATTACGAATTATTCGAGCAAAGCAACCAAGATATTTTTAGCAAAATACCACGACAATCCGATGATAGAGAATGAATTGGCTAAAGCCCGTGAGGCAAGTTTTGCCCTCCTGGAACAAAGTGCAGAAAGTATTGACGCCGTACTGCGCCACTTGGCCGATGCCCTCGAGGCCGACGCCGAAACCATAGTGAAGGTCAACGCCGAGGACCTTGAGCGGGTCGGGGCGGACTATCGGCACTACGACCGGTTGCTGCTCTCTGCCGACCGCATCAAGGCGATGGCTGCCGACACGCGCAATGTGGCTGCTTTACCCTCGCCACTGGGCCGTGTGCTGAGCGAGACGGTCCGTCCCAACGGGATGACAATCAAGAAGGTAAGCGTGCCTTTCGGCGTGATTGGTGTCATCTACGAAGCGCGCCCCAACGTGACCATCGACGTCTTCAGCCTTTGCCTCAAGGCGGGCAGCACCGTGCTGCTCAAGGGCGGCAAGGAGGCGGCTGCTACCAATCGGGCCGAGGTCGACATCATCCATCGCGTGTTGCGCGAAGCTGGACTGCCCGAAGCGCTCTGTACGCTCTTGCCCAACGACCACGAGGCAACGCAGGAGATGCTCAATGCCGTGGGGCAGATTGACCTGGTCATTCCGCGCGGCAGCCGGCGCCTGATCGACTTCGTGCGCGACAACGCCAAGGTGCCGGTCATCGAGACGGGAGCGGGCATTTGCCACGTCTACGTCGACGAAGACGCCGAAGTCGAGAAGGCCGCCGCCATCGTCTACAACGCCAAGACGCGCCGTCCGTCGGTGTGCAACTCGCTCGACTGCGTGGTGCTCCACCAGGCGCAGCTTGTCAACCTGCCCGACATCTGTGCGCCTTTGGCCAAGCCCGTCGGCAACAAGAAACCGGTCATCATCTACGCCGACGAGCAAGCCTACGATGCGCTCAAGGGCCACTATCCGGAGTCGCTCCTCGAGCACGCCGGACCGGAGCATTTCGGCACGGAGTTTATGGACTACAAACTGGCTATCCGCACGGTGCCCGACTTCGACGCCGCCGTCAGCTACGTGCAGTCGCACACAAGCCACCACAGCGAGAGCATTGTGAGCGCGAATGCCGCCCACTGCCAGCGCTATCTGCGCGTCATCGACGCCGCCTGTGTCTACGAGAATCTGCCCACCAGCTGGACCGACGGAGCGCAGTTCGGCTTCGGCGCCGAAATCGGAATCTCGACGCAAAAGCTCCACGCCCGCGGCCCTATGGCTTTGCCCGAAATCACCACCTACAAGTACGTCGTCACCGGCAACGGACAAGTGCGCGAGTAACCGCTCTGCTGCACTTTCATTCATTGCCCTTTCGACCTCATTTTTGCATGGAAACTCCATATCTTTGTCCCGTCAATCTGTAGGGACGGGACTTTGAAGGCCGGCAAATTTGAAGGCCGGCAAAGATGCATTGCCTCAAATAGAATAATACAAATGGAATTTGGTAACATGACAACGAAGCTCCTTTCTGTCTGGGCTGTTTTGGCCTGGATGCCGGCCACCGTTGCATTGGCACAGGTGCAGGTGAGCGAGACCCCCGCAGCCGGGTCATTCCCCCTGGTAGCCGACTCTCGCTGTACACCTGTCTTTGTTTGACAACAAATTTAAGGAGTACGGCCTGTCGTGGAAAAATCAGGTGCTCAGAAATGCAGCTGTCGTACGCTTCAAGTTCGACATCGACCGCACAAAGCCTTCGCATGTCCTGTCGCTGATATGTGGCGCATCGGGTATGATGGTGCAGAAGGTCGTGGTTGATTGGGGCGGCCTTAAGGATTCGTATCTCGGACTCGAGCCCCAATAATATGTCTGGGTCCCCGCTCAACAGGGCGAGGGCTTTGGCAGAAGCGAAGCAGCCCAAGGCTTGCCGGAAGTAAGGACAAAAGCAAAAAAGCAGCAAGTAATAGGTTAACAAGTCAATGTCAAATTGACAAGGATAAAGTAATAAGCAATTAGTTAGTAGGTTAACAAGTCAATGTCAAACTGACAAGGATAAAGTAAAAAGCAATTAGTTAGTAGGTTAACAAGTTAATGCCACCCTGACAAGGATAAAACAAAGAGCAATAAGCAACAAGTTAATGTCAAACCAATAAACAAGTATATCTGTATGACACAGCAATTGAAGAAAGCATACGTCTTGCTGGCAGAGGGCTTCGAGATAGCCGAGGCAACGCTGCCCATCGACATTATGAAACGCGCACGCATTGACGTGCAGACCGTAAGTATCGGCAGAGAGAGGACCGTGAAGGCAAGTTGCGGAGTGCCCGTTGTGGCCGACGCATTGTTGTCGGGGAGCGACCTCGACGACGGAAGTCTGCTGTTCTTGCCAGGCGGAATGCCCGGCACCATGAACTTGCGCGCCAGCCAGGCCGTGACGGACGTCATCATGTCGTACTACAAGGCCGGCAAGTGGCTTGGAGCCATCTGTGCAGCCCCTTCGGCCTACGGCGTGTTGGGAATCCTCAAAGGCCAGGAGGCCACGTGCTACCCGGGTTTTGAAAACGAATTGACGGGAGCCACGCCCCTGAAGGACGAATGCGTGCGCAGCGGGCAGTTCATCACGGGCTGTGGCGCCGGAGCAGCTTTCTCCGTTGGCCGAGAGTGCGCTGCCGTGCTGGTCGGTGAGGAAACCGCCGACGCCGTCCTGCGCCAAATGATGTTCGAGGTCTACGCCCGCTGACGGATTCCACAAGTGTAAAACAAGGCTTTCTCAACCAGGTGGAAATCTTTCAGTACTGACGGAATAGGGTGCAATACCCTTTAGACACTCCGGTTCCTCCTCATCATACGGAAATCTTGCAGTACTGACGGAATAGTGCCTATACCCCCTTGGCAGAACTGAACGAAGCCCCGAAAAGCGAAAAAATGCCCGGCAGAGTCCTTCCAATGACTTTGCCGGGCAAATTGTTTCGTCATAGCTCGAGGACCTTTGCCCCTTGCCTAAATTATTGCATCTCGGTTCGGGCAATCTTTGTCCCCTTGCACAAATTGTTTCGTCTTAGCTCGAGGGGCCTTTGACCCTTTGCCTAAATTATTGTGTCTTAGTGCAAACTTTCCCTTATCGACTCCCAAAAGGAGGTGTGTTTACCCCCCCCCTATTATTTCCTTGAACTGGTGGTTGAGAGAGGTGACGGAGCGGAAGTTGCAAGCAGCCGCGTAGTCCTTGAGCGAGCGGCCCGGGTGGTCGTTTCGGTATCGGATGAAGTAGTTGACCTTTTGGATGCGGACGTACTGCTCGTAGTTGACGCCGTAGAAGAGGGTTATCAGCCGGTTGAGCTCGGCGCGCGAAATGCCCAGCTGCGAGGCTACGCTGTAGCAGCTCATACCGGGGTAGAGGAAGCACAACCCGTCGCGCATCAGGGCGTGCAGTTCGTTGCGCAGTTCGATGTTGCGTTCGTCGGTCTCGTCAGCATCGGTCAGGTCGTCGACGTCGTCGGCCAGACTCATGGCCTGGTCCTTGCTAATAGGCACGGGAATGTCGTCGTAGGTCGGCGGGACGGTAGGTCGGTTGAGGTACATGATGGTGTCTTTGAGCCTTACGCCCGTCCATCCGAAGCCCGCAAACACGAGTGCGACACACGAGTAGGTGAAGATGCAGAAGCCATCGTGCTCGACAAAGTAAGCGCGTCCGAGACCCTGACGGCAAAAGGCGAGCACCAGGATGACCGAAGCCAACAGAATCTGAAGGTGCATGGGACGGATGTAGGAGCCGCGGAAGAGGAACCGGAACAGGCGCCCGAAGCTGAAGCCCGTATTCCACAACATGCGGACGCAGAAGATGCTGACAATCAAGACTCCCCCCAGAACGAGCGTGACGTACACATCGAGCGTGACAACATCAAACAAATGGTAGGTGAGGGCTTCCGCCCCGGAAAGTCCCGTGGGCAGGACTCTGCCCGATTCAACGTATTCGAAAGCGCGGTCAACGCCCATAAGCCAGTAGACAGCCAGCTCGACAAAGCCGATGGAAAGCGGTAAAATGTAGAGCAGGAGCATCAGGAATCCGAATCGTTGGTTGCAGGTGTTGAGCGTCCAAAAGTAGAGCAGCAAGATAAACGACAACGTCGGTGCCAGGAATGCCGAACCGATGTGTCCTATCGTAGAGAGCCTTTCGCCCGCCTCCTCCATAATAATCAATGCGTCGCACAGGAAATAGACCGAAATGATGAAGGCCAATGTGACGAGCACATATTGTGAAAAGGTCTTGTGCTTTTGCGCACACATCACGGCCATTACAATCATCCCGACAATGAAGGGCAATAGCAGAACTATGTTTTTCAGCATAACAGAAGGTTGGGGTAAAAGGGGGTAGTGTGTAATAAGCCGGCTTGCAATAGCTGAAGCGTAAAAACCAGCCCGTCGGTAATAACGATTTGCTTAAGTGAAAATAGTACAATGGCACAGAGGAAAGACTGGTTTCCCCTGCGCCGTTGATTATCTGTGGTCAGATGCCTTATTGAGCATACATGGCAACGATTGCTTCGTAGAGCTCCTGCTTGCCGGAAGTAGCCTTAGGCTCGTCGACCTTCTTGCCATACTCGTAAGCCTCTTCGAGGGTCATCTTGCCCTCCTCGAACTTCTTGCCGAGACCGCTGTCGAACGAAGCGTAACGGTCGGCCTTCATCTGCTTGTATGGGCTCTCCTCGAGCAACTTGGCAGCGTTCTCGAGAGCGCGGGCCATAGCGTCCATGCCAGAGATGTGAGCGATGAAGATGTCCTCGAGGTCGGTAGAGTTACGACGGGTCTTGGCGTCGAAGTTGGTGCCGCCGGAGTGGAGTCCGCCGCCACGGAGGATTTCCATCCAGGCCTGTACGAGCTCGTACTGGTCAATCGGGAACTGGTCGGTATCCCAGCCGTTCTGGTAGTCGCCGCGGTTGGCGTCGATAGAGCCGAGCATGCCGGCGTCGACAGCGCAAGCCAGTTCGTGCTCGAAGGTGTGGCCTGCCAAAGTGGCGTGGTTAACCTCGATGTTTACCTTGAAGTCCTTGTCGAGGTTGTGGGCCTTGAGGAAGCCGACAACAGTCTCAGTGTCGACGTCATACTGGTGCTTGGTAGGCTCCATTGGCTTGGGCTCGATGAGGAAAGTGCCCTTGAAGCCCTTTGAGCGGGCATAGTCGCGTGCCATGGTGAGCATAGTGGCCATGTGCTCCTTCTCGCGCTTCTGGTCGGTGTTGAGCAGGCTCATATAGCCCTCACGGCCGCCCCAGAATACATAGTTCTCGGCGCCCAGCTTGATGCCGGCATCGATGGCGTTCTTAATCTGAACGATAGCGCGTGCTACGACGTCGAAGTCCGGGTTGGTCGAAGCACCGTTCATGTAGCGCTTGTTGCCGAACACGTTGGCGGTAGACCACAGCAGCTTGATGCCGGTCTCCTTCATCTTAACGGCGAGGTAGTCGGTGATGGCGTTCATGTTCTTCTCATACTCCTCTACGTTGTTGCCCTCAGAGATGAGGTCTACGTCGTGGAAGCAGAAATAGGGGAAGCCGAGCTTCTGCATGATCTCGAAACCGGCGTCAGCCTTCTGCTTTGCGATTACGATCGGGTCGTCAGAACCCTGGTTCCAGGGGAACGACTTTGTGCCTGTGCCGAACTGGTCGCCGCCCTCTGCACACAGTGTGTGCCACCAGGCCATTGCGAAACGCAGCCACTCCTTCATGGTCTTGCCCATGATTACTTTGTTCTCGTCATAGTAGTGGAAGGCCATCGGATTCTTGCTGTCCTTGCCCTCAAACTTGATTTTACCAATGTTGGGGAAATACTCTTTTGCCATTGTGATTGGTTTTTAAGTGGTTAAACGATATTGTTGTAATTATTGCTGTTTTGTTATCGCTTTGCAAGTTGTTATCGCCTTGCGAGTCAATTTATTATCGCTTTGCGAGTCAATTTTTTCTGTTTTTGCTTTACAAGTCAAATTTGTCGTTCTGCAAATCAAATTGATTTCTTTGCTGTTGTTTTGCAAATCAAATTATTGCTTTGTAATTCAGAGTGTTGTGTTGCAAAGTTTGCGTCTCACTTGCTCTCGATTTTCTTCAGGCAAGCCTTCCATTGCTCATAGGCCTTGACGTAGGCTTCGGTCTCGGCTACGGGCTGCTCGGTGGCGATGTGCTTCAGTGTCTTGAATGCGTCGTCCGAGTCCTTGTAGATGCCTGCGCCGATACCGGCTCCGTAGGCGGCTCCGACCGAACCGTCGGTCTCATAGAGCTCGATGGTGGCGCCCGTTACGGCAGCCAGCGTGCGGCGGAAGAGCGGGGAGAGGAAGAGGTTGGCGTGGCCGGCCTTGATGGTCTTGATGTCCATGCCCATGCCCGACATAATCTCCATGCCATAGGCAAAACTGAACGCAATGCCCTCTTGGGCGGCGCGGAGCAGGTGAGCCTTCTTGTGGATGTTGAAGTTGATGCCGTGCACCGATGCACCCGGATTGTCGTTCTGCAGGACGCGTTCGGCGCCGTTGCCGAAGGGGATGATCGAGAGACCCTCTGCGCCGACCGGCACAGATTCGGCCAGTTCGTTCATCTCGCCGTAGCTGATGCCCTCGGGGGCAACCGTGCGTTTCATCCAGGCGTTAAGGATGCCCGTGCCGTTTATGCAAAGCAGCACGCCCAGTCGGGTTTCGGTGGCCGAGTGGTTGACGTGGGCGAAGGTGTTGACGCGGCTCTTGGGGTCGTAGTTGACGTTGCCCAGCACGCCGTAGACGACGCCCGATGTGCCTCCGGTAGCTGCGATTTCGCCCGGCTTCATGACGTTGAGCGAGAGGGCGTTGTTCGGCTGGTCACCGCCGCGATAGGCGACGGGAGTGCCGACCGGGAGACCCAGTTCGTCGGCTACGGCCTGGCACACGCGGCTCTGCACGCTGAAGGTAGGCACGATTTCGGCGATGATGCTTTCCGGGAAGCCGAAGTAGTGCATTACATCCTTCGAGACTTCGTTGTTTTTGAAGTCCCAGAACATACCTTCCGACAAGCCCGACACCGTGGTCTTCTTGTCGCCGCCGGAGAGGCGCATGGCGATGTAGTCGCCGGGCAGCATGATTTTGTCTATTTTTGCAAAGACCTCCGGTTCGTTGTCCTTCACCCAGGCGAGTTTGGCTGCTGTGAAGTTGCCGGGGCTGTTGAGCAGATGTGCGAGGCAGCGGTCGCCGCCGATGCTCTCGAAGGCTGCGTTGCCGTAGGGCACTGCTCGTCCGTCGCACCAGATGATGGAGGGGCGGAGCGGCTTGCCGTCCTTGTCCACGCACACCAGTCCGTGCATTTGGTAGGAAATGCCGATGGCCTTGACGCTTTGCAGGGCGCCGGCCACTGCTGCCTTGTCGGCCACGCGCTTGGTGGCCATCTTGAGTTCGTCCCACCACATCTCAGGCTCTTGCTCGGCCCAACCGGCCTGCTTGGCGATGATGGGCGCTTCGGCGTCCGGATATTGTGCGCTGGCCAGTGTCTGACCTGTTTCTGCGTCGATGAGCGACGCCTTGACCGACGAAGTGCCGATGTCGTATCCTAATAGTAGATTCATTATTTACAACTTAGAGTTTGCGTTTCGAATATAGTGTCTATAACATTAAATATAGTGCCTATAACTTATAGTTCATCACTTATAGCGTTCAGGCGTTTGGCCGGTTGTGGCTTGGCTTCGGCTGGCTTTGACCAAGTGCTTGCTTGGGCCAAGTGCTGCCCTGCACAAACGGGTCTTTTCTATTTCTTTTTGGCTCGGCAAGTCTGTCTTTAGGGGTTAACAAGTCTGTTTCTTTGGCTCAACAAACTTGTTCCTTTGCCGAGGCCGGTTTGTTACTTTTTAGCCTTGCCTGCCTGGAACTTATAGTATCGCGCGGCGCGATGGCTCACGTTCTGTTCCCATTCTTCGAGCGGCAAGATATAAGGCTTGTTGAGGATGAGCTTGGCAAAGTTGCGCACGTCCATTTCCTTGCCGATTATCTGCTCGTGCAGGCGGCGCAGCTGGAGGGCCGTAAACTTGGCGGGCAGCATCTCGAAGAGCAGCTGTGGCTGGAGCGAGGAGAGGTTCTCCAGTTCCTTGAGCACCTCGCGGATGATGTCGCTATGGTCGAAGGCCAAAGGTGGCAGTTCGCTGACCTTGTACCACTTCACCACGTGTCCGGCAAAAGTGCGGTGCGTGCGGTTGTTGATGCGCACAAGCGAGAGGTAGGCGATGGTCACAATACGGCCAATCTTCTGCTTGATGGCATTTTCGAGCCAAAGCACGTCCTTGGGGTTCTTTGTGCGGTTGGGTGAGCCGAAAGCCCTAAATTGGTGCACGTAGTGGTTGCGCGTGCCTGTGAGTTGGTTGATGATGTCGTAGGCGGCCTCGTCCGGGTCTTCGTTGGCGTAAAGCAGTCGGCCAGGTAACTTGAGGTCATGGTATTCTTCCTCCGGCTTTTCGTTGGCGCGGCTGGAGAGTAGCACTTGGAGCGATTCTCCGTCGAAACCGAGAATGACGCAATCCACTGATACGTTGGTGTCAAAGCCTATGCTTCGTTTGTCCGTTGTCTGCATTATGGTATCTTTTAAGTGATGCAAATTGGTGTCGCAAAGGTAAGGGGTTTTTCGGTCAGCTCCAAATTTTTTTGCAATTTTTAGCGCACTGTTATTGTCGATGCGATTTGTTTGATATCGTAATTTATACATTAAGCTGGCGTGCTTTTTCTGGCCGAAACCCCCTTTGTGCAATCGAAAGTCTTTGTCCCTTACGGGCAAAATACCCTTCTTCACCACGCTTATCGTAAATGATACAATAACACCGCTGTGTTAAAAAAACTTAAACATTTGCTTTGCGTGTGATTCTATTGGGTAAAGTGCCGAGAAAATGTCTAAATTTGCACGGACAAACAAAACTTGGCTTTCCTTTCATTTAAACTCTGCCGGTTTTATTTTGTCGCAAAATCAGAGAGTCTGAAGGACTGACAAAGAGAAGTTCTGCGGGACTGACAAAGAGAGGTTCTGCGGGACTGACAAAGAGAGGTTCTGCGGGATTGGTAAAGACAGGTTCTGTGTGGACTGACAAAGACAGGTTCTGCGGGATTGGTAAAGACAGGTTCTGTGTGGACTGACTAAGACTAAGTAAGATAGTAATATTGCCTGACTGCTATTATGAAAAAGATTTTCACGTTTTTTGCCTTATTGGCTATTGTTGCAGCGTGTGGTGTCCTTCCCTTGTCCGCCAAGGGCAAGAAGGCTAAGGCACCGAAATACGTTTTCTACTTTATCACCGACGGCACCGGCGTCAACACGGTGTTGGGCACCGAGTTCTATCTGGCCCAGCGCCAAGGACGTCTCGGCTGCGAGCCGCTTTGCATGACCTCGTTCCCGGTGGTCAGCGTTGCGACGACCTACAGCACCTCGAGCGACGTGACCGACTCGGCCGCTTCGGGCACGGCACTGGCCACGGGTGTCAAGACCTACAACTCCGGTCTCGGTGTCTATCCCGACAGCGTCACTCCCGCCATCAGCGTGGCGCAGCGTGCCCACGATGCGGGCTATGCGGTCGGCATCGGCACGAGTGTGCCTGTCAACCACGCCACGCCGGCTGCGCACTACGCCCATGCCGAGACGCGCGCCAAGCTGTGGCAAATCACGCGCCAGCTCTTCGAGACCGGCTTTGAGTTCTTCGGCGGCAGCGTCATCAGTCTGCAGCGAGCCTACACCGACGAGGCACACACCGACACGCTCCGCCAGTGGGCCGACGAGCACGGCTACACCATCACGCGCGGACTCGAGCAGTACGAGCGCGAGGGCAAGACGGCCGAACGCGTCGTGATGCTGCAGGGCGAAGATGTGCCCGACACCTACTCCTTGCCCTATTGGATAGACCGCAAGCCCGGCCAGATGACCATCGTCGACGAGCTGCGCGCCGAGATAGATTTCCTCTACGCCAAGAGCAAGCGCAAGGGCTGCAAGGGCTTCTTCCTGATGAACGAAGTGGGCGGTAAGGTCGACTTCGCTTGCCATGCGCGCGACGGGGCTACGGCCTTCAACGAGGTCCTGGCCGTCGACAGCTGCGTCAAGGTGGCCTACGAGTTCTATCAGAAGCACCCCGACGAGACCCTGATAGTCGTCACTGCCGACCACGAGACCGGCGGACTGACACTCGGCTGCAATCCGCATGGCTACAAGATCAACACCGGCGTGCTGCAGTACCAGCGTGCCAGCAAGGACGAAGCCTCGCGCCACCTCGTTGCCATGCGTGTCGCTACGGGCAACAAGGTCAGCTGGGAGCAGGTGCAGGACGTGCTCCGCGAGGATTTCAGTTTCTGGGATAATGTCGACATCACAGACGACGAGGAGCAGAGCCTGCGGGATGTCTACAAGCGTTCGTTTGAGGGCAAGATGCCGGCCGAGAAGAACCTCTATAGCGAGACCGAGCCCTTGGCTGCCCTCGCCGTCAGCATCCTGAACGACAAGGCCCACCTGGGCTGGACCAGCAACGGACATACCGCCGGACTGGTGCCCGTCTATGCCTGCGGAGTGGGGCAGGAGCTCTTCATGTCGCAAAGTGACAACGCCCTGATTCCGCGCTACATCGCCCGCATCCTCCGACTCGAGTAAGTTCCCCGCCGCGGCCCGACTAAGGCTTCGAGACCGGCTCGAAGAAGTTCTCTTAGCCCGTGCATTTTGTCCACACCGGCTGCAAGAGCAGAGGGCCGAAAGCCCAATTTGCCGCCAAAACATAAAAAATGTCCGCCGAAATTTGTTAGTTTCGCGGACATTTTGTAACTTTGCCGCCAGATTTTAAAAATTTAATAAGCACATACTTAAAGATGAAAGTTACAAAGAAGGTCGTAGACGACGTCAATATCGTCCTTGAGCTCGACATTGAGAAGGCTGATTACGCCCCCGCAGTAGAGAAAGAACTGAAGGAGGCCCGCAAGAAGGTCCAGATGCCCGGTTTCCGTAAGGGAATGGTTCCTGCCGGCATGGTGAAGAAGATGTACGGTCAGCAGATTACCGTCGACGAGGTCAACAAGGCCATCAACAAGGCCATGTACGACTATATCTCGGACAACAAGCTCAACGTCCTGGGCGAGCCCATGGTCAACGAAGAGCAGACTCCCGTCGACTTCGAGACGGCCGAGCAGTTTACGGTCAAGTTCGACATAGCCATCGCACCTGCCTTCGACCTCAAGCTCGACAGCTCGGTCAAGGTGCCTTACTACACCATCAAGGTCAGCGACAAGATGGTCGACGACCAGATTGAGGGCCTGTGCAACCAGTACGGCAAGACCGTCAATGCCGAGGAGGCTACTGCCGACGACGTTATCAAGGGTGACCTCGTGGAGCTCGACACCGACGGCAACGTCAAGGAAGGCGGCATCCAGGTGACGGGTGCAACCGTCTATCCGCGTTACTTCGCCAGCGACGAGGAGAAGAAGACGTTTGAGGGCGCCAAGAAGGGTGCTTCGGTCGACTTCAACCCCGCTGCTGCCTACAACAACAACGCTTCGGAGATAGCTTCGCTGCTGCAGAAGACCAAGGAGGAGGTAGCCGGCATTACGGCCAACTTCCGTTTCACCCTCACCGAGATCAACCATCGCGAGAAGGCCGAGAAGAACGAGGATTTCTTCCAGCAGGTCTATGGTCCTGAGTGCAAGACCGAGGACGATTTCAAGGCCAAGGTGCAGGAGACCATCGCCTCTCAGCTCAAGACGAACAGCGAGTATAAGTTCAATCTCGATGCCAAGGACGTGCTCATGAAGCAGGTCGGCACACTGACCTTCCCCGAGAAGGCCCTCAAGAAGTGGTTGCTTACCCGCGACGAGAAGCGCGACGCCGAGCAGCTTGACAAGGACTTCCCGCACATGATGGAAGAACTCACCTGGCAGCTTATCGAGGAGAAGATTGTTGCCGACAAGGGCATCAAGATCTCTGACGACGACCTCCACAACGAGGCTGAAGCCATGGTTGAGGCTCAGTTGTCCCAGTACAGCATGAACAACATGCCCCAGGAGTTCGTCGCCAGCTATGCGGAGAGCATCCTCAAGGACAACAACCAGCGTGGTCGACTCCGTGATAACGTCATGAGCCGCAAGATTATGGCCGAAATCAAGGGTGCCGTCAAGGTGACCGACAAGGAGGTTACGCTCGAGGCTTTCCAGAAGATGTTTGAATAATATCCCGTATTGTTCACGCTGTTCTTATTCCTATCATATATAAGAGTGGTGTAATACAGACAAACCAAGATGCGGTGCGTTCCTTGTCGGGATGCACCGCGTCGACATTTATCCGACATCCGTCGCTTATCCGACACCGTTGCTAAATCGATTTTTTGCCGTTTAATCGGCTTCCGTTGCTTAATCTGCTTTCGCAGTCCCCATACGTTCATTTCTACACACTTACCGCACCATGCATGGCCTGTATCTTATTTCGCCGCTCATTCTGTTTCTGGCATCCTATCTCGGCTTGTGCTGCATAGGAGGCGACTTTTCGCACTCGTCCATCACGCTCGTAGCCTTTCTGATAGCGTGCATCTATGCCATTGCCATTGCGAAAGGCAAGTTGGCCGACCGGCTTACGCTCTTCTCGCGGGGCGCGGGCCATCCCACCGTGCTGCTTATGGTGTGGATATACGTGCTGGCCGGGGCCTTCGCCTATCTGGCCAAGCAGATGGGCTGCATTGAGGCCACCGTCGACCTGACTTTGCACCTGCTGCCAGCCACGTGGATTCTGCCCGGTGTTTTCCTGGCTTCGTGTTTTGTTTCGCTTGCCATCGGCACATCCGTCGGCACCATTATCCAGCTCGTGCCCATAGCCGTCGGACTCTCGCTGCGCACCGATCTGTCGCTTCCCCTCATGGCTGCCGTCGTGGTCGGTGGGGCGTATTTCGGCGACAACCTCTCGTTTATCAGCGACACCACCATAGCTGCCACGCAGACGCAGGGCTGCCGGATGAAGGATAAATTCTGGACCAATCTGCGCCTGGTGCTGCCCGTAGCCCTTGTGATGATGGTGATTTACTATCTCATCGGACGTGACGCGCAAGTCGTCAGCCAGCCGCACGACATCGACTTTCTGCTCGTTGTGCCCTATCTGGTTGTAGTCGTTGTGTCGCTGTGCGGCCTCGACGTGATGCTGGTGCTCCTCTTGGGCATCGTGCTTACGGGCGTCATCGGCATGTGGCGCGGCACCTTCGATTTCTTCCACTGGATGAACGGTCTCGGCACGGGCATGATAGGTATGGGCGAACTGATGCTGATGGCCATGCTGGCTGCCGGTCTCCTCGAACTGATACGCTCCGCCGGCGGCATCGACTACTTGCTGCGCTGCATCGCGCGTGGGGTGAAGACGCGCCGCAGCGCCGAACTGAGCATTGCGGCCCTGGTCTGCGTGGTCAATGTCTGCACCGCCAACAACACCGTGGCCATCCTCACCTCAGGGCCCATCGTGCGCCGCATTGCCGAGCGTTACGACATTTCGGCTCGCCGCAGCGCCAGCATCCTCGACACCATGTCGTGCTTCACGCAGGGCCTGCTTCCCTATGGCGTGCAGCTCCTTTTTGCCGCCACTTTAGTCTCCCGGCAGGCCGGCATTCCGTTCAGTCCTGTTAGCATCATCCCCTATCTTTTCTATCCTATGGGCATGGGTCTCGCCGTTATGGTGAGCATCTTTTGGCGAAGAAACCGGGCAAAGGCATAAAGCGCGCTGTCGAAAAGCGTCAGAGGGCGTTGCGTTTTCAGCGTGAAATTTGACCTCTGTCTCTGAGCTTTGTCCTGTGTCTCTGCACTTTGACCTGTGTCTCTGAATTTTCCGCTTTTGCCGCAGCCGCCACAAACTCTTTCTTTTCCTTCGCATGCTCATTGTTTCTCTTGTTTGTTATTATACAATAAGCAGCACTTCTGTGTTGTAAAATGTAAAATGCATAAACATTAAATGATTTGTATATATGCAAAACGCATAAATTTGTCAGTTTATTTGTGTCTTAATCTATTTAATATCAGTAATATGCATAATTTATGCATTTTATATGCAATTGCTGAATAATTCGCATTGCGCCAACCTGTGCGCTCATATTCCTCTTGCATTCACTCTTGTGTGTTTACAATAAGTGTCAGTGCCAAATGTCGTGACGTCGGCTATAATCACTTGTTTCTATGAACTCTTTCATGGGTGAATGTCCGTTCACAAAGTGGCAAATGCATAGGGTGCGAAAACGTGCGAAACTTGCAGATTGTCACCTGGCAGATAGTTCGCGCTTATGACGCACCTTGCACGTAAAGTGCTGTATAATAATGATATGACTTGTTCGTTTCGTTTCAAAACCTTGCAATAAGCGGATACGGATACGGATACAGTTCAAAATTCCGCAAGTTGTATTTTCTTCCTCAAAAACCTTGAGAAGAAAACTTAATATATATATTAAAAATTTTTTCTTAACCTTTCTTAACAGTAGGTCCCCATTTCTCCTTCGACTTGCACCCCTTGACCCAGATGAAAAAAATAACTTGCGGAATTTTGAACTGTATACGTATCCGTATCCGTTTTTATGTTTTTATGTAAAGGCTCTACGTTTGGCTGATGAGACAGGAACGGTTTACGTTTTGCGTTAGGCATAGGTGTTGGCTTTTGAGCACATGGCAAACCATTCGACAAGCTTCCGGAAAACTTGCCCTTGGGCGTAGGTGCGTGTTCGCGCGTGCGAAGTGTGCGCCACGGCGTGCATCGCGCCAAGACCGCAGCTGCAACGAACGAGGCACTGAGTGAGAACCCGCCAGGCCGTCCTTCTTCGAAAATTGCTTTTTTTGAGAAGCGAAAATAAATTTTGCGCTTTGCGAAGCGTATTTTTGCCGAAAACCGGCCCATAGACTCTTATCACATCCGTTTTTGCTCCTTATCACA
>CAVFPF010000059.1:0-22304 GCA_963624265.1 bacterium | reverse complement strand
TTTTTGCATAGATAGACTGTTTTTGCATAGATAGACTGTTTTTGCATAAAAATACATAAAGCCAGAGTCCGGATTTAATAGCATTGTGTCTTTCGGAGGGGGAGAAGGCGAAGAAAAAGTAAAGCACTTTGGCCGAAAATAAAAAAATCGTACGGCTCAGTGAAAAATATGTACAGAATACGGACCAAAAAAAAATGCGAAATCGGGATAGAACGCACGATTATTAGCAAAATATGGAGTGCAAAAGTGGTAAAAACGCGTTTTATGCCCGTAATTTTTCACTTTTATATACAAAATTGTGTTGCATTTCTTTGCCAAATGAAAAAGAATGTTTACCTTCGCATCGAGTACCAACATTAAAACGGGTGCGTTGTAGCGGCAAACAAAGGTTCGCACACGACTCGAATAAGAAAAAAAAGGCAGGAGCCTGCGCGCAGTTCTCTCCGCGTTAGGCTCTCAGGCAAGAGAAGACTCAAGACCTTCTTCGAGGTTAACTCTTGTGCAAGAAAAAGGTCTTGATGGCGAAAATGTCGCTCTTGATGGCGAAAATGTCGCTCTTGATTCTTCAGATAGGCCTTTGAGAGGTGAAAGAAAATAAGACTAAGAAAACAATAGTAGTATGTGGATCATATTTCTATTCACGCCCTCCTTGGTGAGTGTGTTGTTTTATGCCATTTTGGCTTCGCGCAAGGGTAAGACCGTGTCGCAGAAGCTCTTGGGGTGGACGCTCTTGGCCAGTGCCGGATATTTCATCTGCGATGCATTGGTCTTTTTCCCCTATTCATCAAGCATTGTCATCTGTGCCGCTTACATGACGCACAGTTTCTTCAGCACATTGCTCCCTGTGATGGTCATTATGTTCTTGTGGTCGCTCCACACGGTGCGTGAGCATTTCAGCAAGTGGTTGTTGTTGCTGCTTCTCGTGCCTGTCATCAGTTGCCTGCTGCAGTGCTCGGCTTATCTTTCGCTCGGTATGTCGGAGGCTGCCGACTACATGGAAAACGGTATGCCGACGGGTCTGACCGAGGTCGAGATTCTTAAGTACCGGACTTTCGGCGTCATGGCTATGAATGTCTATCGTGGCGTGTTTGAGTCGAGTATGGTGATAAGTGGTCTCTTTATGCTCGGTTCGCTCATCGTCAGCGACTTTACTCCGCGCGTCATCGGCAACTTTATCTCCAAAGGCGGACCGTTGCGCCCGTTGCATTTGGTTTCCGTGCTCTTCCTGCTCATGTTGCTCACCTCTGTGTCACGTATTGACGTCTTCGGTGAGGATATCTTAGTTTCCTTGGGCTTCCTTTTTCAGGCTTTGTGCCTCGTCGGCATCGGCGTGATTGGATCGTCGTTCCTGAAGCGGCCTTCGGTGCACTTCAAGCACGTCCATGAGCAGCCCACCTTCGACAACATGCCAATTGTCGTGCAGAAGCTCAGCACCAAACATGGCGCTGGTGGAAATACGGAGACGATGGGCGGAACCATCTACGACGATATCGAGTCGGAGAGTTATCGTACGCTCAACCTCCGCGACGAGTTTATCGAGGTGATGCGCGACCAACAATGCTATCTCTATCCGGGTATGGGCCGTCACTCTGTGGCTTCTATTCTCAATGTCCAGCGGCGCAGTGTCGACCATTTGGTGCGCTTGCTCTACCGCATTCACTACGAGGACTATGTCAAGGTGCAACGCTGCGCATATTGTATCCGTTACCGTGACTTCTATCCCGACATTTCCGACACAGACCTGGCAATGGAGTGCGGCTTCCCGTCCACGTCCATAATGCGCAAACAGATGAAGGAGTGCAAGCAGCGCTACGACATCTCTGAATAAAGTTTGTTGACGGTCTTGCCTAAACAAAGTTTCCTCAACAAATGTAACTTATTCAAGCCTGCTTAATCTTATTCAAGCCTGCTTAATCTTAGTTCAAGCTTGCTTAATCTTGGTTCAAATCGGCGAAGTCTTGATTTAAAAGAATAAACAATCACTCGGCATATTTGGTCCGCCACGTTGCTGAGTGATTGTTTTTGACTTTTCCCAAGGCTTTTTCCGGTTATAGTCAGCCGAGAGAGTCGTCTGCGAACCCAGAGGTCTGTGAGTCCTTTGAAGGGAGCCGTTGCTTCATGAAGAAAAAAGCAAGGCTTGCGTGAACAAACCTTGCTTTGTGCCCGAGGCGGGACTCGAACCCGCATGGCGCTAACCATACGCACCTGAAACGTACGTGTCTACCAATTTCACCACCCGGGCAGGGTGTGCTTGCAGAGAACTTGGCTGGTTGCTGACCACACCGTGTATCTCGTTCAGCGGGTGCAAAGTTAGGCATTAAATATGGACTGACCAAATATTTTCGGCAGTTTTTTCAAAAAAAGTGCAATTTTTCTTTCAAGTCTCACTTTTTATGCCTATATTTGCACATCAAAACAGCTAAAAGTGAGATTTAAAAATGAAGTTCTGGTCCAGATTTTGGCTTTTGCTGGCTTATGCTGGTGTCGGTTTCTTGGTGAGCCTTTCGTTGTTTGTCGTATTTTCTTTCGTCACGCAGATGGTCGACAACGGCGCGCACGTGTTGCTTGGTATGCATGTCGTCCAGTGGGCGCAGAATATCCTGGTCATGATGTTAATGCCGGTGCTTTGGATGGTGACGGTATGGTACAGGGATAGGCTCGTCGTCGGAAACCGCTGGCGTGCGGCCTTAGGTCAACTCGGCTTGCTGCGGACGGACTGGCGCATGATGTGTCTTGTCGCTCTGCTGTCGGTTTGCTCTATTCCGCTCATAGATGCCGTTGAGGTGTCATGTATGAATATGCCGTTGCCCGAAGCGTGGCGAGCAGAACTCGATAGCCAATATGCCGAGATTCAGGGCCAGATTGTATACATGCTGCAGCCTACGGGCGTGTGCGGTTGGATAGAGCTCATCTTGCTCATGTGCGTTTCGACGGCAATAGGAGAGGAGATGATGTTTAGGGGCGCCTTGCTCAAATGCTTCACGGGCTACACGCGGCTCAATGTGCACGTTGTGGCGTGGACGGTCGGTCTGATTTTCGCAGGCGTTCACCTCGACTTCCTGGGTCTCGTGCCGCGTTGGCTGCTCGGCGCGTTCTTCGTCTATCTGGTCTATTGGTCCGGTTCGCTGTGGCCGTCGATACTGGCCCATCTGCTCAACAATCTTTGGGCGCTGTACTCGTACAAGACGGCAGACCCTGCCGAACTGCTGCAGCCGGCAAGCGAGTGTTCGTTCGGTCCAATACTGATAGCTATGAGTGCTTTACTTACCGTTCTGCTAATGGTGCGTATGTATCGGTCGAGAATTGTCAAGACAGACTAACGGCGAGTCAAAAGTCCATGCGCAAAGTCAAGTGACCCAACAAAGTGTCAAGAGTCTCCCAATACGACTGCAGAGAGGTCAAATACGGTCGTAGAGAGGCCAAAAAAGCACGATTTTCGCACTTTGTCGATTTTTTTTGACAAAAACGTTGGAGGTTCGGAAAAATATCACTATCTTTGCACCCGCAAAAATCAATGGCCGGATTGCTAAGTCTCGAAGGGCTGCTGAAGGTCAAAGAGTGCTGCCGAAGTGGCTCAGTTGGTAGAGCAACGCATTCGTAATGCGTGGGTCACGGGTTCGAGTCCCGTCTTCGGCTCAGTGTATTTCTCTCTTACATATATAACGGAGTGTCGCTTCCCTCAGGTCGCGGCACTTCTCTTTTTATGCTTGTTGTCTTGTTTGGGGCCTTTCCATTTTTTGTCACAAAGTGCGCTGACGATGGCCGGTAGCGGACAACTAAAGGACCGAAAGCGACAAAATGCGCCGAATATGGAAGGTTTCGGCCGAAAAGTTTGTTTTGTTCGCGAAAAATCCTTACTTTTGCGTTCCAAATATAAAGGTACATCATGTCGCGCATATTGTCTATCGACTTCGGACGGAAGCGTACGGGACTCGCAGTCACCGACACGCTGCAGATAGTGGCCAACGGCCTCGGCGCTGTTGCCACCTACGAGCTCGAGCAGTATCTGGCAGATTACCTCGCGCGCGAGTCTGTCGAGCGTATCGTGATGGGGCTGCCGCGGCAGATGAACGGCCAGCCGAGCCAATCGTGGCAGTACATCGAGCCATTCCTAAAGCGTCTGCACGGCCGTTGGCCTTCACTACCCATCGAACTGGTGGATGAGCGCTACACCTCGGTGCTGGCCCAGCGCGTCATCCTTGAGAGCGGAGTAGGCCGCCAGCGCCGTAGGGAGGACAAGGCCATGGTCGATACCATTGCCGCCACCATCATCCTGCAATCGTATCTCGAGTACAGGAACATGCCCGGATTCCGCCCCATTACCTGGCCACCAAACGAAGGAGGAAACTAAAAGACAACAATCATAAAAAAACAAAATATGTTACTACCTATATACCTGTACGGTCAATCTGTGCTCCGCAAGAAGGCTGCAGATGTGCCCTCTGACTATCCGGAGCTCAAGACTTTGGCCGACAATATGTTTCAGACCATGACCAAGGCCAACGGTGTCGGTCTCGCCGCTCCGCAGGTCGGCCTTGCTCTGCGTATGCTCGTCGTGGACGGAACTGTGCTTGCCGACGACTTCCCAGAGTGCGAGGGTTTCCGCCGCTGCATGATTAACCCCGTTGTGGTCGAGCAGAGCGAAGAGACCAATACACGCGACGAAGGCTGCCTCTCCATACCAGGCATCTATGAGTCGGTCAAAAGGCCGGATTGGATAGTCATCCGCTATCTTGACACCGATATGGTGGAGCACGAGGAACGGCTGACGGGCTATGCTGCCCGTATGGCCCTGCACGAGTACGACCACTTGGACGGCACTATGTTTGTGGACCACCTCTCGGCTCTGCGCAAACAGCTCATAAAAAACAAGCTCAGCGCCATCATCAAGGGCAAGGTTAACTGCAGCTATAAGTATAAGGCTGTGTAACCCCCTACGTGAAGCCGCACGGACGCACAGGCAGTCTTGCCGATGTTTGGTCGGTTCTGCCGATCTCGGACACTACACATTATCCCAGACTACAACATTAACAAACATACCATACAAATGAAGAGCGAACACCAACAACCCACTGCAGACCGCCTGAAGGCGCTGCAGACCGCCATGGAAAAGATAGACAAGACCTTTGGCAAAGGTTCTATCATGCGCATGGGCGACGAGAAAGTCGAAAAAGTGGATGTCATCCCGACCGGAAGCATCGGTCTCAACGCCGCACTGGGCGTGGGAGGCTATCCGAAAGGCCGTATCGTCGAAATCTACGGTCCCGAGTCGAGCGGCAAGACCACACTCGCCATCCACGCTATAGCCGAAGCGCAGAAGCAAGGCGGCATCGCAGCCTTTATCGATGCTGAACACGCCTTCGACCGCTTCTATGCCGAGAAGCTGGGCGTCGACACAGACCAGTTGCTTATCTCTCAGCCCGACAATGGCGAGCAGGCTCTCGAAATAGCCGAAAACCTCATCCGCTCGTCTGCCATCGACATCATCGTCATCGACTCGGTTGCTGCTTTGACCCCCAAAGCTGAAATCGAGGGCGAAATGGGTGACAACCGCGTCGGCCTGCATGCCCGTCTGATGAGCCAGGCGCTGCGCAAGCTGACTTCGGTCATTGACAAGACCAATACGGTCTGCATCTTCATCAACCAGTTGCGCGAGAAGATTGGCGTGATGTTCGGCAACCCAGAAACCACTACGGGCGGCAACGCACTTAAGTTTTATGCCTCCGTGCGCCTCGACATACGCCGTGTGACAACGCTCAAGCAGGGTGACGAGGCCATCGGTTCGAGCGTGCGCGTCAAGGTCGTCAAGAACAAGGTGGCTCCTCCGTTCCGCAAGGCAGAGTTCGATGTCATGTACGGCGAGGGAATCTCACGCAGCGGCGAACTCGTAGACCTCGGCGTGGCCTACAACATCATTAAGAAATCCGGCTCATTCTTTAGCTACAACGGCAGTAAGCTTGCCCAAGGCCGTGATGCTACCAAGGCCCTCATGATGGACAATCCGGACCTGGCTCAGGAGATTGAGAACAAGATTATGGACAAGATTCTGCACGGCGAGGCTGCTCCCGACACCGAGTCGCCCGAAGGCGAGGCAGAATGACTCTAACCATCGACCCGACATTCCTTTGTCCGA
The DNA here is from genome assembly GCA_963624265.1 of bacterium. Classification (GTDB taxonomy): domain Bacteria; phylum Bacteroidota; class Bacteroidia; order Bacteroidales; family UBA3663; genus Liminaster. Next base: position 16,171 of record CAVFPF010000059.1, on the reverse strand, counting down.
CCTGTATTCTCGCTCGGACAAGGGAATGTTGCGGGTCTATACATATTCTATATATTATATCTTTGTAAAAGCACATATATTATATCTTATCAAGGCACATTTTCTCTCATTTATGAAAGCACATTTTCTCTCATCTACCCTATTGCTTTCGGCTTTAATCCTGCCGCTTCAGGCACAGACTTTGCCCACGCAAAACCGCAACGTAATGTGGTACGAACGGCCGGCACAGGTCTGGACCGAAGCACTGCCTTTGGGCAATGGACGTCTCGGAGCCATGGTCTACGGAATACCTGGCAACGAACGTATCCAACTCAATGAAGAAACCATTTGGGCAGGTTCGCCCAACAACAACGCCAATCCAGAGGCGCTCTCCCATCTGCCCGAGATACGTCAACTCCTGCTGGATGGCAAGTGGGAGGAAGCTCAGACCCTCTGCACCCGCTATGTCAAGTCGCCCACCAACCAGGGAATGCCTTATCAGACCTTCGGCGACTTGCGCATCACCATGTCCGGCCACGAACACTACACCAACTACCGGCGCCTCCTCGACCTCGATTCGGCCCGCACGGTGGTCGAGTATGACGTGCTCTCGATCCCCAGTCAGTCTGGTCCGCAGGAGTACAAGCACTATCGCCGCGAGACGTTCACTCCCTTCAGAGACAGTGTCATCGTCATCCGCTTGACGACCGACGTTCTAGGGGGATTGACCTTCACGGCTACCTTTACCACCCCGCAGCAGGATGCCCAACTCACTAGCAGCGGAGAGAAAATCAAACTCACAGGTCTGACCAGCACGCACGAGAAGCAGAAGGGCAAGGTGCGCTACTGTGGTCAGGCTACTGTCTCTACTGTTGGCGGAAGCGTGTTCAGCCGCGACGGCTCCATCTATGTGAGCGGAGCTTCGGAGGCAATCGTCTATGTCTCCATCGCCACCAACTTTGTCAACTATAAGGACATCTCGGCCGACGCAGATCTCCGTGCCACCCGTCAGCTCGCTCAGGGTATGCAGAAAGGCTACATCCGCCTTTGGACAGACCACGTGCAGCACTACCAGGAACAGGCCGACCGCAACACGCTTTGGCTCGGTCCGGACGAGAAGGCTGCACAGCCTACCGATGTACGCCTAGCCGGTTTCGGCGCCGAGTCTGCCCACGACAACCACCTAGCTGCCCTCTACTATCGCTTCGGTCGCTACCTGCTCATCTCGTGCAGTCAGCCCGGTACGCAACCAGCCAATCTGCAGGGCATTTGGAACGACAAACTGTATCCCAACTGGGACTCGAAATACACGGTCAACATCAACACCGAGATGAACTACTGGCCTACCGAGGTTTGCAACCTCACCGAATTGGGCAACCCGCTCTTCTCTATGATAAGGGAAGTGAGTGAGACCGGCATAGAGACCGCGAAGGTGATGTATGGTACGAAAACCCACTCTGCGTGGGTTCTGCACCACAATACCGATATATGGCGTATAACCGGCTCGGTCGACAATGCGCCTTCGGGCATGTGGATGTCTGGCGGCGCCTGGCTGACGCAGCATTTGTGGCAGCACTATCTCTATACGGGCGATAAGGATTTTCTCCGCCGGGTTTACCCCATCATGCGGGGCGCTGCACTCTTCTTCGATGAGACTATGGTCGAAGAGCCGTCTCATCATTGGCTCGTCGTATCGCCAAGCAATTCGCCCGAAAACGGACCTAAGGGTTTCCGCTCGACTACCCAGTACGGCTGCGCCATGGATAACCAGCTAGTCCGCGACCTCTACTCGTCGGTGGCCGTTGCCGCCCGCATCCTGGGAGAGTCATCCGACTTGGCCTATGCCGACCGCTTGGATTCGCTCCGTACACGGCTTGTGCCGCATCTGATTGGTTCGTGGGGGCAGTATCAGGAGTGGCTTGGCGACTGGGACAATCCCAAAGACACGCACCGCCACATCTCACACCTCTATGGTCTCTTCCCGTCAGCACAGATTTCGCCACGCCGCACACCCGAGCTCTTTGACGCCGCCCGCACTTCGCTGATACATCGCGGCGATATTTCAACGGGCTGGGCCATGGGTTGGCGCGTGTGCATGTGGGCCCGTATGCTTGACGGCAACCACGCCTATACACTCCTCAAGAACCAACTTCGACTGGTCCGCGAGAATGCGACCTCCGAATGGTTGTCGGGTGGTGGCACGTATCCTAACTTCTTCGACGCCCACCCGCCTTTCCAGATTGACGGCAACTTCGGCTGCATAGTCGGCATTGCTGAGATGCTGATGCAGAGCCACGACGGCGCCATCGACCTACTGCCGGCTCTTCCGGACCTTTGGCGTGCCGAGGGTCGTGTGAACGGTGTCGTGGCCCGCGGCGGCTTCGTGCTCGATATGGAGTGGAAGGATGGCTGTGTGACCCGTCTGGCCGTCACAAGCCGTATAGGGGGCAACTGCCGTTTGCGCTCAGCTACCCCGCTCAAAGGCCGTGGACTAAAACTCACAGCCCAGCCCGGTCAGCACCAGTACAAGGCCAATCCTAATCCGCTCTACGCTCAGTTCGTGCCCGATGCCGATGTCATCATCAACGACAAGTCCCAAGTCAACCCCATTACTGCTCCTGCCGAGTATGTCTACGACCTTTCGACCAAATCTGGACAGACTTATGTCTTGACGGGCAAATCAATCAAGAATTAACTACATAATAAATATGATACGAAAAATCTTTTCTGCCGTCCTTGCAGCCTTGCTGCTTACGCTGACATCAGCAGCTGACTTTAACCCGCTCCTGGCTGCTTCCAAGCCCTGGAACCACGGCAAACTCCAAGTGTCGGACAACCATCGCTATCTTCAGCATGCAGACGGCACACCATTCTTCTGGCTTGGCGAGACAGGCTGGCTCCTGCCGGAGCGACTCAATCGCGACGAGGCCGAATTCTATCTTTCTCAGTGCAGCGCCAATGGCTACAATGTGGTGCAGGTGCAGACCATCAACGGTGTGCCGACCTACAATGTCTACGGCCAGTCTTCGCACCCCAACGGCTACGACTTCTCGACCATTGACGGGCAGGGTTATGGCTACTGGCAGCACATGGACTACATCATCCGAACATCCGAACAGAAAGGTATCTACATCGGCATGGTGTGTATTTGGGGCGGCTTGGTCAAAAAGGGAATGATGACCATGAAACAGGCCCAGCAGTACGGTACTTTTCTGGCTAACCGCTACAAGGATGCTCCCAATATCGTTTGGATTATAGGTGGCGATATACAGGGCTCGGTTAAGACCGAGGAATGGGTCACGCTGGCGGAGACGATACGCGGCATTGACCACAATCATCTGATGACGTTCCATCCGCGCGGTCGCACTTCCTCGGCCACGTGGTTCAACGATGCGGAGTGGCTGGACTTCAATATGTTTCAGTCTGGTCACCGGCGCTATGGTCAGCGCAACGGCGACGGTGACTACACGATAGCCGAGGACACGGAGGAGGACAACTGGCGCTACGTGGAGAGTGCCTTGTCGCTCAAGAACATCAAGCCTATCCTGGACGGCGAACCGTCGTACGAACGCATACCGCAAGGCTTACACGACATGACACAACCGCTTTGGACGGCTGCCGATTGCCGCCGCTATGCCTGGTGGTCGGTGTTGGCCGGCAGCTGCGGACACACATACGGCAACAACGCCCTAATGCAGTTCTACAAACCTGGTACGGGCGGTGCCTATGGCTGTACGACCCCATGGTATGAGGCCGTGCACGACCCCGGATTCCGCCAGATGCACCATGTCAAAGACCTCATGCTCCGGCTGCCTTACTTTGACCGAATTCCAGACCAAAGTGTGTTGGTGGGTACTTACGGCGAACGATATGAACGGCCTGTGGCCAGCCGTGGCAAGGACTATATCGTCGTCTATACCTATACGGGTGCGCCTTTGACCATAGACCTCACCAAAATCTCGGGCGTCAAGAAGCATGCCTGGTGGTATAACCCTTCCGACGGCACGCTGACCGACCTCGGTGAGTGCGCCAATACAAAAAGCCAGACTTTCCAGACGGGTAAGAGCTATGGCGCCGGTTACGACAACGTACTCGTCATTGTCGATGCAAGCAAGGACTATCTGAAGTGAGAAGGGTCACAATATATAGCCAGCCCTCGTCTGAAGTGGACGGGGGCTGGTTTATTTTGGCTATGTCCGATTGCGGATTTGGTTTCGCGTGAGTCTTTTAACCGGCGTTCAAATTTTGCTCTTGTGAGCCGTCTGTATCTTTCTCCCTCTCACGAACCGTTCGTTTTCTAAGCGAGCCGTTGTCTCACGGGGTGAGACATCAGTCTCTTTCGAGATACGTGTAGCCGTAGAGACCATTGCGGTAATTGGTGAGGAACTCCTTGCCTTCGTCGAGGGTGATGCGTTCCATCTTGACGTTTTTGGTGACCCAGGTTTCCAGGCTGCGCACCATCTTCTTGGTGTCGTACTCGACCCAGCGCAGTACGTCCTGTACGGTTTCGCCGTCTATGGTCTGGTCGATGTGGTAGCCGTCTTTGTCGACACTGATGTGCACGGCATTGGTGTCACCGAAGAGGTTGTGCAAATCGCCGAGTATCTCTTGGTAGGCGCCGACCAGGAAGACGCCCAAATAGTATTTCTCGCCTTTTTTGAGGCTGTGTATCGGCATGGCATTGACGATTTGACCCTCGGCAATGTAACTGACGACCTTGCCATCGCTGTCGCACGTGATGTCTTGCAGGGTTGCCTTGCGGTCGGGTTTCTCGTCAAGGCGCTGCAGAGGCATGATAGGAAAGATCTGGTCGATGCTCCACATATCCGGCAGGCTTTGGAAGAGTGAGAAATTGCAGTAGTACTTGTCAGCGAGCAGTTTGTTAATCTTGTGCAGTTCGTCGGGCACGCGCTTCATGCTCTTGGTGAGTTCGTTGATTTCGCGGGTCACACTCCAATACAGTTTCTCTATCTGGGCGCGTGTCTTGAGGTCGATGATGCCGTGACTGAACATCTGCAGTACTTCGTCTCTGATCTGCTGGGCGTCGTGCCAACTCTCGAGTGCTGAGCGTTGGGTCAGGTTGTCCCAGATTTCGTACAGCTCCTTGACGAGTTCGTGGTCATCGGTACCGACTTCCCACTCTTCGGGCATTTCGGGCAGTGATTGCGTCTCAAGCACGTCCATGACCAAGACGCTGTGGTGGGCGGAGAGGCTACGGCCGCTCTCTGTTATGATGTTGGGGTGAGGCAGACCATTCTTGTCGGCAGCCTCCATCAGTTGGTAGAGGATGTCGTTGATGTACTCTTGTATGGAATAGTTGACTGACGACTCGCTGCTTGCGCTGCGAGTGCCATCGTAATCTACGCCGAGTCCGCCGCCAGCGTCGACAAACTCGACCTTGAAGCCCAACTTGTGCAGCTGGACATAGAACTGTGAGGCCTCTCTGATAGCCGTCTTGACGTGACGGATATTGGTCACTTGGCTGCCGATGTGGAAGTGTATCAGCTTGAGGCAGTCCTTGAGGCCGTGTGCCTCGAGATACTCCATAGCCTCGAGTAGTTCGGACGAGGTGAGTCCGAATTTGGAAGCATCGCCGCCAGACTCCTCCCACTTGCCGCTGCCGCTTGATGCCAACTTGATGCGGATGCCGATATTGGGCCTAACATTGAGCCGCTTTGAGATGCGGTAAATGAGTTCGAGTTCGTTTTGCTTTTCGGCAACGATAAAGATGCGCTTTCCCATCTTTTGGGCGAGCAGTGCAAGCTCGATATAGTTTTGGTCTTTGTAGCCGTTGCAGATGATGATGGTGTCGTAGTCAGCACAAGCTGCGATGACGGCGTGCAACTCAGGTTTGGAGCCGGCTTCCAGCCCGAGGTTGAATTTCCTGCCGTGGCTTACCATCTCGCATACGACGGGCTGCATCTGATTGACTTTGATGGGGTAGACCGTATAGCATTCACCCTTGAATCCGTACTCTTCGCTTGCCTTGGTAAAGCATTGTGACATACGTTCGATGCGGTTGTCAAGGATGTCAGGAAAGCGCAGCAGGACCGGTGCGGAGATGTCTCGCAGTGCCAGTTCGTCCATCACTTCACGCAGGTCGACGGCAAGACCGTCTTTCTTTGGGGTTACGATGACGTGTCCCTTATCGTTGATATCAAAGTAATTCACGCCCCAACCGTGAATGTTGTAGAGTTCGGCAGAATCTTCAATGTGCCACTTTTTCATTGTTTACGTTTTTTACAATTTACCAATACAATTAACCTCTCATCCCTTAGGGAGGAAAAAGCAAAAATGAATGTACAATCCTATTTTGCGGGTGCAAAGTTATGTATTTTATCCGAATATGAGTGAATTTTGCATCAATAATATCGTGTATTTGTGCAAAAAAACTTACATTTGCGTGTTCTGAATTTGATTTGTGTGTTCCGAATTTGACTTCACCCTGTTTCGGCTGATGAACAAAGTCCTCAGAACTATAACAACCGGCAAGAAAAGATACTGAATTTTGCTGCAAAATAAATGAAATATCAATATTTTTGTTTGGATAATTCAACTTATTTGGATAATTGTAACAAATGCCTTACCTTTGCGGCAGAAAAATTTATGAATTCTTCAGAGCATTAAATTCATAATATTGTAAATGATTATGGTACAATAAATCCATTCTTCATGGATGGCAACTTGGCTTCACAAGTTTTTGCGACAAATTCTTAGGACTTAGCCTTAGAAAGAATAAGACTCTATTTTGATGTTATATATGAAATATTTGACCGGTTATCCAATCTCTTGGGCCACAGTGGCCGTCATCCTTTATCTCTCGCTCAGCCGTATACCGGAGACCCCCCTAGACGACATTCCCAGCGTAGACAAGTTTGTCCACACTGGGATGTACGGTTTCCTGTGTATGATAATTTGGTTTGAGCGCTTCCGCCAGCGCAGGCCTTTGTCTTTGTTTCACTGCTTGGTGGGCGCTCTCTTGCTCCCGACGCTGTTGGGCGGTGGCCTTGAACTCATGCAGGAGTACTGCACGGATTGCCGTCATGGCAGTTGGTGGGACTTTGCCGCCAACACGCTCGGCATCGTCATCATTTGGCCTTTAGCTTGGCTTCTACGGAAGCGTATTTCTCTCTGAACTCTACATCGGTCGTCAGCAGGTCCTCGACATTCTTGAGCGCATGCAGCACGGTGGCGTGGTCACGGTTGCCGACTACCTGGCCGATGCGGCTCACGGATTGAGTGGTGAACTTCTTGCAAAGAGACATGGCAGCCTGACGTGCCCATACGATTTCGCGCTTGCGGCTCTTGCTGTTGATGCTCTTCATGTCTACGCCAAACGAACCCACCACTTGTTGGAGGATAGCTTCACACGTGATGACCTTCTGTTCGATTTTGACAATCATACGCATCACGCGGCTGGCGAGATCCTGGTCAATAGGGCGGTTGAAGGCGATAGAATGGGCGAGGAGCGAGTTGATGATGCCCTCGAGGTCGCGGACATTGTCGGTGGCGTTGTGGGCTATGAAGTCGATGACATCATCATCGATGTTGAGTCCTTCTTTCCGGCACTTGCCTCTTAGGATGCTTCTGCGCAACTCGTAGTCGGGGTGCTCGATTTCGCCGATAAATCCCCATTTGAATCGAGACAAGAGTCTTGGTATGAGGTCTTCAGACATTTCAACGGGAGGGCGGTCGCAGGTCATAACAAGCTGCTTGCCCATGCCGTGCAGGTAGTTGAAGATATGAAAGAAAGTGTTCTGGGTGGCGACCAAGTTCTTGCCGGCAAACTCCTGAATATCGTCGACAATCAGCACGTCGACGGAGCGGTAGAAGTTGATGAAATCAGGCACTTGGTTATTGCGCACGGCGTCCTGGTACTGTATCTTGAAGAGATGTGAGGGGACGTAGAGTACGCGCATGCCGGGATTTTTCTCACGCACATAGGCTCCGATGGCCTGGGCCAGATGAGTCTTGCCCACACCTGATGCTCCGAAGATAAAAAACGGATTGAAGGCGTTTTTGCCTGGCTTCTGCGCCACGGTGAGTGCAGCACTGAGTGCGAGTTCGTTGCTCTTGCCGGCGTAGAAGTTCTGGAACGTGCAGTTCGCGTTGAGGTGCGAGTCAAACTCTGACACCTGTGGCTGTTGTGCCTGGGCTTGTGTCTTCTTGTCTGTCGTGATTGTGTCAGTGGATTCCTGACGGTTAGTGTGGATGGTGTACTCCAGTCGTACTTCGGGTCCGTAGACGCGCTGTAGGGCTTTCTTGAGAAGGTCAAAGTAATCGTTCTCCAGATGCTCGTACACATAGTGGGACGGAATCTCCAGGACGAGTTTTCCATCTGTGTAGCTGACGGCCTTGTCCTGGGCAAAGAAGGCCTTGTAGGCGTCTTCGTTGTTCAGGTTGTCCTTGACGTAGGTCAGACATTGTTCCCACTGTGTCTCGAATTGTGGCTGCATATTTGACTTTGGCAGTAGTGACACTGCACTGAATTAGTAATGGGTGTAAAAATCCTTAGTTGTAGATTATCCCGAGATTTTTGATTATCTCAAAGAGTTGCGAGTGCAAAGGTAAGCATTTTTTTCTTTTCCTCCAAATTTCGGAGAAATATGAAATGGGGGGAGAAAGGTCGTAATCGTTTGATAGTTAGCTCTTATAATGGGTTTTGTGAGTTCTTTCAAAATGACTTTTGCTTTCCGTTCGATTTGGCTGATATACAAATACTTGTGTGTTTTTAGTCAAGAAATGCATATAAAGTTATCAACATTTTTCTGTCTCTATTCAAAGCCTTCGTTTATGATTGACAAAGTCGCAATTAGAGTGTTGACAACTCATGCTGCTGATTTTGATCTTGATTTAAATTCGTTTATTTGTGCGCGGGCTCAAAGGCCAGTTGTCGCCATACATTTGGCTCTATATAGTAGAATGAATGCCGGAGCGTTGTGCTGCGTCCGTCTGGGTTATGGCCGGTGGTCTGTTGTGTCCATTGTCTCGGCCGTAAAACTCAGCGGAAGCAGACTCTCGATGCCGTGGGCGATGTAGACCTTTGACGCCGAGCACATCAGCACCTCGATAGGGGTTTTGGCCCTTGTCTCCGATTCGCACAAGACCTGGCGGCATGCTCCGCAAGGTGTGCAGATTTCAGGCGTGATGGCACCGTCGTGTCGGGCTATGATGGCTATCTTGCAGATGGGCACATTCGGATATTTGGCTCCGGCATAGAAGAGTGCGGTACGTTCGGCGCAGAGACCGGAGGGGTAGGCGGCATTTTCCTGGTTGCTGCCGCAGACGATTTCGCCGCCTTCGAGCATGACGGCGGCGCCCACTTGGTAGTGCGAAAATGGGGAATATGAGGTCAGAGTAGCCGATTTTGCGGCCTCGACGAGAGTTTTTTGCTCGTTAGTGAGTTCTGTATGGCTGCAAATTTGTATCTTTGCAACGATTTCAAGCGTTTTCATGATTACTTTTTTCGGCAAAGGTATGGGATATAAGCGAAAAAGCCAAACTTTCGGCCCGATATTTTATAAAATTTGGGTCTTTGTTTTCGTGTCGGTGTGTTGTGAGGCTGGAGCTGGACTTCTTCTGGCGCGTGGCGGCTGTCCGCCGCAAGGGCTTAAGTTGTCTGCCGAGCAGTATTGCAAACTCTACGCAGAAGAGGCGCAGAGTCAGATGCGGCAATATGGCATTCCGGCGAGCATCACGTTGGCACAGGGTATGTATGAGTCGGCATACGGGTCAAGTTATTTGGCCGTCAAAGCCAACAACCACTTCGGCATCAAGGCTTATCGTAACTGGAGCGGGCCTGTGGTGCGGTGTGACGATGATGCAGCGCGCGAGCCGTTCTGCAAGTTCAAATCTGTTGAGCAAGGATATGAGCATCATTCTAAATTCCTGCGCGACAACACCCGTTATGCCCCTTTGTTCAAACTCGATGTGCGTGACTATGAGTCGTGGGCGCGTGGACTGAAGCGGTGCGGCTATGCTACTGACCCCAAATATGCGGAGCATATCATTTCCATCATCGAACGTTATCATCTCGACGTGTACGATACAGAGCGTTCGGCAGTATTCCCCCGCCACAAACTCTACAGTACGGCCCGTAGACGTGGACTTAAGTACGTACGCACGTTAGAGGGTGATGACCTAGCCATGATAGCCAAAGAGTTCGGTACAAGCGCACGTAGGTTACGCAAGTACAATGACCTGCCGCGTGGCTACGTACCGCGTGTGGGCGAAGTCATTTATTTGCAGTCTAAGAGGAAGCGTGCTGACAGGACGCACCCCACGCACACCGTGTCGGCAGGCGAGTCGCTGCACAGCATCTCGCAGCGCTATGGTATCAAGGTCAGCAACCTTATGGACAGGAATGACCTCAAGAGCGGGGTGGTGGAGCCCGGACAAGTCCTCAAATTGCGCTAAAAAACATAATATAATATAAAAATGTGGGCAAGTTCTTGTTTGGTGTCAAAATAATCCATACATTTGCAGCATAATTCAAATGAAGTTTCCGTAGAGACTTCATAAAGAAACGACAGACATAACAAACACTCTAATACATACACAATGACACATATCAAGCCTTACGTAATCGGTATAGATTGCGGTGGAACAAACACAGTAGTCGGTGTGGTCGATGCGCGTGGCAAGATTGCCGCCACCACATCTTTCAAAACCGGCGAATGTATCGAGTTTAGTGATTTCATTCAGGCATCTGCCAAGGCGTGCCAAGAGGTAATTGACGCTGTTGGCGGCTCGCAGATGATAGCCGGCATCGGTGTCGGTGCGCCCAATGCCAATTATTATAGCGGCAATATAGAGAATGCTGCCAACCTTCCGTGGAAGGGCATTTTGCCTTTAGCCGAGCAGTTGTCAAACAGCCTTGGTATCCCTGTGGCTGTGACCAACGATGCCAATGCGGCTGCCATCGGCGAGATGACTTATGGCGCAGCACGCGGCATGCGTGACTTCATCATGATTACGTTGGGCACGGGCGTAGGTTCGGGCATCGTCATCAATGGTGAACTGGTGTACGGAAGCGATGGCTTTGCCGGAGAGCTTGGCCATGTCAAGGTGCGTCGTGGCGGCCGTAAGTGCGGTTGCGGCCATTGCGGTTGTCTGGAAACCTACTGCTCAGCCACAGGTGTGGCACGTACTGCCGTTGAGTTCCTGCAGACCCGCAAGGACGAGAGTTTCCTGCGTCAGTTGAAGCCTGAGGAGATTACGTCGAAAGACGTGTACGACGCTGCCGTCAAGGGCGATGTGCTTGCCAAAGAAATCTTTGAATACACGGGTGAGATAATGGGCGAGGCCTTTGCCGACTTTGTCTGCTTTTCCGCTCCTGAAGCCATCATCCTTTTCGGTGGATTGGCCCAGGCCGGTGACTTGCTCTTCAAACCCATCCGCAAGTCGATGGAGGCTAACCTCATGACCATTTGGAAGGATAAGGTCAAGCTGATTCCTTCGTCGCTCAAACCCGGCAGTGCTGCCGTGCTTGGTGCATCGGCCCTTGGCTGGAAGGCCAAATAAGTTCCGACGTGCCGCATTGTGGCATAACCTTGCCTTTGGTTGGCATTAGGATTAATTCTCCTGCCGATAGGTGCAGAAGATAGCCTCTATCAAGGATAGGGATAATGTCCGCGTTTTGACACACATTTACCAATACCCCCCGGAAAGCTGTTTGCAAGGGGGTATTGGCGTCTAAAGAGATTGCAGCCTTGTCCCCCTCGGGGAGTTCTGCCTTGCAAGAGGGGCATTGGCGACAGAAGATATTTACCACTACACGTATGTCCGTAGAAGTTCTTGGAGCAAGAGTACACAATCTGAAAAATATCGACGTAAGCATCCCTGCCTATAGTCTGACCGTTATTACGGGCCTTTCGGGCAGCGGCAAGTCGTCGTTGGCCTTTGACACTATCTATGCCGAGGGGCAAAGGCGCTACATAGAGACCTTCTCTAGCTACGCGCGCAACTTCTTGGGCAACCTGGAACGTCCGGATGTCGACAAGATAAGCGGTCTGTCGCCCGTCATCAGCATCGAACAGAAGACCGTCAACCACAATCCGCGCAGTACCGTTGGCACGACGACAGAGATTTACGACTTTCTTCGTCTGCTCTATGCCCGTGCGGGTGAGGCTTTCAGCTATGTGAGTAGGGAGCGTATGGTACGCTTTACAGAAGATCAGATTATCGCATTGCTTCTGCAGCAGTATGCCGGCCATCGTGTGCTGCTTTTGGCTCCGTTGGTGCGCAATCGCAAGGGACATTACCGCGACCTCTTTGAGCAACTCCGCAAGAAGGGTTACCTCAACGTCCGCGTTGATGGCGAGATGCGTGAAATCTTGCCCGGCCTGCAGCTCGACCGGTACAAGAACCACAGCATCGAGCTCGTTGTCGACAAGATGTGCATCGAAGACATGGACGAGCACCGTATGCGCGACAGCATCCGCCTGGCTATGCGTATGGGCGAGGGCATGGTCATGATTATGGACAAAGATGCAGACAATGCCGTCAGGTACTATAGCCGCAACCTTATGGACCCCGTGAGCGGCATCGCCTACAAGGAACCCGCGCCGCACGACTTCTCGTTCAATTCTCCCATGGGTGCCTGCCCGCATTGCCACGGCCTGGGCAAAGTCACGCAGATAGACCGCGCCAAGATAATCCCCGACCAAAGCCTCAGCATCGCCGCTGGCGGCATCCTGCCTTTGGGAAAGAAAAAGAACAGCATGATATTCTGGCAGATAGAGGCACTGCTCGACACCTACGGGTGTGATCTTGACACACCGATATCTGCAATACCGGAAGAGGCGATGAACGGTATCCTCTACGGCACGGGTGTGGCCTATCACCTCGATGACCAGCATACGGGCTACAGTATGATGACCATGCCTTACGAGGGGTTGGTCAAGTACATACAAGACTCGGCAGGCGAGGAGGCTTCGGCCAAAGAACGCCGCTGGGCAGAGTCGTTCAGTTCGGAGGTCGAGTGTCCGGTGTGTCATGGTCAAAGGCTGGGACAAGAGGCCCTTCACTACTTCATAGACGGCAAGAACATCTCGGAGGTGGGTGCGATGACGCTGACAGACCTGATGCAATGGATTGAGGGCTTGCCACAACGGCTTAGCGAACGGCAACTCGCCGTGGCGCGCGAGATACTCAAGGAGACGAAGACGCGCCTGCAATTCCTGTTGGACGTCGGACTCGGCTACCTCTCGTTGGGACGTGCTACCATGACGCTTTCGGGAGGAGAGTCGCAGCGCATCCGTCTGGCCACGCAGATAGGCAGCCAGCTCGTCAATGTCCTCTACATCCTCGACGAGCCGTCCATCGGCCTGCACCAGCGAGACAACGTCTTGCTCATCAATTCGCTCAAGAAGTTACGCGACATAGGCAATACGGTCATCGTCGTCGAACACGACCGCGACATGATGCTGGCCGCCGACTACGTGGTCGACATCGGACCGGCTGCAGGCCGTAACGGAGGCAATGTAGTTTTCCAGGGTACGCCACAGGAGATGTTGCGCCAGCACACCCTGACGGCCGACTACCTCAACGGGGCGCGCCGGATTGAGGTGCCCGATGTGCGCCGTGAGGGGAACGGCAAGAGCCTTGTCGTGCACGGAGCGTGCGGCAACAACCTCAAGCACATCGACGCTACGTTTCCGTTGGGATGTCTGATAGGCATCACGGGCGTGTCCGGTTCGGGCAAGTCGAGCCTTATACAGGGCACGCTGCAGCCTATATTGAGTCAGCACTTCTACCGCTCGTTGCAGCAACCCCTGCCATACGACAGCATCGAGGGCATAGAGCACATCGACAAGGTCATCAATGTCGACCAGTCTCCCCTGGGGCGCACTCCGCGCAGCAATCCCGCCACATACACAGGCATCTTCGGCGACATCCGCAACCTCTTTGTCTCTATGCCCGAAGCTCAGATACGCGGATACAAAGCCGGACGTTTCTCGTTCAATGTCGGCGGCGGACGTTGCGAGGTTTGTTCGGGCAACGGCTACAAGACCATCGAGATGAACTTCCTGCCCGATGTCATGGTGCCGTGCGAGTCCTGTCACGGAAAGCGCTACAACCGCGAGACGCTCGAGGTGCGGTTCAAGGGCAAGTCGATAGCCGACGTGCTCGATATGACCATCAACCAGGCTTGCGAGTTCTTTGAGAATATGCCGACCCTCCTGCACAAGCTCCAGGTGCTGCAGCAAGTCGGTCTCGGCTACATCAAGCTCGGGCAGCCCTCGAGCACCTTGTCTGGAGGCGAGTCGCAGCGTGTCAAGTTAGCCACGGAGCTAAGCAAGAAGCAGACGGGCAAGACCCTCTATATTCTCGACGAGCCGACCACGGGCCTGCACTTTGAGGACATACGCGTTTTGATGTCCGTTCTCAACCGGCTGGTCGACCGGGGCAACACTATCATCATCATCGAGCACAACATGGATGTCATCAAGAGTTGTGACTATCTGATAGATATGGGTCCAGACGGAGGTTCGGCGGGTGGGCGCATCATGGCACAGGGCACTCCCGAAGACATTTGCCGCTGGTACGACACTCCGACTACGAGATTCCTTAAGGAGGAGCTAGGCTTGTAGCATCATGATGGGTTTCGCTAAAGTTTTTTGAATTCAGAGGAGAATAGTTTTGAGAACCTAACTGGTTTAGTTTTCGTAGCATTCGTTTTTGAATCTAAAGGAAGGAGTTTTAAGAACGTAGTTTTTCCCATAGCATTCAGAGGAATGACGAAGCCCACATCTTCGGCAAAGAACCAGCTTTGTCAGCCTTATGCAAACCAGGCTTTCAAACCTCAATTTCTGGCTTGCAGAAAACGGGTTTGTGAAAACATAATTTTCTGGCTTGTGGAACTTAATTTTTTGATTTGCTGAACTTAATTATTTGGCTTGCGAAACTTAATTTCCTATCTTGCGGAACCCAAATTGTGTAATATTGGTAAGGCGTACCGGACTCTAGGTATGGTATGTATCCGACAAAACCTGTACCTTTGCCGCATCAAAGCAATATAAAACCATTCATTATGTATATAGAACACATTAACTCGCCTGCCGACTTGAAGAAGTTGGACATTGAGGCACTTAAGGTAGTGGCAGACGAAACGCGTCATGCCGTACTCAATCGCGTAAGCAAACACGGAGGACATGTGGGACCTAATCTGGGCTTCGTAGAGGCTACGGTGGCACTCCACTATGTCTTTGATGCACCGAAGGACAAGATCGTCTTCGATGTGAGCCACCAGAGCTATCCCCACAAGGTGCTGACCGGACGCGCGGCAGGATTCCTGGGCGACATAGATGATATGAACGCCATCTCGGGCTACTCGTCACCTGCAGAAAGCCCCGTGTACGACAACTTTGAAGTGGGACACACATCTACCTCAATAAGTCTTGCCACGGGTCTGCAGAAGGCACGCGATATAAAGGGCACGGACGAGAATATTATTGCCGTCATCGGAGACGGATCACTTTCTGGCGGAGAAGCATTCGAAGGCCTTGACGAAGCTTCCGAACTGGGAACGGGCATCATTATCATCGTGAACGACAATGAAATGTCCATTGCCGAAAATCACGGAGGCATCTACAAGAACCTGCGTGCCCTGCGCGAGAGTCATGGCACGTGCAATCATAACTGGTTCAAGGCTTGGGGATTTGACTACCATTATCTGGAAGAGGGCAATGATGTGGAGAAGCTCATCGCGATGTTCCGCAGCGTGAAGGGTACGGACAAGCCGACGATAGTGCACATCCATACCGAGAAAGGCCACGGATTTGCACCGGCCGTACAAAACAAGGAGGCCTGGCACTGGGGTGCGCCGTTCAATGTGGAAGACGGAAGCCGTCCCGCCATGCCTGCCACGGAGAGTTACGAACAGCTCTATAGCGATTGGATGCTTCGTGAGATGAAGCAAGACCCTACCCTCATTGCCGTTACTTCCGGCACTCCGGCGGCTGCAGGTTTCAATCAGCAGAAGCGCAAAGAGGCTGGCAAACAGCACATTGATATGGGCATTGCTGAGGAACAGGCCGTTGCCATGATATCCGGAATGGCAAAGGGCGGACTGCATCCTGTGTGGACCGTCTACAGCACCTTTGTGCAACGCACCTACGACCAGATAGCGCAAGACCTCTGCATCAATTCCAATCCTGCCGTGATCAATGTCATGTGGGGCGGCACCGGC
>CAVFPF010000058.1:0-5950 GCA_963624265.1 bacterium | reverse complement strand
TCACCTCAAATATTAACCCATTAACAACAAAACAACAATGAAGAAGATTATCATGTTTTTGATGGCACTCTGCATGGTAGTGCCCGCAGTGAATGCACAGAACAGCAAGGCGCTCAACAAGGCCTTGAAGAAAGAGTACAAGACGAAGATGAAGGAGTTCAAGAAGGACAGCTGGAAGCTCTACGGCTCGTCGCGCTCGCTCGACGTGGTGCTGCTCAAGCACTATGAGAAGCTCAACCAGGAGGGCGAGGAGAACTACGAGGTAGTGGGCACCTGCTCCAAGTTCAAGTCGAAGAACGTGGGCCATCAGACCAGCATCAACAACGCCTGCAACATCTACGCACGCCAGGCAGGCAGCCAGGTCAAGGGCCGCATAGTGAGCGACTTGGCAGGCAGCGACGACGTGTCAGCCGAGTTCGACCACTTCTATGCAGCCTACGAGACGCTGGTAGAGAAGGAGATTAAGGGCGAACTGCAGGAGTCGTTCTCTGTGATCCGTGAGAACGGCGACGGCACCTACGAGATGCAGACCTTCTTCGTCGTCAACGAGAGCGCAGCCACCCGCGCCCGCATCCGCGCCATGGAGAACGCCGCCAAGGAGAGCGCGGCTGCCCAGAAGTATGCCGAGAAAGTGAGCGAATTCGTTCGCGAAGGATTCAACCCCAGCGCCGGCAATGAATAAACGACACCTTACAATCCTGTGGTCAGCACTTTGCCTCGTCCCGGTTCTCGCGCAGAGCTGGGACGAGGTGGAGCGCGACACCGAGACCTACCTGTCGGGCGACGGATGGGGCGCTACCGTCGAGGAGGCGGACCAGCAGGCCCTCGCCGCCCTTATCAGCAAGATCTCGGTCGTGGTGAGCAACGACTTCAGCATCACCGAAGACGAACGGGTCGTCAACGGCAAACTCGATGCCTCGAGTTACACCAACTCCAAACTGCAGACCTACGCCTCGGCCACGCTGACCAACACGGAGCGCATCGTCATCGACAACGACCCCGACCAGGCCCACATCGGGCGCTTCATCAAGCGCTCGGAGCTGAACCGCATCTTCGAGGGACGCATCCGCACCCTGCGCGAGTATATTCGCCTGGGCATGGTGGCAGAAGCGGCGTGCAAGATTGACGACGCCCTGCGCAGCTACTACTGGGCCTTCTCGCTCCTCAAGTCGGTGCAACGCCCCGCCGAGGTGACCTGCCTGCTGGAGGAAACGGGCGAAACCATTATGCCGCTCACGTGGCTGCCACAGCGCCTCAACGACATCCTCAAGGGGATTGACGCCGAGGTGACGGCCAACGACGGCACCAACGTCGACCTGATGTTCCGCTATAAAGGCCAGCCCGTCAGCACACTCGACTTTACCTACTTCGACGGGCGCAACTGGAGCAACATCTGCAGCGCCAAAAACGGCCGCGGCACGATGGAGTTCACTCAGGGCATGATTCCCGACAACGTGCAGATTGGCTACGAGTATGCCTATCGCGGCCAGGCCCACATCAACCAGGAAATCAAGAGCGTGCTCAGCGTGGTCAAAGGACAGTCGCTCCGCGCCGCACGCACCAACATACGCACCGCCGTCGGTGCAGCCACTTCGTCGGCCCAAGCCGCAGGAGCAACATCTTCGGCCCAGCCCGCCAATGTGAAGAATGCGGCAGCGTCGGTCAAGACACCGGCCTTCAGCAGCGACAGCATACTGGTGGTCAAGGACTGCAAGGCCTACAGCGACACGCTCGTCAAGGTGCTCACCGCCATACGCCAGCGCAGCTACGACGCTGTGCGCACGTGCTTCACCGACGACGGCTGGGACATGTTCACACGCCTGGTCAACTACGGCAAGGCCCGCATTCTCTGCACGGACAGCTGTACGTTTTCGCAGATGCGCGACGAGGTGATAGCCCGCAGCATACAGATGTCGTTCTCGTTCGCCCGCGGCCTGCGCAAGCAGTTTGTCGAAGACGTGGTCTTCACCTTCGACGCCGACCGCCGCATCGACTGCATCGCCTTCGGACTGGACCGCAAGGCAAAAGACGACATCATGCAGCGCGGAGCCTGGACGCCCCTGGCCCGTCAGACGCTCATGCAGTTCCTCGAGAACTACAAGACGGCCTATTCGCTCAAGCGACTCGAGTACCTGAAGACCATCTTCGACGACGACGCCGTCATCATCGTGGGCCATGTGGCAGAGAAGCTCGTGGCCGTCAACAACGGTCAGGACGCCGCGCCCACCTACCGCACGCAACGGGTGGTCAACCGCACGCAGTACAACAAGGACCAATACATGAAGCACCTCGCAGCCTGCTTCGCAAGCAACGAGTTTGTCAACATCCGCTTTGCCAACAACGATGTGCGCCGCGCCAAGGAGGGCGAGGAATACGGCATCCAAATCAAGCAGGACTACTATTCGACCAACTACGGAGACCAGGGTTACCTCTACCTCCAGGTCGACCTCGAAGACCCCGACCGGCCCGTCATCAAGGTGCGCACTTGGCAGCCCGAGCCTGACCCCGAAATCGGCCTCTTCGGTCTCGGAAACTGGTAAGTTTTAGACGAGGATTTTTTTATTGAACCACGAATCGCACGAATTAAACGAATATCGTTGTGAATCAAAAAATTCCGTTTAAATTCCGTCTAAATTCCGCGGATTAATAAAACACGATCCGTAAAGTAGAGAAATCCGTGTTCTTTTAAAAAACTTCCGTGTTTTAAGTAAATGAAGAATATATTATGCGCAGACATATTTTGGTAGTGCTCGGACTGTGTGCGACGGCCTATGGGCTGGCGCAGACCGACGGGACGACGAACGACTTTCAGGCATTCCGGCAGCAGATGCTGTCGGACTACCGGAGCTACAGGGAGAAGGTGCTCGACGACTACGCCAAGTATCTCGATGCAGTGTGGAAGGACTACAGAGCCTTCCAGGGCAAAGAGCCGTATGCAGAGCCTAAACCTAAAATAGTGCCCGAAGCACCGGCTGTCGATGCCACGCCGGGCGTGACCATCCCCATTCCCGATGTGCCGCTGCCGACACTGCCGAAGCCGACGGAGCCGGATATTCCGAAGCCGACGGAGCCGGATATTCCGAAGCCGACGGAGCCTGTTATTGCGAAACCGACGGAGCCATCGAAGCCGGCAGAGCCATCGAAGCCGGCAGAGCCATCGAAGCCGGCAGAGCTGGTGCAGTACGACTTCTATACGCTCAAGGCCAAAGCGCCGAAGGTGGAGCTGCCCGCCCTCGCGGGTGCTGACGGCCACTCCATCGGCGTGATGTGGCAGCAGCTGCAGGAGGCGGACGTGTACGGCAAGGTGCAGCCTGCCTTCGACCGTTACCGCCGCAAGAATCACCTCAACGACTGGCTGACCTACGGACTGGTGCACGCCTATGCCGATGCGCTCTATCCCGCCGACGACAACGCCAGCGCCGTGCTTACGCACTACCTGATGGCCCACATGGGCTACGACATCCGCCTGGGCCGCTCGGGCAGCCAGTTGCTGCTCCTGGTGCCGTTCCGCCAGATGGTGTATGTGAGGCCCTACCTCGACGTGGACGGCACGCGCTACTCGCTCTTCATGTACGAAGACGGACGTGACGTGAGCCGCAGCATCACGACGCTCTCCACGTGCCAGCTGCCCGCCGGCGCCGACCTGGGCCACAACCTCGACCTCGTGATTGGCGGACTCTCGATGCCCGGACGGGGCGAGAGGCAGAAGGTGCTCTCCGACGGCGTGATGACGCTCTCGCTCAACGTGCCCGAAGTGGCAGTCGAGGTGGCCGGCGGCTTTGTCCAGACGGAAATACCCGTCTACGCCGGGAGCTGCCTGTCGGAGTCTTTCCGCGCCGACCTGTTCCGACAAGTGCGCGAGCAGACCGCCGGACTGACCGAGGTGGAGGCCGTGAGCCGACTCATGCACTTCATCCAGTTTGCCTTCAGCTACGCTACCGACACCGACCAGTTCGGCTACGAGAAGCCTTTCTTTGTCGAAGAAAACTTCTACTATCCCGCCAACGACTGCGAGGACCGCGCCGTGCTGCTCACCTTCCTGGTGCGTGGCGTGCTGGGCCTCGACGTGCACCTGCTCCACTATCCCGAGCACGAGGCGACGGCCATCTGCTTTACTGACCAGACGCTGCAAGGCGACGGCTACACCTTCCGCGGCCGCCGTTACCTCATCTGCGACCCCACCTACATCGGCGCAGGCATCGGTCAATGTATGCCCCGCTACGAGGGCGTCAAGCCGGAAATAGAGAGTTTGAAGTAGGATTCGAGAGAGAAAAAAGAACCACGAATCGCGCGAATCTGACGAATATTTCGCCAGAGAATCAGGAAATTAAATCTGTGAAAATCTGCGAGATCTGT
Organism: bacterium; assembly: GCA_963624265.1. Lineage (GTDB taxonomy): Bacteria > Bacteroidota > Bacteroidia > Bacteroidales > UBA3663 > Liminaster. Next base: position 1,594 of record CAVFPF010000058.1, on the reverse strand, counting down.
GGGAGAAACAACACGCGCCGTAATGCAATTCGTTAGATTCATAAGATTCGTGGTTAAAATAAAAAGTTTATAATTTGGAGATATGAAATCAGTAATCTCGGCAGGCCAAAAGGGACTGCTTATGTGTAAAGCAGCGGGACGGCGGATGCTTCTGTTGCTGCTGCTCGTGGCGGGACTGCCCCTTGCAGCACAGAATATAGGCGTGGCGTCGTTCGCGCTGTTGGAGAACGACCTGACCGCTAACTCGCGAGGCACCACGGTGCTCGACCAGAACGGCGACAAGTGCGCCTTGATCCGTGTGCAGACCACCGAGAAGGGCTTCGCCTTCGATGTCGGTTCGGCCGGCATACAGAAGGTCGACGACAACCACGTGGGCGAGATATGGGTCTACGTGCCTTTCGGCGTGCGCCACATCACCATACGCCATTCGCAACTGGGCACCCTCAGCAACTACAACTTCCCCATCAGCATCCAGAAGGCCCGCACCTACGAGATGGTGCTGACCACGGGGCAGGTCAAGACCATCGTGCAGCAAGACCTGGGCGGCGCCTACCTCGTCATGAACGTCACGCCGGCCCATGCCATCGTCTATGTGGACGAAGTGGAGCAGACGGTCGAGGACGGCATGGTGACCAAGTTTGTGAGCTACGGCAAGCACTCCTACCGCGTGTCGGCCACGCTCTACGAGCCGGAGGCGGGCAGCATCGAGATGGGCCGTGAGAAGAAGGTGCTCGACGTCAGTCTCAAGCCCGCCTACGGTCAGCTCTCTATAAGCACCACGCCCGAAAGCGGCGCGCGCGTCTACATCGACGGCAGCGAGACACCGGCAGGCACTACACCCTTCACCACGGGCAAACTGGCGGGCGGCAGCCACTCGCTGTTGCTCCAGCTCGCACAGTACGAGAGCCACCGCATGACGGTCAACGTGCCCACCGACGGCTCCACGCAGCAGCTCGCCGTGCCCTTGACGCCCAATTTCGGCACAATCTCTGTCACCTCGGCCCCGGGCAGCCGCATCTATGTGAACGGTGAGGACATGGGCTCTTCGTCCTGGACGGGCCGCGTCTCTGCCGGTCAGCACGTGGTCGAAGCGCGCCAAGCTTCGCACCGCTCCACGAGCCAGCGCATCGACGTGGTGCGCGGCAGGGAGCAGCGCATCGAACTCGCCGCCCCGACCCCCATCTACGGCTCGCTCAATGTGACGAGCAAGCCAGCAGGCGCCGATGTCTATGTGGACGGCACCAAGGTCGGCACCACGCCCGATGTCTTCACCTCCATCCTCGAGGGCTCCCGCTCTGTCGGGCTCCGCAAGCCAGGCTTCGCCGCCTACACTGCCCAGGTCAACATCACCGAGGGCAAGGTCAGTGAACTCAGCGCGACACTTTCGGCAGAAGTGAAGCCCAAACCCGCCGCTGCCGTCTCCGGCCAAAGCGGCACGCTTCGGGTCAATACGGGCAATGCCGTCCTCGACCGACTCGTCAGCAATATGGTCTATGTGGAGGGCGGCACCTTCACGATGGGAGCCACCTCCGAGCAAGGGAGTGATGCATATGGTAACGAATCGCCTACGCACAGCGTCACGCTCAGTAGCTAT
>CAVFPF010000057.1:0-10251 GCA_963624265.1 bacterium | reverse complement strand
ATATTATATATATTAAATTTTTTTTAACCTTTCTTAACAGTAATTGCGCTTTTGCTCCCTGTCTTGACCTGTCAGTGTCGGGATGAAAAAAACAGGTTGCGGAAAATCGAACTGTAATCGTAATCGTAATCACTCGACTTGGAATTTCTCATTTGTCTGTCTTTCTCTATCTTCCTTTGGGGCTCTCCGGTAGGCTTTGGGCTCTTTAGAAAGTTTTGGGCTCTTTAGTAGGCTTTTGGCCTTCCAGTAGGCTTTGGCTCTCCAGCAAGCTTTGGGCCCTCCAGTAAGTTTTAGGTCCTCCAGTTGGTTTTTCAAATTTTCCCGGCTGGATTTCAAGATTTTTCCAGTTGGGGTTTCCAGTTGACTTGTCAGTTGGGGCAGAAGCTCATTCTGAGAAACTGAATTTCGTGAGTAGCAAAAATATATTTTGCCTTCCGCGAAGCGTAATTTTGTCGCTTTGCATGCTAAATTTCGCATTTTCCCTTCGTTTTTACGCTTTGCGTGTAGTTTTGCCCCTTGTCGCACCCAAAAATTTGGAGATATCGCAGAAAATGCTTATCTTTGCACTTGTAAACGAAGGAAAGCTCTCAGCGCCGAAACTAAGACTAAGACGAAAAGACTAAGACGAAAAGACTAAGGCGAAAAGACTAAGGCGAAAAGACTAAGACGAAAAGACTAAGACGAAAAGATTAAGACAAAAGCGAAGTCGAAAGTCAGCGGGGGAGCGAAACCAAGACGAGACTGAGATTTACGACAAACTAAGACAAAACATTGACTCAAAACATAAAGACTGCAAATGAAAAAGACTATACTCGCAATTCTGTTCATCCTCTACATCGGTGTGACGTGCGGCACGTCGGCTGCCTTGTGCGCCAAGCCGAAGCTCTTCTTCTGGAAGAAAGACACGACTGCGGTGCAGCCCGCCTCCGACTACCGGAAGCTCACTGGGCGCGACAGCGTCGAGATGAAGGGGTTGGTAAACGTGGTGCAGCAGGGCGATGACTACTACATCGAGATGCCCGTCAAGCTCATGCACCGCGTCTTTCTGGTCAACAACAAGCTGCAGCAAGTGCCCGTCGAGCTCAACGAGGCAGGCGTGAACCGCGGCATCAACTACGAGACCAAGTGCGTGCGCTTCGATTGGGACAAGGACCGCAATTTCGTCTTCATACGCCAGCAGCGCGTCACGCCCGAGGTGGACAGCACCGACGTTATGGCCCGCTCGGTGTCAGACAACTACATCGACCCCATCATTGCGGCCCTCAAGGTGGAGGCTATGCCCGCCGACAGCAGCACCGTGCTGTTTAAGGTCAACGACCTCTTCAACGGCCAGGACAGGTGCATCAACGACGTCTTCAGCAACATCAATCTCGGCACTTCGGCCGAAAGCAAGCTCTCGCACATCGAGGGCATCAAGGCCTTCGACAACTGCGTGACCGCCACCTCCGAACTGACCACGGTGGTCTATGAGGGCTACGAGCACGTCAACGTCACTGTAGTGGTGAGCAGCACACTGCTGCTGCTGTCTGACAAGCCTATGGTACGCCGCCGCGAGAACCAGCGCGTGGGCTACTTCACCACGACCGCCCTCCGCTACGGCGACACGCAGCAGGAGGCCGAGCGCCACAATTACATCACCCGCTGGCGCCTCGAACCGAGCGACACGGCAGCCTATATGCGCGGCGAGCTCGTCGAGCCTGTCAAGCCCATCGTCTTCTGGCTCGACCGGACCATCCCGATGCAGCTGCGCGGCTACATCAAGCAGGGCATTACCGACTGGAACGTGGCCTTCGAGAAAGCCGGATTCAAGAACGCCGTCCAGGCCTTCGACATGTCCGACAGCATCGCGGCCCAGGGCGACGACATGAACTATTCGGTCATCACCTACGACGCCTCGGAGAAGGCCAACGCCATGGGTCCGTCGACGATTGACCCCCGTACGGGCGAAATCCTTGAGGCCGACGTCATCTGGTGGTACAACGTCCGCTCGCTGCTCCGCGAGTGGGTCATGGTCCAGACAGGCCCCTACAACGAGGCCGCCCGTCAGTATAACCTCCCCGACAGCCTCTTAGGCGAAGCCGCACGCTTTGTGGCCTGCCATGAGGTGGGACATTCGCTCGGCCTGCGCCACAACATGCTGGCCTCGGCTGCCTGGCCTACCGACTCGCTGCGTTCGGCTTCGTTTATGGACAGGGTAGGGGGGGCGGCCGCTTCCATCATGGACTACGCCCGCTTCAACTACGTGGCCCAGCCCGGCGACGGCGTGCGCGCCACCAGTCCGCACATCGGCCCCTACGACCTGATGGCCATCGAGTGGGGCTACCGCTGGTATCCCGACGAGGAGCTGGCCCGCACCGAGCTCAACGACTTCCTCAGCCGCCACACCTCACGTGAGTACCGCTACAGCGAGGCACAGAGCCAGCGCACGGCCATCGACCCCCGCGCGCTCAGCGAAGACCTGGGCGACGACGCCATCCTGTCGGCCACCTACGGCATCGAGAACCTCAAGCGCATCATGCCGCACATCGTCGACTGGACACGCACCGGCGAGGCAGGCCAAAGCTACGACGAGGCCTCGAAGCTCTACCAGGCCGTCGTCTACCAGTGGAGTCTCTATCTCTACCACGTGCTGGCCAATGTCGGGGGCATATATATCGACAACACCACCATCGACGACGGGGCAAAGACCTTCACCCACGTGGAGAAAGACCGCCAGAAGCGCGCCGTGCAGTTCCTCATCGACGAGGTGTTTACCTACCCTGACTGGCTCTTCAACACGCCGCTCTCCGACTACACCTACCTCAACCGCAAGACGCCCGTCGGCGTGCAGGAGCTGGCGCCCGACTATGCGCTCAAGAACCAGCAGTGCTACATGCTGTGGGACCTGCTCGACAACACGCGCCTGATGCGTATGGCGGCCAACGAACTGCACAACACCGACGAGCCTTTCACCGCCGTCGAGATGATCGAGATGCTCCACAACCACATCTTCGGCAAGACCAAATCGGGCCAGAAGCTCGACATCATGGAGCGCGCCATGCAGAAGAACTATGTCGACGCGCTCATCACGGCCGCTGCCGAGGGCGAGGGCCTGAAGCTCAACAAGCACCTGGCGGATGCGGCGTGCCCCATAGCCGACGCTCCCTGCCTCGCCTTTGACCCGCACTACTCCCTCTCGTGCCGCGAGCTCAGTTCGGCATCGCGCATCCTCGACTTCGGCGGTTCGCAGGTGCAGCGCAACAGCGACTGCATCAGCGTGAAGCGCGGCGAACTCTCGCGCATCCTCAAGCTCCTCAAGAGCAAGCGACAAACCGGCGACACGGCCACGCGGATGCACTACGAGGATATGATTATGCGCATACAGAGCGCTCTCGGACAACAGGTGGAATAATCACAGCTATCGCTAATCGGACATAAGAAAGATGAAAGAAATGAAAAAGACACTGCTTCTCTCACTACTCTTTTTCTGCCTCGCCACGGCTGCCTTCGCCCAGACGCGCATCATCAGCGGCACCGTGCTCGAGGACGGCTTTGGCAACGAACCCCTGATGGGTGCCTCGGTCGTCATGACCAAAGGGGGCATCAGAGTGCAGGGCGCCGTGAGCGATATGGACGGCATGTTTGCGGCCCAGGTGAGTGGCGACGTCGACGCCATCACGGTCAGCTACCTCGGCTTTGCCACACGCACCGTGCCCGTCACGGCTGGCCAGGACCACTATCGCATCGTGCTCACGGCCGACTCCAAGTCGGTGGGCGAGGTGGTGGTGACGGGCTACCAGAAGATTGACCGCCGCAAGCTCACCGCTTCGGCCACCACCATGCAGATGTCGGAGGAGAACGTGGGCGCCGTGACCAACATCGACCAGGCCCTGTCGGGTCAGGTGGCCGGACTCTCCACCGTGACCTCAACCGGCGCTCCAGGTGCTCCGGTCAAGATACGCATACGCGGCATCGCCTCCATCTCGGGCACGCAAGAGCCGCTCTGGGTGCTCGACGGAATCCCGATGAACGGCACCGACATCCCCGCCATCGACGACCTCAACGACATCGACGACCTCTATCAGACTTCCATAGCCGGCCTCAACCCTTCGGACATCGAGACCATCACCGTGCTTAAAGACGCCGCCGCGACGGCCATCTACGGTGCGCGTGCCGCCAACGGCGTCATCGTCATCACCACCAAGCAGGGCAAGGAGGGTAAGCCGATTGTCAACTTCTCGGGCAGGCTCACCTTTTCGCCCAAGACCGACATAGACCGCCTCAACCTGCTCAGCAGCAGCGAGAAGGTTGACCTCGAGCTGGGCTTGCTCGCCTCCGACTACACCTACCGCTCGAGCAAGGGCGCCGTGTCGGGTCTGCTCAGTTCGCTGGGCGAGACACAGGCCTACAAGTCAGGCGGCTGGGACGCCCTGAGCGCCGAAGCCCAGGCCCAGATCAGCCGGCTGCGTCAGACCAATACCGACTGGAACGACATCCTCTTCCGCAACACGCTCAGCCAGGAGTACAACGTGTCGCTCTCGGGCGGAGGCGAACGCACCGACTACTACACCTCGGTGGCCTACACCACCGAACTGGGCAACGTGGAGGGTGTGGGCAACCGCCGCTACAACGTCACCCTCAAGACCAACTACCGCGTGAACAGCATGCTCAAGGTGGGTGCCAGCGTGTTTGCCAACGAGCGCAAGCAGAAGACTTACCTCACCGACACCAACGGCTTCACCAACCCCGTCTACTACTCACGCCTGGCCAACGCCTACTTCGAGCCATACGATGCCGACGGCAACTACAACTACGACACCAATGTGCAGGGCAAGGAGACCTCGTCGCTCGACTTCAATATCTTCGAGGAGCGCGCCAACTCCGGCACCGTGCGCCGCGACCGTTCGGTGATGGCCATCTTCGACGCCCAGCTGCTCTTGGGCACTCACCTTACGCTCACCTCGCAGTTCGGCTACCAGCTCGATTCGTACTCGCTGAGCAAGTACGCCGGCGCCGACACCTACGCCATGCGCCAGCAGATGCTCAACACCGAATTCGTGCAGAACGACGGCAGCCGCAAGTCGTTCCTGCCTGACGGAGGCATGCACAAGACCACCGACTACAACAGCAACCAATGGACGTGGAAGGCCCAGGCCGAATACGGACAGACCTTCGCCGACCGACACAACGTGGGGCTCATGCTCGGCACCGAGGTGCGCCATTGCGACGACCGCTCGGTCTACTCGCTCGCTTACGGCTACGACCGCCGCACACTGACCGTGCAGCCCGTGGTCTTCCCGAGCCAAAGCTGGGCCGAGAGCTATCCGCTGCACCAGGAGACGCAGACCGAAAACGCCTACGTGTCGTGGTTCGCTACGGGCAACTACACATTAAATAGCCGCTACACCCTGGGCGGCAGCGTGCGCTTCGACGGCAGCGACGTGTTCGGCGTGGCAAAGAAGTACCGCTACCTGCCTCTCTACTCCGTGAGCGGCCTGTGGCGCATCAAGCAGGAGGAGGCCCTCCAGGACATCGACTGGCTCGACAACCTCGCACTACGCGCTTCGTACGGCCTGCAGGGAAATATCGACAAGAACACTTCGCCCTACCTTATCGGCACATTCGACCGCCTCACCATCTTGCCCGGCGTGACCGAAGACGCCATCAAGAGCGAGACGTCGCCTAACCCCGACCTCAAGTGGGAAAAGACCGAAAACGTCAACGTCGGACTCGACCTCTCCGTGCTCGACCGCGCCATAACCCTCACCATCGACTACTACTACCGCCACAGCTCAGACCTGATTGGCCTCAAGATGTTGCCCCTCGAGACGGGTTTCGCCTCGACCTCCATCAACTGGGCGCAGATGGACAACAAGGGGCTGGAGGTGGCCCTCGCCACGCGCAACATCCACACGCGCGACTTCTCCTGGACCACCAACCTCAACCTGGGCTACAACAAGAACAAGGTGCTCAAGGAGACCGTGGCCGAGAACTCTACCTATCCCAGCCGCGAGGGCCATCCCGTGGGCGCACTCTTTGCCTACCGCACCGCCGGACTCGACGACGAGGGCTATCCGCTCTTCCTCACCAAGGAGGGGGAGAAGGTCTCTGCCACCGAACTGCTCAAGCTCAATGCCGCCGGCGCCAGCACGCTCACGGCACAGGAGCAGCGCAACCTCTACACGTATATGGGCACTACCGACCCGAAGGTGTCGGGCGGCTTCATCAACACGCTTAAGTACCGGGACTGGCAGCTCGGCGTTACCTTTATGTTCAATCTGGGCATGAAGGTCAGGGTGCAGCCCTCTTACAATCCCGCCAACTACGACCGCGGACTAAACACCAACCGCGACATCCTCGACCGGTGGACCGACGACAATCGTTCGGGCCACTTCGCCAAGCTGATGACCAGCAGCGAACGTCCGCGCGAGTATGTGCAGTACAACGAGTACAACCTCTACAGCATGCTCGACACCTGGATCAGGGACTGCAACTACGTGCGCCTGCAGAGTGTGCGCCTCGGCTACAAACTGCCCGCACGATGGACGGGCCGCCTGGGCATCAAGAGCGCTTCGCTCTCGCTCGAGGCCCGCAACCTCTGCGTCATAGCCAGCAACTACAACAACTTCCTCGACCCCGAGACGATGGGCAACCCCTACGCCCAGCCGATACCCAAGAACTTTATCTTCGGTGTGAATGTCAACTTCTGAGCTGAGAAAGTTTTGAGCTGAGAAAGTTTTGAGCTGAGAAAGTTTTGAGCTGAGAAAGTTTTGAGCTGAGAAAGTTTTGAAATGAGAATGTCTACTTCTAAGTTGAAAGTCAACTTCTAATCTGGAGGATAGCCAACAATGAAAACGATACGTATACTTGCACTTCTCTCCTTGTCGGCCGCGCTGCTGTGCGGTTGCGACGATTTCCTCGACATTACTCCTACAGGCAAGGTTATCGCCAAGACGGGCAAGGAGTACCGTGCGCTGCTGACCTACGAATATAAGAATTTCCCCGAGGACCGCGGACTCGCCTCGCTGCGCTCTGACGAGCTGTTGCTTGCGTCGAGCATCACGAGCACCGACGACTACAACTCGTACTTCGACATTTGGGCCTGGAACGACCTGAACCGGCAGAGCACCACGTCGTCGTTCGGATGGCGCCGCTACTACCACACCATCTACATCGCCAACTACCTCATCGAACATCAGTCGGAAATCTCCGACGCCACGGCCACCGAGGTCAGCCAGCTGGTGGGCGAGGCCTATATGCTGCGCGCCTACTGCCACTTCCTGCTCGCCAACCTCTATGCCGAGCCCTACACCTGCTGCACGCCGTCGGACACGCGCGGCATCCCGCTTTCGCTCAAGGCCGATGTCAATGCCGTGCTCCGCTGCAGTTCGCTCGAGGCCGTCTACACGCAGGTGATTTCCGACATATTGGCCGCCCAGACCTACCTCAACGTCGACGTGTGGGACACTGGCTACAACTACCGCTTCGGGCGTGTGGCAGCCGATGCCCTCCTCGCGCGCGTGTACCTTTTTAAAGGTGATTGGCAAAACGCCCTCGTCGCCGCCAAGACCGTAATAGCCGAGCACGGCACGCTCGAAGACCTCACGCAGAGTGCGGCTCTGTTGCCCAACAGCTACAAGTCGGTGGAGAGCATCCTCGCCCTCGAGAAGGTCATGACGGCCGGCTACTCGCGCATAGGCCGTCCGTCGCCCACCTTTGTCAATGCTTATTACCGCACCGGCGACCAGCGTAAGCGCAAGTACTTCAAGCAGGCCACGCTCTCTTCGTTTACGCTCCTGAAGGGCATTGACTCCAGCGATGGCTATGTATGCTCTATGCGCACGGGCGAGGCTTACCTCACCGCATCCGAGGCCGCAGCCCAGCTCGACAGCCTCGAGTCGGCACGCACTTGGCTGAAGTCGCTGATGCAGAAGCGCTATTCTGCTTCGTCGTTTGCGACCTATGCCGCCGAACTCGACCTCATGGACCAGACGCAGCTGCTCGAGGCTATCTACGACGAGCGCGCCCGCGAACTGGCCTTCGAGGGACACCGCTGGTTCGACCTGCGCCGCACCACCCGGCCGGAGATTGTCAAGACCTACGGCTCTGACACTTATACGCTCTCGCAGGGCGATGCGCGCTACACGCTCAACTTCCCCACCGAGGCCGTCGAAGCCAATCCCGACATCGAGCAGTGGAAATAACGGACACCTTGACTTGGTCTTGGACTTGGTCATGAGCCGTGCGAGCCAGGTGGCGGGCAATCGGGAAGCAGTCGGGTCCGGGAAGTCTATAACGCTAAATGACAACGATTTATACTACATACTTAATTATTTAATGTTTAACTTCTAAAATCAGGTTATTATGAAAAAATTTACTTTTTTGGCAGCCTTCGCTTTTGCGATGTCAATGAGCGCAGGCGCCCAAGTCGTAGCTTGGGAAGACAAACTCACTACGGTCGAACAAGCCTCTGACTTTGTGCTCAGTGCCCCGATGGCCGTTGACGCTGACGGAAACACTGTAGTGACAGGACGTTACAGCCTGCAGGGCAACTTGCAGTTTGGTCTTTACACTTTTACTGGCATCACGGCCAACGATGCTTTCATCGCCAAGTACGACAAGAAGGGTCAGAAGCAGTGGGTGGCAGGCATCAACGGCAATGCCCTCATTACTGCTGTCACCACCGATGCCGACGGCAATATCTACGCTGCCGGTAAGTTTGCAGCTGAGGTTAAAGTGCAAGGTACTTCAGGTCAGCCTATGGACCTCTCTGACGGAAATCCCGAAAACACGGAGCGCACCTCTTCGTTCGTTGTGAAATACGACAAGGACGGCGTGGTGAAGGCTGTGCAGAGCTTTATCTCTTCGTCCGATGTATCGATTGTCACCGGCGACATGATGGCTATGTTTGAGCCCACTTGCGCTATAGGCAATATTGAGGTAGACGGCGGCAAGGTGTATGTCTCTCTGCTTTACAGAGGCACTGCAAAGAACAGCGACATCACGCTCGAAGGCAATTACACCACAGCCTGGGGCTTTTTGGTGCAGGATATTAATACCGCAGCTGTGGTTTCGCTCAATGCATCTGACCTCGGTGCATCTACTTGCATCGCCAAATTCGGTGCGGCAGAAAAGGTGCTTTCCGACCTTAGCTATCAGCCTGAGAGTGTGAACTTTACTGTAGACAACGGCGTGGTATATGCCGGATTTGTCGGTTCAGGCACTTTGGCTCTCACCACTGCTTCCGGCTCAGAGAATATAGCTTTGTCGTATCAAGAAACGGGCAAGGAGCATGCTTTCATCTTCTCACGCATTGAGGGCAACAACACCATTACCAAGGTCTACCACTCTACCGATACGCTCGACAATCTCAACAACCTCAACTTCATCAACAAGATGCAGCTGATTGATGGCAAGCTCTATGCTATCGGCACACTCAATGTGACGGGTCTCTTCGGCGGCCTTGACTATAAGGGTGGCTGCGATATGTATGTGGCATCGCTCAACCCCGTCGACCTTTCGCTGAATGCAGCCAAAACTACAGCGTACAACGAAGGCGAAGCCAACAAGATGGCTGAGGTCTTCGCTACGTTATGCGAAGCCGCTCCCTCAACGTGGCTTCTGGCAGGATATACCAAGCAGACTGCCAACGATTCGATAGTTATCAATACTTTGCAATATTTCGTCAACCTGAAGACGTGTGAGTTGACTTTGACAAATGAAAGTTCGGATCAAAACAGCCTTGCCACATCGGCCAGCAATAACAACTATGTCGTTCTTCAGTTCTCAGATAGCGTTACGTACAATTATTACGCTCTCGTCTTTGAATCATCCAGTCTCGACAAAGTTGCTGCCGGTCAGGGCTTGACTATGCGCCGTAATGGTGAAACCATTATCCTCTCTGCACCTGCCGACATCAACGTCTACAACATCAACGGCACTCTCGTCAAGGCAGCCAAGGCAGCAACAAGCCTCTCTCTCGCCGACCTAGGCAAGGGTATGTATATCATCAAGGCCGGCCAGAAGGCTATCAAGTTCAATAAGTATTGACTTGCAATCGCCAATCTCGCGCAATCGCCAAGCTTGTGGTTGCCAATCTCGCGATTGATTAGTTAGCGATTGGTAAGTTATCATTTGCCAAGTTAGCGATTGCCAAGTTTGTGATTGACAAAACAAATGCGCCGTGGAGCAATGCTCTGCGGCGCATCTTTTATTTTGGCAACTATATACTTTTAGGCACAAAGTGATTGTATATATCACTTTGTTAAGATA
>CAVFPF010000056.1:0-8415 GCA_963624265.1 bacterium | reverse complement strand
AAAATGCTTTGTTTTCGCATTGGAGCACTTTTCTCTAAAGTCACAACACAGACCATAGTTTGTTGGTCATTTTATTTGGATTTTAACACAGAAAACAAATGGAACAGACAGAATATCTGCAGAAATACGAAGAGCAGTTGCGCCACGACCTGGTGCAACTGCTGCGTGAACGGGACTTGCTCCCTGCCACCGGACCGCTGCCCGAAACGCCCGACATCACCAGCCGATGGGACAGTATGGCAGGCAGCTACACGGCCGATGCCATGAAGGAGATAGCTAAATATCCGCTCGTTTCGCTGGGCTGGGCCATGTACCTCGGCCTGGCTATGGCCAAATACTGGGACGACGGATGGGAGGTCTACAGTCGGCTGCCCAACATCTACGAACACCTGCGCGATGTGCGGGGCTTTGACTACGTGGACGAGGTGGTTCGCTTTGACCTCTACCACTGGGACTGTGAAGACTCCGTGCGCTCTGCCGCACAGATGGCTCTCGACCGCATACGCCACGAGCAGATTCCCCCGTCGTCGGCACTCGCCTACCACGTCTACCTGCTCTCGGTCCGCCTGCTCTACCAGCTCGGCGCTGCCGTAGGCCTGAAGCGGTTGGGCTACTCGATGCATAAGGGTTAAACTCGATCAAATGATTTAAACGCACAAGCAGGAAGAAAACCGAATGATTTTCCTCCTGCTTTTGTTTTTCACTTTTGTTTTGCTCCAAGCTGTTATGCTTGTTTCATCTGACAGGCTGCCGGTTGTTCGCGCCTAAGCCTCACTTCTTCTGCCTCAGCACGAGCCAGGGTGTCACGTTGTAGAGGGAGTAGTCGCGATAGTCCGCTGCCCTGGTGCCACAGACCGCCGAACCATCGGGAGCACGGTAGAAGCCGACTTCGTTGCCGCCGGTCAGGTAGATGGCATCGACAAAGCCGTACTCGCGCAGAGCGTCGGCAAAGTCCCAAAGCGTTTCGGGGTGACGTGTCTCGACGATGCAGATAAGGTCGTTGGCTGTGCGGGCCAGGGCTTTGCGCTCCACCTTGCCATGCAGACGGAATCGTGAAGGCAGCATTCCGTCGGAGACGAGAATGAACTGGCGGAAATACGAACCGCCCTGGTCGATGACGTAGTCCATCACATCGTCAAACCGCGACACGCCTATCACCATATTGCCGCCCGAGATGGCGCAGTAGCCGAGCCGCGACACATCGCTGCGCAACTTCTCGCCATTAATCACGAGGCTGCCCAAGTATTTGCCCGAAGCCGTGTAGTCGGCCGTACGCACATACAACCGCTTTAGCGTTGCCATGGTGCAAGCCCGAATTGCATCTGGCGTGATGTTCTTAATCATGTTCGTTTTCATAATGTATGTGGTTTTTGATTTGTTTTGACAGTGCAAAGGTAGGGCAATTGACCGGACCTGCCATGCGCTTTCTTGCCGCTTGTATGAAATGTCGGCGGCGTTGTATGAAATGAAGAGGAAGAAGCAAAAAATCCCGCTTGATGTTATATTTTTGTGAATATTCCACTGATTTTGCCGCTAAAGGGAAATGGCAATGGGGAAAGCGGACAAAGGGCCACGCATAAGGGAATGGACATAAGAAAAGCACCGGTCTCCGCGAGATGAACTCCGGAGGCCGGTGCTAAAGGATGGTTATACGGCAGAAGAAGAATATGAGTCTTCACTCAAACTCCTGCCAATTGGAGCAGATGGATGCGAAAAAGCGCAACGTCCGCTCTTGGGGTCTTTACTCAAACTCCTGCCAGCTCTTGATCTGAATCTCGCTGAGCGGCTTCTCGCACAGTGCCTCGATGTAGGCAGAAGCCAGACGGGCATTGGTGATGAGCGGGATGTTGTGGTCGATGGCGCCACGGCGAATCTTGTAGCCGTTGGTGAGCTCGCGGTTGGAGTGGTTCTTGGGGATGTTGACGATGAGGTCGAACTTGTGGTCGTGAATCATGTCCATCACGTTGGCACGGTTGCTGTTGTCTTCGTCAGGCCAAGAGACGACGGTAGCCTTGGCACCGTTCTCGTTAAGATAGTTGGCCGTACCCTCGGAAGCATAGACCGTATAGCCGGCCTTGACGAGCGCCTTGGCAGCATCGAGCAGCGAGGCCTTCTCCTTGGCACCGCCGGACGAAATCATGATGCCCTTGTCCTTCGACGGAATCTTGTAGCCCGTAGCAATCATGGCCGAGAGCAAAGCCTCCTCGTAGCTGTCGCCTATGCAGCCTACCTCGCCCGTCGAACTCATGTCGACGCCCAGCACGGGGTCGGCATTCTGCAGACGTGCAAAGCTGAACTGCGAAGCCTTGACACCGATGCGGTCGATGTCGAAGGCGCTCTTGTCGGGCTTCTCGTAAGGAGCGCCGAGCATGATGCGCGTTGCCGTCTCGATAAAGTTGCGCTTGAGCACCTTGCTGACGAACGGGAACGAACGCGAAGCGCGCAGGTTGCACTCGATGACCTTGACCGAACGGCCTTTGGCCAGGAACTGGATGTTGAACGGACCGGAGATGTTGAGTTCGCGGGCTATGGCGCGGGCTATCTTCTTGATCTGACGCACGGTGGCGAACGAGATGTGCTGGGCCGGGAATACCATCGTAGCATCGCCGGAGTGCACGCCGGCATACTCGATGTGCTCGGAAATGCCGTACTCGACAACCTCGCCCAGACGCGCTACGCCGTCAAACTCTATCTCGTTGGTCTCCTGCATGAACTGCGAAACAACGACAGGATATTCCTTCGACACCTCAGAGGCAGCAGCCAGGTAGCGGCTGAGCTCATCGTCATCGTAGCATACGTTCATGGCAGCGCCTGAGAGGACGTACGACGGGCGTACGAGCACGGGATAGCCGACCTCCTCGACAAAACGGTGAATGTCGTCCATCGAAGTGAGTGCGCTCCAACGGGGCTGGTCGATGCCGAGCTGGTCGAGCATGGCGCTGAACTTGCCGCGATTTTCGGCGCGGTCGATCGACACGGGCGAAGTGCCCAGAATCGGCACGCTCTGGCGGTGCAGCTTCATGGCCAGGTTGTTGGGTATCTGTCCGCCCACGCTGACGATGACACCGCTGGGCTGCTCGAGGTCGATGACGTCGAGAACACGCTCGAACGAAAGCTCATCGAAGTAGAGGCGGTCGCACATATCATAGTCCGTAGAGACAGTCTCCGGATTGTAGTTGATCATAATAGACTTGTAGCCCAGCTTGCGTGCCGTGTTGATGGCATTGACCGAACACCAGTCGAACTCGACCGACGAACCGATGCGGTAGGCACCCGAACCGAGCACGATGACCGAACGCTCGTTCTTGTAGTAGTTGACGTCGTACCCCTCAACGGCATAGGTCATATAGAGGTAGTTGGTGAGGTCGGGATGCTCGCTGGCCACGGTGGGGATGCGCTTGACAGCAGGCACGATGCCAAGCTTCTTGCGGTAGGCGCGTACGGCGAGATTTTCCTTCTCCATATTGCCCTCATGCTTGTGGAGCACGAAGCGGGCTATCTGGAAGTCGGAGAATCCCATCACCTTGGCCTTGCGGAGCACATCGGCAGGCAGTTCCTCAATCGAGTTGTAACCCTCCAGCACGTGCTTGTAGTCGACGATGTTCTTGAGCCGCTCGAGGAACCAGGGGTCAATACGGGTCAGTTCGTACAGGCGGTCGATGGTGTAGCCCTCTTCCAGCGCCTGGGCGATGGCGAAGATGCGCAGGTCGGTAGGATTGGCCAGTTCGTCGTCGAGGTTTTCGAAGCGGTTGTGCTCGTTGCCGACAAAGCCGTGCATGCCCTGGCCTATCATGCGGAGACCCTTCTGAATCATCTCCTCAAACGAGCGGCCGATAGACATGATTTCGCCCACCGACTTCATCGACGAACCGATCTTGCGGCTTACGCCGGCGAACTTGGTGAGGTCCCAGCGCGGAATCTTGCAGATCATGTAGTCGAGTTGCGGAGCCACATAGGCAGAGTTGGTCGTACCCATCTCGCCGATTTGGTCGAGCGTATAGCCGAGGGCAATCTTGGCAGCCACATAAGCCAGCGGGTAGCCCGTAGCCTTGGAGGCCAGAGCCGACGAACGTGACAGACGGGCGTTGATTTCGATGATGCGGTAGTCGTTGGTGTCGGCATTGAAGGCAAACTGAATGTTGCACTCGCCCACGATGTTGAGGTGACGCACGCAGCGGATGGTGATGTCCTGCAGCATCTTGACCTGCTCGTCGGTGAGCGAACAGGTCGGAGCCACTACAATCGACTCGCCCGTGTGAATGCCGAGCGGGTCAAAGTTCTCCATCGAAGCCACGGTGAAGCAGCGGTCGTTGGCGTCGCGTATGCACTCGAACTCAATTTCCTTCCAGCCCTTGAGGCTCTCTTCGACGAGCACCTGAGGGGCAAAGGTAAAGGCCGACTCGGCCAATTCCTTGAAAGCCTTCTCGTCAGGACAAACGCCCGAACCCAGTCCGCCGAGGGCATAAGCCGAACGGATCATGATAGGGTAGCCAATCTGACGGGCAGCGGCGATGGCGTCGTCGAGGTTCTCGCAGGCGTGAGAAACAGGCACTTTGGCGTCAATCTTGTTGAGCTCACGCACGAAGCGGTCGCGGTCTTCGGTGTTCATGATGGCCTCGACGCTGGTGCCGAGCACCTCGACGCCATATTCCTTGAGCACACCGGTCAGATAGAGCTCGGTGCCGCAGTTGAGTGCGGTCTGTCCGCCGAAAGCGAGGAGAATGCCGTCGGGACGTTCCTTCTTGATGACCTCGGTGACGAAGTAAGTATTGACAGGCAGGAAGTAGACGGTGTCTGCTATGCCTTCCGAAGTCTGGATGGTGGCTACGTTAGGGTTGATCAGGACGCTGCGAATGCCCTCCTGGCGCAGTGCTTTGAGAGCCTGGCTGCCCGAGTAGTCGAACTCTCCGGCCTGGCCGATTTTGAGCGCGCCCGAACCCAGTACGAGCACTTTTTTGAGTTGTTTCTTCATAAGTATGAATGTGTTTGTGTATGTGATTACGGGTGAAGCGGGACTGCAGGCAAAGCCGGTGAAGAGAACTTTGGCTACAAAGCCCGCGGTGAAGAGAACTTTGGCTACAAAGCCCGCGGTGAAGAGAACTTTGCATAAAAGCCCGCAGTGAAGGGGCTAAAGGAAAAGCCTTACTGCGTGCGGCGGTTCATCTGCTTGGGCGCAGCTTTATTGCCCTTGCTGTTGCCGGCTCCGGCCTGCTTGGCGCCTTTGTTCTGAATGCTTTGGTTGCCTTTGTTCATGCAGCTCTGCCACGAATTGTCTTTCATAATGTTACTGTGTCTAATGCTTATTAATGTAGTTACAAAACGGTGCAAAGATAGGGATTTAATTTGACATGCACAAATGCGCGGACAAAAATATTTGCGCGCGTGCTCTATATTGTTCCCTTCACGGGCAAACTCACACAACGAGGAACACAAAAGCGGGCCTTAATTAGCGACCCGCTTCTGTGTTTTTAATCCTCAGACTTAATTTTATCAAGTCTTGTTGTTTTTCATGGTATCAGACTTAAAGAAAACTTACTTTGTTGCGTTATTAAGGTATTGTGTTATGGTTATTTTTTTAAGGCGATGCAAAGGTACGCACTTGCCGGAACATACGAAAGGATGCACAATAGAAAAATCGGTTGCACAAGGCAAAGATTTTATTTTTATGTGTTGTTCAACATATTTTCAGGACGAAGAAGCCATGTTTTCCGCTCCGTGTCGTCTGGCTTTCCGAATCATGCCGTCTTGGGTTCTGCTCCATATCGCCTTGTTTTTTGCACAGTGTTGTCCTGGTTCCGGACAAATTCAATATATTTTCGAGCAAAATCATTATATTTCCGCACAGAATCAAAGCACATTCCGCACAATGTCGTCAAGGATTTCGTCCGTCCGGTCGGCGTCGTGCCAATGGATTTCCTCGTCGCGCCTGAACCACGTCATCTGCTTCTTGGAGTAGACTTTGCTGTTGTGGCGTATTTGCTCCAGGGCACGCTCGAGCGTATAAATACCCTCGTGGTAGAGCAGCATCTCGCGCAGGCCGACCGTATTGAGGGCGATGGGCTTGAGATTGGGTATGGGTTGCGCTTGAGTCGGTCCGGGGTTGCGCACCACGTTGGCCAACTGCACATGCAACGACTCCTCATACGCCCTGTACACGGCCTCGGTCTCCTCCACAAGCCCCTCCTCCATCATGGCGTCTACACGGAGGTCAATGCGCCGGTAGAGGTCGGGGCGCTCGCGTTGCAGTCCTACCTTATATATATAGAAAGGGCGCTCCTTCCGTTCGCCCGTACGGAAAGAACTGAACGGCCGGCCCGTGGTGAGGCACATCTCGAGGCCATGAACGACGCGAAGCGGGTTTTTCCTGTCGACACGGGCAAAATACTCTGGGTCAAGGCGGGCCAACTGGTCGAGCAGCGGGGCCAAACCCTCCTCTTCACACTGCCGCTGCAGACGAGCCCGAATGGCGGGGTCGGCCTGCGGCATGTCGTCAATACCCCGGCACACGGCATCGAGATAGAGCATACTGCCGCCGCAGAGGACGAAGCAATTGGCAGGATGACTCTGCACGAGCTGCAGCACATCGGCCTCATACTGTGCGGCGCTGTAAGGCTCGTCGAGACCTTTGCAGCCGACGAAGAAATGCTGCACCCTCGCCCTCTGCGCAGAGGTGGCGGCAGCCGTGCAGACAGGCAGCTCGCGGTAAATCTGCCTGCTGTCGGCCGAAAGCACGGGAGCCTGCAGCCGCTCGGCCACACGCAGCGAGAGTTCGGTCTTACCTACACCAGTAGGGCCTAATATGACGACAACAGTCTTCATTATGTATGGTTTTTGACGACATCTTGCACAGTTTTCTGTCAAATCGTTGCACTTTTGACAACAAATGCGTATCTTTGCACCCAAAATGCAGTGTTATGGATACGTTTCTCACTTCAGCCAACCAGTTTCTGAACTTCATCAACGGGTTCTTGTGGGGTTGGCCCATGATCATACTGTTGATTGGCACGCACCTCTATCTGACCGTCCGTCTGCACTTCCCTCAGCGCCACATCATCAAGGCCATCAAGCTGAGCATAAGCAAAGACAAAGGTTCTGACGGCGATGTGAGCCAGTTCAGTGCTTTGGCCACCGGTCTTGCCGCCACCATCGGCACGGGCAACATCATCGGTGTGGCCACGGCGGTTGTGCACGGCGGACCTGGTGCAGTCTTCTGGTGCTGGATTACCGGGCTCTTCGGCATCGCGACCAAATATTCCGAGGCGCTGCTGGCGGTCAAATACCGCATCAAAGACAACCGCGGCAATATGCACGGCGGACCGATGTACGCCATCGAGCGCGGCATGAAGCAGCGCTGGCTTGCCCTGGCCTTCTCTGCCTTTGCCTTCGTGGCCTCGTTCGGCATCGGGTGCCTGGTGCAGAGCAACGCCATCTCGATGACGGCGGCCGACACGTTCGGCATTCCGACCTACGTCACGGGCCTTGTGCTGGCGGCACTGGTGGCTGCGGTCATCTTCTTCGGCGTGAAAGGCATCTCGCGCGTCTGCGTAGCCCTGGTTCCGTTTATGGCTGCCTTCTACATTATCGGATGCATCATCCTGCTGGTGGTCAACGGCCCATACCTCTGGCCCGCCATCAAGTGCATCGTCACCGAAGCCTTCTCGACCGAGGCCGTGGAGGGCGGCGCACTCGGTTCGGCCATTATGCTGGCCATGCGTTACGGTATTGCCCGCGGACTTTTCTCGAACGAAGCCGGCCTCGGTTCAGCGCCCATTGTGGCAGCGGCAGCCCGGACCAAGAACCCTGTGCGCCAGGCCCTCGTCTCGAGCACATCGGTCTTCTGGGACACCATCATCATCTGCGCCCTGACGGGCATCGTACTGGTCAGCACCATACTGGCGCCCAACGGCATCGACGCCTCGGCCGGTGAGGCTTTGACCAAACGCGCCTTCGCCCAAATACCGCTGAGCATAGCCGGAATGCCTTTGGGCGACATTATCCTCTCGATAGCCATCTTCACCTTCGCCTTCAGCACCACACTGGGCTGGGCCTACTACGGCGAGAAGTCGATCGAATACCTCTCAGGGCGGCACTACCGCACGGCGCGCTACATCTACCGCGTGCTGATTACCATCTGCACCTTCTGCGGCGCCAACTGGGCCATCGAACTGGTTTGGAACTTCAGCGATACGGCCAACGCCCTTATGGCCATCCCCAACCTGATTTGCCTGATAGCGCTCAGCGGAGTGCTGGTCAAAGAAACCCGCCACTACCTTTGGGAAAACCGGCTGGACGAAGAGATGAAGGAAGAATAAGCCCCGATTTTACCCCGAAACTGTCAGACCTGATTTCTGCCGAAAGGACTAAACTCCCTGGCCGAAGTCAGGTCTTGGTCTGATGTATTTTCTGGTCAAACTT
>CAVFPF010000055.1:0-24175 GCA_963624265.1 bacterium | reverse complement strand
GGAGCCGTCAAGGACGGGAAGGCAGGCCTTGTCAGAAGAGACGGGACAGGCACTCCGGTCACTGCATTTGAATACCAGCGCATTGAGCGCATTCCGTTCACCTCAATCTACGCAGTGTGGAAGCCGGAAGACACGAAGCATCTGGCACTGATGTTTGAGAATCAGTTTATCACGCCTTTCGAAATTGAAGCGTATGGCGACGTGTCTGATGGGGCAATACGGTTAGGTGCCAACGGCAAAATAGGCATGCTGCACTTCGAAAACGGGATTACCTATGTCAAGCCCGAATACGACGATATATATGACCAAGGCTGCGATGAAGATTTTCTCTTTGTCAAGGACGGGAAGGAAGGACGCCTGACGTGGGAACAACGGTTTGTGTCGGACGAGGAATACAACAGTCTGACTGATGACGAAAAGGACGCATTTCTTGAGAAAGGGTTCATCTGCGCCCCCGGTTTTTAACAAAATCTGCCCGATTGTTTGCCCGTTAGAAATATAATACCTACATTTGCAGCAGCTTTGCAAGAAACACTGATTATACCTGATACCAAATACAAACAAAACCTTCTTTAGTCATGAAGATCCATTACAGTCCATCGTATGATGGGGACATATTCCTGGGTGATTCGCCAAAGGCATTGGGCGAAACCTATCTTGGCAATGCAGGGCTGCTGCAGCAACTGCAACTGAGAGCCGGACTGCGCAAAGACCCGAAGGCAGACGTGGAGCGCGAAGCCGACTACCACAATGCGATGATGAAACACCTTGACGGCACTTTCTTCGAGAAGGCTGCCAAAGTCGACCCTATCGGTGTTGCCGGCAAACTGCTCGGATGGCGCGATGCCCTGGTCATGGCCGGCTGGGACGGCACCTGCAATGATGCAAGCGCTGTCAAGGTCATGGCGCTTGCCGAAATTGAGAAAGACTTCAACTCTGTCGGAACTGCCGACTGCTGGCGGGAGGTCTGCGACGTGTATGCCAAGGGGAATCCGCTCCGGGGCGAAGTGGAAAGCATCGAGGTCAACACCGCATGGACTGAGATTCCCTATCTGATACGACAGACGCTGGTCTCGATTAAGGAAAACGGCACGGAGGTCATCGGAACAATGGACGATGCCAAGGATGAGCCCAAGCTTGACCCAGACAGAATCAGGTATGTGGAGTTCGACGACGTGAACGATGCCTATGAGTGGTTTGCCCGAATCAAGGAACTGCCCGAGGGGACTTGCGTGGTGAACAGGGACAATGTGCAGTTGAACCATACGCTTTACACCTGGAACAAGCCTCTCGCCCACTCGTCGTTGACGAGCAGCAACCCGCAGCTGCTGCAGTTGTTCAAACTGTGCATGAGCATCTTCTCGCGTCCGCTGAACATCAACAATCTGGTGTCGTACCTCATGCTGCCGATGTCGCCTATCCCCGGCAAACTGAGATACAAACTGGCACGGCAACTCATGTCGCACGGCGGATTTGGCGACAAAGTGAATAGGGAGGACGGCAACGAGCGTGATGACTGGGAGGAAATCATCGAGACGTTCCCGTTTGTGGGCAAGGACGGCAACGACTCTCCGCAGGCACGGGGAAAAGCAAAAGCAAAGAAGATGCCGTTCCTGGAACCTATCCGAAAGGACTACAGCGGGGGCATCGACAAGCAGGAACTCACGGGCTATGTGGAGAACATGCGAAAGTGGATTATGGGACACTATGCCGACGAAACCCTTCCGACAGACCGCAAGGCACAGTTGCATGAACTCTCCACATACTTCACTTCCCTCCGTACTGCATTGGATACCCTCCAAGACCGGATAGATTACGGTGAGATTGAAAAACTCATACTGCAGATCTACCGCCCGATGGACTACTCGCTGCAGTCTGCCCAGGCAGGCTCTGCCAACATCATAAACGATGTGAGGGCACTGGCTGCCGATGCCAAAACTCTGATTTGGCTCGACTGCCAGGCAGATGACACGGAAACGGATCTGTATGATTTCCTGAGCGCGGGCGAAAGGAAGTACCTTGCAGACAAAGGGTGTGCCATACCGGATTTTGTGCATCATCTGAAGGTTTGCCGGAAGGAGAAACTGCAGGCACTGGGCAGATGCAACAACATCATACTCGCCAGAAGCAAATACAACGGCACGACACGACTGGGCGAGCACCCCATGGTGGCAGAAGCACGCTATGCCTTCAAGAATGCCGGCAGGGAGTTTGCTGCCGCAGATGCCTATAGCCTCTTCCCTACTGTTGAGGCTTCTGCCAACGAAAGCGCAGTCGATGTGCTTCAGCCGGTGAAGGCTCTTGAGCTCGGCGAGATTGACTACCCGGGTCGCAAGGAGAGCAACACATCCATCGACAATCTGACACAGTTGCCCTTCAACTACCTAATGCAGTATGTGGCAAAACTGCCCACCCCCGACGACGAGCAACTCAGCGACATGCATGTCACAACCGGTCTGGTGGCTCACCATTTCTTCGAGCACATCACCAAGGATGCAATGGGTACAAACGATGTCCTTGACAACATGCGCAAGCTTACCGATGTGGAATTCGACAAAAGACTGGAGAGTGCCATTGATGCCACAGGACTCATCATGCGACTGCCGGAGAATGCATCGGCGCTCAACGAGTTCCGCACGCAACTGAAAGACAGTATGCTGGCGCTGATTGAAATCATGAAGAAGAAAAGTTGGACGCCTGTCGGCTGTGAAATGGCATTCCCGGAGAATGACAAAGACAGCCTCGAACTCGACGGAATCGGGAAGTTCGGTGCAAGGCTCGACTATCTGGTGAAGCAGGGTGACGACTATGTCATCATTGATTTCAAATGGAGTTACAGCAATAGTTATGGCGAGAAATTGCAAGGAAACACTGCCATCCAGCTCGAGCTCTATCGGCAGGCAGTCATTAAGACCTACGAAGGGAAAAATGTGGCAGGTGTGGCATATTACCTGATGCCGCGCAAGCAACTCGTGACCACCGACTTCGAGGCAATACCTGATAGCAAACTCATCAGACACATTGAGCCGGCATCAGACCAAAACCTCTTTGAGCAGATTAAGGCTTCGTACAAGTTCCGCATGGAAGAACTGCACAAAGGTCACATCGAGGAGGCCGAGATGATGACAGTCCATGATGACCCGAGCGGCTATTATGCAAATACAGAATCAAGTGGACTTTGCCCTCTCAATGTCGAAGAGAAGTACGAAGGACGTGGCCAAAACCGGACGCTTGTCTTTGCCACAAAGAAGTCAGAGTACGTCTTCAAGAAGTCCAGGAAGCAGGCCTTCGAAGACAAGACTCCCGAGCCATCGGAGACAGCAACATCACACCCAATTCTAAAAGGACGACTGAAATGAAGAATATCACATACATCAACGCAGGTGCAGGCAGCGGAAAGACGTACACCCTCACCAAAATCCTGGCAGACAAACTTTCCGAGATGGACAACAACGGCAATTCCGTGCTCCTTCCATCGCAAGTTATCCTTACGACGTTCACCGAACTGGCTGCGTCGGAGTTCCGCGAGAAAGCCCGTCAGAAGATTCTTGAGGCAGGCAATCTCGATGCTGCCGCACAGATCGACAGCGCCACCATCGGCACGGTACACTCTGTGGCCCTTCACTTCATCAAGAAGTTCTGGTATCTGCTGGACTATGGCGCAGACATACAGATCATCTCCGAGCGTGATGCAGATTTCTATATGAGCCAGTCGCTGGCACGCATTGTCAGTGAACGTGGTGAAGACGGACAACTGAAGAAACAGAAGGAACTGAAGGCCTTCCGACAGTTCCGCGACTACTACGACATAGTGGATGGATTCTCACATCCCGACTATCTTTTCTGGCAGCGTCATCTCAAAGACATTGTCGAGAAGATGGAATACTATGATGTGGACGATGTGGAAGAGAGCATAAAAAGGTGTGTTGAAACCGTTCGTGCCATTTTCATTAAGCCGAGCTCGGATCTCGTGTTCATTGCTAAGGCATTGGCAGAATACCGCAATTTCTGCGCTACCATGCCAAGACAATCAGACAAGTCGAGAAAAATGGTAAGCATGATAGAGATCCTGTTGAGCACCGGCGAGGCATACCGTGACCATTCATGGCTGCTCGATGTCAAGGAGACGATGAAGGGAGATAATCTTGCTTCTGAAACGACAGCTGCAAAACAATGTGCAAACTTCACGGCACTGCTGAATGCATTGGATGATATATCAGTTTCCGAAGATAATGCACCCATTATAGAAGCCTACATCGAAGCCGTCTTCCGCCTTGCAAAGGAATGGCGTGACGACTATATCGCCTACAAGAAGACCAACCATATCATCTCTTACAATGACATGGAGCGGCTCTTCCTGCATCTCATCACCGATGAACCGGAAGTAAAGGACTATATCCGTGACAACTACAGGCTTGTGATGGTAGACGAGTTCCAGGACTCCAACCCTATCCAACTCAAAATCTTCAACCGTCTGTCGGAACTGATTGCTCCTGCCAACGGACATTCGTATTGGGTGGGTGACCCCAAACAAGCCATCTACGGTTTCCGTGGTGCAGACACCGATCTTGTAAACTCTGTGTCCAGACATTTCAAGTTCTATGACGATGCCGAGATACATCCGGAAGAAGGCGACAATCATCTCGGCTCAGGCAGACTGGTAGAGAGCTGGCGGTCGAGAGCCAAACTCGTGAATCTGGTCAATGCCGTGTTTGCCGACAAGTTCCAGCACCAGGATGCAAACGGCAACACCGTTCACGACATCGACCCGCTTTGCATCACCCTCACTCCTCATTTTTCGGAAGACGACCTCGGCTCTTGTGCGTTGGAACACTGGCATAACGAGAGGATTGGCATGCAGAAGAGCTTCAATCCGGATGCTTTGGCACTGAAAGTCAAGGGGCTTCTGGATTCTGGCATACACGTGCATAGCGGCGCTCGTAAGGAAGGAGCGACTAAGATTCGTCCGAAGGATATCGCCATCCTCTGTCGCAAGAACAGTGCGATAAAGCCCATCGTGAAATCCCTGCGCAAGCTCAATATCCCAGTGTCAGAGTCGGAGGATGCCATCATGCAACGCATCGAGGTGCAACTGGTCGTATCACTTTTGCAGTTCGTCCAGAATCCAGGCAACAAGCATGTCATTGCCGACCTGATGCGCCTGCTGTGGGGCAACACGACGGAGAAAATCCTCCGCGACCGCATCGACTATATATGGGCAAAAGACAAAGACGGCAAATACACGCATTTCGCTGAAGACGGCACGTTGACGGAAGACAACTGGAAGGAAGATGCTGACTGTGTCAAGGAGATAATCCGCCAGACGGAAAAATTCAAGCACCTGTCAATCCCTGAAATGGTGCGGGGAATTATCTATGAGTGCAACCTGCCTGCCCTTGTCGCCCGATGGGGAGACCAGCACATACGCCAGCAGAATCTGTCAGCTGTGCAGCATCTTGCCGACGACTACGACCAGATGTGTCTGCAGATGGGACTCGGAACTTCTATTAGCGGATTTATCTACTACCTCAACACCATCGAACCCGACAAAGAGAGGGACAATCAGTCGGATACTGTCAAGGTCTTCACTTATCACGGGTCTAAGGGATTGGAGTGGCCCATCGTAATCATGAACGGACTTAACGAGGATACGCTTAATGACAGCGAGCTGATCAAGAAATCGTTCATGAGTGTCCGGGAAGTGGTGCTGAATGACAATGCCACGGAGCAGGATCCGTTTGCGAAAGAATACTACCTGCATTTCTTTCCGAACATCATAAAAGGCAAGAGCAAGCCTGCCCAGTCTATGACAGATATTATCACGGGATTGGATTTCTACAAGCGGCTCAAAGAACGGACCAAAGGCGAAGAGTGCAGACTTCTCTATGTGGGTATGACCCGAGCCAAGGACTGCCTCTACACCTTGGGCATCGACGACAGGTTCGCTTGGCTGACGAATGTAGGACTGCAAGACTGCAGTAAGGACAATGTCTGGGGGCTGCCGGAATTTGCCTCTACGCGCATCGATGTCACTACCCCTGCCAATGGCCAATTGGAGACTGACGGACAGACATACACGATGGTCGACAAGCCGCAAATGCATACCGAATATGGAGACCGTTACCTTTCGCCAAGCAAAATCGAGGCTTTTGAAGGTTATAGCGCCTACACACCCTGGCAGGAAAAAGGGACGGAAATGGACTCCCATGGATGGGGCAACGACTATGCGGCGATTGGCTCCTGCATTCACGACATCTTTGCTGCCTACCGCAAAGACGACAAGGAACACAACCGCAATGTCGCCATCAACACCATAGGTGGCTATGGTGTTGCCGACAAGTTGGCGGGCCATGTGGATGCCATCATGCGCTCTGCCGACTGGCTCTACGAACAGCTTCAAGCCAAATACCCGCAACAGGAAGGCGACAAAACGGAACGGGAACTTCCGTTCATGCTCACACTGGCAGACGGCAGAACCATGAGAGGCGAAATGGACCTGCTTTGGCACTATAGCGATGCGGCCGGCAAGCATGCCATCCTCATTGACTATAAGACCTATCAGGGTGTAGCCCTGGGCGAGCATACCCAAACGCACTATGCGCAGCTTTCAGCTTATGCGAAGGCGCTGAAGGATGCACAGGTTGACGTCACCCATGCTTTGATATACTATCCTGTGCATGGTACGGTTCATGAACTGTTGTAAGCTATGAGAGTTCAAATACGGGTCCGGGAATATCCCGTTCGGATTAGAAAGATGGACGTGTAAAAGGCTGCTGCCATAGGAGGTCGCAAGTGAAATGAACTATATGGAAACTTTCTATCACGGCTCTTGCCGTCTGTTCAACAGTTTCTCGCTTTCCCACTTGGGCGAGGGTGAAGGCAAGTCGAAGTTCGGACATGGCATCTACGTCACGTCAAGCTATGACACTGCCGTACTGTATGCAGCCAAAGCCGGGAAAGCGAACGGGGTCAGCACCTTCTACATCTACACGGTGGAGGTTCCCGATCTCGACGTCGACAACCATATTTTCTCATGCAGACCCGTACCGGCAGAAGTGGCTCAGAGGATAGGCGGTCTGCTTAATGCACAAATACCACCGGAGGCTTCGGCCTCCGGAAAGTTCTTCCGCAAGTATGTCGGCAACCTGATTACACACCAGCTCGGCTCTGTCAGGCAGATGACCGGCAAAGCCGACGCCGTGGCGGAGAGTGCGGCATCGAAATTCTTCGGCGAAAACGGCATTGTCTGTCTCGCCTGGCCACAGGCACAAACCAATCCTGACGGCATCACCAACCGGGCTATTCTGCGTGAAGACTGTATCCGTATCGTCAGGATCGAACAAGTGGAGGCTGACGACCGGAACAGACTCGTTGAAGGTTCACAGCGGGAAATCAGCCTATGAGTTTCTACAGCATTGACAAATACATAGCGGAATACTATCCCGATTATTGGGGCTATCAGTCCTACCCCATCGGTGAGTGCATCGCGATTCGCAAGGTCGATGAACCCTGGGGCATATTCTCCAACTTCGCCCCTGCGCCTTTGGTCATTGACGGTGTCTCGTTCAGGAACAGCGAGGAGCTCTTCCAACTGATGAAATTCAGGGATGCCGCTATCTTAGGCCGCATCAGGGACAACATCACACGAGAAGGGAAGACCTGCTACAACATCAAGAAAACGGTCAAGAGCTACGAGAAGGACTATCGGCGCGACGACTGGGGACGGATGGTGATTGACGCGATGAAATATGCCCTGCTCGTCAAGTACCGGCAATGCGGAGAATTCAGACGAGCCCTTGCCGAGAGTCGCGGGAAGCACATTGTCGAAGACCAAGCCACAATGCCCAAGAAGAGTCCCGATGCGTGGGGAGCAAAGCCTGACGGAGACTGTTTTGTGGGGCCAAACATTCTCGGCAGACTCCTTATGGACCTGCGGGACAAGGGGACTCTTTGCTACTCGTTGCCCGACGATGCTTTGGCATTCATCGGCATCATAAGAGCGGAAACAGGTGCGATATAGTCGAAAACCACGCCACTACGGAGATCGGGCGGACCTTCTCCGGAATGGCAAACAATCTCAAACAATTTAAATCAATCTGCTACCTGGACAAGCAAGAGTTCTATGACTGTCTTCTGATGCTTATTGACGACAAGCATCAGGACCTCCGGCTCAAACAGGCGCTGTGCTGGGGCTACTGTAGGTTGGCAGAGACCTGCTGGGAAACAGGCAATGAGGAAGAATAACCGCCCCGCAGGGGGGCAAGTCACTCTCAAGAGGAGTCAACTTAAAGGGAAGTACACACTATATCAGAGACTAATTGCCCTCAGCGGGGTATCATTTTGATTTCACGTAGTCGTCATAAAGGCTGCGACAAACCGGTTCGTCCAAATATTGTCTCAAGTTGGTCCAAGGTTTCTGAGAAAAATCTCCTAAAGTCTTCTTGTCCTCTTTATCTGGCTTATCAAGTAAGCGCCTGACTGTTTTTTCCAGAGCGGCTTTGTCTTCGGGTGAGAGCGGTCCATTTTTCTTAGTCCAACTTGCAACACATTGAAAACAAGATTTGAAAGCCGTTCGCATATAACTTCCATCCGGCTTGCGTTTGTCCAGGTCTTCTCCCAAAGTAGTGTTTCCACCTGACAGCGCAACTGAAATAAGCTCTTCCAGTTGTTTTATCTTGTCCGCAATTCCCGTTTTATAAGCCTCTGTATCTGACTGCATTTGATGCTTTGCAAATTCAGCATCAATCTTATCATAGGAGCCACGAGCACTCCTCAGCTCATTAATTGCATCAGAATATTTTTTCTCCCGTTCCAATTCTGCAGCCTCTGCGATGTACCGTTCTGCTTCAGCGTATGATGATGCCAATTCGCTTTTCAGCCTTTCAAATGCCATCTGCTTGCCAACTTCTTCTGCTTTTGTTTTGATTCCAGTCCAATCCTCCTCTGTTAGCCAAGAATTGATTTGATTACCTTTCTCTTGAAGAGCAGTGAATGGATTCTTCTTTTCATTCTTGCTATCGGTATAGTCCGTTAGCACCATCATCCTGACAGCTTCATCACTATGCTCGGAAAGGATATTGACGAGTTGGGCAACGCTCTTGTTTTCAGCCCAATACGTGTGATCGTTGCCATAAGTAAAGGCTGTCATTTCCTTCTCGAATTCATGCATATAATGCTTTGCATCTGGCTGCTTGAAGCCTGACAGCTTGATGTCCTTCAGTCTGACCATGCACTTGCCGAACCCGAAAGATTTTGCCATGCCGAGATTCAAGTACGAACCTTCGGTGCCATTAAGTGTCAATGCGGACAGCACCGCACCGATTTCCACAGGACGTGTGTTGTGCATAGCGATACGAAGATGAAAGGTCTGACCTTGAGGAAGAGCCTTAAAGGTCGTCCTCACATTCTCGTTTTCACCCTCAGGCAGCTTGGTCGTTGTACTGCCCTGATGTATACGATAGAGCTTTCTTCCGGCAATACCGGCTTTGTCATCATAAGTCTTATATGGCGATTGGTCCTGCCGTATATACAAAGGATAATAAGATGCTTTGGGGGAGCCCAATATCCCGGAGGTTTTTATCAGTGATTCGTCAGAGACAGTCCCTTCCATAAAGGCATGACCAACCGACACTCTACCCTTGAGCGATTTCTCCCTTCCGGCATAACCGAAAAGGGTCTCTGCCAAATCCGCCCTATCAGATGCCGCCTGCTGAATGAATCCAACCTGATCCCTGACATTATATTTGAAAGGCACCCGGAACATCCTTGACATACCAAGATAGGTCTTGCCGTCCCTTACGTATCTAAAGACAGGAATCTCCTGGCCCTCCTCCAATGCCTGGAGATAGCACCCTTTCCCTTTCTCCTTCTCTTCGGCAAATCCAGGTGTGTCCGCATACAATGTCTTGAACGCGGCGATGGTTTCATCGCTTAGCTTCTCCTCGTTGCCTAATTCTGCAGGGAAAAGCAATTCATGTAGTTTTCCACCAATGTTTCCGGTACAGACCAAACGGTAGGTCTGGTCGTTTTGTTCCACTTTGGGATAAGCAGGAGATTTCCCGTCTGTTTTAATCTTGACAGAAGCATTGACCTTCCATATAGACGTGTCAGGCCTATATGACGGAAAAAGTCTGCTCACTTCACCCGTCTGAATTTTGTCAAAATTTCCATTGCAAGGGGTAAATACATATTCTCCGGTTTCGTTCTTTTTCAGCCAACCCGGCTTGCCCTCACCGACGATATCCGAATATTCATTATTTTTCCCCTTATCCATCGCCTTGCCTACATCCCGCCAGCCGAAATACCGGTTTTGGTAATCCTTTCCTTCCTGCATCTTGCCGAATGACATTATCTCAACGATTTCACGCAGCATGCCTTTGACGGTTGTTGCCGGGATGAAATAATGACGTTGTCCGTCCGCTCCCATGATATGTGAGGAGAAGACACCTTGCTTCTCTCCATCGCGTGTGAAGAATGGAGACACGGTGTGTATGTCCACCTCGATGACGCCATCCTCTGAGTCAGAGAAAGGGAGGTCTTGTGACACCTTTTCACTCCAGGACGGATAGTAGACATCTTTATTGAGGGGCACGAAGTTGTATGGTGAGGTTATCATAAGTCATTCAT
This sequence comes from bacterium, assembly GCA_963624265.1. GTDB lineage: Bacteria > Bacteroidota > Bacteroidia > Bacteroidales > UBA3663 > Liminaster. The sequence continues at coordinate 13,549 of CAVFPF010000055.1, read as the reverse complement.
TTTTCAAATCCTACAAATACTGTATCGCATAGCGTGAGTACGGGCATATTCTCACAAAGCCTGTCTTCCTCCTCTTTCCACAGACGCAGGAAGTTGAGCCCTTTTATCTCCGGCATACTGTTCGTCGCCGACAAACGATGGGGAAGATAAGTAAGGACAGGCTCCTGCATCTGCGCTTGCGACAACACAGTTTCTTTGACATAGTACTGGCCGTCGGTGTAGCGTATAGACACGCTGCGGCTATGCTCTCGGTCCCATAACTGGCCTTCTACGACAAACGGATTTTCGCCGTCTTGAAATGAAAGTTCCTCTTCGGTGGTCCCGTCAAGGACTCTCGGGGCAGTTTGGTCGCTCTGCCACAAATAGCCTTCGTATTTGGCTTTCGGTATAGAGTGTTGCATGATTATTCTGATTTAGTCAATGTACCTGTAAATGTTCCGTTACCGCGATTGACGCCGCCACCCAAAGGAAGCAGACCTTGGCAGATGTCGCCGAGCGCCTTTTCGAAGGCTTCCCGGACGGTATCATCCCCGAATGCCGCCTTGTTGACCAAAATCTCCTCTACGATTTCCGCACCGCGTGCATTGCTCACTTTCTCCTGGAAGAGAGCGCCGTCCTGCACCCCTCCGGTGAACTTGTCGATTTTGATATGGAAGATTACTTTCTCGCCGACATTCTTCACTGCGACATCTGAAAATATGGCATTGCCACGCTGCGGGGCAATATCGCCTTCTTCGGTTGCCGTACCGAAAATGGCGACAACGGCGGGATTCTTATCGCAGGCCAAAGCTGTGTCTGTGTCAGCGAAACGGTTGTTGAGCCGGTTCCAGTAGTAGGCGGTGCGATGAGCCACAGCTCCCTTTACCGACGTTCCCGGAACGAGGAAATACTCTTCGCTCATAGCCGGAATGTCGCCTGACCACGATATGTGCGGCTCCTTCACCGGAGTCATATCCGCATCATCGTCCCCGAATCCGGAGGAGAAGAGGAAAAAGTCAGCGGGGTGCAGTGTAAGAGTGTAACGAATCCACCCTGCCTGCGTTTGCGGGTTCGAGTCCTGTACTTCCGGAGCGTCCCACTTCTCCGCCAGACAGGAAGATTTGCCGATATAGGATTGCAGGTCTTCGCGTTTCGTGAGGTCATAAGCTGCGTACTGCACACGGACGACTTTCATTGAACCGAACCCATTGCGTGTGCCGCCACCCAATCGGAATGTGGGGGAAGAAATCGTCTGCAGGACATCCTGCATCTGCGAGTCTGACGGGTCTTCGGCCATTATCTCCATATCAAAGCAGAACCTCGTGCCGGCATACACCACCTCTTCGTCGAACTTGCCGTGCAGTTTTGCCGTGCCCTTGTCGTCGATGCATACGTGCTGGCGGACAGGAAGCGTCTTGAACATCTCAAGGTATTTACTGCCAGACGTATCCGCCAGTCCGTCCACTACACGACCTCCTTCACTCACCATAAGGGCATCAGACACAATGAGCCTTGAGCCTTTCCCCTTCTCGCCTTTCTGGAATCCGAAAAGGTCGTCGACATACGGTTTGCAGCCGAGAGCATGACGCATCACGCCGACAAGCGACGAGCCCGGTATATAGGGCAACCCGTTGATGTCCCTCGCTACAGGGGCATCTGTTATTATATCCTTGTCGCCGGAACCCAAAGCCAAAGGCGAGACTGCCTCCAGTGTGACGCGGGCCACCAGCCGATATTTGTATTTTGTCATTCCCATTGTCTCAACATTTTTTTGCCATCTCTGATGACAGGTTCACTAACGCTTTCTGCGACAGGTCTCCATATTTTGAGTTACCCATCTCGTCGACAAAGCCTTTCAACACTTTCAGTCTCTCCCCCTTCCATTTCTCCGCAGCAATGCCGTGAGTCAGATAGGCTGCCGGAGATGTGATTTCTTTCCGTGGATCTGTAGGGGTAGGAACTCTCCGTACGGTCTCCATCTTGTCAAAGAGTTCTTCGACAATTTCAGCACGTGTCCGGTGCTGGATGGCGATATTGCGGATCGCGCCCCACTGCGAGGCGAAAGATGCAGACGAGAATCTTTTGCCATAACATTGAACGAACTCGTTGACCTGAGCATAGACGTAAGCGTCGGCCTCCTTCTCCCCTTTCCTTCTTTTCAAATAGGAAAGAAGGGGCGTCTTGGCCCGACAGTCTCCTGCATTTCCTGCATTTCTGTCATTCCCGGCATGGCTGACTACGGCACCAAGACGGCCGTTTGCTCCCGACTGTTGCAGAATACTCCATCCGTATATCACTTTGCCAAAGCCTTCGTTCTGATAGCAGCCCACATACGTAGGCAAGCAGTCCGGCCTGTAACCCGGGGCGAGGCGCACCACAAGTACCGTTCCCTTTTCCAAGCCGACTCTGTCGGTGTCACGCGTTTGGCGTTTTCCGTTCCATGGAGCATACTGGAAGGTCCTCACCTGTGATTTTTCCCATACGATCTCTCCGGTCAAGCCCAAATCACGGGCGGTAGGCTGACAGGTCGGCATACCCGTTTCATCCAAAAAGATAAGACGCCCATCTGCATACACAGTTATGTATGTATCGCCGCCCTCCTCGTATGTCGCCGGGGCCGACTGCGTCTCTTCATAATCGAAAGGCTGGATCTCGGCCAAACCATACTGCGCCGTACGCGACCTGCCGATGTGCTTGATGCCCGTCAGTGCTTCGGTTATCCTGCCTGCAAGATGCGGATCGTCGCACTCGACAGAAAACAGGAACACCATCCCCTTCTCCAGCGCTTCGTATCCATACATCCGGCTGTCGTCCGAACGGCGGAGGTCGCGGTTGTAGGCGCTCTTGATGGCGAACTCTTTTGCCTGTCTTATTTCTTTCATCGACGTTCCGTCAAAGACATAGAACCCCTGACGGCACTGCTTGAGCTGAAGGGGACGCGTTGCTTCTGCATTCCGGTCGTAGAAATGATACAGAAAGCAACCGGAAGACAGTCCTGACGATTTGGGATAATAGAATGCTGCCGGTATGTGCAGCGACCGTTTCATGTCGTTCGCCCCCACCGGATGGGCATCGCCGAAACGCACCTTCCCGCTGTGGAAGAGTGACACCTGGTCCTCGTGGGAGAACGAACCGTAGCCGGAAGCCACAATGCCGAGGAACACGTTACCGGGTATAAAGGACAGCGTCTCGTGGCTTCCCTCAGTGGCAGCCTTCTGGCTCACTATTACCTCCGAGAGCAACTTGCATCTGAATTTCAGTGTGGTCATGATTCATCTCCTTTCTGAATAGTGAACCGGCATCTGCCCATGCCCCTGTTTCTGCCTGTCCCCATATATTTGACGAGTCCAAGCGCAGACTGCATGATATCGGCAATGCCGTCGTCAACGTGCATCACTGGGGCATAAAGCGTACAGGGCACTGCAGCTTCGGTGGTGCGCAGACTATGGTCTTTAGCGATTCCACTTGCCGAATCTATGGCCGTAGTTGCCCTGCTGACATAAAGGAAGTCGGTCAAGTGCCCGGAGACAATGCTGTCGGCCTCCTGGTCCGGCAAAGTGGCATTCCCCACAAAGACTGTCCCCTTTGAGGGCAACTGGTCGGCGTTTATACCCTCAGCATTCTTGCCGAATGTGGCATCCAGCGGCAGGTCCAGCCCGCTGAGTGACACGTAGTCCTCCACAGCTTCTCTGAGAAGGCCCTTTAGGGTCTTGCCCGGAATATAGGGAAGACCGCGACTGTCCTTGATGACCACGCTATCGGCCTCTGCACCTGCCGACAGTCCCGACGAGCAATGCCAGGGGGAAAAAAATTCTATTTTAATAACAATGTCTTTCATATGCCTGTATTATAGCGTCAAAACTATTTAGTCGTTTGGCTTTGCAATGTGTGCACATCTATCATGTCCGCTGCAGGATAGAACTTGCCGGCCTGCCCCGCTCGCTCAGACGGAGCAGTTGCCTTAGTGAACACGTCTTTCAGACTGCCCGACAGAATCTGCTTACTACGATCCTGAGCTTGTTGGGCCATTGTCATATCCTGATGCATGGCCGTCATCCATTTCCTGATGGCCGTCTTGACGGTGTTGCCGTCTTTTGACGACAGAACCGAAGAAGAGTCCTCCAGGTCATCGATCGTCCAATATCCTGCCTGCTGATTCAGGAAATATGGTCCGAAACAGAAGCTATGGCCTTCGGCAGGCACCTTTTCCTTTTCCACCATACAGTCGAAGTCTTCGATAAAACTGCCCTGCACCTTATAGAACATCACACTGGAAGGCGCTGGAGTCCGGCCTCCGCACACGACAGGCGACTTGGAGACTTTCTTGGCCTGAGAACAGAGCATCTCGGCCAATTCGTAGCCATAGTGAAAGGGATATGACGATTTGACAAAAGCGATTCCGGCACAAGCCGTAAGCCCCTCAGCCCCGAGAAGACGCCTGGTGGCTTCCTCAAAATTCCGGAGATAAGACTTGACATAGGGCAAAGCCAGTGAAGCCCTGCAGATCATAGTCATGTCATCACCACCGAGCACCACCGGACGGAAGGGGATGAAGCCGCTGGCAGGGTCGCACCCTTTGATGCCGCATACTTCCTTGAACGCCGCTTGTGCAGCCTCTTTGGTAGCCTGGTCCAAATGTTCGGAAAATGCATGCAGCGAGGCGGCCGATCCGGATTCCCTTCGCACAACCTCGCCCAACCCATTGCCGTCGGCATGAATGACGGCTATCCAATCGTTATTCCCCGTAAGGTCGGCTATATTGAGAGCCACATTGCGAGGACTTAAACCTTCCAGGCCAAAACTCTTCTCACATAGTCGTAAAGTAACTCTGGCCCCATCGGAGAGTTCCGCTTTCTTCATTGTAGCCTCGTCCATATAATCGCCGCCGGCAACAGCTACTGCCGGCAAGCCCGTCGCCCTGGAACGTTCCGTAGCAGCCAAGCCTATCGTCATACTCTTCGAGGGCTTGTTGCGCTGGACGTGAAGTTTCTCCTCCAGCCGGTCCAACACCTCACGGAAGTGACCGTCGAACTCGGTTTGGGTGGTTTTCACTACGGCCTGGCTGATGGTTATGCCCGGTGCGGCAAGCATCACCATCCTGGGGAACTCCCTTACTGCCTTGCGGCACTCTGCCTCACTGGAGAAAACGCACTTTATGTTGCCGGCTGCGTTGACCAACGGCTGGGCACCCTGAAGGCATCCCTCTTTGAACAGGGAGGTACAGATCCGCTCGACGAGTTCGCTGGCTCCAACGATATCCTTGAGCTTGTCTGTCCTGAAGATGAACTGCTGTATGCCCTGCACCGCAGCTCCATACACGAATATGTATTTCTCTTGGTCCATGTGTGTTTGTTAATGGTTTCGTGGTGTAAAATTAAGGGAAATTACTGACAAAACAAATTTTTTCGCAAGAAAATGTTCGAAAACCATAGTTTTTTGTATATTTGCCGAAAAAATATCTCGCAATGGAGCAAATAGACATCGCCATATTGAGGTGCGAGGAACCGCTGTCGCAAGAAGAAGTGAGATGGTTTCGCAGTGCCATTGTCGAACTTACAGGACGCGATGACACGTGGTTTCACAACCATCCTGCCACAGGTGGGCTGGCCTACCGATACCCGCTCATCCAATACAAGACTCTCGACGGCCGTGCCTGTATAGTCGGGATGGGAGAAGCCGCGCAATCTGTTCTGAGATTGAGGGAAAACTTCCCCTGCGAACTGCAGGTGGGCAAAAGCAAAAGGCCCTTTCACGTGCAGGAATGCAACCTCAAGTCCTATTGGCCCAAACTCGAGACCTGCCCAAAACTGTACAGCATCAGAAACTATATAGCCCTGACTGAAGACAACTTCAAGAAATACCACTCCATGCTGGCTTTGACGGACAAAATCACGCTCCTGGAACATATTCTGGTGGGCAACATACTGTCTTTCATGAAGGGCATCGGCTACTACTCCAAAGAGCAGATCTTCTGCGCCGTCACAGATATGGACCGGTTGCACTCCCAAATGTACAAGGGGGTGAGATTCGACACCTTCGACCTCTCTTTTGTGAGCAATGCCGAATTGCCGGCCTTCATCTCTTTGGGCAAAAGCGCGAGTGTCGGCTTTGGCGTGCTGACGCAAGAGGCACTGCCTGAAAAATTCAAAAACTTCGGACAACAATCTTAATCATTACACTTATGGCAAGAATTCTGATTTCCTTTGTCGGCACCGGATCACTTGTCGAGTCCCAATCGACACGCGAATACAAGACGGCCGAATACCATATCGGAGATGACAATCTGGGCAAGTATCCTTTCGTGGCAGCCGCTTTGTCCAATTACTATAATGCGGACAAGATTATCCTGGTCGGCACCTCCCACTCCATGTGGGAGGAGGTGTACCGGTTCTACAGCGAGCTGAATGGGCAAGACATCGACGAGGATGCCTATCTGGAAATTGCCGAACACTGCGGGCAGTGCGGTTGTGACAGCGAACTGGCCATTCCGCATCAGGATATTATCGAGAGGGCTTTGGGCAATGATTCACACATCGTCCTGATACGCTACGGTCTGAACGATGACGAAATCACACAAAATATAAAGACCATACTCAGCCTACAGGAGTACATCAACTCAGGCGACGAACTCATCGTGGACGTAACCCACTCGTTCCGCTCTCTGCCCATGATTGTCATGAACCTCTTGATATATCTGGAAACCGTCAGCCGGAAACGGCCCAAACTTTCGCACATACACTATGGCATGCTGGAGATGGTAAAGGAAAAAGGCTATGCTCCAATCGTCGAACTGAAGAAGATGGCCGAACTCACCCAATGGACCATCGGGGCATCAGCCTTCAAGAACTACGACAATGCTTATCAGTTAACCGAACTGCTGGAAGAGGATGACCCGGAGTTGGGGAAAACCCTGAAAAGGTTCTCCGACCTGTTGAATCTCAATCACCTCAGAGACATCGAAAACGGCATCGGCAGAATCATGGTACTGAGAACGAGGGAATACACATCTCCTTTGGCCGAAATGATTGTCAAGCCCGTATTCGACGACTTCTTGAGGCAATTCGGCACCATCAAGGGCAACCACGCCCTTTTCCAGTACCGGTTGGCAAAGAGACGCTATGACAGTTTGAACTATGGTCTGGCCATCATGACTCTGCAAGAAGCCATACTCACCTTTGTGTGCACCCAACTCGAGCTTGCCTGGGACAATAAAGAAGCCCGTGAAGAAGCCAAGTGCCGTATAAAAAACCCGGGAGCTATACCCGAGGACCTAAGGAAATGCTATTGGCAACTGACCCCCATCCGCAACGCGGTGGCGCATTCCATCAAGTCGGACAAATCTGCGCAAGAAATGATCAACAGACTAAAAAAGCACTTTGAGACGGCAGGCAAATATATCAGATAAATGCCTCTAAGCACATTCTAAATAACAAAGTAAACTATGACACGAAAAGTATTTCTATCCATCCTCGGAACCGGACAATATAAGAGTTGCCGTTATGAAAAGGACGGCTTTGTATCGAATGAAACGAAGTTCATTCAGCAGGCGTTGTTGGAATTCCTTCAGCAGAAATGCAATTGGGCCTCCAGCGACCAGGTCATTGTCTTCCTTACGGACAGGGCTCAAACGACGCACTGGATTCCGAACGGGACTACAGACAAAGGCCTGAAGCAGATTCTGGACGAGATGGGCGTCAGCTATAAAGGAGTGAGAATAGAGGACGGCAAGGACACTGGACAAATGTGGTCTATCTTCGAAACCATCTTTTCTCAATTGCAGGAGGAGGACGAACTCTATATCGACATCACACACAGTTTCAGATATCTCCCGATGCTGATGGTGGTGCTCGTCAACTATGCAAAATTGCTGAAAAAGGTCACTGTAGCAGGAATCTACTACGGCAACTACGAAGCTAAAGCACCGGAATCCGACATCGCCCCGGTGATGGATCTGCTCCCGCTGTCCTCCCTGCAAGACTGGACCTCTGCTGCATCCGACTACCTGCAGTATGGACATATCGGGAAACTGAAAGAACTGACTGAGGATGAGTTGATTCCCATACTAAGAGACCCCGCCACACGCAACAAAGACACAGAGACATTGAAGTCTTTTATCGGCACGCTCAAAAACGTCACCGACGAACGCGTCACCTGCCGAGGTCTGAACATCATCGGGAACGAAAGGATGAGAATTCTCAACGGCAAAGTCAGTACGATAGAAGAGGTCACTATCACGCAACTCAGACCCGTATTCGAAAAAATCAAACAATCAATGGCTGACTTCGGATATCAGTCGGATGTCTCAAACTGCATAAAGGTGGCCCGATGGTGTCAGGACAACCAACTGTACCAACAGGCAATCACGATGCTGGAAGAGGGACTTATCTCCCTGTTCTGCGCAAGCTGCAAAGTCTGCGAACTTGACTATAACGAAAGAGCCGACCGGGATATCGTCAATAAGTGTGTCCATATCGCAAGTCGAAATCTCCCTGAGAGCGAATGGAAAGAGGAAGACGCTGGCACAATCGACAAGATACGGCGCATCATAAACGATAGCGACAGCCAATTGAACATTTACGCCAATATTTTGAGTCAGGTCGGTGAACTGCGGAACGATTACAACCATGCCGGTTTCAATTCGAAGCCGGCTCAGGCTGATGATATAATAAAAAAGATCGAGAAATATCTGAGCAGTGTCGAGAACCTGCTCAAACGATAAGCGGATCTCTGCAGGCAAACTACGGGCCGGTCAACGGACGAACCCGGGCACAGACTCGATGAACCCATTTATGCGCCGGCAGTCGGGGTGACCCGTTGCCGGCACCACAAGGTCGGTCCTGCCGATACGTTTGCCTTCCGCAAGTACCAGCGATGACACGGCATACACGACGCCATCAATCGGACTTGGCAGATTAAGGATGGCGCCACGTGTCACTTGACATATTCCGTCCTCATCGAATGGTGTATATACTTCCGCCACACGCGCGACGCCCTCTGACGGAAATACCCTTCCGTCATTCAAGACGATGTCATGCGGTGTCAAATTGACGATTTTCATATTCGTTCGTTATTATTTTCAGAAGAAAAGTGTATTCTTGGTATGCATAAGCAAATCCAAATCCACTTGTTGTCCTATTATCCTCATGGCCCTGGCATAATCTTCCGACAGGGGCACAATCAAAATGCTGTCATTGTTGTCATACAGGCTCTGTACCTCACGCAAGTCGTTGCCGATTTCCTCATAGACTTCCGACGGAAGGTCGGCCATAAAGATAGACTTCTGTATACGTGTACACCCCTTCTGAAGGAGATATTTGGCTATCTGGATTCTCACCTTATTGCTGGTGATATCGTACATGACAAAGCATATCATATTGCCCACCTTTCTCTTTTTGGAAAGGACGATGTCCATTATCTGCCTTACCCTGCTCGAGAGTGAAGGCAAGTCGTCCAAGCCGGATGTTGTCTGCCCGATGGGGCGCGAACCGTTCAGCCCAGCACCGTCTATCAGTTTACTGTCCTCACCTATGTATCGTCCTTTCTTTCTCATTATACGGTACCGCCAGCCAAGTAACAACTCACATAATCAGACATCAGCGCATTCAACTCCGCCGAAGTCCCTTTCTTCGGGGACATCACTACCGAATAGCCGTTCTTCCCATAGAACAGATTGATTTCCGACAGCATTGTATGGGTCCTGAAGAACAGTTTCACTCCATACTGTATGGCTTTGGTATCATACAGTTCGACCCCCAGTTCCTCTACCGACTCTTTCAGTCCGCTGACAGTATCCCTTATCATCTGGGGCACCAGTTCCATGCCGGCATTGCTCTCGGCTTTTTTCTTGCGGGCCGTAGCCAAAACTGACTTTATACGCTCCAGTGTTTCCCGCTCCGGATCTATACTGCGCACAGGCGGTTCCGCCTGCGCAGCCACCTCGACACAGGCGTCTGTGGTTTTTCTGTCCTCGCCGAAGAAAATGTCCACACTTTCCGTATTGATGTAGTCATCCATACTGATGGGCTTAGGCATCATGTTTATCTTGCAGTCCGCATCGTATGCCAGGAAACAGGCCCTGGCCACATCGTTGGTCGTACAGTCCACATACTCGCAGATATCATATTCCTTGGCGAACTCCAGGGCAAAGCGTTTGTAGAAAGCCGAATAGACATTGTTGTCATAGCACGGCTTGTCCAACAGGAACAACACCTTCAGTCCGCATCCGCTGGGAGAGGTATACACCATGGCGACACGCACGTCATCGGCCAACCGGTATTTCAAGTCCTGCAGGCTTCGGCTCTCATCGCCATAATGGTCAATGTCAAGCACAAAAGCCGATGCTGACGAAAAATGCTCTATCCTTCTGATGCCTGTTGCGAACGTACCGCACACGAAGTAGGGAAGGGCCTTTTTCATATTGCGGTATTTGGCCATGTCTATACCCATCACGTTGCGCAACGTTGTCTGAAGGCGCTCGATTGGACTGCCGGATTGGGTTATCATACGATAAAGGTCAGCAAGGCTTATCGTCGACATCCTTTCATCGGGAGATGTCAGATGCTGTCCGAAACTCAATGTCGTTATATCCATATTCAATAGTGTTTGAAGGTTTGTGCCATTTTCTGCGCATAGAGGAAGATGTGGTGTCCGCGGCTTCGCTGCATGCCCTTGATGTTTTCATTCTCTGAGAGGTAATCATTCAGCGCCTGGATGATGACTCTCCTGCCGAGACCCTCCAGCCACACAGCGCCATTCGCATCGACCGAGTAGTACTCGTCAGTAATGACGTTTTGGGCAAGAAGTGAGTAGACCACATAGTCCACCCACACCCTATACAGTTCGATGACGTCATACGACAACACTGGACGTCCGTATTCATCCCTATGCAGTATGCCGATATAGGGGTCTATACCGGCACGGATCAAGGCATTCTCCACCTTGCCATAGAGCATTCCGTAGCCGTAGTTGAGCAAGGCATTGGCCACATCGCGTGCGGGGCGCTGGCTTCTCTCGCTAAAACGGAAACGCTCTGGGATAAAACAGTTCAGTGTCTGGAAATACTCCCTTGAGGCATTGCCCTCATAGGCCCGCAGATTGGCAGCCACATCCCTTACGGAGTCGCCCTGCAGCAATTCCACTTTTCCTATCAGTCGGTCTATCTTCATCGCCGTTGACCTTACCGTGCCGTTATGTCGGGTAGCGTCCGACTCCAGCATCAGCAGCAATGCCAACTGGTTTTCCATCTTCTTTTTTATCACGTCCTTTATCCAGGTCACCGAATCTGGAGAGGCAGAGAATGCAAGCTGACCCTTGCGGATAGTGGATATAGACCCGTATTTGTGACTCCACACACAGCCCACTGTCTTCCCCACTCTGTCGGTCAACTGCACCTGTATGTCGTTTTCGATGGCCATTAACAAGGCATCCGAGGTAAGCACGGCACTTTTAGCCACTACAATGGAGTCGACGCTGTTGCAGGGAATCCTTTGCTTCCCTGCGGCGTTGGCCACAACGAATGCATTGTTCTCTGTGCTCAACTTGCAACCATATGTATTCAGCACCAGTTCCATAACGATTTCTTTTATTGTTTCCAGCCAAAGGGATAGTGGGATATCGGAAACTATGGATTATTGCATCTGTTTGCATAAATCCAAATGGCATGGTCTTGGATGTAGGTTTCGATTGGTTCTATCCTACTCTTTTCATCTTTTTCAGCGTATTCCAGATGGCCCCAATCATAGTTATTCGGTGACAAAGATACTCTAACTTTTTGAATAGACAAAAGAAAATATGAGAAAATTTTCAAAAAAGAGGCAAAAGATAAAGAAAACCGACAAAAACAGCTATGTTTCGAAGCAATGACAGACATATTTGCCGTCTTAATCCTTCTTTTAGTGGACCATAGACAAGTATAAAAATAAAGGGAACTATATACAATTTGACCCCGCTAATTCTAAAATCCCGGATCTTAACTGATATGGGATTTTTACTTTCTACAACTGAGAGCCATTTGTAGTTGTTCCAATAGTTTATTCCATATTGGTGCTACCCTATTATCAATTTCTAAATTATAGGCATAGCGGCTTCCCCCTTCGTGATACTGTATTCTATTCTTAGTAAAGTCAATAGTTATGCCATCACCATTTATTTGCTTGTCATTAAATACGACATTACCAACTAATATGGTTTTGTTCGCATCTAACTTAATGACTTTTTCAAACGTAAATAGTAAATGTGCCACTAATCCCATTCTGTCTTCTGCAAAGAATTTGAATGTTTTTCCAATGTAATACTTCAACCAATGTTGCTGTACATCAGGTTGCATTTGGGATGCTCTTGTAATAATATCATCGTTGTTTGTGGTTTTATGACCTACAGCTCGTGTAGGACTACCATTTTGTATGTCATTCATTGCTCTGTGTGAAGCGTTGTACATTCTTGAGAATGTTGCACCATCCATTTCGCTCAAAGCCTCTGTCACACAATTCTCAATGAGAGTGTGAAGCTGTGCTTCTGTTAATTGTATAACTTGTTTTTTCATCTTTGAATTATCTTTTTCTTATAAATATTGAATCTTTGTGCAAATATATGAATGTTTTTTCTAAACACCAAATATTCGGGCAATGATAGACGTGTTGGCTACAAAGCCATTCTATTTTTTTTTAGAATTAACCCAACCATTAGACGATATATTTCCGTTAGTGTCAATGGTACATATTTTGCCATTCAACTTAACCATTGCATAACCTTCTTCGAAAAACCAAACTTTATCAAACCATTGGTTAGGAGATACTAGCCTACCATCAGTGTCGATGAAATTATATTTATCATTCCATTTTACTCTTGCGCTCATATAAACATTGTTTGACAATGTTGACCAAATCATATTCTGTTAATCTAATTATGGTTTTCGTTTTTCTATTATTTAGCATGCTTGGATATGATTTGTTTTCATTGACTACAGACTTATATATTCTACTATTTGAATAGCATTTATAGCCTCTTTTTAAGTGCTTTATATAGCTATCAATACACTCATTAATAACATTTGATAGTTCTCTAGTAGTGATAGTATTCATTCTAACTTGTTTAGATTCTTTAATCAACCAATCAAACCAATCATTTTGTGGTTCACGATTGACATAATATTCTACGCAAGCATTTGTTCCGTCAAATGAATACCCAAACTCTAATCTACCAACAATTAAACCAAATAACCCATCCCTTGACATAGGAAATGTAGACGATGGCGTATGCCTTGTTAATTTATCAATATCATAGAGTTTTCCTTCGTAATAATTATACAAAGGGAAGTTCAAATCCTCTCTATGAGATAGTTTATAGAAGTATATTTTATCAAGAAAGTCTTTTATTTCATTTGAATATATTACCATAGTTACTACTTGTGCGATTTTCTATAGTCGTCTGCCGTAATATATCCATTGCGGAGTTTTTCCTTAATGTCAATTTTTGGTGACAACTTTATTTTCCCTTCTTGCAAGCGGTTTTGTTGTTCCTTTACAAGTCTTGTTTCTTGTTCCTTTAGTTTTTCTAACATTTTATCCATGAC
>CAVFPF010000054.1:0-2593 GCA_963624265.1 bacterium | reverse complement strand
ATGCTAAGCGGCAAACCATAAGGGGAAAGCCGTCGTTTCATTCTGCAGCGAGCCGGCAGATATTGACGATGGTCATCATGGCGCGCTCCATGCTCTGCACGGGCACATACTCGAATCGGCCGTGCATGTTCATGCCGCCGGCGAAGATGTTGGGGCAGGGCAGGCCCTTAAACGAAAGTTGTGCGCCGTCTGTACCGCCGCGTATGGGCTGCACTTTCGGTTTCACGCCTGCCTCGGTGATGGCGCGTTCGGCCAGGTCGATGATGCCGGGCAGTCCCTTTTTCCTGTTGTCGGCGTCGGCCTCCTGCACCTTCTCGAGCATGTTGTAGTACTGGTCTTTGACCACAGCCTTGCAGCAGCCGGGGTATTGTGCGTTGATGTTGTCGGCAATGGCGAGCAGGTTCTGCTTGCGGGCTTCGAAGAGGTCGCGGTTGTGGTCGCGTATGATGTACGAGAGGTGAGCTTCCTCGACCGTGCCGCCCATTTCGGTCAGATGGTAGAAGCCCTCGTAGCCTTCGGTCGTTTCGGGGCGTTCGTCGTCGGGCAGTTGTTCGGCAAACTCCATGGCCAGCAGCGCTGCGTTGACCATTTTGCCTTTGGCCGTTCCCGGATGCACGTTAGTGCCCCGGAAGGTCACTTTAGCTGCTGCGGCGTTGAAGTTTTCGTATTCCAGTTCGCCGACCTCGCCGCCGTCCATTGTGTAAGCCCAGTCGCAGCCGAAGAGCTTCACGTCGAAGTGGTGGGCGCCCATGCCGATTTCCTCGTCGGGGTTGAAGGCGATGCGCACCTTGCCGTGCTCGATTTCGGGGTGTTGGCGCAGGTAGGTCATGGCGGTGATGATTTCGGCTATTCCTGCCTTGTCGTCGGCGCCCAGCAGGGTTGTTCCGTCGGTGACGATGAGGTCTTCGCCCACGTGGTCGAGCAGTTCGGGGAAGAGGCTCACCGGCATTACGGTGTCGGGGTTGAGCCTGATGTCGCTGCCGTCGTAGTGCTCGACGATGCGAGGCTTGACGTCGCGGCCCGAGGCGTCGGGAGCGGTGTCCATGTGGGCGATGAAGCCCAGCACGGGCACGGGTCGGTCGGTGTTGGCGGGCAGGGTGGCATAGAGGTAGCCGAGGTCGTCGAGCACCACGTCGTCGAAGCCGAGCTGGGTGAGTTCGTCGCGCAGCATTCGGGCGAAAGCCATTTGGGTCGGTGTGCTTGGTGTGACACCTGTCGTATCGTCGCTTGTCGTTTCGACTTTGACATAGCGGAGGAAGCGGTCAGTCAGTTCCATATTTTGCATGCTTTTTGTCGGTTTGTTTGGCGGATTGAGATTTTGTCGCTATTTTTGCAGCGGTTTACAGTGCGGACTGCGTGCCGGTCTGCCCCTATAAGCAACGTGCAAATATAACGATTATTTCAGTATGTCCAACAAGAAATCCGGAATTTCGCGGAAATCCGGTGCAAAAAACCAAAAAAGGAAAGGTAAAGGCGGAAAAACCGGTCAAGTCTGGGCTGCCTTGATTCTCGTGTCGCTCTGTGTCTTCGCCGCCGTTTGGCTGTGGTCGACGCTCGGTCAGGCGCCGTCGTCAGCGCCGTCAGCCCCGTCGGCGCGCAGCGGAATGCAGATGCCCGGAGCCGGACCGTCGGCTGACGGGATGGGCAAAGTTTCGGGCAAAGACAAGGTTTCGGACAAGGGCAAAGCCAGCGGCAAGAAGCAGGCGAAGGGCAAGGGCAAAGTTTCGGGCAGCACGGCTTCGGCTGACAAAACTTCTGCCTCAAAGAAGAAGCAGGCGAAGGGCAAGGGCAAGGTTTCGGGCAAGGGCAAAACTTCGACCAAAGCCAACGGCAAGAAGGCTTCCGCCCGAGGCGTCTACACCCTCTCTGGGGCGAACGCGGAGGAAGAGTTCTGGCCGGAGTTCGACTACGACTGCACCTCGCAGATACTGCGCCACACGGGTTGTGTCATTTCGTACAATGCCGACTACAAAGTGCCCAACTGGGTGCTCTACGAACTGACCTTTGCCGAGACGCTGGGCAATATCGACCGCGGGAATTTCGACTTCGACACCGACCCCGACGTGCCTGCCCGCCAGATGGCGCAGCTGACCGACTACAGGCGCTCGGGCTACAGCCGCGGACACATGGCGCCGGCAGCCGACCTCAAGTGGAGCGTGACCTCGATGGCGCAGAGTTTCTATCTGACCAACGTCTGCCCGCAAGACAGCAAGCTCAACACGGGGACTTGGAAGAAACTGGAAACGAAGATACGCGACTGGGCGGAACGCGACAGTGCCATCACGGTGGTGTGCGGTCCGATATTGCCGCGCACGGCTGCCGAGAAGCGCGCCATGACCACCATCGGCAAGGGGCAGGTACTGGTGCCGGAATACTTCTACAAAATCGTGTTCGCGCCCTTTGCCCCCGAGCCGAAAGCCATCGGTTTCATCATGCCCAACCACAAGTGCCACACCGACCTCAAGCGCTATGTCGTGACGGTCGACAGCATCGAGGCGCGCACCGGCATCGACTTCTTCCCCGTGCTGCCCGACGACATCGAGGCGCGTGTGGAGTCGCAGTCCGACACGAAGTTCTGGTTTAGGGCAAAGTA
>CAVFPF010000053.1:32800-45645 GCA_963624265.1 bacterium | reverse complement strand
CTGCAAAAAAAATCCAGTTGGGCTGCAATGCACCCCCCGAACCACACGGCCCGCCGCCGGCAGGCAGGCCACCGCTCCTGACGAGGCAGCGGAACCCGGCACTCCGGACGCGGCAGTGCCACCCCAGCCTCCTGACGAGGAGACTGGCGCCCCAAAGCTCCGGACGCGGAGCGGAAGGGCAAAACCTAAAGCAACATCGTGAAGCGCGTCACCTCCGACGACGACCACACCGTGGAGGAAGACGACACCCGCACCGACACCTCGGGCGGCAACTCCGACTCTTCGTTTACGTTATTCGTTACGCGTCGTAGTTTTTATTTTAACCACGAATTTTACGAATCTAACGAAATGCCTCCCGAATGTTTTTACGTTTTACGTGACCTTGCAAGTCATTTTATCTCACCCCTGAAAAGCATTGAGGGCATCGATGACGGAGGTAACGTCGTGCGGCGACAGGCTTTGGTTGCAGGGCAAGGAGAGCTCCTGGCTGGCGATGCGCTCGGTGATAGGGAAAGAGAGGTGCTGCCACTCGCTGTAGGCCTGCTGGCGGTGCGGCGGGATGGGATAATGAATCTGCGTGTGGATGCCGCGGTCGGCCAGATAGTGCTGCAGCGCATCGCGCTGCGGAGACAGGATTGCGTAGATGTGGTAGACATGCGGGCCCTTGGCCACGGGCAGGGTGACAAGGGGCGAGACCACCTCGCGGCTGTAGCGGAGAGCCACCTCGCGGCGGCACGCATTGCAGCGGTCGAGGTCTTTGAGCTTGAGACGGAGCACAGCAGCCTGCAGCTCGTCCATACGGCTGTTGAGACCCTTGTAGATGTGCACATACTTGCGCGACGAACCGTAGAAGGCGATGCGGCGGATGGTCTCTATCAGTGCGGGGTCGGACGAAGTGACGGCTCCGGCGTCGCCCAACGCCCCAAGGTTCTTGCCGGGATAGAAACTCCACGCCTGCGCCGTGCCCCGATAGCGGGGCGACACGCCATGACTCTGTGCGCAGTCTTCGAGCACAAGCAGCCCGTGGGCGTCGGCTATCGGCATCAGGGCGTCCATGTCGCAGAGCTGGCCGTAGAGGTGGACGGGAAGCAAGGCGCGGGTCCTGGACGTAATGGCCGCCTCGACCCTGGCGGGGTCGAGCAACCAACTCGCGGCGTCGGGCTCGACAGGCACGGGCACGAGCCCATTGTCCGACACGGCAAGGATGGACGCAATGTAGGTGTTGGCGGGCACAATGACCTCGTCGCCGCGCCGCAACCGCCCCATCTCAATCCACGCCCTCAGCACGAGGCGCAAGGCATCGAGCCCGTTGGCACAAGCCACACAGCTCTCGCTGACCCCAGTGGCAGTGTCAGCGTCGGGCAAACCGCAGTAACTCGCCCACTCGCGCTCGAACGACGACACCTGGCTGCCGAACAAGTACCAACCGGTGTCGACTACGCCCGACATGGCGGCTTTCAGTGCCTCGGCGTAGGGTGCGTTGACTGCATGCAAATCAAGATAAGGAACCATAAGCGTGTTATGTTTTACGTGTTATGTTTTACGTTATCCGGCTAACACAAAACATTTACGCCGTCACATCGATGCAGTATCCCTCGTAGACTACACCACGGCCGCCGAAGCTCTCCTTGAAGTGGATGAGCGACTCGTTGAGGACGCGGCCGCCGGCTTCGTTGGAAGTGCCGAAGTCGAAATAACGGAGGCGGGAGTCGGCGCGGCAGTCGTCGAGAAGCGTCATGTAGAGGAAGTCGAGCGCACTGCTGTGACGGCCCGCCGAGGTGGACGCGCTGTACTGGACGTGCATCACACGGTCGGTGCGGAAGAGGACGACGCCGCCCTCGGCCTCGCCCTCGGCGTTGCGCACCAGGCAGCAGAGGATGCGGCTCGGGAAGGCCAACTGCAACCGCTCCATCTCGTCCAGCGTGTGGACGGGCGACGCGCCGTGGCGCGACTGAAGCGTGTCGGTCAGCATGGGCCAGTATTCGGCCAGGGGTGCCTCGCGGTCGACGGTGTAGCCGCCCCGCAGCAGGCGCGCATGGACATTGCGGCGGCAGTATTCGGCGCGGATGCCCGCAAAATCGGAATGCAGGTCGATGGCCGACGAGAGGTTGCGGAACTCCGTCGTCGCCCCCATGCGCCAAAGGAAATAGACGTCCTCGCCGGCAGGCTGACGGTGATAGACCGACGGCACGGGCTTGTAGTGGACGGCACTGAAACCCGCCGAGCGAGCATAGTCGACAAGGAGTCCGAGCATGGCCGACACGTCGGCCGACACGGCTTTGGGCGCCAGGACGAGTCCGCCGTAGGTCAACCCCTGGTGCGAATAGAGCTGACCGCCAGCCTCGTTGGCGGGCAGGACGGCGAGAAGACGGTCTTTGTCGTCGAAGAACAGCAGACTATGGTCGTGGAAGCGCTGGGCATGATAGTCCATATAGGCGCGCTCGAAAAGGAACGTGCCGTCGCGCGACTCACGCACGAAAGCATCCCACTGCGGGCGGTCAGCGGCGGTATATTGCCTCAAATGTATCATACTCTCTGATGTAATCCGACTCGTCGAACTTCTGGCTGGCCAGCACCAGACAGACGGCTCCGCTCGAGAAGTCGTTGAGCGTGCGCCACACGCCGGTCTCGACAAGCAACCCCTCCCACGGATGGTTGAGCCGGAAGGTCTCGACACGGCCGTTGCCATCGTCGAGGGTCACCTCGAACGAGCCGCTCACGGCCACAATAAACTCCAGGCACTCCCGGTGGGCGTGTCCGCCACGGCTCTCGCCTCCGGGCACGTCGTAGACCCAATAAGAGCGCGCTATTTGGAACGGCACGTCGGTAATGCCCTCAGCCACCGTGAGATTGCCCCGCGGGTCGAAGTGTTTGCCCAATGCTATGATTCTGCCAAAATTCATGACTCTCTATACCTCTTTTATACAGTGTTTTTCTTCTTGAAGACCAAAGGTCCGGCCTTGTCTTTTCAGCCAAAGCTGGCTTTGACTTTTTGCCAAAGAAACAAGGTTCGGCCTTGCCTTTTCAGCCAAAGCTGGCTTTGTCTTTTCAGCCAAGTTTGGCTTTGACTTTTGCCAAAGAAACAAGGTTCGGCCTTGCCTTTTCAGCCAAAGCTGGCTTTATCTTTTCAGCCAAAGCTCGGGATTTTCTGCATCGTTCTTGCCGAAAATCCAGAACATCAGTTCGGCGCGCTTGCCATCGATGTCGCTCTTGACCTTGCCTATGCTCTGCCGCATCTTGACCTTTTGGCCCTCGGTCACGTGGCTCGCCGACAGGTTGCTGTAGACGCTCATATAGTCGCCGTGGCTGATGATGACGGTCCAGTCTTCCGACGACTTGACCACTCGCTGCACGGTGCCTTCGAAGATGGCGCAGGCGTGGGCATCGATCGCCGTGGAGAGCGTGATGCTGTAGTTGCCGTCCTTCGAGTAGTGAGAGAGGAAGGCGAAGTTGGAGTCGACGGGATAGGGCATCTTGCCCTTGTTCTGACGGAACGTGCCCGTGAGTTGCTGCACCTCGGCGGGCGAGTAGCCGTTGCCGCGCCCCTTGCCCGAAGTCTGGCCGGACTTGGCGTCAGCCTTGCCCTTCTTGCCGGCGCTTCGCTCGGCAGCGCGGCGTGCGGCCTCGGCCTTCTTGCGCTCTTCGGCTATGAGCCGCGTGATGGTCTGCTGTATCTGGCGCTGACGCTTGCGGTCGCGCGCCAGTTCTGACTTCAGTTCGCGCTGACGCTTCTTGAGCTGGGCGAGCGACTCCTCCTGCCGCCGCTGCTTGCGTGCCAGGACGTCGCGCTCCTTCTGCATGCCGGCGTAGAGCTGCTCGCGCTCGGTGCGCTTCAGTGCCAGCTTCTCTTTGACCGACTCGGTGGCCATGCGCTGGCGCGCCAGTTCGTGCGCCTCCTGCTCGCGCCAACGGCTGTACTGACGCAGGTAGCGTATGCGCCTGAAGCTCTCGGTCACATCGGCTGCCGACAGGATGAACAGCCACTCGTCGTAGCCGCTCCGCCACTTGTAGAGATGGCGCACGGCAGCCGCATATTTGTCCTGCTTGCCCTTATACTCGCGCGTCAGCCGCGCCACAACCCTGCGCAGCGAGTCTTCCTCCTGCCTGATGCTCTCTATCTCCATCTGCATGGACTGGAGCAAAGCCAGGCGCTTGTTGATTTCGTCTTCACGCAACTTGATGTCGCGGCTTTGGCTGAGCACCGACTTGTCGTTGTCGGATATCATCCGCTCGGTGGCCTCTATCTGCCGGAGGAGTTCCTTCTGCTGCTTCTCGTAGTCGGCACGGCTCAGGCGCTTGGCAGCCGTCTTCTTGGCCGGCGCCTTGGTTTGGGCAAAAGACACCGGGGCGGCAAGCAGGAAGGCTCCGACCAGAAGTGTGACTATGGTGTGCAGGAATCTCATTTTGTCAGTCAGTCAAAAAAAAACAGGGCCGCTTAGTTCTTCAGCTCCTTGATGGCCTTGATCATTTCGCCAATGGTGACCTCACGATAGGCCGATGTGGGCTTGAAGGCATTCCAGCCCTTCTTGCTCACTGCCACCGAACTCAACGACAGATTGACCGAGAGGCTTTTTGAGCCCATCTTGCCGCTCAGCACCTCAGTGCCGGGCACCGAGCCCTCGCCCACCGCGACGGGGTTGCTGTAGGCGCACTGCACGGTGGCTCCCACAAGGGGCGCTTTGACAGAAGTGGCCGAGAGCCGGTCGCTGCGGTCGATGGTGTAGGAAAGCGTGTACTTGCGGCCCGAGAAGCTGCCCTCGAGCGTGCCGTCGTCGTGTTTGTCCCAGGCAAACTGCTTGAAGTCGTCGTCGGTGGCTTCGCCCTTACCCGGCACGAAGATGCGGCCCAGGAGCAAGGCTTCGACGGCCTCGAGTTTGGCCTCTTTCTCCAGGCCGAGTTTGGCTATGGTCTCCGACAGGGGAAGGACGGTGTAGATTTTGTCGAACTTGTCGACTACGGTCACCTGGTCGGGAGTGGCCTCGACACGTGCCACCTCGATGCCGAACACGGTGGCGGTGAGGCACAGCCACTGACCGTGATGCACATACATGCGGCCGCTCAGGCTGGTGCTTCCCATCGCATACTTGGCTTTGGCCGAAAGGTACTGGAAATCGAAATTGCAGTCGATGGCGGTTTCGTAACGCTGCCTGGCAGCATCGCGGTCGGCCTTGCTGAGCGTGGACTGCGACGAATGGCAGCCGGCCATCAGCACGGCCATCACGGCAAGACTCAGCATCAGAGCCAGTTTCTTGATATTCTTCTTCATAATGTTCTTTACGCTATAATGTTCTTTACGCTATAATGTTCTTTACTGTTTTGTCTGCGTGTTTTTGCTTTTGCATTTTCCTCTCTATATATAACTTTACATTCGTGTCGTGTACTTATATATAAGCGCACTTGCCCGTTGCTTTATTGTTTTGGTCCGGCTGTTTTTTTGCTTTGCCCATCCTATTCGCCCAAGGCCTTGAGGATGGCGTCGTAGTGCAGCACCAGGGTGGCATCGGGGTTGTCGCCGGCCTTCTCAAGGGCTTTCTGCTGGTAGATTTTGGCCAAAGTGTAGTTGCCTTGCAGATAGAAAATCCAGGCGTAGGTGTCGAGGTAAGTGGCCACGTCGGGATACTGCTGGACGACCTTGGCCGCCATCGATTCGGCTTTCATCAGGTCTCCGCCACTGGTGCAGAGATGATAGGCGTAGTTGTTGAGCACGGCATAGTTGCGCTCGTTGTAGACTAAGGCCTTGTCGTAGCAGGCGTAGGCCTCGGAGGGCTTGCCGAGTTCGCTATAGACATCGCCCTTATAGCCCCAGATGATGGACAGGGTGTAGATTTCGGTCTTGTCGATGTGCTGCAGAGCGGCGTCGTAGCACGCCAAAGCGCTGTCGGGCTGCTGCAGGGTGGAGTAGGCATAAGCCGGCATGAGGTAGGCTTCGGGCAAGGCAGGATGCAGACGCCGGGCGGACTGAGCCAACTGAAACACCAAGGGGAAATCGCCCACCTGAGCGGCAAGGGTCAGGGCGTGCGACCAATAGCTGCTCTCGGATGGCTGCAAGTCGACGGCAAAGCGCACCTGCACCAACGCCAGACTGTCTTGATGAATGGCCGAAAGATAGTCGGCATGGAGATTGTAGACCTGGGCGGACGTGGGATGCATCGTGGCCACGGTGACGAAGAGCGAGTCGGCCTCGGGCAAAGAGATAGCTGTCGTGTCGTTGGCCAACGACTTCTCTTTGGCCACCTTCTGAAGAGCGGTATTGAGATATTCGGTCAGAATCTTGATCTTGGTGTCGATGTCGAGATTGGCGTTGAGCAAGGCGCACTGCACGAGTGAGTCGGCAGCCGGTTGGTTGCCGGTCACGCTGTAGTAGTTGGACTGCGCAATCCAAAGGTAGGCATTGTCGGGGTCGATGCGGGCCGCCTCGTCGTAGGTGTGCTTGGCCTGCGACAGCATGCCCGACTGCATCTGCAGGTCGCCCAGCCGGATGCGATAGGAGATGTCGAAGGGAAAGCGCTCAATCAGCTTCTCGTACTCGCGGAAGGCTTCGTCGGTCTTGCCCTGCTCCTTGAGGATATAGAATTTGTGGAGCGTCAGGTTGGGGTTGATGCCGTCGAGCTCTTCGATGCGGTCGAGGGCGCGGAGGCACGAGTCGAGCTGCTCGCCACGGAGGTAGAGCTCGGCCAACGAATAGCAAGGTTCGCTCTTGTCGGGATAGATGCGCTGCAGACGCTCGTAGCAAGGAATTGCGAGGTCGAAGCGGTGGCGGTCGACATACTGCTCGCCGAGTTCGTTGCTGTACCAATAGTTGGTCGAGTCGAGGCGCGCTGCCAGTTCGGCGTCGTGCAAGCCCAACGGATTGCCCTCGCTCCGGTAGAGCCGGCTGCGGAAGTAAAGGGCGGGAGCAGACAGGCTGTCGACGGTCAAGGCCTCGCTGACGAGCCGCATGGCCTCGGCGGACTTGTCCTGCAGCTGCATGGAGAGCGCCTCGAAGTAGAGCGAGTCGAACTGTATCTGTTGCTGGCGCGTGAGTGCGAGCGGACTCAAGGCCGTCTGCCGGTCTTGAGCCTGCGTGTCGTGCACCTTGGCCTTATGACGGGCAAAGGCGGCGGGCTGACACAAGGTCAAAACGACGAGCCACAAGTGTATCTTATTCATCTGCTTCTGTCTGTCTTTTCTTTTGCGCTTTCGCCTCAGGCTATGGTCACATACATGCCTTCGCTCACCAAAGGCGCCACGTAGCCGGCCATTTCCTCACGGCTCACACGCACCAAATCGGGCTCGGGCGTGGGGCGGTCGAGGCTGTAGACCATAATCTGATGAGGTCGGATCTGGCGCATGAGGTCCTGCCAGGCAGCCACCTCGTCGGGCGTCGTATTGTCGACCTTATGCCCGCCGTGCATGCCGCGCACGAACATCGTCTGCACAATGAGCTGGCCACGGAAAGCCTTCATCCACTCGACCACGGTGCGCACGCTGTAACGGCTGTCTTGCGGCTGGTTGATGAGCCGCACGGTCTCGTCGCGCCCGCCGTCGATCTTGAGAATGTTGTTGTCGACCTTGAGCAAGGCGGCAAACACACTGGGGCGGCCTATCTGCGTGGCGTTGCTCAAGACACTGACCTTGACGGCCGGATAGTACTTGTCGCGCAGGGCAAGAGTGCGGTCGATGACCCGGTCGAAGTCGGGATGCAGCGTGGGCTCGCCATTGCCGGCAAAGGTGATGACATCGAGCGCCTCGCCCGCCGAATGCATGGCCTGCAACTTGGCCTCGAGCTCGGCCATCACCGCATCGGCCTCGGGAAACTTGCCGCCCCGATGGTCGGCGTTCCAGCCCACCTCGCAGTAAAGACAATCGAACGAACAGACCTTGCCGTCGGTGGGAAGCAGGTTGACACCCAACGAAATGCCGAGCCGACGACTGTGTATCGGACCTACGATATTGGTGCTGAAGATATCTGGTTTATCCATTGTGCATGCGTAAAAATCGGGACAAAGGTACTAAGAAATGCAGAAATAACCAAAAATATTTGTATGTTTTTGAAATTTGACGTACCTTTGTGCGCTCCGGAGGGAATCAACCGGACAACAGTGCTGCCGGAGTTGTTTCCGACACATGACTCACACCGCTATGAAAGAATTCATACTCAGTCAGACAAAAAGCGAAAACGCCATCCTCATCGGGCTCGTCACCAAGACGCAGAACGAGCAGAAGACCAACGAATATCTCGACGAACTGGCCTTCCTGGCCGACACGGCAGGAGCGGTCACCGTGAAGCGCTTCGTACAAAAACTCGACACCCCCAACAACCGCACCTATGTGGGCGCAGGCAAGCTGCAGGAAATCAAAGAGTTTATCGAACGGCGCAACGAGGAGTACAAGCAATACCAGGCCGACTACAAGGAGTGTGTGGACAACGCCCGCAACAAGAAGGAGGCCGACGAAGTGCCGCTGCCTCCCGACCCGCGCGTGGGAATGGTGATTTTCGACGACGACCTCGGACCGAAGCAGCTGCAGATTCTCGAGGCGGAACTGGGCGTGAAAATCCTGGACCGCACCTCGCTCATCCTCGACATCTTCGCCAGCCGCGCCAAGACCGACACCGCCAAGACGCAAGTGGAACTGGCCCAATACCAATACCTGCTGCCCCGCCTGACAGGACTGTGGACGCACCTGGAACGACAGAAAGGCGGCATCGGTATGCGCGGTCCGGGCGAAACGCAGATTGAAACCGACCGGCGCATCGTCCTCGACCGCATCTCGCTCTGCAAAAAGTGGCTCGAACAAATAGACCGCCAAAAGGCCACTCAACGCAAGAACCGCGGCAACCTGGTGCGCGTGGCCCTGGTGGGCTACACCAACGTGGGCAAATCAACGCTGCTCAACCTGCTGGCCAAGAGCGAAGTCTTTGCCGAAAACAAACTCTTCGCCACCCTCGACACAACGGTGCGTAAGGTCATCGTCGACAACCTGCCCTTCCTGATGACGGACACGGTAGGCTTCATCCGCAAACTGCCCACCCACCTGGTGGAGTCGTTCAAGTCGACCCTCGACGAGGTGCGCGAAGCCGATCTGCTGGTGCATGTGGTCGACATCTCGCATCCGCAGTTTGAAGACCAGATCAAGGTCGTCGAACAAACGCTCAACGACGTGTGCCGCGACACTACCGTAAAGGACGAAAGGGCCAACGACCGCAACGGCTACAACCGCAAAGACAAGAAACAGTTCGAACGCGACCTGCGCGAACGCGGACACGACAAGCCGATGCTGCTCGTCTTCAACAAGGTCGACAACTACCACTTCGTGCCTAAGGACGAAGACGACCTGACCCCAGCCACGGCCGAAAACATCTCGCTCGACGAACTCAAGAAGACGTGGATGGCACGGATGAGCAACAACTGCATCTTCATCTCGGCCAAGACGGGACAAGGCATTGAGGAACTGAAAAGCCGACTCTATGAGATGGTGAAGGAAATTCACACTAAGCGGTTCCCCTACAACAACTTCCTGTTCCAGTACTACGACGACCTGCCGGAGTCGGAACCGGAAGAGTAAAGGAGCAGGGAAACCCGAGCAGCCCGGTGAATCTGAGCAGCCCGGTGAAAACCAAGCAAAAATGTTGACGTATAGGTCTAAATATTGAAAGTCAAAAAGTCAAGGCCCGTGGAAACCCGGACAGCCCGGCGAAAACCCGAGCAAAATTGAGGAAAGCAAAAAGTCAAGGCCCGGAGAAACCCGGACTGCCCGGTGAAAACCCGAGCAAAATTGAAGAAAGCAAAAAGTCAAGGCCCGGAGAAACCCGGACAGCCCGGTGAAAACCCGAGCAAAATTGAAGAAAGCAAAAAGTCAAGGCCCGGAGAAACCCGAGCCTTAACTTTATCTTATTATTCTTGACCTAATCTAACACAGAGAGAAGATTAGTCTTCGGCATTGATGTTGCGCTTGAAAACGAGCACGGAGCGGGCAGGAATGTAGACTTTGAGCCAGCCCTTGCCGTCGGCAGCATAAGCAGGGTCAGCCTGGGTGTGATAGGGCGCCGAGGCCGAGACATTGCCGAAACCGCCATAAGCAGGATCGTCGCTATTGAGCACCAGGTTGTACTCGCCCTCGTGGCAGAGGAAGCCGTAGTCTGTGTAGGAGCGCTGCCCGTCGAAGTTGAAAATGAAGAGCAGACGCCGGCGCTCGAAGGCAATGACATGGTCGCCGCGGTTGTCCCAGATGGGAATGATGGGCGACTCGTTGAAGTTGTACACACTGTGCAGGAGTTTGATGCAGGCGCGGTCCCAGTCGTTGAGGAAACGGAAGTTGAGGTCCTGCCTGTCGACGAGGTCCCACTGACGGCGGGCGTACTTGTAGCTCCAGCCGTTGCCTTCGCGCGGGAAGTCTATCCACTCGGGGTGACCGAATTCGTTGCCCATAAAATTAAGGTAACCGCCATTGATGGTCGACATGGTGATGAGACGTATCATCTTGTGAAGGGCAATGCCGCGGTGCACGTTGAGGTTCTCGTCGCCTATCTTGAAGTGCCAGTACATGTCGCTGTCTATCAGGCGGAAGATGACGGTTTTGTCACCCACCAGGGCCTGGTCGTGACTCTCGACGTAGGAGATGGTCCGCTCGTCGGGACGACGGTTGGTGAGCGTCCAGAAGATGTCGGTCGTGTTCCAGTCTTCGTCGCGCTTCTCCTTGAGCAACTTGATCCAGTAGTCGGGGATGCCCATGGCAAGGCGGTAGTCGAAGCCCATGCCGCCGTCGGTGATGGGCGAAGCCAGTCCGGGCATTCCAGACATCTCTTCGGCAATGGTGATGGCTGTCGGCTTGAACTCGTGTATCATCTTGTTGGCCAACGTCAGGTAGCAGATGGCGTCGCCGTCCTCGTTGCCGTCGAAATAATCGCCATAGCCCGTAAAGTCCTTGCCCAAGCCGTGGTTGAGGTAAAGCATGGAGGTCACGCCGTCGAAGCGGAAACCGTCGAACTGATAGACGTCGAGCCAGTACTTGCAATTGGAGAGCAGGAAGTGCAACACCTCGTTGGAGGCGTAGTTGAAACAGAGACTGTCCCAAGCAGGGTGTTCACGCCGACCGCCGCTATAGAAGTACTGGTCGGGCTGTCCGCAGAAGTTGCCGAGCCCCTCGATCTCGTTTTTGGCAGCGTGGCTGTGCACGATGTCCATGATGACGGCAATGCCCATGCGGTGGGCGTCGTCGATGAGGTGCTTGAGTTCGTCGGGCGTTCCGAAGCGGCTCGAAGCAGCAAAGAAGTTGGTCACATGATAACCGAACGAACCGTAGTACGGGTGCTCCTGGATGGCCATAATCTGTATGGCCGTGTAGCCGAGGCGATGGATGCGGGGCAGGACTTTGGTGCGAAACTCTTCGTATGTGCCTACACGCTCTTCGCTGGTGGCCATGCCGATGTGGCACTCGTAAATCATCAGCGGGTTGACCTGCGGCTTGAACCACTTGCTGTGAACAAAGCGATAGGGCTTGGCAGGTGCCCATACCTGTGCGGAGAATATCTTGGTCTCGGGGTCCTGCACGGCACGGTCGGCCCACGCCGGGATGCGCTCGCCCGAACCACCGTCCCAATATATCTTGAGCTTGTAGAGGTCGAGGTGCTTGATGCGGTCGGCTTTGAGCACTATCTCCCACACGCCGCCCTCGCCCAAACGGCGCAAGGCGTAGTCTTCAGACTCCTTCCAGTCGTTGAACGTGCCTACCAAATAGATGCGCGTGGCATTGGGCGCCCACTCGCGGAAGTACCAGCGGCCGTCTTTGCCCTTGTGCAGGCCAAAGTATTCGTAGCCGGAAGCCATGTCGCTCAGACTCTTGCTCTGACGGGTGAGTTCATGCTCCTTCCAAAGCTGATACTTGAACCGCCCCATGATGGCGTCGGAGTAGGGTCGGAGATAGGGGTCTTTGCGAAGCAGACGGAAGGATGTCGGCGTGAGCCAGTCCATCCACTGCCGGATAATTTCGTCGTCGCGGGTAGCAAGCACAGCATTGGCACTGGCCGCGTAGGCTGAGAAACGACGCTGCCGCAGAGTCGGGTGGAGATTTTCGTTCATAGGTGTAAGGTGTTTGTTAGTGTCTGAATAAATGATTGTTGGGTCTAAATGAATGACGATCGTGACTAAATAATTGATGGTCAGAACATCCGGATTGTCAAGTCCAAACAAGAGCCTGCCTATCTAAACGGCGCAGCAGCGTCTGACCTTTTGGCTACGGAAGCCGGGGGTCGGACGCTGACTGAAGCACATGCGGCAAGGGGTCAAAGCTTGACCTTGACAATGACCTTGCGGAACTGTCCCTCAGCGATGCAGGGCTGATGACCGTCCTCGGGGAAGAAGATGGCAAACTGACCCGGCTGAACGTTGAGATAAGTCTGTGCCTTGTCGTAGTAGAAGGTGATGTCCTTCTCGGCATTGTACGCGTCGCGCGGCTCCTTGAGCTCGCAAGTGGGCGTGTAGCCCATTGTCTCGACGTGCTCGAGGGCTATCTGAATGTCGATATAGTCGCGATGTGTCTCCATCTTGGCCTCAGCCTCAGTCTTGCCGGTCACCTGCTGGTAGTTGACAAAGAGGTTCTTGCCATCAAGCATAATCTTGCCCGGCTCGAGCTTGGAAAAGTCGGTGTTGCGGACAAACTCGAATGCCTGATGGAAGGCGGGATGCAAAGACTCGTACTTTGCGCTGTTTTGTAATGAATCTAAAATCATAACGTTAAGTTGTAATATAAATGGTGTGTGAGATGTGCCTCTTACGCTGGGCATTAATCACTGAGTTGTAGGTAATCTCAACTCTAAATACTCAATATTCCAGGTTCTCAATGTTTTAGGTACTCAAGTTCCAGGT
>CAVFPF010000053.1:0-32773 GCA_963624265.1 bacterium | reverse complement strand
AGGTTCTCAATGTTCCAGGTTCTCAATGTTCCAAGCAGCCCAAGTCACTTGCGCGGCTCTTCACGCCTGGGCTGACGGGCGAGCTTGTCGATAAACCTCTTCTCGGCCAACTGGTAGCTGTAGAGTTGTTTGGGCGTCAGAACCTTGGCGAACTTATGGAGATACTCCTGCTCGAGCTTGGCATCCTCGATGCGCAGAGTAATATCGTCGAAGACGGCCTTCTGATAGACGCTGTCGGGAATGGCCTCGCCACTCTTATGCCGACGCGCCAAACCACGCTGCGGACGGTACTTGCGCATAAGCTGGCCCTTGGCCTTCATCATTTGCCGGTAAAGCGGCACAAACTTGGCCGAATCGGCAGCTGGGAGCTGCATCTCGGCCATTAGGAAACGGGTCTTGTCGGCCATAAACTGCTCAAACGACGGCTTTTGGCGACGCGAGTCGCCCTTGCCCTCCTGCGCCAGAGCCGGTGCGGCCGTCAGGGCCGAAAGCATCAGGCAAACTGCCAATACAAAGTGCTTCATAAGGCTATCAATATATGTCACAATAGAGGTCGTAGAGGTCGTAATCGTTGACCGACTCGACCATAATCTTTTCTGCATCGTAGATGTCGTGACTGTCGTCGGTCACGGCTTCTACACCGGCTATCATGTCGGTGGCTACAGGCACATCGCTGCCGGTCACACCAAGATAGACCACACCGCCGACGGCCAACACCAGGACGGCACAAGCGGCTACCGCCCACCTGCGCCACATCGGGACGACCACACCGCCACGGGTGTGACTCTCTACTCTGTGTTGACCTGGAGCAGCCGAGGCTTTGACCTCAAGCTCCTTTTGGCTCTCATAGCGGTCGACTTCCTGCTCTATACGCGCCTGCATCTGCTCGAAGAAGCCCTCGGGCACTGTCATGCCGGCCTTGCTTCGCGTGCCGGCGCTGTACTTTATGTCTTCCATCCTTTTCATAGCGTTCGGATTTTTACACTCTTATGAGTGTGGTTGTGTCAAAAGGTTTAAAAAATATGAATATTTTTCTTTTATACCTATATATATTATCACTTTGGTCAGGACGATAAGGTTGAACAGATCACCCGTGTTGGTGTAAGCCTTCCTACTGACCATTCATTGCTCAGTCGTCGAACTTTCGGAGATAGGCTGCAACACGCTCGACCGCGAAGTGGTAGGAGGCCTTAAGCGCACCGACCGACGTGCCCAATATCTGCGACATCTCCTCGTATGGCATTTCGTCAAAGTAGCGCATGTTGAAAACCTGACGCTGCTTGGGCGGCAGCAAGACCACAGCCTCAAGCAGATGGCGCTGGGCTTCGTCGCCGTCAAAGTAGCCGTCGCCCTCCACCTGACTCATGGCGTAGCCCTCGGGGTCGTCCTGCATTTGCTCACGCTCGGCCTGCATCTTGGCGAGGAAGGAGATGGCCTCGTTGTGCGCAATGGTGTACATCCATGTGGTGAGGCGCGACTCGCCACGGAAGCGGTCGAGGTTTTGCCATATCTTGAGCAACGTGTTCTGCAGCACATCGGCCGCGTCATCATGGCTGATGACCAGCTTGCGTATTTGCCAGTACAATTGCTCCTGATACAGGCTCACCAACCGGGAGAAGGCCCGTCGCTGGGTCTCGGGGGCTCTCAGTTCTCGTATCAGCTGCTCTTCGTCCTTGTTGTCAGTCATTTGCTTTAGTCGTTTTGCCACAGATATTGAGGAATGTGCAGTTGGCGCAGTTCTTGACATTGTCGGTCTGCCGGAAGGGCACTGCGGGGTCGAATATCTCGTCGATCAATGCGCCAAAGACGCGCTCGAAGTCATCGCGGATGTCGTCAAACCGCCGTATGGGCCGGTCTTCACCTGGTCCTGACGGCTGGCCGTCGGCTCCAACCGGAGTCTGCCTGCAGCGAATGACGGTCTCGGCCTCGCCTTCACGCTCGAGCAGAAAACTGCGCGTATAGTAAAGGTGAGGTTCAATGCGGCCGGCAAGCCGCTGTAGTTCCGCCCGGTTGAGGCTGAGCCCCTGAAGTGAAGTGTCGTCCATGCTCTCGAGCATCAGACAGTACATCAGCACCTGCATGGCATCGGGAGCGCAGCCGCCACCCTCCCGACACGCAGTCTCAAGGTCGGTAACGAGCGTACGTGACTTATTGTTCCCGTACCTCGGACTGCCGGTCTTGTAGTCGACGATGCGCAGCGACTCCTGCCCGCTGCCGTCGCGAGCCGTGACGACATCCAGGCGGTCGTAATAACCCTTGACGTTAACCGCAAGTCCGGTGGGCGTGGTGTAGGTCAAGGTGTATCGACCCTCGGAGGTCACGTACCTGAAGGGCGCAATCGTGAGGTCGTGACGAAGCACAGCGCAGACGCTGTCGAGGATGATGCCGCAAACCAGTTCGCGATAGCCGAGGTTCTGCTGCCCTCCGCCCTGCTGCAAGTCGTAGAGCGAACGGATGTCGGCCAGGAGAGGCTCGGGATGGTCAAGAACCTCCTGCAGGTCGCGACGTTCGACAATGTGCCCGGCATAATGATTGTAGTAACGCTGCAACGTGCCGTGCAAAATGGTGCCGAAGGCATTGTCGGCCACCTCTTCGTTGAATTCGTCGCGGATATCTAGATGCTCGACGGCCGAAAGATAGAAGCGTAACGGACAATCAATATAGGTCTTGAGGTTGGAGGCCGTGATGTAGCGCCCGGTGTCGCCCTGAGTGAAGGCCCGCAGCTTGTCATTGACGACACTGTCCTTGACAACCGTAACTTCGTAAGGCTCTTCCGACAACACCGTGACCTCAGGACTGCGGTCTATGAGATGCGCCCCCTGCGACAAGTACTGCAACTGCATGAGGTAGCGGCTCTGCTCACCGCTCTGCATTCCCTCGGTGCGACAATCGTAGAGAAAATG
The DNA here is from genome assembly GCA_963624265.1 of bacterium. Taxonomy (GTDB): domain Bacteria; phylum Bacteroidota; class Bacteroidia; order Bacteroidales; family UBA3663; genus Liminaster. Next base: position 29,870 of record CAVFPF010000053.1, on the reverse strand, counting down.
TATTTCGCGCGCACGGGCAATGAGACGGAAGAAATGGTAGGCGTAGATGTCGTCGCGGTGCTGCTGCGTGGGCAGACCGAAGGCTACGCGCAGAGTGTTGGGGATAAAGGAATTCTGCGTGGGCTTGGCCGGCACGGTACCTTCGTTCATGGAGAGGATGACGATGCGTTCGAAGTCGAGGGCACGCGTCTCGAGCACACCCATAATCTGCAGTCCGGCCACGGGTTCGCCGCTGAAGCTGACCGTTTGCCCTTGGGCAAGCTTCTGGAGCAGATGCAGCAACGTATTGCGGTCTAAAGCGCCCTCCATACGGGCTGCATCGACCTCGTCAGCCAACTGCCGCAAAAGGTCACGGTAGGTGTTTAAGCACTCGAGGTCGAGGGCGTAAGGCTCTTGCTTTTCTTCCTCTTGCTCTTGTGTTTCTTTCCCTCGTGTTTCTTTCCCTCGTGTTTCTTTCCCTTCGGCCTGCAAACCCACTTTGACCAAATCCTTGCCAGTCTCTTTGTCCGAATTCTTACCAATCTCTTTATCCAAGTCTTTGACCGAATCTCCCTCTTCCCCATTCTCCCGCAACGCAGCATAGAGCGACGACAAAAGGTGGTCGAGATAAGTTACGGTCTCGGCAATACCCTCTACGGGCCGGAAGATGGCTTGCAGTATGGGGCAGCCAGCCATCTTGGACATTGGCACCTGATAGAGCTGGCGGCCCAGAATCTGATTGCGCAAATCAGCACAACGGTCGGGCTCGAGATGCGTCAGGTAAGAGTGCGCCAAGATGGGCAGCACGGCTTTGTAGTAAAAGGACGGCTCGGAACCGCCTTGCCGAATGGAACAGGCATTCTGCAGGGCGATTACGGCATCAATCAAAGCCGCTGTCTGCGTGGACTTGAGACTGTAGCCCATCGTGACGTTGTAATCGTCGTACTCGGCGGGGATGGCGTGTAACATAGGGCTCAACAGCTTCTCGTCGGGCAGGATGACGGCTGTGTGAAGCGCATCCATACTGCACCACCCGCGCAAAATGGCCGAGGCTTCGGCAGTCTGCCCTACCGAACTTGGCACGGCCATACGCGTCATCTGTCGGTCAGCATCGCTCACGACGCCGGCTTGCATCTCCTCGTCGGTGAGGGCGTTGGGAAAACGGCGTAGGTTGTCGCGCACAAAGTCAAAGTCACGCGTCCGCGGGTCGCCATAGTCCCAGCAGAACTCTGCACGGCCCTTCTCCTTGAGCCAAGTCAGAAGTCTCCGCTCTGCCTCGTCGATAGCCGTAATGCCCACGAAGACGATACGCCCCGGTAACTCGTCCAAACAACTTTCAAGGGTCGGGTCGCCAGCCTGGATGCGCTCGACAACGTTGCGCTGACGCATGCCCTCGTAAGCCAAACCCTCAGCACTAAGCGCCTGCCGGAAGGCACTGTACACATCGTACATGATGGACCAGGTCTGCACAAACGACTCTTTGGCCGGATAGCCGTCGACTGACTCCAGCCCGATATTGCGCCAAAAGGTGCGCAACACTGCAAGCGTCTCTTCGTCCAAACCACCAAAGGCCTGGTTGAGATCTTTGTAGTCACGCACATTATAAAACACTTGCCGGGCATCGGCCAGATATTTGTCGACATCGTCAAAATCGCGCATCAGCATCTCGCCCCAATAAACGAAGTCACCAAAATCTTCGGACACCGTCTGGCCTGCCGGCGACTTCTGCCGCTTGACTTCGATGTAAGCATGATAGAGCCGGAAGAGCAACACCGTTCGCCCGGGCACCCGCAGTTGTGAAAAAAGCCCGAACAGGTCGCCTATTGTCTGCATGGACGGCGCGATGAGCGGATGCTGCCCGTTGAGGTCATTGAGGTATTTGCTGAAGAAAAGCCCTGCCCTGCGGTTGGGGAAGACGAACATGCTGTCGGCTATCTGCAGATAGTCTACGCTCCCCCCAGAAGTGAGGGGCAGCGGGTCGAAATAGTGTCGCGCTACGGTCTGCAGAAATTCTGTCATTGTCAGGTGCCTACGGAAAGGGGCTCGGCTCGGAAAGCGGGATAATTTGCTCTGAAGCTCGCCCTAAATATGCGTGCAAAATTAAGTTTTTAATTGTTGCCAAACAAATTTTCGGGCTTTTTTTTGTATTTTAGGGCAGTAATAACTACATTTGCGGCACAATGATGTAAATATGGAACTTCAATACCGCCCCTTTCCGCTCCAGTTGACGCACACTTTCACTGTGGCCACTTGCTCGCGCTCTACCACTCCCGACGTGCTGGTCCAAGTCTCGCACAATGGTCTCATCGGCTACGGCGAGGCCTCTATGCCTCCCTATCTGGGCGAGACCACGGAGAGTGTGTGCAACTTTCTCCGACAGGTGGACCTCTCACCCTTCCACGACATCGCGCAACTGGACGAAATGCGGACCTACATAGACAACATCGCACCTGGAAACTGCGCCGCCAAAGCCGCCGTCGACATCGCCCTGCACGATCTGCTGGGCAAAGTACACGACTTGCCGCTACATCGCCTCTGGGGGCTCTCGCCTGACTTTGACCTTCCAACCACCTACACCATCGGCATCGACACGCCCGAAATGGTTCGCACGAAGGTGCAAGAGGTTGCCGGCCGATTCCGCCGGCTCAAAATTAAAGTGGGCGTACCTGGCGACCGCACTCTGGTGCAAGCCATACGCGATGTGACAGACCTCCCCATCACAGCCGACGCCAACCAAGGATGGACAGACCCCGTCCAGGCGCTCGACGAAATTGAATGGCTGGCAACACAAGGTTGCATTATGGTCGAACAACCCCTGCCTAAACACGAACTCGCGCAGGCAGCCTGGCTCAAGACCCGCTCGCCATTGCCCATCATCGCCGACGAGTCGATACAACGCCTAACCGACCTGCCACGCGTGGCTGAAGCCTATAGCGGCATCAACATCAAACTGATGAAATGCACAGGCTTGGGCGAAGCACGCCAAATGGTGGTCGAAGCCAAACGACTCGACCTGAAGGTTATGTTGGGCTGTATGACGGAAACGAGTTGCGCCGTCAGCGCCGCCGCCCAACTCGCTCCCCTTGCCGACTACGCCGACCTGGACGGCAACCTCCTCATCAGCAACGACCCCTTCACCGGTATGCAAATCTCAGACGGCTACATACGCCTCAACACCCGCCCCGGCATCGGCGTCATCCCGAGAGTCTAAAACTTATAGCTTAGAGTGACCTGAAGCCAACGCAACACATAAAACGTAAAACATTAGGACAACAAGCGAATGCCAACACAAAACATAAAACATAAAACGTAAAACATAACCCGTTCACATGCTTTCTTCCCTCCTCTCCTTCCTTGACTCATCGCCAGTCAACTACTATGCAGTCGCCACGCTTGAAGAGCGACTCGCCGCTGCAGGTTTCCGTAAGCTCGCCACCGATGCTCCCATGCCCGCATTGCGTCCTGGCGAACAAGTCTATTATACTAAAAACGACTCTTCGCTCTATGCCTTCCGTATCGGCAAAGCACCCCTAGCAGAAGCGGGACTCCGACTGGTGTGCGCCCACTGCGACAGTCCGACGTTCCGTATCAAACCCAACCCCGAAATGAAGGGCGAGGGCAACATCGTCCGCCTCAATACAGAAGTGTACGGTGGTGCTATCCTCTCTACGTGGTTTGACCGCCCGCTCTCCATAGCAGGCCGCGTCATGCTGCGTAGTAAAGACCCACTCCACCCTCAAACTCAACTCGTGCGCATAGACCGCCCAATACTCACTATACCCAACCTGGCCATACACTTCAACCGCGAGGTCAACAATGGCGTCAAACTCAGCCCGCAGAAGGACATGATGCCTATTCTCGGCGTCATCAACGACCAACTGGAGTCGGGACATCTGCTGACCAACCTCATCGCCAAGCAACTCAATACAACGGCCAACGAAATATTGGACTTTGACCTCTATCTCTATGACACCACTCCGGCCATGACTATCGGCCTGAACAACGAATTCGTACAAAGCGGACGCCTCGACGACCTCTCGATGGTGCACGCCGGACTGGAGGCCATCCTCCATCCTACAACGCGTCTGGGCAACGGCACGCAGGTGCTGGCCGTCTTCGACAACGAAGAGACTGGAAGCGGCACTAAACAGGGCGCAGCTTCGCCTTTCCTCCGTAGCCTCATCGAACGAATCATAGCAGCGCAGGGCGGTTCGACGGACGACTTCTATCGCTGCGTGGAACGGTCGTTTATGGTGAGCGCCGACAACGCACACGCCTGGCATCCCAACTATTCCGAAAAGTACGATCCCACCAACCACCCCGTGATGGGCGGAGGTCCTGTGGTCAAAGTCAACGCCGCACAAAAGTATGCAAGCGACGCCGATTCGGCAGCCGTCTTCGTTGAGGTGTGCCGACGGGCCGGTGTACCTTGCCAACGCTTCGTCAACCATAGCGACATAGCCGGCGGAAGCACGCTGGGCAATATCCTCACAAGCAGCCTCCCCCTGCGCGGCGTGGATATGGGCAACCCAATATGGGCCATGCACTCGGTGCGCGAAACTGGTAGCGTCGACGACCACCTTGCCTGCATCAAGGCATTTGAAGAGTTCTACGGCCTCTGATTGCGCGCTGGACAACCGACATCAGAAGTCAGGCAAAGGTCTTGAAAGAAGACGTAAAAAGACCTTGAAAGAATGCGGGCAAAGATGCTTTTCCACTTCCAAAAGTGCAATTTGCATAAAAAGTTGCACAAAAATTTGGACATACGAAAATAAACGCGTAACTTTGCACGCGAAATCGAATACGCGCGCTGACACCATCTGCGTGCAGGTAACTGTCGAATGCGTCACACGCTAACCAAAATTCCTATACAACTATGGGAGACAAAACTAAAGTCACTATCTACGACCTCGCACAACGACTCGGCACAACGGCTTCGACCGTATCACGTGCCTTGCAAGACAACCCGCGCATCAGCGTCAAAACCCGCGAGGCTGTCAAAAAGATGGCACGTGAACTCAACTACATCCCCGACCCTGTGGCTCATCACCTGCGCACCGGCCGCGGCAATGTGCTAGGTATCATCGTGCCACGTATCGACCGAAACTTCTTCGCCTCGATTATCAGCACTTTCCAGGCCGTGGCCCAAAAGGCCGGCTACCAGATCATCATCGCCGCCAGCAACGAGAACGCCGAAGAGGAACACGCGGCCTTGCGCGCCATGATACAGAAGAAGGTGGACGGCATCGTCATCTCGCTCTGTGTCAATACGCCACAACCGACCGAATACGTCGACCTCTGCGCCCAACACCACATCCCGCTCGTCTTCTTCGACCGTTTGCCTATCGAAAGCCAGGACTATGACACGGTGTCAAACGACAACTTCCAAATCGGTTACGACGCCGTCGTACAGTTGCACCGACGCGGTTGCCGCAAGATAGGGCATTTCTCAGGTCCACAGACACAACGCTCGTATATTGACAGATTCAGAGGCTACCGCAAGGCTCTCGAAGACCTGCACCTCGAGTACCGCCAGGAGTGGAATATTCCCGCCATCACAATCGAAACAGGTTACGACGCTGCTCAGAAGATTCTGCAGATGTCCGACCGCCCAGACGGTATCTTCTCCGCCGGCGACTTCCCGGCCATCACAGCTATGGATACTTTCCGCAAGAAAGGACTGCACATACCAGAGGACATCGCCATCATCGGTGTGGCCAACGAACCCTTCGATGCCTACCTGGCTACGCCCCTCTCTTCCGTCGGACTCAACCAACAACGCATCGGCGAAATTACGGCCAACATCATCCTGGCTCGTATCAAAGATGACGAGAGCAACGCCGAGTACGAGTCGCCCGCCCACATGATTGTGAAGCACGATCTTTTCTTGCGCGAATCGTCTATCTGAGCCGAACGTTTTTTGGGGGCTATTTTTGGATGACAATAAATAAACAACACAAATTTCAATAAAACCCAAATAATTTTAAGAAGATTATGAAAACAAACTACGAACTCCGTTATGCATCGCATCCCGAGGATGCCAAACATTACGATACTGCCCGTATACGTAAGGAATTTCTTATCGAAAAGGTCTTCGCCGCCGATGAGGTCAATATGGTCTACTCAATGTACGACCGTATGGTAGTGGGCGGTGCAATGCCCGTCAGCGAAAAACTCATGCTGGAAGCCATCGACCCGTTGAAGGCCGACTTCTTCCTGACACGCCGCGAAATCGGCATCTTCAATGTCGGCGAGGGCTCGGGCATCGTCTCGGTCGAGGGCGAAGGCGATTTCGAACTGGGCTATAAGGAGGCGCTCTACATAGGCCGTGGTGACCGCAATGTCACTTTCAGCAGCAAGGACAGTGCCAAGCCTGCAAAGTTCTATTTCAACTCTTGCACAGCCCACACGCATTACCCCACTCGCAAGGTGACCAAAGCCGAGGCCAATATCCTCAAACTTGGTTCTATGGAAGGCGCCAACGACCGTGTCATCAACCGCATGATTGTCTCTCAGGTACTCCCTACTTGCCAACTGCAGATGGGTATGACAGAACTCAAACCAGGCAGCATCTGGAACACAATGCCAGCCCACACTCATAGCCGTCGTATGGAGGCATACTTCTACTTCGACATTCCCGAGGACCAAGCTATCTGCCACTTTATGGGCGAACCGCAGGAGACTCGTGTCGTATGGATGAAGAAGGACGAAGCCGTCCTGTCGCCCGAATGGTCTATCCATAGCGCAGCAGCTACACACAACTATACTTTCATTTGGGGTATGGGCGGCGAAAACCTCGACTACGGCGACCAGGACTTCTACAAGGAAACAGAGCTGCGATAAGTCACACCGCCTGCCGGTCATAATTCTGACAAGCGACTTTGCTTTGAAGACAAAATTGCAGACAAATTTTAAATCTTCGTACAAATCTTTGACCCGCAGAACAATAAAGCAAAAAATTAACCCAAATATCAATCAAACTAAAATTTCATTACAATGACATCTTTGAAAGACTTCTCTCTCGAAGGCAAAAATGCTTGGATTACAGGCGCCTCTTATGGTATCGGTTTCAACATCGCTAAGGCTTTTGTTGCCGCCGGTGTCAAAAACATCATCTTCAATGACATCAACGAAGCTGCTCTCCAACGTGGTTTGGACAACTACCGCGAGGCAGGTATCAAAAACGTCAAGGGCTATGTATGCGACGTAACGGATGAAGTAGCCGTTGCTGCTTTGGTCAAGACTATCCACGAGGAGGTCGGCCAAATTGATATCCTCGTCAACAACGCCGGTATCATCAAGCGTATCCCAATGCACGAAATGAAGCGCTCTGAGTTCCAGCAGGTTATCGACGTAGACTTGGTGGCTCCGTTCATTGTCAGCTCGGCCGTTCTGCCCGAAATGATGGAGCGCCGCGAAGGCAAAATCATCAACATCTGCTCGATGATGTCCGAACTCGGTCGTGAAACAGTAAGCGCCTACGCTGCAGCAAAGGGCGGTCTGAAGATGCTGACCCGCAATATCTGCTCTGAGTACGGCGAATACAACATCCAATGCAACGGCATTGGCCCCGGCTATATAGCTACGCCTCAGACTGCACCTCTCCGCGAACGTCAACCTGATGGTAGCCGTCATCCGTTCGACAGCTTCATCTGCGCCAAGACTCCTGCCGGACGCTGGCTCGAGCCCGAGGAACTCGGTGGACCCGCCGTATTCCTCGCCTCTCACGCCTCCGATGCCGTCAACGGCCACGTCCTCTATGTGGACGGCGGTATCTTGGCCTACATTGGCAAGCAGCCTAAGTAATAATTATTCTATATCTGCGCTAATGAAGCACATACATTACATACTCCTATGCATGGTCGCCAGCGGACTCTCGCTGACGGCCTGTCACAAGGAGACGCACATCAAGGTCACTAACGAAATCGGCTTTGAACGCTGCGGTGAACTGGTCCGCGCTGACGTTGATCTCACGGGCAGCCATATCCTCGTGGACGAACAGGGCCAGGAAGTCAACTACCAGATAGTCGCGGGGGGCATCGTCTTCCAGGCCAATGTACCGGCTAGTGACTCCCGTGTCTATACCTGGAAGGAAGGGCAACCCTCTGACTTCGAACCGTTGACAACAGCTTTCTTCCTCGGTGACCGCCGAAAGGATGACTTTGCCTGGGAAAACGATAAGGCCGCTTACCGCATGTACGGTCCAGCCTTGCTCCCTGAAAACCCTTCAAGCGGTGTAGATCTTTGGCTGAAGCACTCTTCTCAACTTACAGCCGATGCGATGTACAGGCAAGAAGAAGGCGGCAAACCATATCACATCGACTATGGTCTCGGTATTGACTGCTACAAGGTAGGTCATGCTGCAGGTTGCGGTGGTGTAGCCATCGTAAGCGGTGGACAGATTTGGCCGGGCGGCCCGTTCTCCAGGTACGAAATCTTGCAGGAAGGCCCGCTCGAGACTGTATTCCGCCTGGACTATGACAGTGTACAGGTTGGCGACAAAGTTCTCCAAGAGTCTATCAAGATTACGGTCAGCGCCGGTGCGCAGGTCAATAAGGCCGAGGTTACCTTTAGCGGAGACATCGCCGACGATATGCAAGTAGGCGGTGGCATCTTCCTGCACGACGGCACAGGACTGCTGAACAAAGGCACGTACAAGGATATTTGTTATCTTACTTACGGCGAACCAGCCACTTCCGACCAGGGAATCTACAAGATACACGAAGCCCAGGGCATTGACGCTTCAACGCTCGACTTCGGACGTAACTTTATCAGCGTCATCATGCCGGGCACCAAGGAAGTCGGACTCTACAGCAACACCAAGGCTCTGCTTAAACCATACAAGGTCGGCGACACCTTCACCTACTATTTCGGCGGAGGTTGGAGCAAACGCGACTATACCACCGACGACGAGTGGGAAAGTGCCACTCAAAATACGGTTATGGCTATCGACATGCCTCTGAAGGTCACTGTAGAATAAGACAAAGCTCTGTGGAATAAGCTGAGTTCTTAGCTCACGACTACCAATAACAATAATACCGTGGGGTGCGCATTGCACCTCGCGGTATTTGTATAATTGCGTGTAGTGTAGTTCCGGCTTTGACTATGCGCGGCCCTAAATGAGGCAGATTAGAAGTTGTCTGTATGAACCTCGAAATAAGACTTCGGATGAGCGCAAACGGGACAAACCTCTGGAGCCTTGGTGCCTACTACGATGTGGCCACAGTTACGGCACTCCCATACTTTGACATCGCTCTTCTCAAATACGGCAGCCGACTCGATATTGTGCAACAGAGCACGGTAACGCTCCTCATGGCGCTTCTCGATGGCCGCAACCAAACGGAACTTCTTGGCAAGTTCGGGGAAGCCTTCGGTCTCGGCAGTGACAGCAAAGCCCTCGTACATATCTGTCCACTCGTAATTCTCGCCTGCAGCTGCAGCAGCCAGGTTTTCGGCAGTGTTCCCGATGCCGTTCAGTTCCTTGAACCACATCTTGGCATGTTCCTTCTCGTTGTCGGCCGTCTTGAGGAAGAGCTCGGACATCTGCTCATAACCTTCCTTCTTGGCTACAGAGGCAAAGTAAGTGTACTTGTTACGGGCCTGTGATTCGCCTGCGAAAGCGACTTCCAGATTCTTCTCGGTTTGCGTGCCAGCATACTTGGTTGTCTTCATAGTTGTTCTTTTTTGAGGGTTGATACTTGATTGTTACTAGAATGTTGGTTGTTGATACTCTTTTGTTTGTCGGGCGAGATCGGCTTCGGCTTGATTCCGGCTTGATTCGTTCAACGGTGCAAAGGTACGGCAATATCTCAACATCTCAGATGATTTTTTTGGAATGCCGATGGTAAATTATGGAAAGCATCGTATTATTTTCTATAAATTTCCATAAAATACCATCCACGTCCCTGGATTTACTATTGCTTTTTGCCAAAAATAACCATACCTTTGCAACGACAATCCACCACTGGTCTCTATAGGCGGAATGTATAAATAACGATCAGACGAAAAAACAGAAATGTTATGCACGAGAAGATTTCTACCCTCACAAAATACACGACTGTGTGCGACACGCCCAGCGGCATCGGATTTCAGATAGAGCACATGCCGGATTTTTTTACTTACGATACGGACAATACCAAGCCGCACGTACACACTTTCTACGAAATCCTTTGGTTTCAGGAGGGCGAAGGCACGCATACGGTCGACTTCACGGACTATCCGGTGCGCAAGGACTCCATTTTCTTCCTTTCTCCCGGACAGGTGCACCACTTTGACGAAAACAACTACTACAAAGGCGTACTGCTAAAGTTCTGCACGGATTTTTTGAAGGACGAAAAGGCCAATGAAGACATCTTTATCAAGTATAATGTTTTCAACACGTTCGACTCTGCCCCGTTTTGCACCATCCCCGAACCAAGCATTGCTGAACATTTGGCCACATATATCCACATGATGGAAGAGGAACTCGCCAACAGCAACACGTTCGGGCACTTGGACATGCTCCGTTCGCTGGTCAAAATCTTCCTCGTTACCGTTCACCGCTATGGTCAAAAGGACGGAAGCGTACACCTCAATACGGGCAAAGCCTCACATCGTCTCTTTGTCCAGTTCCGTCGCGTGCTCGAACAGCAATATGACACGCTACACACTGTCAAGGACTATGCCGACCGGCTCAACGTCTCGCAAAAGACGCTCAGCAACTGCGTCCTGGAATGTTCGGGGCAAACCCCTCTCTCCTACATCAACAACCGCATCATCCTCGAGGCCAAACGTCTGTTGCGGTTCACCAACATGATGATCAAAGAGGTTTCCTACCAATTAGGCTACGATGATCCGTCGTACTTTGTCAAGTTCTTCAAACGCGAAACGGGCTTCCTGCCATCCGACTTCAAAGAGGAACTGGATTTGCACAAGGCGGACATACTACCTTGCAAAACGGATTTTTGCAATACAGAAAGGAAATAAGGATAGACTAAAAACTTGCAAGTAATAATAAAATTGTAGGGAAATTAAGATTAAGAAGCGCTTGCGAGAAAAATTTTGTATAACAAAATAGGAGCAAGAAATCTTGTAGAGCAAAAACTTGGCAACCAAAAAAACTACAAATCAAGAAGCACTTGCAAGTGAATCAAGGGAAAAAACTTTTACCGATATGAAGAAAGCAATCGTAATGGGAGCAACCTCAGGCATCGGACTGGCCGTAGTCAAACAACTCTGCGACAGAGGTTGGCAAGTGGGCATCGCAGGCCGACGGCAGACTCTTCTGGAAGAGATAGCGCACAACCATAGCAATGTAATTGCCTTGCGTCAGATAGACGTCACACGCGAAGATGCGCCCCAAAAACTCTTGTCTATGATCGAGGATATGGGTGGTATGGACTTGTATTTTCACAGTTCAGGCATTGGCTACCAAAACACGCAGCTCGACGCGGAAAAGGAACTCAACACTATCATGACCAACACGCTCGGATTTACACGTCTGGCCATTACTGTCTTCCATTACTACGAGGAGCACCCGGAGCTGGAAGGTCAGATAGCCGTCATCAGTAGCATAGCCGGAACACGCGGACTGGGGGCTGCTCCAGCCTACTCCGCTAGCAAACGCTACATCAATCACTATTTGGAGTGCTTAACACAACTCAAGCACATCAAGCACATGGACCGGCTCTTCATTACCGACATTCGACCTGGGTTTGTCCGCACTCCGCTCCTCTCCGACGGAGGCAAGTATCCTCTCCAACTGAACGTGGATGACGCCGCTCACGAAATACTGAAGGGAGTGCTCAAGAAGAAAACCATTGTGACCGTCGACTACAAATACCGCATCCTGGTCTTCTTTTGGCGCCTCATACCCAGATGGCTCTGGGTTCGTCTTCCAATCGTTTCAAAATAAACACAAGTCCCATCAGTGCTGTTTCCAGCAGTATCGTCTCCAAAAGTGTGGGATGCAAATACACCTCCCCTCCTATCAGCACGTCCTCCAGCCACATTATCAGCCATGCCACCTTCCGCAACCACCAGGACACAACTTCGAGCGGCATGGTCCATAACATCGGACACAAAAGTACAACTACCGCCATATAGACAAACACCGGAACCAAAGGAACTGCCAAAAGCCCCTGCAACCAGCCTAACAGAGGAACCTGATGAAAATAGTATGCACAAATCGGAACTGTAAATATCTGCGCCGATACAGACAACCAGAACATCGAAGCACACCAACGTCCAATTTTTTTAATCGTGGAATAACGTTCTTCTGCACGAAGTGTGATACGTGAATGGCGCCGCTTCTCACTCATTAACGGCAGAAAGGCCAAAATGCCCGCCGTAGCCATAATACTCAACTGGAATCCAACATCAAAGAGCAATGATGGTTGGCAAACCAATATGATGAAAGCGGCCAGCCACAGGTTATGCCACCCCCACGCATCACGACCACACACCGATGACACTTGCGTCAGGCTTATCATAAGACCTGCCCGCAAGGCGGAAGGAGGACTCCCTATCATAACGATGTAGGCCCACAGCACGACCAATATGACTATACGCAAAACATATCCCACCATAACCTCATTGACATTGGTCAGAATGGAAAGCAAAATCAACGGACGGAAGAGCAAAAAAAGCAAAACCCAAATAATGCCTATGTGAAGTCCTGAAACAGCAAGGATATGACTCATACCCGCCTGTCGAAACGACTGCTTCATCCCCTTGTCCATCTCTGCTTTTTGGCCAAAGAGAATCCCCACGGCCAGTTGCTCGGTCTCTGGTTCCAATCCCGCCGAATGCAGACGCTCCACACAAGTTCGCAAGACCCGTGTCTGCGTGGGTTGCTCTTCCTGTCTCTCTTTCCCATAGCCATCTGACACATAGAAACTCTCCGAAGCCAATATGCCAAAAGCCACTACAAGAAGCAGATAGGACAAAACCTTGAACTTGGTCAGCATCCATGCAAAAAAAGCGACCGAAGCCACCACCCATCCCACACGGGGAGAGATTAGCAGTCCGGTCAAAAGACCTGCAATCCACGACAAGAGAAGTTTTAACGCCATACTATGTCTTTTTTTCGCAGGTCAGAATCATATTACTATATCCAACAAATCAATGCCGCACCGAAACCAATGCTACACACCTGTGTGTTGAATCAATAAAACACGACAGTGCCAAATCATTGATACATGACGGCACGTTTCTTCCAGATATAGAAGAAACCTGGTTTGCGGGTGCGGGCACGCGTTCCGTCCAGGTTATAGCAGTCCTTTTGTCCGAGGCGCACGGAGACATTGTCCAGCGAGAGATAATCACCGGCCGGTTCGGTTTCGGTTCCTGCCAGTTGTGCTTCGCTCAAGAAACCTATATAACTGATGACCACAGGCTTGGCGCTGGCCTTGGCTGTAAGTCCAAAGAGCGTGCTGTTGGCATTGTTGGCAGTGGTAAGCACCCAAGGGTCGGACAAACAGAAGGTCGTCAGTCCCGACTTGGTAATGTCCCAAACGAGCTGCACACGGCTATCGGCCAAAGTACTGACAGAAGTCGGAGGCACCTGGCTTCCTGCATTGGCGCCATTGAGCCACCACAGATAACTGCAGCCGGTGCTTGCATTGAGATTTGTACCACGTATGACGAGATACTTCTGCACTGCCGGCACCTCATACTGGCTGTCGCCCCCAAACTTGAGGCAAATATTGTTGACGCCGCTTTGGGTCAGACTGACGGCATTGGTCGTCGTGTCGCACGATATGCGGCTCTGCGACACACGTCCAGCATCGCCGCTATAAGCCCAATCCGAAGCTTTAAAACGATAGGCGTAATCGGACTGCTTGTAGTCTTTGACTAAACGGATGTAGTAAAGTCCGGGGTTGAGCGTAGCGCCCGAAGCCACAATCCTAATGGTATAGGCACTACGCGTCTTGCCGTCGGCATCAAAGGCGAGATTCCCCAAAGGCAGTTCTGCATTGTAGAACCCATTGCCATCGGCCTGCAGTGTCGTCTTGGGCACGGTATAAGTCTGAAGAAGAGTGCCATTGACATAGACAGAGCACTTGCGACCCTGATCGGCTGTCGTATAACGTAGGATGAGGGCCAAGTCTTTGGCCTCGGGCTCTTTGTTGTTGAGCACTATCTCTATCCATCCGTTTGCCTTGCTGTCGCGGTAGTCTTCGCCCAAATACGAACCATTGTTGGAGTCTGTGCTGTAGGTAACCACACCGGCCTCGGCCTGTTGCTGGCCAACATCGACCTTGTCGATGGTGCGTATTTCAAGCTTGTGGGCCACAAGTTCGGCCTGCGCCCACGAACTGGCTGCATAGCCGGCATAAGTCTGCTGATACCAATAGGTCATCACGCGGCTGTGATGCAACTGATAGAAAGGCTCCAAGGTGAGTGACGTCCATCCGTAGTTGGCTGCAGTCGTATCGTTGCGGCTCACATCGATGGTAAAACGAAGACTGTCGCCGTCCTGCCTGATGCGGCTCAGGACTTCGCTACGGTTGCCTATCAACATCGGCATTGTACCGAGAGCACATTTGGGCGCATAGCTGTCGGGGGCGTGTCCCATTCGTTCGCCGAGCGCATACTCGTGCGAGAGTGCTTCGTAGTCTAATCCGCTGCCGTCGCCATCGGACACACTAGTGGTGCGGGCAGAAAGGAGCAACGGGCCGTACTTGAACGCAATATAGTCCGTTAGTCCGGGACAAACTTCGTAGCGCAAAGACATCGGAAGAGAAACACTCACGACATCACCAGCCTTAAAGTCTGACTTGTAGTAGCAGTATCCGCTTCGTTCCGTAGCTTTGACTTGCTTGCCGTTGTGGTTGATAGCAAAGCCCTCGCCTACCCACGACGGACGGCGTATGGCCAAAGTATAGCTTCCTGCTTGGTCGATTGTAAGTCGCGTAGCCTGCTCTGCAGGGAAAGCCGTCTGCTGTGTGAGGCTGAAGACGGAGTCCTGCAGTTGCGAGGCCGTAAAGAGATTGACATAGAGCACACTGTCGCCTGCATGCGTATAGACGAAATGCCCGTATTTGGAGTGGTTTTCCATACCGGTACCCACACAGCACCACATATCTTGGTCTATCTTACTGTAGATACGATAGGATTGCGGACGCAGCGGGGTGAAATAGACATATCCGCCAGTCAGTGGGTCTTGCGTCGAGAGGATGTGGTTGTACATCGTTCCCTCGTAGAAGTCGGCATATTTTCCGTCATGATGGGTATCGAAGAGCGTCTCTGAGAGTTTGAGCATATTGTTGGAGTTGCAGCTCTCCGGTCCGTTGGTCTCGTCTATATACCGGTTGCCGTATGCAGCCCCGATAAAGTGCTCGTTGACCGAGTTGCCACCGATACATACCGTACGATTGTTGGCCACATTGGTCCAAAAGTTGTCGGCCGACTTGCTGTAGGCAGTTGCGCTGGCGTCTTCCTGGGCGATACGTGCAAAGCCTATGTACTTGGGCACTTGCGTATTGGCGTGCTTGCCATCGAGGAAAGTCGTCGACAAAGTCTGCATACCGGAGACCATCGTCTTGTGGCTATAGCGCTTGGCAGCAGTGAGATAGGTCGAGTCGCCGAAGAGTCGGAAGGCGTCGATAAGCGTCTCATTCATACCACCGTGCTCTGTGTCGAGCACACTCTGCATTTGGGTTTCCGAGAGTTTTGCCACTACGTTGACGCTCCAGTCGCAAAGTTTGCGGTAGAGCTGGGCAGCCATAGTTGAGCGGCTGTAGCTTGCATCGTCAGTAGTATAGAGAGCGATATCGCGGAGTCCGGCCAGAACTTTGTGTTCGCAGTAGAAAGGCACCCACCCGCGCACGTTCTTCCATTTTGTCAGACTGCCCTTATACATATCTTGCCACACGTCGTTGAGAGGTTGACCTCCTATATAGCCATAGAGGCCCGTCTTGTCGGCATCGAAGGCATCTTGACAATCCTTGAGTATTGGCAGAATATAGTCTATCCTGTCCAGAATCTGCTGTTGCACGCTCGAATCATGACAAGCGGCATAAGCCAGAGACAAAGCCGTAAGATAATGGCCGCCCACGTGTCCGTCGAGACGGAAACTGCCACTGCCCCAGTTGGCATGATTGGGGTGTTTGGTCTCCCACTGGTAATAAGGGCTGGCGGTATCGGTAGTGGCCGAGAGTCCGGCCTGGCGCACAAAAGGCGTAAGCAGGCGGTCCACGTCATAAGCCAGCAGATACTGGATATTGAGGTCCTGAGCGGTCTTGAGCGGTCCGTCAAGCAGAGTCACCTGCTCCAAGTCAAAATGTTGCGGGTAGATTTCACTCTGTGCTCTCAGACTGCTACTTGCCAGCAAGGCCACAGACAAAGCAAGGAAAGATGTCTTGGAAGATGTCTTCATAAAAATATTAGGTTTAATATTGATGTTTTTGTACCGAAGATTTGCAACCCTTTGCGTTGGGAAACACGACACCTCGTCAAAGAAAACTGCAGACGTTTGATCTAGGCAAAGCCGCCCTTTTGTCGAAAGACGAAACAAGCTGCAGAGTGTTCCCTAAAGAATCTCTGTAGCTTGTATGTAATGCGAAAAATCAGAAATCAGCAGACTTAGGAGTACGCGGGAACGGGATTACATCGCGGATGTTCTGCATACCCGTCACGAAGAGGATAAGGCGCTCAAAACCAAGACCGAAGCCGGCGTGCGGACAAGAGCCGAACCGGCGCGTGTCGAGATACCACCACATGTCCTTCATCGGGATATGGCGAGTCGTAATCTCGTTCATCAACTTGTCGTAGCTCTCCTCGCGCACCGAACCGCCGATGATTTCGCCTATCTGCGGGAAGAGAACGTCGGTACCTTGTACGGTTTCCTCCATCTCCTTGCCGTTGTAGACGGGCTTCTGTTCGTCTATCTTCATATAGAACGACTTAATTTTCTTCGGATAGTTGGTCATAATGACTGGCTTCTTGAAGTACTCCTCGACCAAGAAGCGCTCATGCTCCGAGGCAAGGTCGTCGCCCCACTCGCATGGGAACTCGAACTTCCGGCCATCGCGGATGGCCTGCTGGAGAATCTCGATACCTTTGGTGTAGGGCAGATGGACAAAGTTCTCCTTGAGCACACCCTCAAGACGCTCTATCAGAGTCGGGTCAATGAGTTTGTTGAGGAACTGCAAGTCCTCCTGACAGTGGTCGAGAGCCCATCGTACGCAATGCTTGATAAAGTCTTCCTCGAGTTCCATCAGATCGTCCATATCGTAGAAGGCCACTTCCGGTTCGACCATCCAAAACTCAGCCAGATGGCGGGGTGTGTTAGAGTTTTCGGCACGGAACGTAGGACCGAACGTATAAATCTGACCCAGGGCCGTGGCGCCGAGTTCGCCTTCAAGCTGACCGGAAACGGTGAGAGAGGTCATCTTGCCGAAGAAGTCGTCATCGTAGATAATCGAGCCGTTTTCATCCTTCTTGAGGTCGTAGAGGTTTTTGGTCGTTACCTGGAACATCTGTCCGGCGCCCTCGCAGTCACTTGCCGTAATCAGCGGAGTATGGAAGTAGTAGAAACCATGCTCGTGGAAATACTGGTGGATGGCGATGGCCATATTGTGACGTATACGCAGAATAGCGCCAAAGAGGTTGGTACGTGGACGCAGATGGCCTTTCTCACGAAGGAACTCCAGCGAATGGCCTTTCTTCTGCAACGGGTATTCGTTGGGGTCGCAATCGCCCAACACCTCGATAGTCGAAGCCTGAATCTCGCACGACTGGCTTCCGCCCTGACTGGCCACTAGCTGACCGACTACCTTGATGCAGGCGCCCGTAGTGATGCGCTTGAGCAAAGCCTCGTCAAACTTGTCGGCATCAGCCACAATCTGGATGCCGCTCACGCAACTTCCGTCGTTGAGTGCGATGAATTTGACCACCTTGTTGCCGCGCATAGAGCGCACCCAACCGCACACGGTGACCTGGCGGTCCAACTTGGCCTCCTTGAGGACATTGTTTATTATCTCACGTTTCATAAAATACTCCTCAATCTGTTTTATGAGTTTATTTGGAAATGCTATTTTCTTTTGTAGAGTAATGACGAGCACGGCACAAAGAGTGTCGTGCTGTCATAAGGTATTGAGGGAGATTTATTCGAAAGCTCCCATCTTGAGCATGTTGACCTCCTGCTGGGTGAGGTGACGCCAGCGACCTCGAGGCAGGTTTTTCTTGGTCAAACCTGCGAAGTAGACACGGTCCAACTTAGTGACACGGTAACCGAGGTGCTCGAAGATACGGCGCACGATACGGTTCTTGCCCGAGTGGATTTCGATGCCGACCTGATTCTTGTCATCCTCGTTGGCATAGGCGATGGCATCGGCATGTATCATACCGTCCTCCAATTCGACACCGGCTGCTATCTTAGCCAAATCCTCCTCGGTCACGTCCTTGTCGAGCCAAACGTGATAAATCTTCTTCTTGACATACTTGGGGTGTGTCAGTTTTGAGGCAAGGTCGCCGTCGTTGGTGAGCAGGATGACACCTGTCGTATTGCGGTCCAGACGACCTACAGGATAGATACGTTCGCGCGATGCGTTGCGGACGAGATCCATAACGGTCTGACGGCCCTGCGGGTCATCGCTCGTCGTAACGGTATCCTTAGGCTTATTGAGGAGCACATAGACCTTGCGCTCGAGGCTCACCGGAGTGTCGTTGAAGGTGATGCTGTCCTTGCGGGTCACCTTTGTACCGAGTTCAGTAACCACATTGCCGTTGACCTTGACAGAGCCGTTCTTGATGTGCTCGTCAGCCTCACGACGAGAACATACGCCGGCGTTGGCCAAATACTTGTTGAGGCGCAACTCCTCGTTCGGATCTACGATAGCGTCGGTGTACTCGACGGGACGGTGAGGATTGTAAGCCTGTTTGCGTGCACCCTGGCGGCCGCGCTGTGCGTAACCGTTGCGATCATATCCGCCTTGCTGTGGACGACCATAGCCGCCTTGCTGCGGACGGCCATAACCACCTTGCTGCGGACGGCCATAACCACCTTGCTGCGGACGACCGTAGCCACCTTGCTGCGGACGCGCATTGTATCCACCCTGCTGTGGACGACCATAGCCGCCTTGCTGCGGACGCGCATTGTACCCACTCTGCTGTGGACGACCATAGCCACCCTGCTGCGGGCGGGCATTGTATCCGCCCTGCTGCGGACGACGCGGCTGATAACTGCCTTCCTGCTGCGGACGGCTGTTGTAGCTGCCTTCCTGCTGGGGTTTGCCCGGTGTGACCGATGAATCGACGGGCGATGACTGATAGCGGTTATATCCTGTGTGAGGAGCCGAAGGCCGCTGATAGCCACGGGCCTGGTAGTTGTTGGAACGGGGCTGATAACCTCCGCGGGAGTACGATTGTGCGCCAGCGTTGTTGTCCTGGCTTTGGTAAGACGGGCGCTGGTAGCCTCCCGTACGCGTAGCTCCATAGGTGCGAGGTTGGTAAGAACGGCCGTACGACTCCTGGTCCATGTTGAAACGGCCTTGTGTTTCGCTGATACGACGACGCTTCTGTTGTGGTTGCGGCTGATCCCCGCCTACATTCTGCGGAGTTTCAGCCTGTGGGTTTTGATTCTCTTCCATGATTGATTGACTTGTAGTAGTTTAAGCCTGTTTTTTGATTGATAATAAAATTTTTAAATACCGGTATAGTTACCAGGAGCCAGTGCATGCAGTTCTGCTTTCACAGACTCCGATACATTCAATGTTTCGATAAAATCGCTTATAGTCTCAGCATTCATGCCCGTATTGACGCGGGTGAGTGCCTTGAGCGTTTCATAGGGTTTGGGATAACCTTCGCGGCGCAAAATGGTCTGGATACCTTCGGCCACTACGGCCCAAGCGTTGTCCAGATCCCTGCGGATGGCTGACTCGTTAAGGAGGAGCTTGCGGAGGCCCTTGAGTGTCGAGGCCAGGGCAATGAGCATGTGGCCCATCGGCACGCCGACATTGCGCAGCACGGTGCTGTCGGTCAGGTCGCGCTGCAGACGGCTCACGGGCAGTTTGGTAGCGAGGTGCTCGAGTACGGCGTTGGCAATGCCGAGGTTGCCCTCTGAGTTCTCGTAGTCAATTGGATTGACCTTGTGCGGCATGGCTGACGAGCCGACTTCACCTGCCTTAATCTGCTGCTTGAAGTACTCCATAGAAATGTACTGCCAGAAGTCTTTGTCGATGTCAAGGAGCACGACATTGATGCGGCGGAGGGCGTCAAAGAGGGCTGCCAGGTTGTCGTAGTTGGAAATCTGAGTCGTCCACTCCTCGCGCTCGATGCCGAGTCTGTCATGGAGGAACGAGGCGGCAAAGGCTTTCCAGTTGCGGTCGGGATAGGCGATGTGGTGGGCGTTGAAATTGCCGGTAGCGCCACCAAACTTGCCGCTGACGGGCACTTGTTTAAGCAGTTCGAGCTGTTGACGCAGGCGATAGACAAAGACCATAATCTCCTTGCCGAGACGTGTCGGCGAGGCAGGTTGTCCGTGTGTACGGGCCAACATCGGAATGTCCTTCCACTCGTCGGCATAAGCGGCGAGCTGGTCTATCACCTCCTGGAGAGCGGGGATATAAACCTCGTAGACACACTCCTTGATAGACATCGGGATAGATGTATTGTTGATATCCTGGCTGGTGAGACCGAAGTGGATGAACTCCTTGTACTGCTCCAAGCCAAGCTTGTCGAATTCCTCCTTCAGCAGATACTCGACAGCCTTGACGTCGTGGTTGGTGACGCTCTCAATGTCCTTGACGCGTTGGGCATCGGCGAGTTGGAAGTTCTGGTAGATGGCACGGAGCTTGGCGAAGCAGTCTTTGGGCACTGAGGCCAATTGAGGCAAGGGCAATTCGCAGAGGGCGATGAAATACTCTACCTCAACGCGTACGCGATAACGGATAAGTGCATACTCGGAGAAATAGTTGCTCAGCACCTCGGTCTTGCTATGATAACGTCCGTCTATCGGACTCACGGCCGTAAGCGGGCTAAATTGCATTTCCATATAAAACAATAACTACAAAATATATTACAAAATCTTTGACTTTTTTTATCGTCCGGATTCCTCCAATCCACGACACGTTTCTTTCGTCCGGATTCCTTGCACGCGCTTGTCGCTTCGACACAAGCAAGGTTCTTATCTATAAGGCAAAACTTTTCTCTCTTTCTCTTTTCCTTCAAACACTTTTCCTACAAGTTCTTTTTCAAAGCTGCAATCCGGTTTTCTCAAGGCTAACTGCGTTTTTCGAAAATCAAAACTGCATTTTCTGAAAATCAAAACTATGTTTTCCCGAATGCAAAACTAAAGTTTTTTCTTCTGACAAACTCAGTTTCTTCCGAAAGCGAAATCCTGACTATTTCTTCCAGAAGCGGAACCCGGCATTGATCGAGACAGACGACATACGGCTGTTGCAGTCGCACACGACACTGGGCAGAAGACCGCACTGATAGGTCACACTGAGGGCGAGATGACGCCAATCGTAACCGAGACTGGCCTGAACGCCGAGGTTCCAGTTGCGCACGTCATCGGGAGCGTCGATAAACTTGTCGATAAAGATACCTGCACCAACCGACACACGGCTCTTGGGGGAAAGGGCAAAGAACCGACGCATTTGGCTTTGGAGTTCTATCATATTGATGCCGGCTTCGACCGTTTCTTCAGGTCGGAGTATGGCTCCGTAGCCAAGACCATTGTCGTAGTAGAAAAGATGGTCGCCTCCTTTCTGTTTGTAGAAGAGGCCGGCTTGCACACCCCACTTCTTGCTCAGCGCCTGGTCCCAAAGGAAACCTACGTTGAAGGAATCGTGCGTATTGGCCCATTTCTCACTCCTGCCGTAGTATTTGGTACTCAGCGAGACAGACTGCTCGTTCATCCAACTGTGTTCATATCCGGCAGTCAAGGTGAACGTAGCCCCACAGAAGTAGTTAGCCTCACGGGCCTCCCGGCGGGCTTGTTCCTTCTTCGAAAATTTCTGGGCATAGAGGACAGACGGTGTCGTCACTGCCAAAAGCAACATAACCAAGAGGACTTTTCTACACATACCTATAAAACGCGCGCGAACGTGATAATGATGAATGACAAAATCGGGTAGGACACATTCCTATCCAGCCGACGTGATGAAACGATGTGAGTAAGAAGACTCTGCTACACAGCAGAGCATTCTTACCCTATCTTTTTGAGACGAATTACTTGCCGCCTATCTTGTCAGCGATACGGCCTCCGATGATACAGAGGGCTACACCGAGCACGATAGCTACCAGGCAGCTGACGAGTACTGTGTTGTAAGCACCCTTGTCAAGCTCAACGCATTTGAAAGCGATGAAAAGGACTATAGCAGCCAATAGGATAAGGACAGAGCCTCCATATAGTTTCAAGAACCTCATAGTGGTTGTATGTTTTTATTATGGTTGATTATTTTGTTATTTATGCTGTCTAATTTTTGGCAAAGTAAATGCTTTTTTCGATAGGTTGTTCATTTTTTCGCAAAAAAAAGTGTTATTTCGTGTTTTTTCCCATATCTTTGCCCCCGAAAGCAATACTTACAAGGCTTTTTTGTCAAAAACGACAACAAAATTCTTTGCCGGAGAGGCGAACGATATTTGTCGGAGAGGCAAGAGAACATTTGTCAAAAACAAAAGAAAACGAACGAAACTCGCCATGGTAATATTATACCTTCTCTATGAGGTGGTTATATTCCTACCTATATTTCTCACGCTGACCATACTGTGCAGTATCATCACCTACATAGGTTGTATGATCGGGTTTGGCCGATGGGCCGGATATTGGCCGGGGGTCGTTTGGGCCAGGATAGTATGCTACCTGGCGTTGTGTCCCTACAAGGTAAAAGGACGTGAGAAACTCGACCCACGGACTTCGTATGTCTTCGTAGCCAACCATCAGGGGGCTTTCGACATCTTCCTGCTCTATGCTGCCTTGGGCCAACCCTTCCGTTGGATGTTGCGCAAGGGCATCCGCAAGATACCTTTTGTAGGACTCGCTTGCGACAAGGCCGGCCACATTTGGGTCGACGAACGGGGCGCCACAGGTATGATGCACACCGTACGTCAGGCTCTTCAGACACTCCGTGACGGCATTTCCATCATCGTCTTCCCAGAGGGAACGCGCACCAAAGACGGACACATGAGCCGCTTCAAGAAGGGAGCTTTCACTCTTGCGGCCATGCTCAAACTCCCCGTCGTGCCCATCACCATCGAAGGTCCCTATCAGATTATGAAGAAGGGCACCATCCTGGTTCACTGGCATCGGATGACGCTGACTATACATGACCCGCTCCCGGCTGTAACCCGCTCAGAGGGTACGGACAACGGAGTAATGCGTCTCATGTACGACTCTCAGCATATCATCGCCGGAAGTCTCGGCGAGCCGCTCATGAAGCGCCCGGAGTCCACTCCGGCTACGGACAAAGGTCCGAATAAAGAAAAGATAACAGATGAGTAAGGTTTATAACTCGAGCCATTTTTAAAGTTTTTCATACACTTTAAAAACGGAACATTTCATCTCGGTTTCTGCGTGAGCAGCGGCCGGGATTTTTTACGCCTTCACACGACACCCTCTGCCTGCAGGGCCTTGAGGAGAGCGTTGGGCTGATTGGACCCGACGAGGATGCTGGCTTTTACTCCGGCATTACGGCCCGCCTCGACATCGCGCTGGCCATCCCCTATCATATACGACTCGGCGAGGTCGATATTGAAGTCACGGGCAGCCTGCAGCAAGAGTCCAGGTTTAGGCTTGCGACACGGGCAGTCGCACTTGTACTCGGGCCTTTCGCCCTCAAAGCCCTTGTCTGTGTGGTGAGGACAAACGTAGATGGCGTCGACGAAGGCTCCGGCCCTGCCCAGTTCCGTCTCCATCCTGTCGTGGATGCGCTGCAACTCCTCGAAGGTACACTCGCCGCGGGCGATGACAGGCTGGTTGGTTACGACGATGGCCAAATAGCCGCTCTTATTGATGGCCTTGACGGCCTCGGCCACACCCTCTATGAGCGTAAACTGCTCAGCTGAAGTCAGGAACCCGGTCGTGACGTTTAGCGTGCCGTCGCGGTCCAGGAAGACAGCCTTCTGCCTGTTCTTGAGGTTGCGCGCGTGAACCTTGCCGCTCTCTATATCCCGCTCCGTTTCGTAGTAGCGGTCGGGCGTACCCATGTCCTTGATATACTCCGGCGTGTCGTAAGCGTAAATGAGTCCGCTTGCGATGTTGGGTTTCAGCACATCGCGGTCGAGGTCAATCTTGTCGGGCGTCTCGGGGTGACGTGGCACGAAGTGGCGCATCGTCTCCCTCAGGAGTTCGGGCGAGATGATTTCGATGCCTGCATTGACACGGTTCTTGTAGTAGGTTCGCTCGTCCTCTTTAGCCATCCAGCGCACCACGCGGTGCGTGTCTTCGGGCATTCCGCCCGGCTCCTTCGGCCCTTCTATCTCCGTCACGAGCAGCGAACTATCATAAGGGTGTCCGTTGGGGTGTGCCACAAGGCTCGCCCACGCCCCGTGCTCTTTATGGAAATCGATAAAGCGGTTGAAGTCCACGTCGATGATGACGTCACCGCAGAGGAGGAGGAAATCAGCGTTTAGAGTGACTTGTTGAGAGTAGTGACTAGCATCTTGTTGAGAGTCTCTAGCATCTAGTTGAGAGTCTCTAGACTCTAGGCACTTTTCACCAGGTGCCAGTCCCGCCATATAAAACAAAGCGCCGGCCGTGCCGAGCGGATGGTCTTCGACAAAGTATTCTAACTTGACTCCCCACTTGCTGCCATCGCCGAAGTACTCGCGAATCTTGTCACCGAGATAACCGATGACGAGGATGATGTCGGTCAGTCCGCAGGCCTTCAAGTTGTCTATCTGATGTTCCAGGATGGGCTTGCCGCATATCGGTATCATCGGCTTGGGCACATCGCTTCTCACCGAGGCAATGCGCGTACCTTTGCCCCCTGCCATAATCACTGTCTTCATATCTTTAGGTTTGCTGGTTTAATAAGAAAGGCGCAGATTTTGGGCTTTTGCTGAGCGTTGAAAGCCTGCTTTCATTAGATTAGTGAAAGACTGTCATCAAGAGTCGCATCTGCAACGCCGAAAGTCTCTCGCATATTTTCATTTTTTTGCTTCTCACCCGCGCGACTTCACCCGAAGAACTTCTCTTCCAACATTAAACACAAACAATGGTAGACGGGCAGGTGGAGTTCCTGAATACGGTACGTCTCGGTCTCGGGCACGTGTATGCAGACGTCGGCGAAGTTCTCGAAGCGGTTTGGGTTCTGTCCCGTGAGGCCGATAACCTTGAGTCCCTTCGACTTGGCGGCTACGGCGGCGTAGAGCACGTTCTGGCTATTGCCCGAAGTGGAGATACCGAGGAAGACGTCGCCGGCCTGACCCAGTCCGTTGACCTGCTGGGCAAAGATGAGGACGGGCACGACATCGTTCATGAAAGCCGTGGTGAGCGAAGGTTCGCCAACCAACGAGATGGCGGGAAGGGCACCCTGCAAGTGCTCGGCCAGCACGCGGCCCATATCAGGATCTATCTGCATAAGCCGGTCAATCTGTGCTGCATAGATTTTGCGCTTGAGCTTAAACTCCTTCATCAGTTCGCCCACGATGTGTTCGGAGTCGGACGCCGAACCGCCGTTGCCGGCCACGAGCAGCTTGCACCCCGACCTATAGGCCTCCTCGAGTATCTGATAGGCTTTAAGTATCTCTTCCTGGCAACATTCCAGCTGCGGATAGCGCTGGACTAAAGTTTCTATATGCCGATTCATTGTGCAAATCTTCAAATGTAAGTTTTAAATTATAAGTTCACTTCGCGCTCATTTTCTCGCAATGGCATAACTCTGGGCAAGCTTGATTCTGCTCATTTGGCTTACGAAAATATCCTGTTATCAATTACTAGTATATCTTCCATCCGTGTGCGCCGCCATCTGAGAATTGGAACGGCATCACAAAGCCGTTGAGCTTCTTGAGCGCCTCTTCGACCTCCTTCTTGCGAGTCGGCTCCACCACGAACATAATGAAACCTCCTCCGCCGGCACCGCTCACCTTGCCTGCCTTGGCACCGGCCGCTATGGCCACGTCCATGGCCTCCTGGATAATGGGGTTTGTGATGTGGGTGGCCATACGCTTCTTGTTCTCCCAGCTCTCGCGCAAGATGGCGGCAAAGCTCTCCACGTCGCCCTTGAGGAGGGCAAGTTTCATGTCCTTGGCGCTCTGCTTGATGCGGTGCATAGCCTCGACGGCGTCGCTCTCGCCCTGCGAGGTGTTGGCTTTCTGCTCCTCTATAATAGCGGCACTGCTGCGGCTCTTACCCGTAAAGTAGAGCAACATGCTGGCCTCCAGTTCGTCGACTATCCAGCGCTTGATCTTGAGCGGATTGACAATGACCATATCGTCTTGAAGGAACTCCATATAGTTAAAGCCACCGAATGCAGCCGCATACTGGTCCTGCTTGCCGCCTGCCAGGCCGAGGTCCTTGCGCTCCACCTCGTAGGCCAAGCGCGAGATTTCGTAGTCACCGAGGGGCAGGCTAAGCCACTCGACAAAGGCCTTGAGAATGCAGACCACCATGGTCGACGACGTACCGAGTCCGGAACCGGCGGGGGCATCATTGTAGGTCGTGATGCGGAAGGACCGGGCGCCCACCTCAAAGTCCCTCACCACACGATTATACACGCCCTTGATGAGGCTGGCCTCCCCGTCTATTTCGAGTTGCTCTGCCATCGGATAGCTCTTTTGGCAATGGGCATCGATGGCGTTGATGGCGATGCAGCCGTCAGAGGTCTCCTCGATGGTGCAGTAGGCGTATAGGTTGATGGTGGCGTTAAGCACCAAACCTCCGTAGATATCGCTGTAGGGCGACACATCCGAACCACCTCCCGCCAGTCCGAGGCGCAGCGGGGCTTTACTTCTTACAATCATATTGATGTGTTATGTTTTGCTCTGTAAAACCGGCTATGTTTTGCTTTGTAAAACCATCCTTCACGCGCACGTTGTTTCTTGGCCGCTGCGGAGCGACTTGTAGCAACGCCATCCGTAGAGGGTGATGAAGACGAAGCAGACGAGGGGCAGGATATAGCTGAAGTTGACGCTCGGCAGACCGGCGATGATGTGCTCCTGACCGCCCGCATCGATGATGAGACCCTGCAGTGGAGGAAATATCGAACCGCCCACAATGGCCATCACCAGGAATGCGGCACCGAAAGTAGAGTCTTCGGGACGGACATCCTCGAGGGCAATGCCGTAGATGGTGGGGAACATCAGCGACATGAAGAAGCTGATGGCTATCAGGCAGTACAGGCCCGTCATGCCGTCAATGAGTATTGTGCCGGCCGAAGCGCATGCAGCACCGATGCCGAAGATAAAGAGCAGCAGGCGACCATTGAAGTAGCGCATCAGATAGGTCACAATGAAGCGGGCCGAAAGGAACATGCACATGGCCACGATGTTGTAGGTCTGGGCCGTAGCCTTGTCGATGCCGAGCCGGTCGGCGTACTGGATAATGAAGGTCCACACCATAATTTGAGCGGCCACATAGAGCACTTGGGCAAACACGCCCTCACGGTAGATGTGGTTGTGCCACAGACGACCGAGCGACTCGCGGGCAGGGGCGTGAGCGGATGTGCCGGTAGTGTCTGGCATCCGCTTGCAGGCGATGATGACGAAGACGATGAGCACCACGATGCCGATGCAGACATAGGGGTCGCGTATCACGGCCAAGTCATGCAAGCGAATCTCGGCCTTCTCCGCCTCACTGAGCGAGTAGAAGATGATGTTGCCGGCCTCGTCGCGCTGGTCGCTGATGAGGTTAGGCAGGACGATGTGGCTGGCTACGGCCATACCGCACAACGAGCCCATGGGGTTGAAGGCCTGCGCCATATTGAGGCGCCGTGTGGAGGTTGCCTTCGAGCCCAACGAGAGGATATACGGATTGGCCGTCGTCTCGAGGAAAGCCAGACCGAAAGTCAGGATGTAGAGGGAGAAACAGAAGAACGTAAAGTTCTGGCACGAAGCAGCAGGTATGAAGAGGAACGCTCCGACGGCATAGAGGGCCAGACCAAGGAGCACGCCGCTCTTGTAGCTATACTTCCTGATAAACAAGGCTGCGGGGATGGCCATCGTGGCGTAGCCTCCATAGAAGGCAAACTGCACCATCGAGGCGCGTGTGGCGGAAAGCTCCATCACCGTCTGAAAGGCTGCCACCATCGGGTTAGTGATGTCGTTGGCAAACCCCCAAAGGGCAAAGAGACTTGTGATGAGCACGAAGGGCACCACATAGCTGACGCCATTGTAGTGCAGGATGGGTCGTGTCTGGTCTGTTTTCATTGTACTTTGACTTTGTAATATATAGAGTATAAGACTTGTGCGGTTCGAACCCTGCCTTTAAGGTCAAAGCCATCTTCCGCATGGGCAAAGATTTTTTTGCCATAGCGGAGCACACAACATGCAGGTATGGTCAAAGCCATCTTCTGTATGTCCGCATGGGCAAAGATTTTTTTGCCATAGCAGAGCACACAACATGCAGGTATGGTCAAAGCCATCTTCTGTATGTCCGCATGGGCAAAGTTTTATCTACCCGGGTGAAAGCCATCTTGCCCGGAGGCAACGGTATTGGCCCGATAGCATAGGAAACCGGCGGCAAATATAGCGAAAAATAACCGGGTAAACAAAATTTCGTACAAAAATTGGGGTAAATTCGTACATTTTTCACCTTATCGTCTTGCACAATCCTAACAAAACGCATACCTTTGTGCCGCAACTTAAAT
Organism: bacterium; assembly: GCA_963624265.1. Lineage (GTDB taxonomy): Bacteria > Bacteroidota > Bacteroidia > Bacteroidales > UBA3663 > Liminaster. The sequence continues at coordinate 1,155 of CAVFPF010000053.1, read as the reverse complement.
TTTATACTGTTCAAATTTGATACCGTCATGCATATAGTCGACCTCATCGTCTTTCTGGTGTGTACTGGAGGAATCGTCCTGATGGGCATGCTCTTCTACCGGCGAGAAACCAGTGCCAGGGAGTTTACCAACGCTGGGCGCAACATCCCCGGATGGGTGGTCGGCATGAGCATCTTCTCGACCTATGTGAGCAGCATCAGCTATTTGGGCAATCCCGGCAAGTCGTATGCCGGCGACTGGAATCCTTTCGTCTTCGGACTGAGCATTCCCATCGCATGCTGGATAGCGGCGCGGTGGTTCGTCCCCTTCTACCGGAGTCTGGGGTCGGTCTCGGCCTACGCCTTCCTCGAGGATCGTTTCGGTCCATGGGCACGCATCTACGCCTCGGCCTGCTACTTGCTCACGCAGATTGCCCGCATGGGCTCCATACTCTTCCTGCTGGCCATGCCCATGCACATCCTGATGGGCTGGAACCTCCAGGCGGTCATCGTCGTCACCTCGGCCGCCATCATTCTCTACTCGATGTTGGGCGGCATGAAGGCCGTAATCTGGACCGAAGCTGTGCAGGGTTTCATCCTCATAGGCGGAGCCGTGGTCTGCCTGGCCGTACTGCTCTGCTCCATGCCCGAAGGACCGATGCAGGCACTCCGCACGGGTTGGGAGACCATCGACCCCGCCACGGGCCGGTGCAAGCTGAGTTTTGGCTCGATGGACGCGACCGACCTCGGCCACTCGACCTTCTGGGTGTGCCTCGTGTACGGCATCTTCATCAACCTGCAGAACTACGGCATCGACCAGAACTACGTGCAGCGCTACCATACGGCCAAGACGCTGCGCGAGGCGCAACACGCCGCCCTCTTCGGCGGATGGCTCTACATCCCCATCTCGGCCATCTTCTTCCTCATTGGCACGTGTCTGTACGGCTACTATCAGGCCTTTCCCTGCGAGGAGGTACAGGCTCTCGAGGCAGCGGGCAAAGCGGACTATATCTTCCCCTACTTTATGGTCCACTCCCTCCCCACGGGTCTGACGGGACTCCTCATAGCCAGCGTCTTTGCCGCTGGAATGAGCACCGTGGCCACCTCGGTCACCTCGTGCTCTACCATTATCCTCACGGACTATTGGATGCGCCTGCGCAGGCACGCACACGGTTCT
>CAVFPF010000052.1:0-15199 GCA_963624265.1 bacterium | reverse complement strand
ACATCCATGTGAAGCCTTTGTAATGACAACCGAAACGCGTTATATTACGCATGTGGTTGGGCGAATGCCGACACGAAATAGATTTTTCTGCACCAAAAGTGTTACATCTCACAAATAATGCGTACCTTAGCGGCGCAAAACTTTCAAGAAGCAAGACTATGGAGCCAATGGTGAACAAATATCCGGTAGGGATACAGACCTTCGAGAAGATTCGTAACGGGAACTATCTCTATGTCGACAAAACAAAATATATCGTTGACTTCCGCCGGAAACAGATGAGCTATGTCTTTCTGAGTCGCCCGAGGCGGTTCGGAAAGTCGCTCTTTGCCTCCACACTGCAGGCCTACTTCGAGGGAAGAAAAGAGCTCTTCGAAGGTCTTGCCATTGCAGACTATGAGAAGGACTGGGTGAAGCATCCCGTACTGCATTTCGACATGAGCGGGGCAAAGCATTTTGATGCAGAGATGCTGAAGGATTACCTTAACGTACAACTTGCACAATACGAGGATATCTATGGCAGAAATGAAATAGAAAAACACCCCAATGACCGTTTGGATGGTCTCGTAAGGCGAGCAAAAGAGCAGACAGGCCAAAAGACGGTGGTCATCGTCGATGAATATGATGCCCCATTGCTCGATGTTGTGCACGAGGATGACAACCTGCGCGAGTTGCGCCTTATCATGCAGAACTTCTACAGCCCGTTGAAGAAACTCGACCCCTATCTGGAGTTTACGTTCCTGACGGGTATCACAAAGTTCTCGCAACTCAGCATCTTCAGCGAGCTCAACAACCTCGAGAACATCAGCCTGTTTGACCAATATTCCGCCATTTGCGGCATTAGCCTGTCCGAGCTTACCTCGGTGATGCGCCCCGATGTGGAAAACCTCGGTCGGGCACTTGGTATGACCTACAACGAATGTATGGAAGAGCTTCGTACGTACTATGACGGCTACCATTTCAGCAAGCAGTCGGAGGATGTGTTCAACCCCTTCAGTCTGATACGGGCTCTCAATGCCCGGGACATTTCCTCTTATTGGTTCGGTTCCGGTACACCTACTTACGTTGTAAAGTTGCTGCAAAAGTACCACGTCAATGTGATGGATATCGAGAAGAATGGTATTGGAGTGGACGATTTCGATGTGTCGCCCGAACAGATGACATCGGCTTTGCCGATGCTCTACCAAAGCGGATATCTCACCATCAGAAAGTATAACCCTTTGTTACGTCGGTACAATCTGGGTTATCCCAATATGGAGGTGCGTATAGGTATGCTTAAAAATCTTGCGCCCAACTATCTCTCTCCTGTTTCGTTGGACAATAACAGCCTCGTAGGCGACCTTGTGCAACTGCTCTACGACGGCAAGACGGAAGAGACGATGCTGCGGCTGAGGGCCTACCTTGCCGGCATCTCTAACCGTCTCTCCAACAAGTGTGAGCGCGATTTCCAGACCGTATTCTACCTCATCTTCAACTTAATGGGAGCTTTCATCCGGGTGGAAGAGGACAGCGCCATAGGTAGGGCGGATGCCGTAGTGCATATGCCCGACGCCGTTTATGTGTTCGAATTGAAATATGACGGCTCGGCCGACGAGGCCCTCCAACAGATAGAAGACAAAGGCTATCTCATCCCTTACTCCGCCGACGGCAAGCGCCTTGTGAAGATAGGGGTCAATTACGACAGCAAGCAGCGTACCATTACGGAGTGGAAAGTCAAGGAAGGATAAAAACGGTTTAGGGGGAAATGCCAGAACGGACATTCTCTTCTGTTCCAAGAGTCACAAACCCGCAACAATGATAGCAACGCTCGACTATATAAGGCAGAAGTTTGAGGAATACAACACGATGATGTTTGAGGGAAAGCTGCAGCCGATAGCCTTTAGGCTCAGCCGGGCCAGAACCTTCATCGGTGCGGTGCAATGCCGCCGGAAGAGGAATCCCGACGGCACGTGGCATTACTATGACTTCGTGTTCGTCATCAGCACATTGGTGGACCGACCGGAGAACGTGGTGCAAGATACCATCGTCCATGAGATGATTCACTATTGGATTCTCTCCAACCAAATGCAGGACGACAGTCCGCATGGCACCTTGTTCAAGACGAAGATGGCGGAGATAAACAGGCGCTTCGGCCTCCATATCCAAGTGTCGCACCGCAAGACGGAGGAAGATATGGCCAAAGACACCGAGAGGCGCCAGCACCTTATCTGCATAATCAAACTGCGGGGCGACAAGCTGGGGATTACCATAGCAAGCCGCACCAGACTCTTTATGCTCTGGGACCAGATTCCGCTGATTCCGCAAGTTCAGGAATGCCAATGGTACACTTCTGCCGACCCGTTCTTCAACCGCTATCCGCGCGCTTCGTCACTGAAGATATATTCCATCTCGCCCGCCGAATTCGAAGAGCATCGGGGTGATTTCAGACCTTTGGTAAGGGAAGGCAACGTCATCCGAATCGGACGCCGATAGGCTGCTGTGTGTGCCGCGCCGGCGGTTCATCCGGTCATTTGCTGCCGATAGCGGCAAAAGTGGAGAAGATGATGCCGATGTCCGACCACACCGAATGGTGGGCTACATAAGCCAGGTTGATGGCCAGTTTGTCGGGCATGATAACCTCCACATAGTATTTCTCAGGGTCAGCGGCTTGCGCCAGCAGCTCGTTTTCGTTTCGGTACTTCACCGAGGCACGGTCTGTGATGCCTGGACGGACATCCAGGACGTGCCGTTGTTCGTCGGTATAGAGGTCCACGTAGCGGCGCACTTCAGGCCGTGGACCGACAAAACTCATGTCGCCTGTCAGGACGTTGATGAGTTGCGGCAGTTCGTCAATCTTGTACTTTCGGATAAAATAACCTGACCTGGTCACGCGTGCATCGTGCCCGCCCACCGTGAGCAGGCCTTTCTTATCCGAGTCGACATACATCGAGCGGAATTTGAAGAGGCGGAAATCCCGGTTGCGGCGGCCCACCCTCGACTGCCTGTAGAACACCGGTCCCTGCGAATCGCATTTGATCCACAGTGCCACGGCCAGGAACAGCGGAGAAAGCACAATCAGCCCCGCCAGGCTCGCCAATATGTCGAAGGTCCGTTTAAGCATCGAACTTGTGGAGTATATCTATGAGATTGTCCAGCACATAGTCCACATCCTCGTCGGAAAGGAGGGTGTGCAGAGGCAGTGTCACGGCATTGCGGTAGAGGTTGTAGGCATTGGGGAAGTCCTTGATGTCATAGCCCATAGCCTTGTAGGCCGTCATCATCGGCAGCGGCTTGTAATGCACATTGCAGGCAATGCCGCGTTCGGCCATCTCCGTAATCACCTGGTTGCGTTCGGCTACGTCCAGGTCGAGCAGACGCACGATGTACAGGTGCCCGCTTGAGCGGTGGTCTTCACCGAAATGGGGGAGTACCGCCACGTGGCAATTGCGCAGCCCCGCATTGTAGCGTTCGATGATGGTCTTGCGTCTTTCGAGCAGAGCCGGGTAGCGCTCGAACTGCGCCAGGCCTATGGCCGCCATGATGTCGGTCATATTGCACTTGTAGTAAGGTGCGATGATGTCGTATTCCCAGTTGCCCAGTCGGGTCTTGGCCAAAGCGCTTTTGTTCTGCCCGTGCAGGGTGAGCAGCTGCAGGTTCTTGTACAGTGCCTCGTCGTCGACGCCCTCATGGCTGCGCCAGGTGGCAGCTCCGCCTTCGGCTGTCGTGAAGTTCTTGACTGCATGGAACGAGAAAGCCGTGAAGTCGGCTATCTCGCCGCACATCTTGCCGTGACGGGACGCGCCGAAGGCATGCGCTCCGTCGGCCATGACGATAATCCGGCCGTAAGCCTTCTGCAGGTCGTTGGAGGGTCGGAATAGGCTGCGTTTGCTCTCCACAATGCTGAAGATGCGGTCGTAGTCGCACACGATGCCGCCCAGGTCGACGGGAATGATGACCTTGGTGCGCTCGGTGATGGCATTGGCCAGCTGGTCATAGTCCATCTCCACGCAGTCCTTTTGTGTGTCGACAAACACGACCTTAGCCCCTACGTGAGCAGCGCAGCTGGCAGAGGCAGTGTAGGTGTAGGCACTGGTGATGACCTCGTCGCCCTCGCCTACGCCCAGGGTGCGCAGTATCATCTCCATGCACGAGGTCGCCGAACTCATGCAGACGGCCTTCGGCGTGTGGACGAAAGCGGCTATCTTGCGTTCGAGTTCCTGTACTTTCGGTCCGGTGGTAATCCAGCCGGAACGCAAGGTTTCTGCCACGAGTTGTATTTCAGCCTCCGTGATGTCCGGTGGGGAGAATGTTATTTTTCGCATGTCTTTCATTTCTCGTTTTCGCTTATATCGTATTTCTTTACGTAGAAAGTCTTTTTGTAGAGGTTGCCGCAGATGTTTGTCAACGTCCAGAACGTAGCCAGCAGCCGATTCATCGACTCCGCCTGGCGGAAAAGCCGGTAGTGCCACAGTATCTTGGTCTTGACGTCCGGCGGGGTGATGGACTCGCTCCGGCGCCGATAGCGGGCCAGCGTCATGGGCAGGTGTCGGCACGGCGCTTTCTTTATGACCTTGAGCCAGAGGGCAGTGTCGTTGTTCTTCTTGATGTCGGCAATCTGTATCAGGCCTACCGCGTGGCGGTTGTACATGACGGTGAGACATCCGGGCCAGCAGCAGGAGTACATTCCCATCTTGCCGACCTTGCTCTTGCCGCTCACATGGATGCCGAGTTCGTGGCCCGACTCGTCCATCTCCACATAGTCGTGGTAGGTGAACGCGTAGCCGTGTTCCTGCATAAAGGCAAGTTGCCGTTCCAGTTTCTCCGGCATCCAGACATCGTCGCCGTCAAGGAAGGCAACCCACTCGCCCCGTGCTTCCCTCAGGGCTTTGTTGCGCGAAACGGCAGCGCCTGAGTTGCGCTCGTTGCTGAAGAGCCGTATGCGGTCGTCCTGGAGCGCGTAGGCGCGGATTACCTGCAGGGAGTCGTCCGTCGAGCAGTCGTCGACGATGACCATCTCCCAATCCCGGTAGGTTTGCGACTGCACGGACCGGATGGTCTCGGCGATGTATCGGCCGCAGTTGTAGACAGGTGTGATAATGCTGACCATAAGACAGGGCGTGCGTGTGGTTATTTGTCAAAACGTTCGAACTCCGAGTTGCGGCTCTTGAATTCGGGGATAAAGCTTTTCATAAGCTTCACCATACTCTCCGTGTCGATTTTCTTGGCCAGGACTTCCAGCTCCTCTACCACTTTCAGCACCTCGCCATAGTCGTATTGCCGTACCTTGGCGATTCGGATGCTCTCGTGGTTGGTAGGGATGGTGTTCTCGGCTGTGGCGAGCACTTCTTCATAGAGCTTTTCGCCCGGTCGCAAGCCAGTGTATTCTATTTTGATGTCCTTGTCCGGGACAAAGCCGGCGAGTTCTATCATCTTGCGTGCCATATCGGCAATCCTGACGCTCTTGCCCATGTCGAAGACAAAGATCTGGTTGCCGGTGGTCATCGTGGCCGCCTCCATGACCAGTCGGCATGCTTCGGGAATCGTCATAAAGAAGCGCGTAATCTCCGGATGGGTGACGGTGACCGGTCCGCCCTTGGCTATCTGCTCGCGGAAACGCGGGATGACAGACCCGTTCGAGCCGAGTACGTTGCCGAACCGTGTGGTGACAAACTTGGTCGTTCCCTGCATCGAGCCGTTCTCGATGGCCAGTCCTATCGACTGCACATACACCTCGGCTATGCGCTTCGTGCAGCCCATGATGTTGGTCGGATTGACGGCCTTGTCGGTCGAGATCATCACCATCTTCTCCACCCCATACTCTATGCACTTGTCCACCACATTGCGGGTGCCTATCACGTTGGCGAGCACGGCTTCGGTGGGGTTCTCCTCCATAAGCGGCACATGCTTGTAGGCGGCTGCATGAAACACGATTTGCGGCTGCATGTCGCGCATGACATAGTCCAGGCGTTTCTTGCTGCGCACATCACCGATGACGGGGCGCAGGTCCAGGTCGGGGAATTTCTCCTCCAGCTCGAGGCGGATGTTGTGCATCGGGGTCTCTGCATTGTCAAAGAGGATGAGCCGGCCTACGCCAAGCGCAGACAGGATGCGGCACAACTGCGAACCGATGCTGCCGGCTGCACCGGTCACCATGACGGCCTTGCCGCTGAATGCCTGCTTGACTGCCTCGGCGGAGATTTTTATCTCCGACCTGCCGAGCAGGTCTTCGATGCGGACTTCGCGCGGTTGCCGTCTGCCGTGAGGCTGCCCGTTGGCGACTTCCTCTACCGGTGGGTTGTACAGGACTCTCACCTTCTGACTGTTACAGAACTTTACGAGTCCGTCGGTTTCTTTCTGCACATCGGCATTGTCGACGAATATCACAGCCTCGATAGCGTGACGGTCGAGGATGTTCTGAAACGATTCGTAGTCGCGGTATTCATAGACACGTGAATCGCCCAGCCTATAGGGTTTGACCGAATTGCCGGGCTTGATAAAACCGGAGATATGATACTGGGGCGCGATGGTCTGCATCTTCTCGAAAGCCACGGCGCTGTCGCTCGTGCCGTACACCATGACCGATGGCGTGGAGCGCCGGCGCTGCAGTCTCTTGCGCGTCACGTCGTAGGCCATCACAACCAGGAGTTTCTCCATTGTGAGCAGCACCATACACGTCAGACCGTCGACGATGAGCAGTGCGAACAGGTGAGGGAACGAGTAGCCCAAGTGCAGGTGTACGGTGACAATGGTCAATCCGAGGCAAATCTGCTTGATGACTACGGCCAACAGTAGAATCCCCATCAGACGGATGGAACTGTGCCGCCAGACGGCCCCCGACGTTTTGAGCAGCCCGAAAACCGCTATGGCATAGACGAGCGAGCCTCCTATCCAAAGGCTTGTGTATTGCAGCGTGTAGTCATTGCGTGCCACTATCGATACGAAAGTAATGGACAGCAGCGAGGCAAACACCGCCATAAACACATCGGCTATCAGTACTAGACGACAGGTAAAATACTTGTCTATATTGGTATTTTCTACAAATTTGTATATCATACGCAGGTTGCGTTGGGCCTTGACACACCCAACACTCTATAAAAACGGAGAAATTGCCTGTATATTATGTAAAGAGGCTTTTTTAATTCATTTTAGACCGACATAGACCGATAGAGCTCACTAAAGGATTTTAAGCAAAGCTCTGAAACGCCTTATAGATTGGAATAAAACATCGAGAAACGGCGCTCGATGAGGGTTGCGTGCATTCAAAATGGTAAGATAGAGTATGACAGGCTATAAAAACGGTACGGGAGGCTCCAGTTTCCTGGTACACCCCCCGCGCTGCAAAGGTAGAGGATATTACACGCATGACCAAGGAACCTGCTGCAGAAATCAATCCCGACGTATCAAAATTGCGGCCTTGGAAAACTACAGTTGCCAAAAGGCTTATTGACTCCGCTCGGAAACGCCATAAATATGACGCTCTGCTTGAAATATCAGAGGCCTTGACGACAGGCGTGTAAGATACAAGGCACCTGCATCATGATGGTGCAAGCTTGAGATAATTGATCAGGAAATCACCGAACGAATCCTTAGAGCCACCGAAATGAATGAACTGTTCATACATGGTGGCTTTAAGCGTTCTGCCTTCTTCTGCTCTGTTGCGAGACGGTTCGCCAACTGGAAGCTGTATTGCCCTGTGTGTAGAGAAGATATCTTCTCGGCGTGTCGCGGATAGCTGCATCGCCCATTGCTGATATCTTCATAAAACCGGGGAGGGGCTGCCCCCACGTAAAGGTGCACCCCCTCCCCCTAACGGTTTGTGTAGTGTCAGTCCGGTCAGTCAGCCAACTTGGCCTTGATGAACTCGCGGTTCAGACGGGCGATGTTGGAAATCTTGACAGACTTCGGGCACTCCATCTCGCAGGCACGTGTGTTGGTGCAGTTGCCGAATCCGAGCTCGTCCATCTTGGCTACCATGGCCTTGGCGCGGCGGGCAGCCTCGACCTTGCCCTGCGGCAGCAGTGCAAACTGGCTGACCTTGGCAGAAACGAAGAGCATGGCCGAGCCGTTCTTGCAGGCAGCTACGCAAGCGCCGCAACCGATACAAGAGGCAGAGTCCATGGCCTCGTCAGCGGCCACCTTGCTGATCAAGACGGCGTTGGCGTCTTGTGCACTGCCGCAGTTGACCGAGGTGTAGCCGCCGGCCTGCTGGATTTTGTCGAAGGCAGAGCGGTCGACCATAAGGTCGCGGATGACGGGGAATCCGGCCGAACGCCAAGGCTCGACTGTGATGGTCTCCTCGTTCTTGAACTTGCGCATATGCAGCTGGCAGGTCGTGATGGCATCGTCAATGCCGTGTGGACGGCCGTTGATGTAGAGCGAGCAAGTGCCACAGATGCCCTCGCGGCAATCGTGGTCAAATACGATCGGCTCCTCATGCTTCATGATGAGTTGCTCGTTGAGGGTGTCCATCATTTCGAAGAAGGACATCTCGGTCGAAACGTGCTCAACGCGGTAAGACTTGAATTCGCCCTTTTCCTTTGGGCCGCGCTGACGCCAAACTTTGAGGTTTACGTTCAGAAAACTTTCTTTTCCCATAGTTGTTCAATTATTAAAAAGGGTGAATTAGTTCTTGTAGTTACGGGTCTGTACCTTAATCTCCTGATAGTCGAGCATTTCCTTCCAGAGTTCGGGCTCTTTGCCTTCGCCCATGTACTTCCAGCAGCCGACATACATGAAGTTCTTGTCGTCGCGCTGAGCCTCGCCTTCGGGAGTCTGGTGTTCCTCGCGGAAGTGTCCGCCGCACGACTCCTCACGGTGGAGGGCATCGCGTGCCATCAGTTCGCCTATCTCGATGAAGTCGAGCAGACGGATGGCCTTGTCCAACTCGGTGTTGAGCGAGTCGGCCTTGCCGGGCACGTAGACTTCCTTCCAGAACGTCTCGCGGATGGCAGCCAGTTTCTTCAGGCCTTCTTCCAGGCCTTCCTTCGTACGGCCCATGCCGACATGCTCCCACATGATGTGGCCAAGCTCCTTGTGGATTGAGTCGACGGTGCGGTGACCCTGCACAGCCATAATCTTGTTGATCTTCTCCTTCACGCCCTTCTCGGCCTCTTCAAACTCAGGCAGGTCAGTCGAGAACCTTGGCACCTGAATTTGGTCAGCCAGATAGTTCTGCAGCGTGTAGGGCAGGATGAAGTAACCGTCGGCCAGACCCTGCATCAGGGCAGAAGCGCCCAGACGGTTGGCACCGTGGTCAGAGAAGTTGGCTTCGCCGGCGCAGAACAGACCCTTGACGGTGGTCTGCAGTTCGTAGTCGACCCAAATGCCGCCCATGGTGTAGTGGATGGCAGGATAGATCATCATCGGGGTTTCATACGGATTGTCGTCGGTAATCTTCTGGTACATCTGGAAGAGGTTGCCGTACTTGTCGGCGACTACGTCCTTGCCCAGACGGTTGATGGCCTCTGAGAAGTCGAGGAATACGGCCAGACCGGTGCCGTTGACGCCATAGCCCTTGTCGCAGCGCTCCTTAGCGGCACGCGAAGCGACGTCGCGGGGTACGAGGTTGCCGAAAGCCGGGTAGCGGCGCTCCAGGTAGTAGTCGCGGTCTTCCTCCGGAATCTGATGGCCCTTGATCTCGCCGCGCTGCAGGCGCTGTGCGTCTTCCAGCTTCTTGGGCACCCAGATGCGGCCGTCGTTGCGGAGAGACTCCGACATCAGCGTCAGCTTTGACTGAATGTCGCCGTGTACGGGGATACAGGTCGGGTGAATCTGAGCGTAGCAGGGGTTGGCAAACATGGCGCCCTTGTGGTAGATTTGGATAGCGGCGCTGCCGTTGCAGCTCATGGCGTTGGTCGACAGGAAGTAAGTGTTGCCGTAACCGCCTGTGGCGATGATAACAGCATGGGCAGAATGACGCTCCAGTTCGCCTGTGACGAGGTTGCGGACGATGATGCCGCGTGCGCGCTCCACACCCTGCTCATCCTTGACGAGGACAACGTCCTGCATTTCGCGACGGGCATACATAGTAACGTTGCCCTTCTGAATCTGACGGTTGAGCGAAGAGTAGGCTCCGAGCAGCAACTGCTGGCCCGTCTGGCCTTTGGCGTAGAAGGTGCGTGACACCTGGGCGCCGCCGAAAGAACGGTTGGCCAAAGTTCCGCCATACTCACGGGCAAAGGGGACGCCCTGAGCGACACACTGGTCGATGATGTTGTTCGACACTTCGGCCAGGCGGTACACATTGGCCTCACGGGCACGGTAGTCGCCGCCCTTGATGGTGTCGTAGAAGAGACGGTAGATAGAGTCGCCGTCGTTCTGGTAGTTTTTGGCAGCGTTGATACCGCCCTGGGCAGCGATTGAGTGTGCACGGCGTGGCGAGTCTTGGATGCAGAAGCACTTTACCTTGAAGCCTAATTCGCCGAGAGTGGCTGCGGCGGCACCTCCGGCGAGACCGGAGCCGACCACGATGATGTCAAGCTTGCGCTTGTTGGCCGGGTTTACCAATTTCTGGTGAGCTTTATAGTTTGTCCACTTGTCAGCGAGCTTTCCTTCCGGGATGCGGCTGAGAGCAGGGTCCATAATGTTTTCAGTAGCCATAGTTTATTTGCAATTTACTGAGATTGTACATGAATTTATTGGCAGCAGCAGCCACAGCAGAAACCGCCGTTGTTGATGATGGCGGCGATGATGACGCAGAGGAAACCGACTGCGATGACGGTGGCCCAAACGTAGCTGATGGCAATCCAGCGGTTCAGCCAGACCTTGCCGTTCAGACCCAGGGTCTGCATAGAAGACCAGATGCCGTGGGTCAGGTGATACCAGAGAGCGGCGAACCATACCACATAGACAACGTCGAGGATGGGATCGGCAAATGTGGCCGTAATCCAGTCGAAGCCGGCAGCAGGTCCGAAGGCGCCTTCGTTGCCGGTCAGTTCGGCCAGCATCATATTGCTCCAGAAGTTGTAGAGATGGACGAAGATACCGCAGATGACGATGACGCCGAGGGCGAGCATGTTCTTGGCAGCCCAATGTACGGGTTGCTTGCCGGAAACGGCGTAGCGGTCTTTGCCACGAGCCTTCCAGTTCTGAAGCGTCAGCATGAACGCATAGCAGAAGTGGATAACTACAAGGACAGCCAGGCCGGCAGTGCCGAGGAGGGCATACCAGTTGGTGCCGAGAAATTCACACACCTTGTCGTAATAATGTCCGTCTGCAGGGGTTCCTACCATTACGTCGTAGACATAAACAAGGTTCATCAGCATATGGAAGGTAAGGAAGAGCACAAGGCAGCAGCCGGTTACGCTCATCACAACCTTACGGCCGATGGAAGAGGAAATTAACCACATAGGAAAAATAGATTAAAATAATTAAATAGTTGATATTTCAATTGTGTTCTATCACGTGTTTTCGCGTGCCTGTGCCTCGCGTTAACCGTGCAAAAATATGAAAAATAAGTGAATCTGACAATCTTTTGTCCGAAAAGTTGCGCGGTGTCATCGAATTTATCTATCTTTGCACTATGAAAATAGCAAATATCCAACTGCCCGACCGTGCCGTAATGTTGGCTCCGATGGAGGATGTCACCGATGTGGGATTCCGCCTGCAGTGCCGTCACTATGGAGCAGACATGGTCTATTCGGAGTTCGTTTCGGCCGATGCGCTCATACGCAATGTCGGCAAGACAATGCAGAAACTGAAGGTGCTCGAGGAGGAGCGCCCCGTAGCCATCCAGATATACGGTCGCGATGTGGCGTCGATGGTCGAGGCTGCGCAGATTGTCGAACAGGCTGGCCCTGACATCCTCGACATCAACTTCGGCTGCCCCGTCAAGCGGGTGGCAGGCAAGGGCGCCGGTGCCGGCATGCTGCAGAATATCCCGCTGATGCTCGAGATTACGAGGGCGGTGGTCGATGCCGTACATATCCCAGTCACGGTCAAGACCCGTTTGGGCTGGGATCATGAGCATCGCGTCATCGTCGACCTGGCCGAGCAGTTGCAAGACCAGGGCATTGCCGCTTTGGCCATCCATGGGCGCACCCGCGCACAGATGTATAACGGAGAGGCCGACTGGAGCTTGATAGGCGAGGTGAAGCGTAATCCGCGCATGCACATCCCTATCATCGGCAATGGCGATGTCACCTCGGCGCAGACGGCCAAGCGGCGTTTCGACGAGACCGGTGTGGACGGTATCCTGGTCGGCAGAGCCACCTTCGGCCGCCCTTGGATATTCCGGGAAATCAAGCATCTGCTCACTACGGGCGAGGAACTGCCGCCCATGCCGCTTGCAGAGTGTATCCTTGCGCTCAAGCACCAAGTGGAGACGAGTGTGGCGCGTATCGGCGAGTACCGGGGCATACTCCACATCCGTCGGCATCTGGCTGCCACGCCGGTATTCAAGGGAATTCCGAACTTTCGGGACACGCGTATCGCCATGCTTAGGGCCGAGACAGTCGAAGAGCTGTATGCCATTATGGACCGTGCTGTCGAGATGATTGCGGCAGGCCCGTTGGCTGCTGACCCGACAGAGCCGTCAGACCGTCCCACGCAAACGTTACTCTGATGAACTGGACAGATTGGGGCTATTTCGGGCTTTTTGCTGCCGCCTTTTTGGCGGGTACGCCGATACCGATGAATTCGGAGATAGTCTTGAGCGGACTCCTTGTCGCCGGTTGGCCGGTTGGACCAAGCATAGTGGTCGCCACCGCCGGCAACTGGCTTGGAGCCATCACCAACTACTTCCTGGGCCGGTTGTGCACCTACGAGCAGATGCTCAAGTGGACAAGGGCCAATCCGAAGCGGCTGGAGAAGATGCGACTCTTCCTGACCGGACGAGGCGTGTGGTTCGCGTTGGCCTGCAGCATTCCTGTTCTGGGCAACGTCATCATCATTTCCTACGGCATTTTGCGCGTACCCTTTTGGAAAGTGGGCGGTTTGATGATAGTCGGACAGGTGTTGCGATACCTCATCTGGACGGCCTTTACCCTTGGCTTGTGGAGCGGTCTCCACTGATGGCTATCGTGGTCTGACTTGCATCATAGTGCCTGAAAAATATGTTGCGCAACATAAGGCATGTGCAATTTTATATGTTGTCCAACATCTTTGATGCAAAAAGTCTAAAAAAGCCTTTGCGTTTCCCGGCATAAATATCTACCTTTGCACTGGGAAGAACATAGCGTTATCTCTATAACGCAAGTTCCGAAAAATCCCTTTGTAGATTATTAACCGGGAAACCCGGGCCGTTGAGGTCCGGGTTTCTTTTGGTATGTTCGGCACGAGCAATCAGTAGATGCGTTCGCGGGCAGCGGCCACACGTTCGTCGGTGATGTAGTCGTCGTACTCTGCGCGTTTGTCGATGATACCCTTGGGGCCGAGTTCGATGACGCGGTTGCAGACCGTCTGTATAAACTCGTGGTCGTGGCTCGACATTAGGATGACACCGTTGAACGTCTGCAGGTTGTTGTTGAACGCCTGGATAGACTCCAGATCCAGGTGGTTGGTGGGCGAGTCGAGTATTAGCGTGTTGGCATTCTTCATCATCATTCGGGCTATCATGCAGCGTATCTTTTCGCCGCCCGAGAGGACGCTGGCTTTCTTCAGCACTTCTTCTTCCTTGAAGAGCATACGGCCCAGGAATCCCTTGATGTAGATCTCGGAGGTGTCGTTCGAGAATTGACTGAGCCAGTCCACCATGTTGAGGTCGGTGTTGAAGAACGAAGAGTTGTCGAGCGGCAGATAAGCCGTCGTGATGGTCTGTCCCCACGTGTAGTTGCCCTCATGGTTGTTGTCTTCGCCATTGATAATCTGGAAGAGGGCCGTCATGGCACGAGGGTCACGGGAGATAAACACCACTTTGTCACCCGGTTCAATCTGGAAATTGACGTCGTGGAAGAGCGTCGTCCCTTCGACCTCTTTGCCCAGTCCATGTACTTCGAGTATCTTGTTGCCGACTTCGCGCTCGGGCGTGAAGATGATGCCGGGGTAGCGGCGTGTAGAGGGTTGTATCTCCTCGATGTTGAGCTTCTCGAGCATCTTCTTGCGGCTGGTAGTCTGCTTGGATTTTGCCACGTTGGCTGAGAAGCGGCGGATGAACTCCTGGAGTTCTTTCTTCTTCTCTTCTGCTTTCTTGTTGGCCATCTGCTGCTGTCTTAGGGCGAGTTGCGAAGACTCGTACCAGAAGGAGTAGTTGCCGGCAAAGAGCGTACACTTCTTGAAGTCGATGTCGACCGTATGGGTGCAGACTGAGTCGAGGAAGTGGCGGTCGTGTGAGACGACGAGTACGGTATGCTCGAAGTTCGACAGGTAGTTTTCCAGCCACGACACGGTATCGAGGTCCAAGTCGTTGGTCGGCTCATCGAGGAGCAGGTTGTCGGGATTGCCAAAGAGGGCTTTGGCCAACATGACGCGCACCTTCTGTTTGGCGGAGATATCGCCCATGAGCATATAGTGCAGGTCTTCCTTGATGCCCAGACCGGAGAGTAGGGCAGCGGCATCCGATTCGGCGTTCCAGCCGTCCATCTCCGCAAACTTCTCTTCCAGTTCGGCGGCGCGCATACCGTCGGCTTCCGTCATTTCGGCCTTGCTGTAGATGGCGTTTTTTTCTTCCATGATGTCATACAGCACGGTGTTGCCGCGCAGCACGGTGTCGAGCACCGTATAGGCATCGTACTTGTTGTGGTCCTGCTCCAGAACGGAGAGCCGTTCGCCTGGCCCCATCTCGTACGACCCGCGTGTCGGGTCCAGTTCTCCGCTTAGGATGCGGAGGAAAGTTGACTTGCCGGCACCGTTGGCGCCGATGATTCCGTAGCAATTGCCGGGCGTGAACTTCAGATTCACATCTTGAAAGAGAATCCGTTTGCCGAACTGGATTTGAAGATTGTTGACTGTAATCATCTAATTGTACCTTAACATAAACGCTGCATTGCACCCGTCAGGTGGCACGGATATTCTCCTTTTTACAGCAGATAAACTTAAAAAACAGCCGCAAAGTTATATTTTTTCCTCGAAAAAAGCAAAAAACACAAGCCTTTAACGGCAATTTTTTGGCATAGAAACGGTTATGGTGCCCAAAATGGGAACTGAAACAGTCACCGACAAGGCTTCTTATGAACGTTAGTTCGAGCCTCCACGAACATTAGTCCGGGCCTTTACGAACATTAGTCCGAGCCTTTACGAACGTTCGTCTTTTGTGCCGGCTGCCCTCGTGCCCCATGAGCGATATCCG
>CAVFPF010000051.1:50265-67927 GCA_963624265.1 bacterium | reverse complement strand
AAAATTTTCCAGTTGGGTTGCAAAGCGCCTCCTCAAAACTATGGTCTTTTTAGGTTCTTAAAGCATTTAGGAATAGCGCAATACCCTCAGGTTATCAATTCTTGAACACTTTCATACCGCACAGTATGATTATCAGATTTCGAAATCGAGGCAGGTGCGCTGAGCTGTGTAGGGACGAACCTTGGAGTTGGCAACGGCAACGTGGGCAGGATGAACGGAATAGCCCTTGAGGGCAGCTTCATTCTCGAACGAGCTGTCGAGCATAACGTCACAATTGGACGAGTCGAGGCGCTTGCCTGTATACACGTGGACGTCGACGAGTCCGGGCACAACACCCTTCAGACCCTCCAGTCCTTGCTTGATGCCGCTTTTGACAGATTCCTTCTCCGCAGCGTCGATATCCTCGCGGAGTTTCCATAAGATAATGTGTCTTACCATAACTTTGCTTGTTATATTATTGTTGTTATTTGCTTGCAGTTTTTAGGGGGATTTTTACTTTTTCAATCGTTTTGTACCTATATAATAAGTATTATTCCTTTCTCATTCATTCGCGAGTATTCAACCCTTTTCAAGCGACCCTTTCTCATGAGCGTTTCACCTTCTTCACGAGGTGGCGCAACTTATTGAGGAGGCGCTTGCGTTTGGCGGGAGGCTGTATGGTCCCTTCAAGGCCCAAGGCGGATTCCACCTCCGTATAGTGCTGCATGGCGAAGTCGCCGATTTCGAGAACGATGTTGCGGAGAGAGTCTTTGGCTTTGGTCTGCAGCATAATCAGGGTCGACACGGGACTGGGGCACACCTCTATCCGTTCGGCTTCGGGCAAAGAGAGTTCTGTGCCCAAGAGCGTTTCGGCTGTAAAGTAACAGTAACCGCCCTCTTCCGCCACCTTCGCGACGTGATATTGCACCGTCCACGCGCCCTCGCAGCGTTTGAATACGGAAGTTCGTGTTCGCCAAAACGACAAGTCTTTGCCCTCATGCGACAATTGGTCGATGCGGGACATCGGATAGTCGGCCCACACAGACATGCGCTGAATGTCGGAATCGAGTTCGTCTATGAGTTCCTGTTCACGCTTGCGCCGCTTGAGAAGTTCCGTCCACGTCACATAGACCGACGACACATCGGGATGGGCGTCGGCAGAGCACGGCAAGCCGGCCGTGATGTCGTCTTCCGAAAGGGCTTGACGCATCTCGGACAGCATTTCCTCAAGAGCCGGAATCATGTCACTCTTCACATTCATGCTGCAAATGTAGTACATTTCCCACAAATGCGGCCCACCGGACCCTACATTTTTTCCTATCTGCAGAAAAAAACGTCCAAAAAATTGGGAAATACGTCAGAATTTTGTACTTTTGCACCCAAATGTCTCGTCTTATGCAAGTCAAAACTTCACTGGTAAACGGATTCCGCTACATACGCCGGCACATGTTCTGGTCACTGATTGTGGCCGCCATTGTTTGGCTGAGTTTCTTGAGCCAACATTCGCTCTACGCCATCTTCGCGCTCCAACGCGAGAAAACGAGGATACAGAACGAAATTGTCAACTTCAAGGACTCGATAGCCAACTTCCAGCAATCCATCGAGGAAGTGAGCGGAGACAAGGACGAAATGGAGGTTTTCGCCCGCGAGAAACTTCTGATGAAGGCCGCCGACGAAGACGTGTTCATTATCAAAGACGAGTAAGAGTTTAGTGACAAGATTTTAGAGACAAAACCGCACAATGAAATACGTAGAGTACATCGGATACGCATTGCTCATGGCAGCAATATTGTTTGCTTTTGACCAACCCCAACTGGCGCCCTATTTGGCCTCAGTCGGAGCGGCGGGAGTGGCCGTCACTCACTTTCGGAAGCGATATGAAGGGCAGAACCTGCGTCTGCGGCGCCTGGAACGCATCTATCACTTGGCCGGCGCAGCCTATGTGGTTGGCGCGGGATTGATGTTCCGGACCGGCAATTACTGGCTCATCGCCTTTGCCGTAGCCGTCATGCTCGACCTCTACACAATAATTATCAACGGCTACGAAAGCCATAAAGAAAAATAACCCAAAAGAAACGATAAAACTATGAAGAAATTCCTCATTCTAGCCCTTTCTGTCTTAGTTGGCACGGCCTCGCTGGCTGCCAAGAAACAGAAGAACACAGTAGAAACCTGGCCCAACGGCGACGTCATGGAGAGCTGGTACAAAGAGACCACACCCGTCTGCATCGACAGCCTTGGAAAGCAGTACAAGCTCACCGACTATCATATCAACGCCGACGGACGCATCCACACAGCCGAAATCCAGGCGCTGATAGACCAGGCGGCCGAGAACGGAGGCGGCGTCATCGTGGTTCCCTCGGGCGTGTTTATGACCGGTGGCCTGTATTTCAAGCAGGGCACTCATCTCTATCTGGAGGAAGGCGCCGTGCTGATGGGCAGCGACTTCATCGGCGACTACAAGCTCGGCAAGACCCGCATCGAGGGTGAGACGTGCCTCTACTTTGAGGGACTGATCAACGCCATCGGCCTAGACGGCTTCACCATCTCGGGCAAAGGCACCATCGACGGCAACGGACTGCGTTACCACCAGCAGTTCTGGTTGCGCCGCAAGTGGAACCGCAAGTGCACCAACAAGGACGAGCAGCGTCCGCGCCTCGTGTGGATATCAGGATGCAAGAACGTGCAGCTCGAGGACGTCAACCTGCAGAATTCGCCCTTCTGGACCACTCATATATACAACTCCGACCACGTCAAGCTGCTCAACCTGCACATCTACAGTTTGCTTCACCCGGATGACTCGAAGGGACCTTCGACCGATGCCGTCGACCTCGACGCCGTGCATGACGTGCTCATCAAGGGGTGCTACATGTCGGTCAACGACGATGCCGTAGCCATCAAGGGCGGCAAAGGCCCTTACGCCGACGCCTTCGAAAAAGAATATCCCGGCGTCAAAATCCCGGACGAGAGCATCGGCAACGGCCCCAACTACAACATCCTCATCTCCGATTGCCACTACGGCGAGGCACACAGCTGCCTGACCCTCGGCAGCGAGTCGGTTCACAGCTGGAACATCATCCTGCGCAACGTACAGATTTCCAATCCGACGCACAACCTGCTTTGGCTCAAGATGCGTCCCGACACACCGCAGCGCTACGAATACATCACGGTGGAGAACATCACGGGCCCAGTGCGCAACTTCCTCCTCGTCGCTCCCTGGAAGCAGTTCTACGACCTGAAGGGACGCAAGGACAACCCAATGTCGTACAGCGAGCACATCACCATGCGCAACTGCAACATCTCGTGCCAGTCGTTCTTCAACGTCAAGCGTCAGGATGAAGTCTACAAACTCTCCAACTTTACGTTCGAGAACCTCGTGATAACTTCTGAAAAAGACAAGGCCATCGACGATTCGTTCATCGACGGCATGGTCATCAAGAACGTCACGGTCAAATAAATAAGACGATTGTATTAGGGCAAGGTCTTGATATTCACGACAAAAAAGCCCTAATATTACAAACCAAATAAAGTCAACGCACTATGCACCTCCCATCCGAATGGAGCCAACAGGCCTTTGTGCAAATCGCATGGCCGCATGCAGATACCGACTGGGCACCCTATCTGCCGGCCGTCGAGGCGTGTTATTGCCGCATAGCCCGAGAGATAGCCCGGCGCGAAGGCCTGCTCATCGTCACCCCACACCACGAAGAGGTGTGCGAACTGATGGAGTCGATGGAAGGTCTTAACCTGGAGAACGTATACATTCTCTACGCAGAGACCAACGACACATGGGCCCGCGACCACGCCTTCCTGACGTGTGTCGGGGTGGAGGGAGTCAAATCGGACAAGGACCTGATGGACTTCGGCTTCAACGGCTGGGGACTGAAGTTTGCTGCCAATCTCGACAACCAGATCAATAGCCACACCTTCCTCACCATACGGCAGCTGCTGGGAGGCAATGCCGAGTACCGCGATGTGCAGCAGACCATCCTCGAAGGCGGCAGCATAGAGAGCGACGGCGAGGGGACCATCCTCACAACGACGAGTTGCCTGTTGGCGCCCAACCGCAACGGATTTCGCACCAAAGCCGAGACCGAGGCCATGCTGCGCAGCAAGCTCCATGCCGCGCGAGTGCTTTGGCTCGACCATAGCTGGCTGGAGGGCGACGACACCGATGGACACATCGACACCGTAGCCCGCTTCTGCCCGAACGACACTATCGCCTACGTGCAGTGTGCCGACACCAACGACGTCCACTACGAGGAGCTTCACGCCATGGAGCAGGAACTCAAGGCTTTGCGCACCCGCGCAGGAAAGCCCTACAGGCTCATTGCACTCCCCTTGCCCGACCCCATACGCGAGGGAGACTTCGACGACGCTGTCAGCGGAGAGGAGGACCAACGCCTGCCCGCCACCTACGCCAACTTCCTGATCATCAACGGAGCCGTCCTCATGCCGACCTACGGCCAACCCCGCAACGACGCTTTGGCAAAAAAACGCTTGCAGGAAGCCTTCCCCGATCGGGAAATTGTCGGCATAGATTGCCGCGCACTCATCCGCCAGCACGGCTCGCTGCACTGTATCACCATGCAATATCCTCTATGAAAGCCCAATACGTCATCAGCAACACCGACTGGCGCAAGTGTCCGCCGACCACGTTGCCCGAGTACGCCTTCATAGGCCGGAGCAACGTGGGCAAGTCATCGCTCATCAACATGCTGACCCAGCAGAAGGGTTTGGCCAAGACCTCGAGCAAGCCCGGCAAGACACTGCTCATCAACCACTTTCTGGTCGAAGACAGCTGGTATATTGTCGACCTGCCGGGCTACGGCTACGCGCAAGTCGACAAGAACGGACAACGGCGGCTTCAGGCCCTCATCAACGGCTACATCATGCACCGCGAGGCGCTCACCTGCCTCATGCTCCTCATCGACTCCCGGCACGAGCCACAGAAGATTGACCTGGAGTTTATGGCGCAGCTCGGCGAGAACGGCATTCCCTTCGTCATCGTCTTCACCAAGCTCGACAAACTCTCCAACGCCAAGTGGCAACTCAACCTGCAAAAGTACAAGGAGCGCCTGTCGGAAGAGTGGGAGGAGCTGCCCCCTATCTTTGCCACCAGCGCCGAGAAGGGCGTGGGACGCGACGAAATCCTGGACTACATTCACTCCGTCAACGACTCGCTGAAGGAGGCCACAAAAGCCAAACAAGACTAAGCCGTTGGCAGAGGATATCGGAAAACCTTCGGGAAAGAGAGAGCTTCGAAAAGGAAACTTCAAGAAGGATAATCTTCGAACAAAAATAAGAAATTCGAAAACAAGACAATAATCAACACGTTAAAACACATACAACTATGGTAATGAACAATTGGTACGAATGTAAGGTAAAATACGAAAAGACACTTGAGAACGGAATACAAAAGAAGGTGACCGAAGCCTATCTGGTCGATGCACTGAGCTTCACGGAGGCCGAAAACCGCATCATCGAGGAGATGAAGCCCTACATCAGCGGAGAGTTTGAGGTGTCGGCCGTCAAGAAGGAACGCATCTCAGAGCTCTTCCTCGACCCTGAGGGAGACCGATGGTACAGGGCCAAGGTGATGTTCATCACTCTCGACGAGAAGAGCGGTGCAGAGAAGAAAACCGCCTCGACCATGCTCGTGCAGGCCAAAGACTTCAAGTCAGCCATACACAACCTCGAGGACGGCATGAAGGGCACCATGAGCGACTGGGAGACCAACACCGTGAGCGAAACCAACCTCATCGACGTGTTCGGCCTAGAGGTCAAAGTGAAGAAAGAGGACCAGGAATAAATAGATAAGTCCAAAAAAGACTGGGAAAAGGTCCAAAAAAATTCCAGAATTGAGGTCCGGGGAAAGTCCTGAATTGAAGTCTGGAGGGAAAAGAATCCGGATAGAAATTTTGGAAAAAGTCGGGAAAAAGACCGGATTTGGAGTCCGGATAATAAAACCCTGGAAAGAAGGACAAAAGAATAACGGACAATAATTAGACGGAGACTGAACGGATGGTCAAGGAAAACTTAGCAAAGATACGCGCCACGCTGCCCGCAGGGGTTACGTTGGTCGCTGTCTCCAAGTTCCATCCTGCCGAGATGGTAGCCGAGGCTTACGAAGCCGGCCAGCGCATCTTCGGCGAGAGCAGGGAGAGCGAACTGAAGCAGAAGGTTGCCGTCCTCCCAAGCGACATTGAGTGGCACTTCATCGGCCACCTGCAGAGCAACAAGGTCAAGTACATCGCGCCCTACGTGAGCCTTATACACAGCATCGACACCGAGAAACTGCTCGACGAAGTGGAACACCAGGCAGTTCGCTTCTCGACTGAACGCAAGGAACGCTTCGGAGGTAAAGACACCATCGACGTCTTGCTCCAGCTGCACGTGGCTCAAGAGGAGACAAAGAGCGGATTCCTTCCCGACGAAGCTTGCCGGCTGCTAGCCGACAATCGCGTGGCCGAGCGCTGGCCGCACGTCAAGCTCAGGGGGTTGATGGGGATGGCTTCGTTTGTCGACAACTCGGAGCAATGGCGCAAGGAGTTTGAGGCCATACGCCGTTGTCGGGAGGCGATGCTCGAAGGTCCTCTGCGCGACCAGGGCATCGGTGCGGAGCAGTTCTCCATCCTCTCCTACGGCATGAGCGAGGACTATCCCGTGGCCATCGAGGAGGGCAGCAATATGGTCCGCATCGGCACGGCCATCTTCGGTCCCCGCGTCTATTGACCTCTCTCCCGCCCTTCATTATTTGAAGTTTTCTACCCCGACAATGGGAGAAAACATTCTAAAACAAACAATTACGTTTGACAAAAAAGACCGAAAGACAACTTATGAAAATCGAAATCAAAGACACCGCAGCCCTGCCCGAGGCTGCCAAAGAGTTTGTGGGCAATATGGGTGACAACACCGTGTTTGCCTTCCGCGGCGAAATGGGAGCCGGCAAGACGACCTTCATCAAGGCCGTGTGCGACGTGCTGGGCGTGGAGGATGAGGTCAACTCGCCGACCTTCGCCATCATCAACGAATATCGTTCAGCAACCGCCGAACTCATCTACCACTTCGACTGCTACCGCATCAAGACGATAGCCGAAGCCGCCGACCTGGGCTTTGACGACTATATGGAATCCGGTGCGCTCTGCTTCATCGAGTGGCCCGAGAACGTAGAGTCGCTCTTGCCCTACGACACCGTCAACGTCACCATCACCGTGTGCGAGGACGGAACGCGAATCCTCGAGTTCTGAGTGTAGAGTTTAATTTCGGATGTCGGTCAACACCTTTGAGGATGTTGTCAAAAGAGCTGCCAGTGTACTCCGCTTGACAAGGGTAAGCACTCGATAAAGTACATATAAAAACAATTCGGGAGGCAAATGACTGCATTTGTCTCCCGATTGTTTTATGTGTTACGTGTGGCGTTTTACGTTACCCTTCAGACCAAGCCCGAATTGCGTAAAGCGTTTTTACGTTGTGCGTAAAGCACTTAGAACGTCCACTTCAGAGCCAAAGTCGGGTTGAAGAAGAACGACTGGTCGTTGTAGGTGTTGTAAATGAAATTGTTTGAGAGCTCCCACTCCGTACCTACCGAGAGGTTGACATCCTCCATGCCGGCAACGGTGTTGAGGTTATACCAGAGCTGAGGCTCGGTGATCATGACGAGCTGGCCGTGGCCGTTGCTCTTCTCGCCGCGCCAGAAGTCGATGAAGCCGGAGAAGGTCAGCGCCTTGTTGGCAAACGTGGTGCTCCATACGCCCGTCAACTGAACGCTGGCATAAGGGCTGGTGTAGCCGTAGCTCTTGAAGTACTGCTTGTACATGAGCTGAACACTGTAGGTGGTAGAGAAGTCCTCGTTGTGACCGTTCCATGCGGGACCAATCAAAGCCGACTGCTGGTAGCTGCCGCTGCGTGCGCTCAGACCGCCATTGTACTCGACGTGAGCGGCAAAACCCTTCTGGCCGATGTTGAACTCACGGCTAATCTCGGTGTAGGCAGCCTCAGTAAACTTGCGGCTGAAGTCGACATCGACGAAGTAATACCAGCTACCCCACTTGTCGGCCTTGAAAGCCTCGTAGGTCAAAGTAACCTTCGGGCGGTGGGCTTCTTCGTCGGAATAGATGTTACGGCCGAAGTCGTAGTGCAACTGGAGGTCCTGTGCAAATGAAGGAACACTCATGAGGGCAAATGCCACTACACTCAAAATGCTTTTTTTCATAATGAATTAATAATTAAATGGGTTAAATAATGTAAGTTGTTATGTTGTCAATATTATTGTCGATATTGTTGTCAAAGCACGACGTGCAGGCGCGTCTCGAAGCGGTCGCCGTTGCGATGGGCAGAAAGCGTGAAGCGACCCGCGTAGACGAGGGCAAGCCGGCGCTGGAGTATCTCCATCCCCACCCCACGCCGACGGTGCTGCGACTGGGGGCTTCCGGCCACGGGCAGGTTGTTGCTGCTCTCGTAGTCGAGTTCTCCGCCGGCGACACGCAGCCGGAGACGGATGGCATCGCGCTCGGTCAGGTCACCACAGTGCTTGAAGCAGTTTTCAATCAGCGGCAGCAAGAGCAAGGGCGCAATGGGCTGATTGGGGTCGTCGATGTCTGACCGGTAAGACAACGTATCACGGTCGGCCATGCGTAGGCGCTGCAACTCGAGGAGCTGCTCGAGGTGACGGACCTCCTCGCCCACAGACACCGAAGCAAGACGCGCACTGTAGGTGAAATAGCGCATCAGTTGACTGAGGTCGCCAACGGCCTGCGAAGCTCGCGCCTGGTCGAGCCAGATGAGCGCGTCGATGTTGTTGAGCGTGTTGTAGAGGAAATGCGGATTGAGCTGGCTACGCAGCACCTGGTTCTCGATTTGGCTCTTGCGCAGACGTACCTCGTCGAGGCTTTCACCCCTCACAACGCTCAGCAGACCGCAGACCACGAGCACGGCACACAGCCCATAGGCCAAGGCACCCTGCACGTAGACCGACAGCGCCACACCGACCACGATGACGCCCCAACACCTGACATAGAGCCACAGCAAGTGGCGGCCCGAATAGATCTGCTGCACGAGCCAGCTGTCGTCGTGCCACATACGGTAGCGAACCCACACATTGACAGCACCGACCACTATCAGAAAGATAGAAATCAGCAGCCCCAGCACAAGGAAAGGCTTCGGCAATATGTCGGTCAAAGAGGTCATGAGCGTGTTAGGTGTTACGTTTTACGTGTTATGTTTTACGTTGTGTGTGTGCACAAACAATTACAGCAATGTCTTGAGGGCGCCAGGCCGAAGGGTGACGCGCCACTGCCGCTTGCCGCAACTGAGACGGAGTGTGGCCTTGTCGCTGCGCCGCGAAGTGACCTCGAGCGAAGTGATGCGGCCTTCGCGCCAGGCAAAACTGACCACAAAGCCACCGCGCACGCACAGTCCGCGCACACTGCCGGCAGCCTGCCAAGCCTCAGGCAAGGCGGGAAGGAGCTGCGCCTCGGGAGTCTCGCCCGGCTTGTAGTCCGACTGGAGCAACATCTCCATCACACCGGCACAACCGCCGAAGTTGCCGTCAATCTGGAACGGCGAGTGGGCGTCGAGCAGGTTGGGATAAGTGCCGCCGCCATTGCCCCGCGGAGCGACGTACGACAGCAGCATCCGGTAGGTCTGATAAGCCCGCTCGCCGTCGTGCAGCCGCGCCTGGAGGTTGACGCGCCAGCCCGTGCTCCAACCCGTGCTCTTCGGGCCCTTGATGTCGAGGGTTCTGGCGCAGGCAGCGGCCAAAGCGGGCGTCGCGCCGACCGTAATGTGGTGGCCCGGATAGAGGCCGAAGAGATGACTCTGATGGCGGTGCTGCGGGTCCTCGCCCTCCCAATCGTGGTAAAATTCCTGCAGATTGCCGCGCGCACCGATGCGGTAAGGCAGCAGACGGGCGATGGCGGAAGAAAGCGTGTCGCGGTAAGCGGCGTCGATGCCGAGTTCAAGGGCTGCGGCACGCGTGTCTTCGAGGCACTCACGGATCATGGCGATGTCGGCAAAGCCACCATAGAACGTAGCGCCGCGCACACCCGACTCAGGAATCAGATAGCGGTTCTCGGGACTGGTGCAGGGCGAGGTCATCAGGTAACCATCTTTCTCGACCATCCAGCCCAAGCAGAAGTCGGCGGCTCCGCGCAGCGCGGGGTAAGCCTGGCGGAGGAAGTCGCGGTCCATTGTGAACGCATAGTGCTCCCACAAGTGAGTGGAGACCCATGCGCCACCCATGTTCCAACACGCCCAGCTAGGATCACCCGAGCGGCGTCCGACCGGGTTGGTCAGCCCCCAGATGTCGCTGTTGTGGCCCAGGCACCAGCCTCGCTGCACGTTGTAGTAGTGGCGAGCGGTCACAGCGCCCGATTCGGGCAGGCTCTGCACGAAGTCAAGCATGGGCCGGTGCATCTCGCTGAGATTGCCCACCTCGGCGGGCCAATAGTTCTCCTCGAGGTTGATGTTGGTCGTGTAGTTGCTACTCCACGGCGGAAGGAGGTGTTCGTTCCAAAGCCCCTGCAAGTTGGCGGGCACACCCTTGGTGCGCGAGCACGAGATGAGCAGGTAGCGGCCGAACTGGAAGTAGAGCGCCTCGAGACCGGGGTTCTGCTGATGCTGCTCGCCGTATTGCTGCAACTGCACGTCGGTGGGCAGGGCGGCGATGGCGGGGTCGGTCGTGCCGAGGTCGAGGCTCACGCGATCGAAGTAGCTGCTGAAGTCCCGGACGTGGTCACGGTAGAGGGCGTCGAAACCTTTGGCCGAAGCTCTCTCCACACGCGACAGGGCCAAAGCCTTGTAGTCGCGCCCCTCGCGCACGGGGTCGTTGTAACGGCCGTTGAAACTCGTCACGCACGAAACCAAGACGAGCGCCTCGGTGCAGTCGCGGAGCAGCAGCGCCTGGCCGTTAAGGCTCTCCACGCTGCCGCCGCCCACGGGGATGGCGCGCACCAAGGTGCGGAAGTGAATACCACGCTTGGAGTCGAGCCGGTATTCGCGGCCGGCATAGTTGGGCGACGAAGCGTAAGCCGTATAGCCGTCGATGAAGAGGTCGGCAAAGCCCGAGTCGGAGGCCTGACACGAAGTTTCGATCGGTAGCAGACTGCTCAGGCCGATGCGCGCATTGATGTGCTCGCCGTGGGTGGCCTGGAGCCGGATGACGAGGATGCTATCGGGCGCAGAGACAAAGTAGGTGCGCTCCTTGTGGCCAAAGCTGACGCGCGCCGTGGCTTCGTTAAGAGTCAGAGTGCGCTGATAGGCGGCAGGCGTCTCGCCCGTATACTGACGGCTGTCGAGGTCGGTCAGAAGCAGATTGCCGAGGGGCTGGTAGTTTTGTGTATATTCGCCCTCCACTGCTCTGTACGCCTTGTTGGCCCTGGCGTAATCCTCTTGGTCGAGGTACTGGCGCACCTCGGCCAAATGCTGCCACGCATCGGGCGAATAGACCCGGTCGGCACACGGTTCGCCCGTCCACAGCGTGAGGTCGTTGAGCGAAAGGCGTTCCTCGCGGATGCCGCCGTAGACGACGGCGCCGAGCGTGCCGTTGCCGATGACGAGGGCTTCCTCAAAATGCCGGGCGGGCCGGTCGTAATGTAGCTTCAACTCTTCTGCCATACTCGGGAATGTGCTGCTCATCCAAAGAGCCGACACGAGGCTCAGCACCGACATCACGACACGCGAGCACCTATAAGCCTGCGTCGAACCGAAGGACAAGACCGATGCGAGGGTTATTTTCTTCATGCTTAATTATATATTCAGAAATGTTGCGCAGATTTTATTCTTTCTATTTCAAAACCTCAAATTAATTTCAAAGATTTCTATTCTTCTTCGAAACCTCAAGTCGCATTTCAAAGATTCCAAATCCATTTTCGAAGCTTCAAATATTTTTTCGAAGCCTCAAATCTTATTTCAAAACCTCAACTTACTAAATAGGAATCAGCACAACCTTCTTCCTTCCTTTATTTTGCGCCGGGAGCGGCGTCATTGCCCACAAAGTCGGCCTCTGACCGTGAGTTGGTTTCGTCCGCGGTGCTTATCGATTTGGGCATCAGGGCCTTGGGCGGCATACAGTCGGAGCGCAGCACGTCGAGCACAGGCCGGTCGAGGCCCGAGAGCACGGCGCGGTCCGGTCCAACCACATCCATGATGATGACTTCGTTCTTGCCCTTCTTGAGCCAGCAGCCGGGCACGTAGAGCGTCTGCTGCGGACCGACATTCCAGAAGCGGCCCAGGCAGTAGCCGTTGACCCACACCAGGCCCTTGCCCCACGTGCTGAGGTCGAGATAAGTGTCGCCCGTGCGGCGCACGTCGAAGGTGGCGCGATAGTAGCCGGCCTTCTCATACTCGGTGGCAGCCATCGGCATGCGGGTGGGCGAAGGGTCGAGCTGCATGTCTGTGGTCAAGCCCGCCTGGGCGAGCGAACCGTAGTGACGGCCGGCCACGAAGTCGTACGACACGGGCAGCAACTGCACAGACCAATGGCGAAGGTCGTAGGTGACCTCTGCCTCGCTCGTCGACGTGTGGATGCGCACGGCCTCACCAATGCCCTTGCGGTCGAGGATGAGCTTGCTGTAGTTGATGCGGCCCATGGCCTCGACGAGCAGCGTGAGCCGTCCGCCTTGTGGACAAGCCGGAATGCGCAGGGTACGGTCGTCTTTGTTGCCGCGGTAAATCTTGCCTATGGTCTTGCCGTCGATGAAGACGGTCACGTAGTCGCGCGCGTCCTTAATCTCGAGCCAGCCGTCATGGTCGAAGGCGGGCAACTGGCAGCTATAGATGACCGAGCCGTAGCCCTGGCCGAAATGCTCCATATTGTGCACCTTCTCGCTCTGTATGGCCTCGGGCAGGTTGGCAGGGGCAAAGAGCGGTGCGAACTCGGTCACCTCGAAGGGGGCGACCTTCACCACGGGCTTGGCCTTGGGCACTGCGGGCAACTTGGTGTCGGAATGTTTCTGCAGCAACTCGCGCAGCTGGTAGTATTTGGGTGTGGCTGCGCCCTGCTCGTTGATGGGGGCGTCGTAGTCGTAGCTCGTGCAGTCGGGCGAGAAGTGCGTGTTGTTGGCGCCGGCCCACTGTGCGAACGAAGTGCCGCCGTGGGTCATGTAGAGCGAGAACGAAATGCCGCGCTCGAGCATGTCGCTGATGCCGCTGACCATCTTCTCGGCCGGACGCGTCTGGTGGGGTGTTCCCCAGCCGTCGAACCATCCGCTCCAGAACTCCGAGCACATCTTGGGCGCATCGGGCCGCATGGAACTCACCTTGGCAAACTCCTTGTCGACGTTGGCGCCCGTGCCGAAGTTCATGGTCCACAGAAGGTCGTCGAGGGCATTGTCGGTAAAGTTGCTCGACCAGTCGCACTGGAACATCATCGTGCCCTCCCACCCTGCAGCGCGCAGCGAGTCGCGCACGGCCGAGACGTAGGGCTTGTCTTTGGCGTAAGAGCCGTATTCGTTTTCGACCTGAATCATGAGGATGTTGCCGCCGCGGTCGAGGCGGAAGGGGGCGAGCTCTTTGGCCAAAGCACGCTCAAAACGGCCCATAGCCCGCATGAAGTTGGGGTCGAGCGAACGGAGCTGCATATCGTCGTGCTTGAGCAGCCACCAGGGCAGTCCACCCATCTCCCACTCGGCACACACATACGGACCGGGGCGCACGATGACCCACATGCCGTTCTTCTGACAGAGGCGCACAAAGGCGGCCACGTCCTTTTCGCCTGTCGTGAAGTCGTAGACGCCCTCCTCCTGCTCGTGCAGGTTCCAGAAGACGTAGAGGCAGACGGTATTCATGCCCAAAGCCTTGCACATCTGAATGCGGTGCTCCCAATAGGGACGCGGAATGCGGGCGTAGTGCATCTCGGCAGCCTTGACGACAAAGGGCTTGCCGTCGAGGAGGAAGGTGCCCTGGCCCTGCTCGAAGGTGTGGGTCTTGACTGCTGGTTTGGCCACGGCCAAGCTACAGAGGGCAGCCAGTGCAGCCACGAAAAGGTAACGGGTCAGTTTCATCGGTGTTGCGTTATTATACGGATGTGTGCGCAAAGTTAGGCAATCTTTTCGTAGCGGACAAATTTTTACGGACAAAAACAGAACAAATGTACAATTTTTCCCGTTTCAACGCGTTATTATGGAACTATGACGCGCATCCGACGCTCTTGTCTACACATCCCCGCGCTGCTCGGGGCTTGCCTTTTGTGCCTGGGACTGACCGCCTGCCGGTCGGCCAAACTCAGCACGGCCCTCGAGGAAATGGAGCGCGGCGAGTACTACAAGGCTTCGCAGACGCTCAAGAAAGTGTACCGCAAGACCGACGCCAAAAGCGAACGGGAAAAGCGCGGCGAGGTGGCCTGGTATATAGGCGTGTGCAACGAGAAACTCATGATGCCGCAACAGGCCGCTTCGGGCTACATGAACGCCAGCCGCTACGGTTGGGCCGACTCCACGCTGCTGCTCCGCACAGCCAAAGCCCTGCACCACGCGGGCAAGTATGCCGAGGCGGTCAAGTACTATCAGGAGCACCTCAGCCGCTACCCCGACGACGAGGAGGCGCTGGCGGGCCTCAACGGCGCCAGCCAGGCTGCCCAATGGAAACTCGATGGCAGCCGCTACGAGATTAAGCGCTTCCCGCTCGTCAACAGTCGGAGGGCGGAGTTCAGTCCGGCCATTTGGGGCGAAAACGACGACGAACTCTACTACACCACCAGCAACGACAAGGTGCAGGGCGACGACGTGAGCAACATCACGGGCACGAAGTACTGCGACATCTGGGTGACCCGCAAGGACGAAAAGGGCAAATGGCAAAAGCCTGAATCGGTGGGCAGCATCAACACGCAATATGACGAGGGAACGCCCTGCTTCAGCCCCGACGGACAGACCATGTACTACACCTGCGCTGGCGGCGGCGACGGACTGCCCGGCGCTCCACAAATCTATGTCTCCAGGCGCAACGACGCCTCGTGGGCCAAGGGCACGTTGCTCAACATGCTGGGCGACACGCTCTCGACCTACGCCCATCCGGCCCTCAGCCCCGACGGCAAGTGGCTCTATTTCGTGAGCGACATGACGGGCGGCGAGGGCGGCCTCGACATCTGGCGGTGCAGAATGGACGACGGAACGGCGGGCATCCCCGAAAACCTCGGACCGGCCATCAACTCTGCCGGCAACGAGATGTTCCCCACTTTCTCGCCCGACGGACTGCTCTACTACTCGAGCGACGGCAAGGAGGGAATGGGCGGCCTGGACCTCTACAGCGCACGCCTCGACGACTGGGGGCTGTGGCACGTCGAACACCTCGGAGCACCCATGAACTCGGCGGGCGACGACTTCGGAATGACCTTCATGCACGCCACGCAAGCCAAACAGGAAGGGTGGTTCAGCTCGAACCGCAACCAGGGCAAGGGCTACGACAATATCTACTCGTTCGTGCTCCCCTCCATCACCGTGACTATCTCGGGTACGGTCTACGACACCGACAGCACGCCAATAGCCGAAGCCATCGTGCGCGTGGTGGGACGCAACGGCATGAACTTCAAGTCGGTGACCAAACCCGACGGCACCTACGACGTGCGCATCGACCGCTCGACGGAATATGTGATGATGTCGGGTCGGACGGGCTACCTCAACCGCAGCGCGCAGTTTACGACCGACCCCGAGGAGGAGGATGCCAACTATGAGGTGGACTTCTACCTGCCGTCCATCGCCGAACCTGTCATGGTGGACAATATCTTCTACGACTACAACAAGGCCACGCTGCGTGAGGAGTCGTATCCGGCGCTCGACGACCTCGTGGCGCTCCTCAACGACAACCCCTACTGCACCATCGAGCTCTCGGCCCACACGGACCGCATCGGCTCGCAAGAGTTCAACCTCGACCTTTCGCAGCGCCGCGCCCAGTCGGTGTGCGACTATCTCGTGGCCCAGGGCATCGACCCCGCCCGCCTCAGTCCGGTGGGCTACGGCAAGAGCGAACCCGTCACCGTCGACGAGAAACTGGCAGCCAAATACGACTTCCTCCCGCTCGGCCAAACCCTCGACGAACCCTTCGTCGACTCTTTGACCACCGAACAAAGGCAAGTGGCCGACCAAATCAACCGCCGCACCGCCTTCGCCGTCACCAGCCTCACCTTCGGGCTGTAGAGAATCTTGATTCCAGGGCTTTGGCAAAAAGATTTGATTCCAGGACTTGACATAAAATTCAGTTGCAAAGAAAAACCCAGCAGCTCAACAAGACAGAATATGAATCAATCAGAGCTGAATCTTCATTGTCGAGGACTCAGCTCTGTTTTTATCTTTCTTATAAGCCTTTGAAAGTAAAGGCTTTTGTGAAAATCAAGACTTTTGTAAAAGTCAAGGCTTACGGCAGGGGCAGGATG
Organism: bacterium; assembly: GCA_963624265.1. Classification (GTDB taxonomy): domain Bacteria; phylum Bacteroidota; class Bacteroidia; order Bacteroidales; family UBA3663; genus Liminaster. The sequence continues at coordinate 51,582 of CAVFPF010000051.1, read as the reverse complement.
CCCTCCCAGCGCACGTCCCAGTTACCGTCTTTCGGCCAACCGGGATTATGGCCGAGCTGGCAGTTGTCCCAACCGGCGCACATGAGGGCAACGGCCGTAAGGAGGCCTCCGTTGCCAGGCAGGTAGAGGCGGAGGCGCGAGTCCTGGTAGTTGTGGCCCGACACGAGGTAGGTGTTGGTGCGCTGGCTGCCGAGCAGGACGCGAACAGCCATTTCGGGTTCACCGAGGCGGACGGCGCACATGGCCGTCATCGGGTAATCCCAGCCCCAGGTCTTGCCCCAGTTCCAGTTGTCCCAAACCCAACGCAGCGTGTTGCGCATAATGTCTTCGCGCACCAGCGGACTCTTGGGGAAAATGCCGAGCGCACCCAAGACGGCCATGTGGTCGGACGTGAGGCGGATGTCGCGGAAGGTGTCTTCGCTGTCCTCGCTGGCCGTGTAGAGGTCGCCGTACTTGGACGAATAGATGCTGTCGGTGATGTAGTGGAGCGGAGAGAGCTTGTCGCGCAGTTCGTCCCACAGCATGTCTTTCATGCCCTCGCGGCGCTGGCGCCATTGGTTGGCAATGCCTAGGGCGAAGTGCCACTGCGAGAGTTCGAAAGGCGGATTGACGGTGGTCGAAGCCTTGAGCGTCTCCTGGGCGGGAATGGCACCGCGCAGGATGTAGCGGTTGGGCAAAGTGTCGTAGTCGGCAAAATCGGCCATAAACTCTGCCGTCGCGCGCACCAGATTATAGTAGCGCTCCTCAACGGCAGCGTCGGTGTGGTCGGCAAGGTGGGCCCGGCGCACCAATTCGGCGAGGTAGATATAGTGAGGCTGCTGCCAAATCAGGAACGAGCCCGTGCTCGACGGCGCCTCGAGACCCGACGGGTCGGTCATCTTCATCCAGCGCACGCCCTCGAAACCCTGACGGCGGGCTATCTGACGGGCCACGGGCTCAACGCTGTCGTACCACTCGAGCGAGCGTTCTAGCAGCTCGGGGTGGCCGTAGAGGGCAAACTGCGCCTGATGCCACCAGATCATCTCGAGGTGGAACTTGCCGAACCACGAGTTGTAGGTCAGACCCGTCTCCTGCGGCGGCGTGTTGCCCGCACAGTTGACGGCCAGCAGATATTGGCTCAACACGACGCGGCGCTCCAGTTCCTTGGCCTCGGGCGCCTTGCAGTGGCTGAAGTCGACAATGCCGCCCTTGTACCAATAGTTGTGCCAGTAGGCCGTTGCAGCCTCGAGGTTGAGCGCCGTATTGCCGCGGACGTTGTCTTTGTTTTCTGCTTTGGCCAAAATTTCATCATTTGCAGTCTTGGCCGAAGCCTCTTCA
>CAVFPF010000051.1:0-50248 GCA_963624265.1 bacterium | reverse complement strand
AGCCTCTTCACCTGCAGACTTGATTGAAGCCTTTATGTCGGCTTGCTCCTTCCCCTGCCAAAGGCAAGTGAAGGCGAAGCGGGCCGTGGTCGGGGTGAGCAGCACGCGGTTGGGGCCGATTTGGCTGATAGAAGCCCTGCACGAGTCGAGGTCGATGCTGAGCGTGTAGCTGTAGTCGTGGAGAGTGGCTTGGTCAAACTCGTCGTAGACCTCCACCTGGGGGAAGCGGTGTTCCACCTCGAAGTGTGCACCCTCCTTGCCCTCGTCCACCTGGCGGCAGACCGTCGAGTGAAGGGTGGGGTCGTCAGTCCACAGACAAGCATCGTCGGAGTGTCCACCCGTCGGGTAGGGCATGCTGATGACGATAGGCCGCGGACTTTCGGCATCGACCTGCACGGCAATCATCGACAGTTCGGGGTGGGCGCAGGTGCGCACCGTCATTGGCGAGCCGGCGAGTTTGTAGTGCGAAGTGATGATGCCCGTCTCGAGGTCGAGCGTCTGATTGATGTCGGTCACGGCGCTTTGGCCAGCACCTTCGGGCAGATAGAGGCCCACCGTACCGAGATGCAGACGGTGCGGGTTCTGGCGGAAGAAGTTGATAGCCTCCTTGCGGCGCATGACGGCCTGGAGCGCTGCACCGCTCGCGCGGCGTGCGGCAGCCTCTTCGGCCTTGCTCACCTGCGCGGCATAGAGTTCCTTGTGTCCGCGGTCAAAGTCCTTTTCGACCAGGGTCTCGGAGAAGCGGAATCCCTTGTCGTTGGCGAAACTGTGCCAGCCCCAATCGGACATGGTGCCGAGCGGCACGCCGTGGCTATAGGCTTCGGGAAACGTCTGCAGACCCGTTGCGTCGACCGTGTAGGCGAAGTGTCCGTTGCCCACCGTCAGCGACGAGAGCGAGTCGAGCGACGTGATGTGGGGGGAGTTGCGCTGCAGGAGGGCGTGACGGTCGATGGGGCTGTTGGCCGAAGGCGACGAGCAGGCCACGAGGCCCAGGCACGAGGCAAGCGCTATGAATAGAGAGGAGTGTTTCATACGTAGGATGGTTATAAGAATATGAGAGAATGGAGCGGATTCTTTGTAAGAGGAAAACTCTGTATGGGTTTTACAGAATAGGCGAAGTTTTTTATCCCTTTTTTGGGAAAAACTTTTATTCTTTCTTCAATAAAAAAACTTCTTCAGAAAACCTTCTTCAAGAAAAAAACTTCTTCCTTTCTTCTGAAAAAAACCTTTCGCCCTTTTTCAAGAAAACTTCTTCAAGAAAAAATTTTCTTCCTTTCTTTATGAAAAAAACTTTCTTCTGGAAAAGCCTTCTTCAGAAAAAGCTTTTGCACAAAGCCATCCGCTCAATAAAAGAAAGAATGAGGCAGCGCCACCTTGCTTGGAGGGGGCACTGTCTCTGTGTGGTTTGATTAGTGGTGGAACAGGCGCACGCCGGTGAAGACCATCGCCATGCCGTACTTGTCGGCCGTAGCGATGACATTGTCGTCACGCACCGAACCGCCGGCCTCGGCCACATACTCCACGCCGCTCTTGTGGGCGCGCTCGATGTTGTCGCCGAAGGGGAAGAAGGCGTCAGAGCCGAGGCTTACGCCGCGCAGTTGCTTGAGCCAGGCTTTCTTCTCGTCGAGGGTGAGCACTTCGGGCTTCTCGGTGAAGAAGTTCTGCCATGTGCCCTCGCGCAGCACGTCGTCGTGCTCCTCTTCGCTGATGTAGACATCGATGGTGTTGTCGCGGTCGGCGCGCTTGATGCCTTGCTTGAAGGGCAGTGCCATGACCTTGGGGTGCTGGCGCAGCCACCAGATGTCGGCCTTATTGCCTGCCAGACGTGTGCAGTGGATGCGGCTCTGCTGGCCTGCTCCGATGCCGATGGCCTGTCCGTCCTTGACGTAGCAGACCGAATTGGACTGTGTGTATTTGAGCGTGATGAGGGCGATGACCAAGTCGCGGCGGGCCTCGGCGGGGATGTTCTTGTTCTGCGTCGGAATGTTCTGGAAGAGGGCGTCGTCACTGAGGTCAATCTCGTTGCGGCCTTGCTCGAAGGTAATGCCGAACACCATCTTGCGCTCAACGGGAGCGGGCTTGTAGTCGGGGTCGATGGCGATGACGCAGTACGTGCCCTTGCGCTTGCCGCGCAGTATCTCGAGGGCTTCTGGCGAGAATCCGGGAGCGATGACGCCATCAGAGACCTCACGGTTGATGAGCTTGGCGGTGGCCACATCGCACTCGTCGCTCAGAGCGATGAAGTCGCCGAACGAAGACATACGGTCGGCACCCCTGGCGCGCACATAGGCGCAGGCCAACGGCGAGAGTTCATAGTCGTCGACGAAGTAAATCTTCTTGAGCGTGTCAGACAGCGGCAAGCCCACGGCGGCGCCGGCGGGGCTGACGTGTTTGAACGATGTGGCGGCCGGCAGACCGGTGGCGCGCTTCAGTTCCTTGACGAGCTGCCAGCTGTTGAAGGCATCCAGCAGGTTGATGTAACCCGGACGTCCGTTGAGCACTTGGATGGGAAGCTCCTGGTCCCCCTCCATAAAGATTCGTGACGGTTTCTGGTTGGGATTGCAACCGTACTTCAGTTCCAGTTCTTTCATATTTATATATTATGTTTTTATGTTATGCTTGCTATTATATAAGTGTTGTTTGGTCAAAATGCCGGGTCCTGGCTGAGCGCGCCCGACTTGCCGAACTGCGCCGTCTGTTCCTCCTCGGCGTAGACCTTGCACCAGTAGTCGTAGTGTTTGAGGCCGTCGGTGATGATGCGGTCAGCGGCTTCGTGCGTAATTTTCTTGATGAATTTGGCCGGCACTCCGCCCCACAGTTCGTTGGGACCGATTTCGGTGTGTCCAAGCACGAGAGCGCCCGCAGCCACCACCGAGCCCGAACAGATGTGCACGCCGTCGAGCACCGTGGCGCCCATGCCTATCAGCACGTTGCTCTCCACGTGTGCGCCGTGCACGCAGGCGTTGTGGCCGATGGTCACCCCGTCGGCAATGCGGATGTCGGCGTCGCCCAGCGAGGTGTGCAGACACGCGCAGTCCTGCACGTTCACGCGGTTGCCCAGCCGTATTTTATTGACGTCGCCGCGCAGCACGGCACTGTACCAAATGCTGCATCCTTCGCCCATCTGCACGTCGCCAATCACGGCTGCCGTCTCGGCCACGAAACAGCCCTTCCCGATTTTGGGTGTCACTCCCTGTAGTGTCTTGATCATATCCGAATAGTGTGAAAAGTGTGGCAAATGTACACAAAAATCCGCGGACTGACAAATTTGTGACGCATTTTGTTTTAAACCTTTCCCACATTGGCAGGTCATAAAGCCAAATTGCAATGCACTGGCCATGTTTTTTCCATCCAAAACACCTGCTGTAAGGTTTCTTGTCCGCGCCATCCCAAACAGGATAGCCGACGCTTTTTCATCCTTTTCATCCATAATACCGACTATGTCTTTACGTCACTTTCTCTCAGCCGCCGTCGTGTGCGCCCTATGCTGCCAGGAGGCTTCCGCCTACATCAACGTCAAGGGCCGCCTGGCTTCAGCCACCGACGACTCGCCCCTCGTGGGCGCCACAATCCGCATGCTCCTGTTGCCCGACTCCACCCTGCTGGCCGGCACCTACAGCGACGAGAAGGGCGAGTTCTCGCTCGCCTCGAGCCGCGTTTCCCCCTCGCAGAAGAACAGCCCCAAAGTGCTCATCGTGTCGTCGTATATGGGCTTTCAGACCACCCAGAAGCTCCTCACCGTGCGCGACAAGACCAAGACCTACGACCTCAAGGACGTCTATATGCAGGAGGACACACGCATCCTGGGCGAAGCCCTCGTCAGCGCCACCCCTCCCCCGATGCTGATTCGTGAAGACACGGTCGAATACTACGCCGACAGCTACAAGACGCAGCCCGACGCCACGGTCGAGGACCTCATGAAGCGTCTGCCCGGTGTCGAGGTCAGCGAGGACGGCACCATCACGGCACATGGCGAGACGGTGCAGCAAGTCTATGTGGACGGCAAGGAGTTCTTCGGCAGCAACACGCAGGTCACCACCAAAAACCTCACGGCCGACATGCTCGAGTCGGTGCAGGTGGTCGACATGAAGACCGAAGAGGCGCGCCTCACGGGCATCGACGACGGTGAGCGGCGCAAGGTCATCAACCTCAAGCTCAAGCCCAAGATGCGGCGCGGATGGTTCGGCAACGCTGCCGGAGGCTGGGGTCCGGGCGACGACATCGACGACCGCTTTGAGGGTCGCGGCATGATCGGATACTTCAGGGGCAACAGCCAAAACGCCCTCGTGGCCAACGGCAACAACACCAACAACGCGGGCTTCGGCGACATGGGCGAGATGGTGCTGGGCAAAAGCGCTATGCGCGGCAACCGGCAGAGTGGACGCCGTGGCGACGGCCTCAACACATCGTGGAGCGTGGGCCTCAACCTCGGCTACGACGAGGGCAACCGCATGCGCGACCAGGACACGCCGCTCAGCGCCAACGGCAACGTCATGTACGGCGGCAGCAAGCAGGACGAGGAGTCGAAGAGCCACAAAATCAACTACCTGAGTTCGGGCAACACGCTGGCCGACAACTACAACTCGGGCTTCAACAAAAGCCAGAATGTGCAGGCCGGAATGAGGTTCGAGAAGTCGTGGGGCAATATGGAGGAAGGCCAGCACCGCCTGCAGCTCTCGCCCGAATTCAGCTTCAACTCTACCCGCACCGACGACTACTCGGACAGTCACACCTACTACGAAGACTCTGTCTACATCTCGCAGACACAGCAACGCAACAACATGGAGCAGGAAGGCTTCTCCTACGGTATGCGCGCCACCTACAGCTTTGCCAAAAAGACCGACCGTGGCCGTCGCCGCACCAGCATCCGCCTCAACTACTCGGGCAACAACAACGACGGCGACCAATTCACCCGCGCCTTTACCACCTATAGCGACTCGTACGTCGACTTCAACCGTTACGGCGACGTTACGCAGCACTCCGACTACACCTCGCGCGACACGCTCATCAACCAGTGGCAGGAGGAGCGGCAGCGCAGCGAGACCTACGGCGTACGCCTCACCCACGTCGAACCCATCGTCGAGGGCCAGTTTGTCGAACTCTCGGCAGCAGCCAGCCTCTCCAACCGCTACCAAGAGCAGATCTACCACTTCTGGGACGGCGACACACAAGCCTGGAGCGACAGCACGGGCGGCAAGTCGAACGACGACTACAACAGCGACACGCACACGCAAAACGTCAACTACACGCTCACGGCCAGCTACCGCATCAGGTCGGAAACCTACAACCTCTCGGCGGGCTTGGACCTGCTGCCCCAGTCGCAGAAGTACACCGACAGCTACGACCACTCGCGCGACTACACCCGCCACTACATCAACTACTCGCCGCGCATCGAGTACCGCTACAACTGGACGCGCAAGAAGAACCTGCGCATCGTGCTCAACGGACAGACCCAACAACCGTCCATCAACCAGCTGCAAGCACGCAAGAACCAAACGTCAGCCACCCACATCCGGCTCGGCAACCCCGACCTCGACCCGTCGTACTCCGCCCGCTTCGATGCCCGCTACCGCGCCTTCGACGAGGAGACCTACGCCACCATCGAAGCCGGACTGAGCGCCAGCGCCAACTTCAACAGCATCAGCAGCAAGCGCTGGTATAGCGAGGACCTCCGTTCCGACACCACCATCGCCGTCAACATCGGTGGCATCAGCAGCTGGAACGTCAACGGCAACTTCCGCGGCTCATGGCCCTTCTACGACAATATGTGGTACGTCACGGCCAACACCTCGCTCGGCCTCTCCGAAAGCCAGGGCTACGCCTCGATACGCAACACCGACTCGCGCATCAACCACACGCGCAACTACAACGGCAACGGCCAGGCTGGCATTGCCTTCCGCGGCGAGAAACTCAACGTCGAACTGCGCGGCAACTATAACCTGCAGTACAGCGAGGCCACCATCGTCACCTCGGGCAACCTCGGCACGACCCACCGCTTCGGCGCTTCGGCCCACCTTACGGCCTATCTGCCCTACAACTTCACGGCCAGCAGCGACTTCAGCTACACGGCGCGCCGCGGCTACAGCGCCGGACTGACGCGCAACCAGAGCATCTGGAACGCCCAGCTCTCGCGCTCCTTCCTCGAGAAGAAGAACCTCACAGCATTCGTCAAGGTCTACGACATCCTGCACCAGCGCACGTCGGTGTCGCGCTCCGTGTCGGCCACGGCCCTCGTTGACCGCGAGACCACCGTCCTGGGCCAGTACTTCCTCATCGGCGCCAGCATCAAGTTCAACAAGATGGGCCAGCGCGGCGGCGGACCCCGTCCCGACCGCAATGACCGCGGTCCGCGTGCCGACGGCGACCGCCCCAACAGCCAGAACGGAGCCGGCGCACCCCGCCCGCGTGAGGACGAGCCCGGCGGCATGATTATGTTCTGAAAATACTTTTGCTCGAGACGACCAAGTAAAGGGAGTAAAACGGTTCTTTTTGCCGTTTTACTTCTTTTTTTTGCCATCTTCGGCTCTTTTTTTGCTCGCTGCAGTGCTTTTTTGCCCCCTTAGGCCCGATAATCCGAATTTTATCCGTACATTTGCGCTTGTACTTACAGCCCCCGAGCTTCTGTGCTTGTCTTTATAGCCCGCAGATTCCGGCGCTTGTACTTACAGCCCCCCGAGCTTCGGCGGGCCACTCACTTTCTAATCGACACTTCACCATGTACATGGTCAAAGATTTCGGCAAAACTGCCATCATAGCCGGCGACCGCCACCGCATCAGCTTCGGCGAGTTGCTGCTTCGCATCACTCAATACAAGAACGCTGCCCCCGTACAAGCCGGCGACAGGTGCGTCATCCTGAGCGAGAACCGCGAGGGATGGGTCTACGCCCTCTACAGCATCTGGCAGAACCATGCCGTGGCCGTGCCTGTCGACGCCACCTCGACCGCCCACGACGTGGCCTACATCCTGCGCGACTCCACGCCCGCATGCATCTGGACGTCCCGGCAGAAGCTCCCGTTGGCCCAGGAAGCCCTCGCCCAGGCCGAACTCGACATCCCCATCCACCTCATCGGCGAATACGAGCGCGCCGCCATCCCCGAAGGCACCGTGCCCGCCGAAGTCGACCAGGCTCCCGACGACCTCTGCCTCATCATCTACACATCGGGCACCACGGGTTCGCCCAAAGGCGTCATGCTCACTTTCGGCAACATCATCTCGGTGGCACATTCCGTCAGTGTCGAAGTGCCCATCTACCGGCACGACCTCCGCACGCTCATGCTCCTGCCGCTCCATCACATCCTGCCCCTTATGGGCACCATTGTCGCCCCGCTCATGACGGGCGGCGGAATCTGCATCTGTCCGTCGCTCTCCGCCACCGACCTTATGCAGACACTGCAGGGCGGTGAGGTGGGCATCATCATCGGCGTGCCGCGCCTTTGGCAGACGGTCTACAACGGTGTGATGAAAGTCATCAACGCCAACCCCCTCACCCGTGGGGTCTTCTGCGTGTGCCGCTGGCTGCAGTGGCGCTGGCTGAGCCGCCTCGTGTTCCGTAGCGTGCAGACCAAACTGGGCGGACACCTTGCCTACATCGTCAGCGGCGGCGCCGCCCTCGACCGCGAGGTGGGCGTGGGACTCAAGACCCTCGGCATCGATGTGCTCGAAGGCTACGGCATGAGCGAGGCAGCCCCCGTGCTCGCCTTCACCCGTCCCGACGACATCAAGCCCGGCAGCGTGGGCAAGCCCATGCCGTCGGTGCAGGCCAAGTTTGTCGACGGCGAACTCTACTGCAAGGGTCCCAACATCATGCGTGGCTACTACAACCGACCCGAAGAGACAGCCGCCATACTCGACAGCGAGGGATGGCTGCACACCGGCGACCTCGGCTACTTCGACAACCACGGCCGCATCGTCATCACGGGCCGCAGCAAGGAGATTATCGTGCTCTCGAACGGCAAGAACATCAACCCCGCCGAAATCGAGCACAAGCTCGAGCAATACACCGCCTATGTCAAGGAGGCCGGCGTCATCCAGGACATGGACATGCTGCGCGCCATCATCGTACCCCAGCCCGAGTGGGCGCAGAGCAAGAGCGATGCCGAAATCGAGGAGACCCTCAAGCACGAGGTGCTCGAGGACTACAACCGCCAGTCGGCGTCCTACAAGCACCTGATGAATGTCTTCGTCTTCCACGGCGACCTGCCCCGCACCAAGCTCGACAAGCTGCAGCGCTTCAAGCTGCCCGCCCTGCTGCTGAGCGGCGAGCACAAGGACGAGCGCGCCGAGGAGGTCATCGTCGAACCGGCCTTCCCCGAGTATAAGGTCATCAAGCAGTATATCTGGAGCGAGAAGCACTGCCCCGTGCACCCCACCGATCACATCGAGACCGACCTGGCCTTCGACTCGCTCGATATGGTGGGCCTGCAGGAATTCATCGAGCAGACTTTCGGCATGCAGTTGCCTTCCGACCGCATCACGCGCTTTGCCAACATCACCGAGATGGCTACCTATGTGGCCGACTACAAGACGCGCATCGAGGTCGAGAAGACCGACTGGCACCATATCCTGAGCGAAGACACGAGCGCCCTCCCGCTGCCCCAGTGCCGCCGCTCGGGCGTGTTCTACACCAAGCTGTTCAAGGGCGCCTGCAGCCTCTACTTCCGCCTCAGCGCCACGGGTCTCGAGCACATTCCCGCCAACGGGCCCTACATCTTGGCCGCCAACCACCAGAGCTTCCTCGACGGCTTGTTCGTCATGTCGTACCTTTCCAGCCCCACCATCCTGCGGACCTACTTCTACGCCAAGCAAGACCACGTGCGTCTGCCCATCGTCAAGTGGATGGCAGCCCGCCACAACGTCGTCGTCATGGAGCCCGGCAACCTCAAAAAGTCCATTCAGACACTGGGCGAGGCGCTCAAGCGGGGCAGCAACATCATCATCTTCCCCGAGGGTACACGCACCGACGACGGCACGGTCAGCACCTTCAAGAAGACGTTCGCCATCCTTGCCTCCGAGTTGCACGTGCCCATCATCCCCGTCTGTATCAAGGGCGCCTACCACGCCATGCCGCGCCACACCAAGGTGCCCCGGCCCTACCGTGTCCAGGTCCATTACCTCGAGCCCGTTCAGCCTGACGGACTGACCTACGACCAACTCTCCGACCGCGTGCGCGACAGCATCTCACGCTGTCTGTAGCCGCCCCTCGCCCATTTTTTTGGGTGTAAGGCAAAATTTATGCCCGAAGATTTGGATATTGCAGATAAACTTCTTACCTTTGCCCCGTCGGACATAGCACAGGTGGGTCGTGCGCCCGCAGGCATGTCCGCGCCATCACACTATTAACCCTTAAACCTTTTTTACTATCATGGTCAATCGTTTCATACTGAACGAACTCTCCTATTTCGGAGCCGGCTGCCGCAAGGAGCTGCCCGGAGTCGTTTCTCGTCTTGGTTTCAAGAAGGCTCTTGTCGTCACCGACAAGGACCTCGTCAAATTCGGTGTCTGCAAGATGGTCACCGATGTCATGGACCAGGCCGGCATTCCCTACGAAGTCTATAGCGACGTCGTGCCCAATCCTACCGTCACCAACGTCAAGAACGGTGTGGCTGCCCTTGCCAAGAGCGGCGCCGACTTCCTCGTTGCCGTGGGCGGCGGTTCGAGCATCGACACGGCCAAAGGCATCGGCATCGTGACCAACAACCCCGAGTTTGCCGACGTAGTCAGCCTCGAGGGTGTAGCCCCGACCAAGAAGAAGACCGTCCCCATCATCTGCTTCCCCACCACGGCGGGCACTGCTGCCGAGACCACCATCAACTACGTCATCATCGACGAGGAGAAGCACAAGAAGATGGTCTGCGTCGACCCCAACGACATCCCCTACTGCTCTATCGTCGACGCCGAGCTGATGTACTCGCTGCCCAAGGGCACTACGGCCGCTACGGGTCTTGACGCCCTCACCCATGCCATCGAGGGTTACATCACCAAGGCTGCCTGGGAGCTTTCCGACATGTTCGAAATCGAGGCCATCCGCCTCATCAACAAATACCTGCGTCTGGCCGTCTTCGACCCGACCAACCCCGTAGGCCGCGAGGGTATGGCCCTGGCCCAGTACGTGGCCGGTATGGCCTTCTCCAACGTTGGTCTCGGCGTCGTTCACGGAATGGCTCACCCGATGGGCTCGCTGCACAACATCCCCCACGGTGTGGCCAACGCCATCCTCCTGCCCACCATCATGGAGTACAACGCTCCCGTGTGCCGCGACAAGTATGTCGAGATTGCCAAGGCTATGGGTGCCTACAAGGAGGGAATGACCAAGATCGAGGCCGCCCAGGCCGCTTGCGACGCCGTGCGTCAGCTCGCCATCGAGGTGGGCATCCCGCAGCACCTCTCCGAGCTCGGCATCTTCGAGAAGGACATCGACGCCCTGGCCGACCAGGCCATCCAGGATGTCTGCACTCCGGGCAACCCGCGCAAGGTGACCCGCGCCGACATCGTCGCACTCTACAAGAAGATATTGTAAGCTACAAAATGAGATAAGTGTTATTACTTCTTTTTTAATTTATAGGTTTATTAAAATCCCGACTTCTGCGCGAGCAGCGGTCGGGATGTTTTGTTTAGGTCGCTTGCCCGACGTGCTGTTCGCTACCAGCGTTTGTGCAATATGTCAAAGAGCGGAGGCCATGCTGCCGGCTGGTGAGCTGTGTGAGTCGATTCGCGGCGGGAGTGTAGGTTGCAGCCCTACTGGATTTTTTTCGCTGCCCAATTGGAATTTTTCTGAAGCCCAACTGGTAATTTTCTGAAGTCCAACTGGTAATTTTCTGAAGCCTAACTGGAAACTTATTTCCTCATCGAAGGCAGCTTCTTCATCACTCGCACTTGGCCAGAGCGCGGTCAACTTCGGGTGGCCCTTCCTTCGGTTGACGGGTGCAAAAATAGGGCCGTTTTTCGTAGCCTCCAAATTTTTCCTTGCAGATTTCCCCCTTTATGCCTGCAGATTTTCTCCGTTTCGGGCAGACCCCCGCTGGAGGCCACTCAGACGCACATGGCGAGTGTGTCGGCATGTGGCGTGTTCATTGCGCGCGATGACGCACATCTTCGTCCTGGCACGTCTGCCTGTCTGCTCTTGAGTTTTGGTCTAGTAGCACGAAGCAAGTTTGCAAACGGAAGATGATGCAGAAAGAGAAAAATAAGCAAAACGAAAACAACATGCGTTACGTTACAGTTAGATTTTCCGCAACCCTATTTTTGCTTTCGGGAGGGAGTGTATGGTTCCTGTCCCGATTAAGAACAAATGCCAACGACTACTGAGACCATTTTTGTAAACAGAGGGGTGAAAGAGGAGTTTTTAAATTTATATATATATTTCTCATTTCACCTTTTTAGCCAGCTGTATCTACCTTGCGGAATTTATAACTGTAACTGTAACGCATGTTGCAACCAATTTTCTATGTGAGGTTGCCATATCTTTTACTACCAATTGTCTTGCGAAATCTCGTGATACTCAATCACAAAGATACGTACTACAAGTAACTCAGAGCATTTTCACGATGAGCATAGAGCCTAATTTAGTAACAAATCAAAAGGTAAAATCGCAGCCCGAAAATTTGGAAGTGCCGCAATTATGCATTATCTTTGCGTCGCCATTGGTTGGGGAGGAACAGACGCGCTCAGCCCTGCCGACGGCGGGATTATTAACCATTAAAACTCAGACAAGATGCTATTCGATCAAATCTCCAACGACATCAAGGAGGCCATGAAGGCCCGCAACCAAGTGCGCCTCGACACCCTGCGCAACATCAAGAAGGTGTTCCTCGAGGCAAAAACCGCCCCGGGAGCCAACGACACGCTCGACGACACCACCGCCGTGAAGCTGCTGCAAAAACTGGCCAAGCAGGGCAAGGAGTCGGCCGCCATCTACGCACAGCAGAACCGCCCCGACCTGGCCGAACCCGAACTCGCCCAGGTGAGCATCATAGAAGAATATCTGCCCAAAGCCCTCTCGGAAGACGAAATCGAGACCATCGTCAGGGAAATCATCAGCCAGACGGGAGCTTCGGGCATGAAAGATATGGGCAAAGTGATGGGACTGGCCACCAAGCAGATGGCCGGACAAGCCGAAGGCGGCGCTATCTCGGCCGTCGTGAAGCGCCTGCTGACCGCTTAAATGGACAGCACACGCAGCACCTTGAGGAGCTCGGGGTCGATGGGCTTGTCTTTCTTGATGGCTTTGGCGAACGGAATGTTGACAATCTCGTCGTTGTGCACACCGATGAGGACATTGCGCTGACCCTCGAGCAAAGCCTCGACGGCTGCGTAGCCGGTGCGTGAGGCGAAGATGCGGTCGGAGGCCGTCGGACTGCCGCCACGCTGCAGGTGACCGAGGATGGAGCAGCGCACGTCATACTCGGGGAAGTCCTTGCGCATGCGGGCAGCAAGCTCCATAACGCCGTCGTTGGGGTCTTTGCTCTCGGTGACGATGACGAGGGCCGACGACTTGCTCTTGCGGAATCCGTTCTCGATGAGACGGGTGAGCTGCTCGTACTGTGTCTTCTCCTCTGGGATGATGGCGTCTTCGCAACCGCAGGCTATGGCGCTGTTGAGCGCAAGGAAGCCGGCATCGCGGCCCATGACCTCGATAAAGAACAGACGGGCATGGGAGGTAGCGGTGTCGCGAATCTTGTCGACACAGTCCATGATGGTGTTGAGCGCGGTGTCGTAGCCGATGGTGGTGTCAGTGCCCGCGAGGTCGTTGTCGATGGTGCCGGGCAGTCCGACGATGGGAATATCGTACTCTTGGCTGAAGATGGTGGCACCCGTGATGCTGCCGTCGCCGCCGATGACAACGAGGGAGTCGATGCCATGCTTCTGCATGTTGTCGAAGGCCTTGGCACGACCCTCCGGGGTCTTGAATTCCTCGCTGCGGGCCGTCTTGAGGATGGTGCCGCCGCGACCGATGATGTTGCTGACGCTCTGCGTCTCGAACTCGGTGATGCTGTCGTCTATCAGACCCTGATAGCCTCGCTTGATGCCATACACGCGCAGGCCGGCATAGATGGCGCTACGGGTCACGGCACGGATGGCCGCATTCATGCCAGGGGCATCACCGCCGCTGGTGAGGATTCCTACACTCTTGATACTGGACATAACGCAAACTGTAAATTATAATTGATAATTAGAATTGTTTGACAAACTCCGCTACCTGTTCCATCTGCCACCTGGGAGTTGAGGTGGCACCGCAAATGCCTATGCTCGCGGCTCCCGCCCAGAACTCGGGACGGATGTCGTCGGGCTGCGAGATGAGGTAAGTGCGCGGATTGACGCTGCGGCACACCTCGAGAAGGGCCTTGCCGTTGCTCGACTTGCGGCCACTGACGAAGAGGATGACCTCGTGACGCGAGGCGAACTCCCTCATGTGGGGGATGCGGTTGGACACCTGCCGGCAGATGGTGTCGAAACACTGAAGGTCGGCCCCGCCCTCCATGCGCCTGGCTATTTCGTCGCTGAGGTTGCGGAACTGGTCGACGGGCATAGTGGTCTGCGAAAAGAGACGCACGGGCCGGCGGAAGTCGATTTTGCCCAACTCGTCGCCGCTCTCGACCACGATGGCTGCCCCATTGGTCTGCCCAACAAGGCCCAGCACCTCGGCGTGGCCATGCTTGCCGAAGATGACAATCTGCGAGCCGGGCTCGGCTTCGTACATACGGCGCACTTTCTTCTGCAGCTGGAGCACAACGGGACAGGTGGCGTCGACAATCTCGATGCCCTGACGGGCAGCGGTGGCGTAGGTGGAAGGCGGTTCGCCGTGGGCGCGCAGCAGCACCTTGGTGTCGTGCAGACGGCTCAGGGTGTCGTGGTCGATGGTGACGAGGCCGCGGTCTTCAAGGCGCTTGACTTCCTGCCCGTTGTGGACGATGTCGCCCAGGCAGTAGAGCGTGGAGCGCGACGAGAGTTCGCCCTCCGCCTTGCGGATGGCGTTGATGACACCGGGACAGAACCCGCTCTCTTTGTCCACCTCGATCTTCAGGTCAGCCATAATCTGTGTGTGGTTTTGGTTGTTCATTGACCGCCATATTGCAGCTTCGCGCAATCAGGCTTTTGCGATGGCCTCGCGAGCCCACCCGAGCAGGAGGGCGTTCTGCTCCTCGCGGGTGAGGTCGCTGTTGTCGAGCAGACGCGCATCGTGGGCCTGGCACAGGGGCGACACGGCGCGGTGCGAGTCGATGTAGTCGCGCTCCTCGACGTTCTTGAGTACCTCGGCCAGTGTGACGGAAGTGTCGCCCTTGCCCTGCAGCTCGAGCAGACGGCGCCGGGCTCGCACCTCGGGCGAGGCGGTGACGAAGACCTTGAGTTGGGCGTGGGGGAAGACGACGGTGCCGATGTCGCGGCCGTCCATGACGATGCCCCCGTCGCGGCCCATTGCCTGCTGACAAGCCACGAGATGCTGACGCACGAAGCCAAGCGCAGCAATCGGGCTGACGCACGAGGAGACCTGCATCTGACGTATCTCGTCCTCGACGCACTCGCCGTTGAGGAAGGTGCGCACCTTGCCCTCGGCGCCATTCTCCTGGCGGATGTCGATTTGACCGACTTCACGGGCCAAAGCCTCTTCGTCGATGGCTTTGGTGTCGGCATTCATCAGACCGCGGCGCAGGGCATAGAGCGTGACGGCCCTGTACATGGCCCCCGTGTCGATGTAGACGTAGCCGAGCTGCTCGGCAAGGTGTTTGGCCATCGTGCTCTTGCCGCACGAAGAATGGCCGTCGATGGCTATGGTGATTCGTTTCATAATTCAGAATTTATAGGACAACTGGAAGGACAGGGAGGCGTCGACGGCATTGTAGCTCGCGTAGCTGACGCCCACGGAGATGGGGTCCCACGAAAGGCCGCCGCCGAAGCTGAGGCCGCGCAGGAAGCCGCCCGTGCCCGAATACTCGCGCTGACGCCGGTAGCTGTAGGCCGCAGCCAGATAGAAGTGGTCGGAGGCTATCCACTCGGCGCCCCACAGCAGGTGGTTGAGTATCTGCTCTTCGGTCTTGTAGCGGTGCAGGTCGCCATCGCCATCGCGATAGTCCTGGTCCCAGTCGAAGAGGTCGACGGCCGTGAGCGTAAAGCAGAAAGGCAGGTGCTCGACTTCCTTGGTTATGCCCAGGGTGAGCTGTGTGGGCAACTTAGCCCGGCGCCCGTCGTAGAGGCTCTTGAGCTGGCCGCCCAAGTTGGTGACCACGGCGGAGAAGCTGCGCCCGGTGTACTCGTTGTAGTAGTTGAGGCCCACGTCGACGCCAAGGGCGAAGGCGGAGTAGCTCTCGTATTTCGAGATGATGGCGCGGGCTGCCACGCCGAGGCGCAGGCGGTCGTTGACGGGATAGCCCACACCGCCTTGCAGGGCAATGTCTTTGGCCGTAAACGAGCCCGTGCTGACGCCAGACTCGTCGTAGCCCTCGAAGTCGCCGTAGCTCAGATAACGCACGCCAGCCTGCCAGGCGCCGACATCGCGCAGCTTGCCCGTGCCGCTCGCGTAGCCGAGGTGAATGTCCGACACGTAGTGCAGGTAGGAAAGCTGTGCCTGGCCCGCCATCTCGGGACAGAGCAGGGCGGGGTTCTGGTCGGCCAGCGCAGCATCGGGGTCAACGACACTCACGGCCGTGCCGCCCAGCGCCGCCGCATGGGTGGACACGGGAAGCTGCAGGAAGCCGTACTCGCCGACCTCCTGGGCGCGGACTGCCCCCACAGGGAGCAGCATGGCGCTACACATATATAATATTAGGGCGTTGCTCGTTTTCAATGCAGTTGATATCTAAATGCGGTTGTTTTTGTTTGTGCTGTCGTTTGGTTGCGCGCTCTTGTCGCCCGAGGCAGTTGCTGGCTGGGCAACTGTCGGCCATGTGCGCGACCTGCCTGCCTGTCCGTCCTGCCCGTCTGCAACCGAATCGGCGAAGCGGTCAACACACTTGACCGAAGCCGGTAAAATAACGGAGCAGACGACAAAAACTGTATGCAAAATTACCTTTTTTTTGGCGAAACAACAATTTTTCACAACAAAAACATCATTTTTTTCAGTATTTTTGTTCTACTTATTTGTAAAAGCACTACTTTTGTGCTGCTAAAATACCAAAACATAAAGTTTAACCCTACATGGAAATCAAGAAAGACCCCAAAGTAAACCTCGAGTCCAGAAAGATGACTTATACGCTCACCGGACTGGTAGGTTTCATTGCGATCTTCTTTATCGCCCTCGAATGGTCGACCACCGAGCGCCGTAGCACCAACGCTATCCAGGTGAACGAAGCCATTGAAGAGGAAGAAGAGATTGTGATGACCGTACAGAACAATACTCCCCCACCGCCGCCACCGCCGCCGATGCCCGACGTAGTCGAACAGCTGCAGGTTGTAGAGGATGACGTCGAAATCGAGGAAGTCGAAATGCAGAGCACCGAAGACGACAACCAGACCGTTGAGGTAGTTGACCTCTCGATGGAGTCAGGTCCTTCGGACGAAGAGGAGGCCGAAGCCAACCAGATCTTTACGGTCGTTGAGCAGCAGCCGGAGTTCCCGGGCGGTGAGGCCGCTTTGATGCAGTACATCAAGAAGAACCTCAAGTATCCTGCCTTCGCCGCCGAAAACGGCATCCAGGGCCGCGTAACGCTTTCGTTCACCGTCGAGAAGGACGGCTCGATTGCCAACATCGAAATCATGCGCTCACCCGCCGAAGAGCTCTCGAAAGAAGCCATCCGCGTGGTACAGAGCATGCCGAAGTGGAAGCCCGGTAAGCAACGCGGTAAGGCCGTGCGCGTAAAGTACGTGCTGCCTGTCACCTTCCGTCTGCAATAACGACACCCACATATCAAGCCCTGCCCAAACCTCAATGCGGGCGGGGCTTTTTCTACTGACATTGATTTTTCGCACATATCCACACTAATTTGCACCCAACAAGCTATGTACTCCCAGCGTGAACTATCGGCCATGATACAGCAGGGTATCGACGACATCAAATACCCGCGTGTAGCTACCCAACTCTTCGAACCTATCGAATACACCCTCGAAGGAGGCGGCAAACGCATGCGCCCCACAATGGTCCTGATGGCCGCCAACCTCTTTACCGACGACATCAGCGAAGCCGTCGCCCCCGCCATCGGCCTCGAACTGTACCACAACTTCACCCTGATGCACGACGACGTGATGGACAACGCCCCCGAACGACACGGCCGCGACACCGTGCACGTGAGGTGGAATGCCAACGTGGCCATCCTTTCGGGCGACGCCATGCAGGCCCTCGCCTACCAGTACATAGCCAAAGCGCCGGCACGCTGCCTCAAGGAGGTGCTCGACGCCTTCAACCAGAACAACCTCGAAATCACGCAGGGCCAACAGCTCGACATGGAATTCGAGACGCGCGACGATGTGACCATCGACGAATATATCGAGATGATCAGACTCAAGACTAGCGTCATGCTGGGCTGCGCACTCAAGATGGGCGCCATCATCGGCCAGGCCACACCCGAACAGATTCAGACGCTCTACGACTTCGGCATAAACTTGGGCATTGCCTTCCAACTTCAGGACGACTGGCTCGACTGCTGGGGCAACCCGGAGACCTTCGGCAAACGCATTGGCGGCGACATTCTGCAGGACAAGAAAACCTTCCTCCGCCTCAAGGCCGAAAGCAAATACCCCCAGCCGGAAACCTACCGAGGCATGAGCCAGGAGGAATATATCGAAACCTACAAGCACTACTACATCAAGACGGGCGCCGAAGCCGCTTGCCGCGACGCCATCGACGACTATATCCGCCGGGCCTGCGACTGCCTGGACCACCTGGACGTGCCCGCCGAAAAGTTGACTTTGCTCAAGGACCTCGCCGCCAAGACAGGTTCGCGCAAAGTGTAAGCCCCCACCCCGCCAAGAGGCACTCCCGCACGCTCTTTTGCCTATTTGCCCTGTTTGTACACATTATTAAAGACTATAAAGATGCCATACCGCCGACTACCGAACACCGACCTTGCCCGCATCTACGCCATGAAAAAGGCCGTAGAGATGGAGGGATATTGCGAGAACGGGACGCAGGTGCTGAGCTACCGCACCACCCAAGAGGCCCAGCGCTTCCTGATTCAGTTCAAGCGGGCACAGGCAAAGTACCAGCAGTGCTACGACCTGCACATGGAGTCGAGCAAGACGTACCGCAAGGAACTGCAGATGGCCCGCCTCTACGTGTCGCACTTCATACAGGTGCTCAACATGACGGTGATGCGCGGCGAACTGCGCAAGGACATCAAAGCCAAATACGGTCTCACCACCGACAACACACCCGACCTCTCGGGCGAACAGGACGTGGTGGACTGGGGCGAAAGGATTATCAAGGCCGAAGAGGAACGGACCGCTAACGGAGGCGTGCCTATCTACAACCCCTCCATCGCCAAGGTGAAAGTGCACTGGAGCGTGTTCAACGAACACTATTTCCGCCAAAAACTGCTCCGCACCAACGCCGCCAACGCCCTCGAGGAGGTCACCGCTATGCGACCCCAGGCCGACGACATCATCCTCGACATCTGGAACCAGGTCGAGGCTTTCTACGGCGACTTGCCCGTGGAAAAGAAAATGGAGAAGTGCAAGCCCTTCGGCCTCATCTACTACTACCGAACAAGCGAAAAGGCCCGCAAGAAGGCTGACGAAGCCCAACCGGAAATAGAATTCTAAGCCCGGGGAACCGGCCCACGGCTCTCAAATGTCTGTCCTTCACCCCGAGGCACGCTCATTATTATGGAAATCTGCGACACTCACTGCCACCTCATCGACCCGGCATTCGCCAACGACCTCGACGAGGTTATCGCACGCGCCTTGGAAGACCATGTGGAACGGATGGTGCTGGCCTGCTGCGACGAAAAGGAACTCGACCCCATCCTCCAACTCAGCGCCCGCTACCCCGGTCACCTCTACCCCACGGCAGGCATCCACCCCGAAAATATGGCCGACGACACCGACGCACAACTCACCGCGCTGCAAGCCGGCGCGAAGGGACAACACATTTGGGCAATCGGCGAAATCGGACTCGACCTGCACTGGGACAAAAGCCGGCTCGACGACCAGAAGCGGCTGCTCGTGCAACAGCTCAAGTGGGCCATCGACCTCGACCTGCCCGTACTGCTCCACATACGCGACGCCATGCCGGAGTTTGTCAGCCTGATGCGGGACTTTGACCGAACCGCCGCCTGCCGCCTGCGCGGCATACTGCACTGCTACAGCGGCACGACAGCGGAGGCCCTGGAGGTGCAGCAATACGGCGACTTCCTCATCGGTGTGGGCGGCACACTCACCTACCGCAAGAGCCTCGTGCCTGAAGTGGTCCGCGCCGTCGGCCTCGACCGCATCGTGCTCGAAACCGACGCCCCATATCTAGCGCCCGTCCCCCATCGCGGACACCGCAACGAACCTGCCTACACCGCCGTGACCTGCGCGGCACTGGCCGACGTGCTCGGATTGCCCGTCGACGAAGTGTCAGAAACGACCAGCCGGAACGCCGCCCGCCTGTTCGGCTTCTGACCCCGAGACTTCGGCCATAAAGAACCGGATCAAAAAGGGAAGCGGGGAGAAGAAAAGGAGCGAAAAAACAGAAAAAAACAAAGAAAAGGTAGCTTTGACAAAGAAAAATGCCGCCAAAAAAGAATTTATCAGACAAAAAATGCGCGGCGTATCAAAAAAAACCTTTACTTTGCAGCATTAACCATACAAAAACAAAACCCTATTTTTTAATTAACAATCTAAAACACCAAACTTAAATGAAAAAGTTTTTCGTGACACTGTCAGCCATTGCTATGATGGCTCCAGTATTCGCCCAGGAAGCTGAAGAGTCAGTTTCTTTCCACCAGGTCCTCAAGAATGAGTTCATCGACGGTGGTCCAATCTTCATGGCTCCTATCGCTATCGTGCTCATCTTCGGTATGGCATTCGTCATCGAGCGTATCATCTACCTCAACCTCTCTGACATCAACAAGAAGAAGCTCATCGACGCTGTTGAAGACGCTATGGAAGCCGGCAACATCGAAGAGGCCCTTATTATCTGCAAGAAGACCCGCGGTCCTATCGCCTCTATCTTCACACAGGCCCTCATCCGTTTGAACGACGGCCAGAGCCTTGAGGATGTCGACAAGGCCATTACCTCATACGGTGCACTCCAGAGCACATTCCTCGAGAAGAACCTCTCATGGATTACCCTCTTCATCGCAGCCGCTCCTTCACTCGGATTCCTCGGTACTGCCATCGGTATGGTTA
This sequence comes from bacterium, assembly GCA_963624265.1. Lineage (GTDB taxonomy): Bacteria > Bacteroidota > Bacteroidia > Bacteroidales > UBA3663 > Liminaster. The sequence goes on along the minus strand of CAVFPF010000051.1, from coordinate 29,988 downwards.
TGACCTTCGACGACATCGTTAAGGCCGGTGATATCAGTCCTACCATCGTTGCCGCCGGTATGAAGGTCGCCCTTATCACAACCATCGCCGGTATTATTGTAGCCCTTGTACTCCAGATCTTCTACAACTACCTGTTGTCAAAGGTTGAGGATATCGTCAGCGACATGGAGGATGCTTCCATCTCTCTGCTTGACACCATCATCAAGTACGACTCAAAGAAGTAATTGACCCGATAAAAAAAGAGTCAAGACTACTACTAAAAGCAAGTTACTATGAAGAAAATCAATAGTATAGTACTCATCGTACTGTTCGCCATCTCAATTGTCATGATCGGCATGTTCTTCGGAGCAAGCACGGAGAGTGTGCAGTTGACTACCGGCCAGTACTTGGAGGTATCGACCTTCCTCGACCCGTTCCTCTACTGGACATACGCCGTCGTGGTATTGGGCATCCTCTGTCTGGTGATTTTTGCCGTCAAGGCTTTCGTTTCTGACCCCAAGGGCAGTCTCGGTGGCGTAATCGGCATCGGACTCCTTGTAGCACTGGGAGCCGTATGTTACGCTGTCAGCGGCGAGACCGAGTTCTCACGCATCGTGAACGGCGAGACAGAAGTCTACTCCGAGACGATGATGAAGTGCATCGACATGTTCCTTTACAGTTCGTATGTCCTCATCCTCATCGCCCTCGTATCTGCATTGGCATTCCTCATTGCACCTCAGGGTGTACTCTCTAAAAAAAGTGCAACTTCTAAATAAGATCTGACCTATGGCAAAAAGAAAAGCGCCGGGCATCAACGCAAGTTCAAGCGCTGACTTGGCATTCACACTGCTTATCTTCTTCCTCGTGGTCACATCTATGGATACTGATGAAGGTTTGACACGTCTTCTCCCACGTTGGACCGAGGACGAAACCATTCAGGATATCAAGAAGCGCAACATCCTCAACGTCCTCGTCAACGCCAACAACCAGTTGATGATTGGCGATGAAATCTCAAGCGTCGACGACCTCTGCGGCAAAGCCAAGGACTTCATCAAAGCGCAAGGCGATTTTGAGGGTGATCGCGGACCTGAATACGTCCCTGCCAACGCAGAGAAGAATCCCGAACTTGTCATGTTCTTCGGTGCAGATGTCACAACGCCCAAGCGTCACGTGATTTCTCTGCAGTCTGACTATGGCACAAGCTACGAAATGTACATCAAGGTGCAGAACGAACTCGTGGCCGCCTACAACCAGATTCGTGAGGAACTCTCACAGCAGAAGTTCGGCAAACCCTACGACGAAGAAGTGCTCACTAAGGAGCAGATGCAGGCTATCAAGGATTTCTATCCAATGAACATCTCAGAGGCTAACGCCAAATATTAACACCTAACAAGGAAACAACATGGGCAAATTTAATAACGGCAGCAAAAAAGAAATGCCAGAATTGAACACCTCATCTCTTCCTGACCTGGTGTTCTCAATCCTGTTCTTCTTTATGGCCATCACCCACATGCGTCAGGAGACTGCCAAAGTGCAGGTCAACACTCCTCAGGCATCGGAGATTGTCAAACTGGAGAACAAGAGTTGCGTGACCACTATCCTGGTGGGCAAGCCTAAGGACAAGAAATACGGTGTTGAATCCCTGATACAATTCAACGACGACTTCCTCGACATCGAAAATATCGTACCTAAGATGACGCAGCAGCGCCAGTCTATGAAGGAAGTGGACCAGCCTAAGATGCAGATCTCAATGAAGATTGACCGCGACACCCGTATGGGTATTGTCACCGAGTTGAAGACCGAGCTTCGTAAGGCACAGTGTCTGAAGATCAGCTACTCTGCCAAAAAGCAGATTCGCCGCAATCAGTAAGACACAGCATCCCGAAAAATCAATACCGCGGCAGAGTAGAACTGCCGCGGTATTTTAATCTTCTAATTTATTTTGGAGCAGAATATTACTGCCGCAGAATATTAATCTTTTCCCCAATACTATCGGTAATATTTGCCGCAGGATTTATTCCGAAAAACAAGGACATTGTTTTGCCAGAAAGGCTTCTATGCATCAGATAATAAAGTCCCGCTAAGGGCAACACAACATATGTATAAGAGAATACTACTTAAACTGAGCGGCGAGTCGCTCATGGGCAACAAACAATACGGCATCGACGAAACACGCCTGGCCGAATACGCCCAGCAAATCAAGCAAATCGCCGACAAGGGCGTGCAAATCGGCATCGTCATCGGCGGCGGCAACATCTTCCGCGGACTTTCGGGAGCAGGCAAGGGTTTTGACCGCGTGAAGGGCGACCAAATGGGTATGCTCGCCACAACCATCAACGCATTGGGCCTCTCAAGCGCCCTCCAGTCGGTGGGCCAGAAGGCACGCGTGCTGACGGCCGTCAATATGTTCCCCATCGGCGAACAATACAGCAAATGGCGCGCCATCGAACTGATGCAGGCAGGCGAAGTAGTCATCCTGGCAGGTGGCACTGGTTGCCCTTACTTTACAACCGACACGGGAGCCGCCCTGCGCGGCATCGAAATCGAAGCCGACGTAATGCTTAAGGGAACCCGCGTGGACGGCATCTACACCGCCGACCCGGAAAAGGACTCCTCGGCAACGAAATTCGACCGCATCACCTACGACGCCATCTACCAGAAGGGCCTTAAGGTCATGGACCTCACGGCCACCACACTGTGCCGCGACAACAAACTGCCTATCATCGTGTTCAACATGGACAAGGTGGGCAACCTCGTCAAGGTCATGGACGGCGAGAACATCGGCACGCTCGTGTACGAAGGATAAAGGAACAGCACACCGACGCTAACACCGAAACGAGAATATGTACGGACTCCGAAACCCCATATCCGGACACCTGCACGAGACGGCAACCGCTGCACTCGTCGCCTTGTTGTGCCTTTCGGCATGGCCCGCATCGGCACAAACCGACGACGGCTGGGGACCGGAACACCAATACAACCTCTCGCTGAAGGAAATACGCCAACAAAGGCGCCTGGAGAAGGAGCGCGACTCTACGGAACTGTATCAAGAGACTGAATTCGACTTTTCGACAGTGGCCGCCTATCGCACCGGACACCGCCTGCCTTTCTACATGACCTCCGGCCGGCACGGCGTGCTTTCGCCCGAACACAGCCAGGGCTACGTGCGCGGCGAGGCTCTCTATCGCGTGGGCCGCGGCAAATGGTACGCTTCGGCCGGTGCCGACCTCATCGCTTACGCCTCGGGCAAGTCGGACTACTACGGCAGCAACATCTACGTGCAGCAACTCTACGCCCGCATCAACTACTCGATGTACCACTTTACGCTCGGTGCCATCGAGCAGCGTGGCGAGTTTGTCGACCCGAATCTTTCGTCGGGCAACATGATTTACTCGGGCAACGCTCGCCCGGGCATCGGCCTACATGTCGGGATGGAGAAATTTGCCAGCATGGTTATCTGCGACCACCTGCTGGAAGGTAAAATCGACATGAGTTGGTCACGTCTCACCGACGGCAACTACACGGAGGATTTCTATCACCGCTACGAAGGTGTGCACGGTAAGCCTGCGGTCCACATCGACGAGACAGATACACAACACCTGGAGCGCCACATCACCGACGGGCGCCAACACGCTCGCTCAGGCAACACTTGGATTCACCACAAGTCGGCCTTCCTGCGCACCAAGAGCACGGCCCACTTCTTCCTCACCGCCGGCATCGAACACGCCGTCATGTATGCAGGCAAGGTCAACGGCGTGTCGAACACCCAAGGCGGAGGATGGTTCCGGGCTTCGGTGGGCTCGAAGGGCAAGACCATGTCGGGCTACAACCACATGCTGTCGTACGACTTCCGCGGAGACCTCAACTTTCGCAGGTGGAAACTGGGCGTCTACAAGCAACACTATACGGACGATATGACGGGCGGCTTGCGCGACAGCGGCATGGACGGCCTATGGGGACTCGAACTCCGGCTGGCACGCGTGCCCTGGCTGAACCATATCGTGCTCGAATATCTCTGCACGACCAACCAGAGCGGCGTGGTCTACGCCAACGATGTCTACAGCTACGACAATACGCTCCATCCGGAAGCCGGCAACTCGAACTTCTACCACGACGAATCGTACGGACCGTGGGCCAACTACAATATGGGACTGGGTAACCCACTGCTTATGTCGCCTATCTATAACGACGACTACTATCCTGACTATCAGTCGAATATGATACGCGCCGTGCACATCGGCCTCACCGGACGGATAGCCGGATGTGTGGACTATACGCTCAAGGCCCACCGCCAGGAGTCGTGGGGTTCGCCGTTCGCCCCCTACCTCAAGGCGCGGCACAACACGTCCGCCCAACTCGAGGTCAACTACGTCTCGGACCATTGGCAGATTTCGCCCGCCATCGCACTCGACCGCGGTGACCTTATGGGCAACAACTTCGGCGTGCAACTGCAAATCATCTATGAGCTATGAGACAGAATGAAACCATCCGGCAAAAGACGACCGGAAACGCCTGGCTCAAGGGGTTCGTGCTCTGTGTGGGCTGCACGCTCGGCCTCTTCGCCCTAAACAGCTGCGAACCCGACGGCGCGGACATCGGTGACTTGTACGGACGCTGGCACCTCAAGTCGATTACGGCCGAGACAGGCCCCGTGCAGCATAATGACACACTGTTTCTGGCCTTCCAGGGCGAGGCTTACCAATACCTTGCCGGTTGGGGCAACAAGGACTGGGGCACTTACCGCAAAACAAGCGACAGCCTCTACCTCAACCCCCTCGCCTACGGCGGTTCGCTCATAGAACTGAAGGTCAAAGCTCCCGGCAACCTGCCCATCGGCTTCCGCTTGGAACGCCTCACCGACAAGGATCTCATCCTCGCCCGTCATGACACGACATGGACTTTCCGTAAGTTCCTCGAGTAAGAGGCTTTGACAGAAAGAAGCTTTGACCGAAAAATTGAAAAGAAACTTTGGCTAAAAGGTCTATATGAGCCTTTGACCGAAAAAGGCTTTGGCCAATACAATAAAAAAAGAATATCAAAATATTAACCCACTATATTTTTTTAATTTGACACATTATGTTAGACGTTAAGCAAGTAATTAAGGACGCTGAGACAAAGATGCAACTCTCTGTAGAACACCTGGAGGATACCTTCGACCATATCCGCGCCGGACGCGCTTCTGTCAAGCTCCTCGACGGCATCAAATGCGAATGCTACGGGACGATGATGGAAATCTCCCAATGTGCCAACTGCTCTACCCCCGACGCCAAAAGCATCCTCATACAGCCTTGGGACAAGTCTATGCTCAAGGTCATCGAAAAGGCAATCATCGACTCTTCGCTCGGCATTATGCCCGAAAACAACGGCGAATATCTCCGCATCGGCCTCCCACCAATGACCGAGGAACGCCGCCGCGAACTCTCGAAAAAGGCCAAAACTGAAGCCGAGGCTGCCAAGGTCTCTGTACGCAACATACGCCGCGATGTGATCGAACTCCTCAAAAAGGACATCAAGAACGGCCTGTCGGAAGACGTGGAAAAGGACGCCGAAGTCAACATACAGAAGGCCCACGACAAGTATGTCAAGAACATCGACACCATCTACGGCAACAAGGACAAGGAAATCATGGAGGTGTAAGGATTTGGGCCCGTACACGCAGTCACTCCTTTGCAGAGCCCTTTGCCATAAGGATTCATGACAGGACTGGTAGTCAAAAATACAGGATTCTGGTATCTGGTCTTGCCCGAAGGACAAACACTGGACAACCGACTGCTTCAGCTGGACGCCACACAGCAACCGGCTGAAGCAGGACTTGTGCCGTGTAAGGTGAAAGGCAACTTCCGCCTCAAGGGCATCCGCACAACCAACCCGGTCTCTGTGGGCGACATCGTGAGCTACGAAATCAACAAGGAGGGCTTTGCCTTTATCGTGGCAATAGAGAACCGGCGTAACTACATCATCCGCAAGTCGATTAACCTCTCGAAGCAAGCCCATATCATTGCGTCCAACCTGGACCTCGCCATGCTCGTCGTAACTACAAGCCATCCGCAGACAAGCACCACGTTTATCGACCGCTTTATAGCCACGGCCGAAGCCTATCAGGTGCCAGTGGTCCTGGCCATCAACAAAACGGACCTCTACACGACAGAGGAAATGGAGTACGCCAACATGCTCGCCACCCTCTACTGCCAAATCGGCTACCCCGTATACCTCATCTCGGTGCTGACAGGCGAAGGCATTGACGACATCCGCCGCGAAACCGCCGGCAAGACGACGCTCATATCAGGCAACAGTGGCGTGGGCAAATCGTCGCTCCTCAACCGGCTCATACCGGACGTGCACGCCAAAACGGCCGAAATCAGCGACGTGCACGACATGGGAATGCACACGACAACCTTCTCCGAAATGTACCGGCTGCCGGCTCCTGACTTCGGCTATATTATCGACACGCCGGGCATCAAGGGTTTCGGCACCATCGAATTTGACAAGGAAACAGCCAGCCATTACTTCCGCGAGATTTTCAAGACATCGCAGGAGTGCCGTTTCGGCAACTGCACACACACGCACGAACCGGGTTGCGCCGTAGTCCGCGCCGTCGAGGAACAACGCATCGCCTTGTCCCGCTACAACAGTTATATCAGCATACTGCAGGACGAGGACGAAGGAAAATACAGGGAGTAACGCAATGTCACGTGCCTACCTGTTCTTCTTAGCGTGGACTTCCGCCCTCTGTCTGGCCACGACGTTGGCCACCGCCCCCGCGATGGCAAGGCAACGTACGCCCGCCGACAAGGTCCACACGGGTTCGCCGCCACTTGACAGCCTGCTTGTCAAAACGAACCGCAAAATCAACCTTGTGGTCAAGGAGGGAATCGGCCGACTGGAGATGTACGCCAAGGTGAACGGCCACTCGTGCAACACGGGCCACGGCTTCATCGCCCGATGGCTGCCCGACTTCGCCCCCTTCGACACACGCGAAGGCAAGACCACCGACATCGAAGCTTTGCTCCAAATCAGCTACCAGAACCCCTGCGACATCCTTATCTCTCCCCTCTTGTTGGAGACGCCCAGCAAGCGACGCGGCCGCCGCATCGTGCGGGAAGTCAACAAAATTCTCCTGCCTATCTATACCTTCAAACGCATGTACGACAAGGGGTCGGACAAGGCCTACACGCTCCCCTTCAGCGACGACGGACTGGAAGAATACAACTATCAAATAACCGACACCGTCTACCGACACGACAGCGTGCTGGTCTGCGTCAGTTTCAACTCCAAGAACGATCACCACACGCTCCTCAACGGCACAGCCCTCATCGACACGTACGGCTACGACATTGTCGAGATGCAATGCTCCGGGCGTTCTGACTTCAGCCTAGTGTCGGACACCATGACACTGGGCCTGCAGAACGGAGTCCGCGTCCTCCAGTCAAACCGCGCCCGCATCGACTACCGCTACGGCAAAACGACGGGCTACAACTACTACAACTGCAACTACCTCTACCGCCAGTTTGTCCCCCTCAGCGCCATCGACCCTCGGCACGAATCGCTCGACCTGACGGACGTCTACTCGCCCGAAACGACTCTCTATCAATACACCCGCGGCAACCATTACCGCGACACATCGCGCCCTGACTCGGACTCGTTGCTCTATGGCGCAGATTCTCTGCATTATGAGACAAACGCTTTGTTGCAAGTCTCTGATTCCTCATATCACGGCGCAGATTCCGCACGCCACACTACAACGACACATCTCTACCAACGTAGCCAGAACCTCTTCCGCAGATTGCCACAGAAACTGGTGGGCTCTTCCGATGTCAACGCTTTCGGCACGGACCTCCACATCTACGGACCGCTTAACCCAGCCTCGGTCGGTTACGACAAAATTAACGGAATCACACTGCGCGAACGGCTGCGCTGGTCTCACCTCTGGAACAACGGACAGAGCCTTATCCTCCGTCCGGAAGTGGGCTTCAGCTTCGGCTTGCAGGAATTGAGATACAAGTTTGAGACGCAGTACATCTACGCTCCAGCAAGACGTGCCGGCCTACGCCTTCTGCTGCAGAACGGCAACAGCGGCTTCCCGTCCAAGTTCCGCGATGCCGTCAACGACCGGCTCGACGACTACCTCACGCAACTGGAGGAGGACGGCAAGCGTGTGTGGAACAAGGACGCAATCAACTTCAACGACCTTAACCTGGAATACTATCGCCGCTACGAATTCCGACTCGAACATTCGGTCGAACTCTCAAACGGCCTGATGCTCTACGTGGGCAGTACGTACAACTACCGCCGACCAGTCCGGCACGGCAGCCGCGCCATGAGCAAGGAACACATCGACCAACTCATCAACCGCTACTACGCTGACATGAACCCATACCTCCGCCTGGAGTGGACTCCCCGCCAATACTATCACTTTGACCGCGGACAGAAGTTCTATCTGGCCAGCCGCTACCCCACCATGGAACTGGAAGTGGCGCAAGGCGTGTACGGTTTCTGCGGTTCGACGAGCAACTACTCGCGCCTCGAGCTCGACATGCACCAATGCATTCCGCTCGGACCTATTCGAAGCCTCTCCTATCACATCGGGGGCGGCGCATTCTTCCGTCTCAAGGACGAAAACTTCATCAACTATAGTTATTTCTCCCGTTCTCAGTATCCTGACCGATGGGAGACGCACATCGGCGGGGTCTTCTCTCTCCTCGACGACTATTGGTACAGCTCCTCTCCTGGCTACATTCAGAGTCACGTCATGTACGAAACACCGTTTATGCTGTTGCACCACATCCGCCCCATTGCCAAATATGTCATCAAGGAACGGCTCTACGCCAGCCAACTTTGGGCAGACGGCAAAAATTTCTACTCCGAATTCGGCTACGGAATGGGCAACAACTACTTCAACGTCGGCCTCTTCTGCAGCTTCACAGGACTACAGCTCATTGATGTCGGCGTCAAATTCGCCATCGAAATCGACCAGCATCTCTAAGTTATGCGAGATGGTGATGAGCCAGCCATTGGTCGATAAAGCGGAACGTCCACTTCTCCACCGTATGGATTCGGACATAATCTATCACTATACATATCGCAAAGATAGCAAGGATACTACCTATGGAGAGTAAAGGCAAAAAGTGCTGGCCATATTGTCCGATACAGTCGACTGTGTCTCGCCACAACCAACAGCGCATTGTATCACTGTTGGCATGAATGAGAAGCACACCAAATGTACTGGCTCCCAACAGATTGATAAAGCGGCTGTAATGTATCGGAAGTCCCTTGAAAAACATAAACGAACACACAGCAACTATTACAGCAAAAGGAGCATTGGTGTCAAACATAAGAATATAAGGTTTGTACTGGGGCACAAAATACAACACACTCGCCATTGCCAACAATACCGAAAGTAGCGTGCACCACCCCCAATATCTAGTCTGCAACTTTGGCAACAAGCCATAAAACCTAATATAAGAAGCCACAACATATAGGATGCAAAACCAGGTAACGTAATTGAACACAACAAAATACTGCAACTTCGGGACATAAGGTAAAAACGTATAGCAGACCAATAGCACAATCATCAACCTCAAATGCAAGGTCCGAGTCATATTTCTCACCAATATATTGAGGAACGGTATAAGGAGATAGAAAACAAGGAAACACGACGTGAAACCTTGTGACAAGTCTCTGACGGGCACAAGCGTCAATATGGCATTGTGCAAATCAAAATTTCGATAGCCTGTCAGCACAAACAAAGCCCATATGACAACATTGTAAAAGAGGACCTCAAGCACCAATTTGAGAAACTTGCGGACAGTGATAGCTGACTGACACATAAAGTAGCCCGTGATTAAGACGAAGCAGTTAATGCCAGTCTTGCCCCACATACCTAGCAAAAAAAGAAACAATGAATTCGCACTCATTGGGTCTGCATACACCTCGCCCATCACGCCACTGTTGACCACATAGTGATGCGCTACGATAAGCAACATGCACACTACGCGATACAACTCGAGATTAGACTGACGTTGCTTACCCCCCCCGATAAGATTTATCGGATTGGTCGATTGTGGATTCTTACTTTCCATTCTATGTTTGTATCATTAGAGGGTTATTTCCTTACCCTAATCCATTCTTCCCTACACTTAACCTCTCACAATTTCTCCCCTTCGGCAAAGTATTTCCAAAGCGGGGCTGCCATCAGGCTTTGCCAGATAGCGCCACGGCGAAGCATGTCCAGCACTTCATCGCGGGTGAAAATCCGGACCTTGATGTCCTCGCCCTTGTCAAGATGCTGTGTGGAAACGGGTTCTACGCCCGTAGCCAAAAAACAATGCGTGAGGTTGGTGTGGGTGCTGGCATTGGCCGAAATCTGCATCCAGGGTGTCCAGGTACCGCCGCCGAAACCGGTCTCTTCCAACAGTTCGCGGCGGGCTGCATCCTCAGGATCTTCGCCCTCTTCCACCACACCGGCACAGAGTTCGTCGACCGTCTTGCCAAGCCCGTGTCTGTATTGGTGCACGAAGACAAACCGCCCGTCGCGGGTCACTGCAATGGTGTTTACCCAATCCGGATACTCCAGGATGTAATACTCGTCTACAACGGCTCCGGTAGGCAACTGCACCTTGTCCATACGGGCCGTAAGCCACGGACGCTTGAACAGGTACTTGCTATCAAGGACTTTCCATCGCATGTCGTCGTCTTTGTCTGATTGTGCCATAATCGTATATGTGTTATGTGATTGTATATATTGCATTTGCGCAAGTTGTTGCCATAACAAAAACTGTTGCCATAACAAAAACTGTTGCCATAACAAAACTACTGTCGGATTGCGCGCTTGTATTGGCTTATTGTCGCCGCCAGCGGCAAGCTATGACCGCGGCAAAGGTAAGAATTAAATGTCAATCGGCCAAACAAATGGGCAAAGAATCTGACGTATAGGTCAGGAATCTGCATACACGCAGTGTAAAATCCGCCCCACAGCTCACAACACACCCCTTTTGCAACCCGTTTGCAAAAGCCGCTCCTTAACTTTGCCCCGTCAAACATAAATGATTTGAACTATGACTCACACACACCATCATGAAGAGAACTGCTGCCCGGAGTGCAGTCACCCCCATACAAACATAGAGCACAGCGACGCCAAGCACGCTCATGTGCATAGTCACGCTCACCATCACAGAAAGAACGAACATGGACGCAACTCCGACCAAACCGAAGAGGCAGAAATGAGCACTAAGCAAAGGTTGACCATCATCGTGGCGGGAGCACTGCTGCTCGGTGCGGCCGCCTGTGTCGAGAAGTACTGCAGCCTGCCAACCTGGCAACTGCTGCTCGTCTACCTTGTGCCTTATCTCACGGTCGGACTCGGCACGCTCAAAGAGGCAATAGAAGGACTGGTGCACAGAGAGGCCCTCAACGAGGATTTCCTCATGGCCATAGCCACAATTGGCGCACTCGGCATAGGGTTCTTCCCCGACGCCGAGCCGCAATTTGCCGAAGCCGTCTTCGTGATGCTCTTCTTCCAGGTCGGAGAACTGTTTGAGGGCCTGGCCGAAGACAAAAGCCGCGCCAACATCACGCAGCTGATGGACATACGGCCCGACACGGCCAATGTTGAACGAGACGGAACTATCGTCACCGTTCACCCGGCGGATGTGCAGGTAGGCGAAACCATCGTGATCAGACCCGGCGAGAAGATTCCCCTTGACGGCATTGTCACGGAAGGTTGCTCCACCCTCAACACGGTGGCACTGACCGGCGAAAGTCTTCCCCGCGAGGTGGCAACAGGCAACGAGGTGGCCAGCGGCTGCATCAACCTCTCCGGAGTGCTGCACATACGCGCCACAAGGAGTTTCGGCGAGTCGACGGTGACCAAAATCATCGATATGGTCGAACACGCCAGCGAGTCGAAGTCACGAAGCGAGTCGTTCATCTCGCACTTTGCCCGCATCTACACGCCTGTAGTGGTAGGTGTGGCCGTGATGCTCGCCTTTGCGGCTCCGTTGTGCGCAGACAACTATATGGAGAGTTTCCCGAAGTGGCTCTACAGAGCCCTGATCTTTCTCGTAGTGAGTTGTCCGTGCGCACTGGTCATCAGCGTTCCGCTGTCTTTCTTCGGCGGAATAGGAGGAGCGTCTCGGCACGGCATTCTCATCAAAGGAGGCAACTATATGGACACGCTGGCCCGAGTGAAAACGGTGGTGTTTGACAAGACAGGCACGCTGACCAAAGGCGTCTTTGCCGTCGACGTCGTCCACCCCAATCTCACTTCGCCCGTAGACGGCCAACCCATCAATGCCCGCGAACTGCTGCACCTGGCCGCTCACGTCGAGCACTACTCCAAGCACCCTATTGCCCAAGCGCTGCGTGCAGCCTACCCCGATGAAGAGAACGATGAATGCACGGTCAGCGAGGTGGAGGAAGTGGCCGGACACGGCATCCGGGCCAAGGTCAACGGACGTGAAGTGTACGTCGGCAACGACAAGATGATGCGTAGCATAATACCCGACACAGACATCAAGGCCGAATGCTGTGCGCACGCTGCCGGCACAGTCGTGCATGTGGCCGTAGACGGCAAGTATGCCGGGCACATCGCCATCAGCGACCAGGTCAAAGACGACAGCCGCGATGCAGTACGTCTGCTCAAGAACGCCGGTGTGGAACGGACCGTAATGTTGACCGGCGACCGCAAGGAAGCCGGACAACGTGTGGCAAACGAATTGGAGTTGGACGAATGGCACGCCGAACTGCTTCCCGACGCCAAGGTTAAAGAGGTTGAGAGACTGCTTGAGACTGGGTCACCTTTAGCTTTTGTGGGTGACGGCATCAACGATGCGCCTGTGCTCAAGCGCGCCGACATCGGCATTGCCATGGGCGGCTTGGGCAGCGATGCGGCCATTGAGGCTGCCGATGTGGTGCTTATGGACGATGCACCGTCAAAGATTGCATTGGCCATCCGCATAGCACGCCGCACCATCACGATTGCGAAGCAGAATATCTGGTTTGCCATCTCGGTCAAAGTACTCGTGCTCGTGCTGGCCGCCATTGGACTCGGCAATATGTGTATGGCAGTGTTCGCCGACGTTGGCGTGACCGTTCTCGCCGTCCTCAATGCGATTCGGTCTATGCGCGTGAAGCCTTGACGTAGTACAGCACCGACATAATGATGCCGGGTACGGTCAGCACGCACACCAGGATAAAGTAAGACAAATAACTATCAAGAGCCTCCTGCACGTAGCCAGACAACGTGGACGGCGCAAGCAGTCCGAAGGCCATCAATGCAGTAAGGAAAGCGTAATGCGAGGTTTCGTAGGGTCCTTTGGCACACTCCAGCAAGTAAATCATAAAGGCCGAGAACCCGAAGCCGTAGCCGAGCTGCTCGATGCTGACACAAGCACCGATGGTGAACAGAGATGGCACTTCGGCCGTCAGCGCCTGACTGGAAAGCCACACATACAGCAAGTCGGGCACATCAAGACAAATGACCATCGGGATGATGCAGCGGGCCAATCCCCAACGGCTGATGCAAATACCGCCCAGGATGCCACCAATGGTCAGAGACAGCGTGCCGAGCGTGCCGTACAGAAGGCCATACTGCCCATTGTCAAGACCCAAGCCTCCGTTGGCAACGCTGTCCTTGAGAAAAAGCATCGTGACTTTGGTGAGAAACGCCTCGCCCAAACGGTAGGTAAAGATGAAGAGAAGCATAAAGAGCAATTCCCGTCCGTGATGCAGGCGCAGGAACGAAGTCAGGACCTCGCGCAACGACCTCTCGCCATTTTCCCCATTCTCGCGGCAAGTGGCAGTGTTGTTGCGACTGGGTTCACGCAGCACCCACTTATGGACTAAAGCCAACAAAAACATCAGGGCAGCCGAGACAAGGAACGTCTGTTGCCAGGCAGACACCGAACCGTCGTCGGCCAACATCAACAGGAATCCGCTTCCGAAAAGCATACCCAACCGATAGGCCGTACTCCGGATGCCGACAAAGAAAGCCTGGTCTTTAGCAGGTAAAGCAAGCATGTAGTAACCGTCGCAAGCCACATCGTAAGTAGCCGAAGCAAGGGCCGCAAGGGCACTGCCCAAAACCACTACCGCCAGCCACCAGCTGAACCCCAACGACAACGCCATCACGGCCAACACGGCGGCTATGACGACCTGCATCGCTATCATCCAACGGCGCTTCGTGCTGTAAGTGTCGACAAAAGGACTCCATAGGAATTTCCACATCCAGGGCAAGGCCAGCAGCGACGGAATCATGGCTGCCGGACCATTGCCGATACCCATATCTGCCAGTAGTGCAACCATCACTGTATTGACAATCGTATAGGGCAATCCTTCGCCAAAATTTGCCGTCAGTACCCAGCACCAAGTAGTCGGTTTGTGTGTCATCGGAATTGTAAAAAAAGAATAAAAAACACCTTTCGGGCTGCAAATGTACTAAAAGTTGCGAAACCGCACAAACTTTTGGGACGTTTTTTTGTCCGTCTGCCAAAATTATGTTATCTTTGCGCCCGTATAATAAGAACACTCTGTCCCGTAAGGGCTGCCGACTAAGATTGCAGATGAAGCGTATACCGGTATTTTTGGCACTCTGCTTGTCCGCGTTGAGCTGTGCATTTGCCCAGATCAATACGGATAGGGTGTTGGCTATCGGCCGCAACGCCCTCTACTTCGAGGACTATGTGCTCTCCATCCAGTATTTCAACGAGGTCATTGCCGTCAAGCCCTATCTGCCTGAACCCTATCTGTACCGCAGCATCGCCAAGATTTATCTGGACGACTACTCGGGCGCGGCTCAAGACGCCACAGCGTGCCTCGAACGCAACCCCTTCATCACGACGGCCCACCAAGTGCGCGGAATAGCCCGGCAGAATATGCATGAGTATGACGGCGCCATCAGCGACTTTGAAGCCGGACTCAATGACCAGCCCGAGAACAAAACCTTCCTCCGCGGCCTTGGCGTAAGCTATGCGCTCAAGAAAGACTACCACACTGCCGACAGCTGCTTTGAGCACTTTATCGAGCTTTTCCCCAACGAACCCTCTGCCTACATGACACGCGCCCAACTGAAGATTGAGACGGGTGACAGTGTGCAGGCACTCCAGCTTCTGAACCACGCCATCTCGCTCGACAAAGGCAATGCCTATGCCTTCGCCCTCCGTTCAATGCTGTGGGAGCAGCAAGACAAGCACGAGCAGGCTTTGGACGACCTCAACAAGGCCATCCGCCTCGACCCCGAACAGCCGTCGTACTACATCAACCGGGCCTTCGTTCGCTACAACACAGACGACCTCAATGGCGCCGTGAGC
The DNA here is from genome assembly GCA_963624265.1 of bacterium. Taxonomy (GTDB): domain Bacteria; phylum Bacteroidota; class Bacteroidia; order Bacteroidales; family UBA3663; genus Liminaster. Next base: position 14,704 of record CAVFPF010000051.1, on the reverse strand, counting down.
GACTACGACCAAGCTTTGAATCTCGACCCCAACAGTACGGTCGGCCACTATAACCGCGGACTGCTCCGCGCCCAGGTCGGCGACCGCAACCGCGCCATCGACGACTTCTCGGCCGTCATCGCGCAGGAACCCGACAATACGTTTGCTATCTACAACCGCGCCATTCTTCGTGACGAGGTCGGCGACCTGCAGGGCGCAGTCGATGACTACACGCTGGTCTATGAGCAGCACCCCAACTACTTTCCCGTGCTGTATGCGAGAAGCGAAGCCCGCCGCAAATTGGGCCAAACGGCACAATCTGACGAAGACTACAAGCTCGCTTTTGCCGTGCAAAACAGGGTAAAGCAAGAGCATGAAGCTAAAGAGAAAGCCCGCCAGAACGCAGGAAAAGACTACGCAGATGCTGACGATGAAAGCCCAGACGAGGACGGCGCACTGACCGACGACGAAAAGACCCGGCAGGAAAGCGAGAAGAATATACGCAAGTTCAACCGTCTCGTAGCCAGCAGTGTGACCGACGACAATCAACGCTACAGCAACGAACTGAGAGGCCGCGTACAAGACCGGCAAGACCAGGTCGAAATGCTGCCGATGTTTGTCCTCTCTTATTATGAGAAGAGCGACGAGACCCGACAGCTCATCTACTTTGAGAAGAATCTCAGTGACTTCAACCGTGCCGGTCTCCTCCCCCAACGGCTCAAGTGCGTGTACCGCGAACCGATGCTCACACAGGCACAGGCCAAAGCCCACTTTGCCAGCATCGACGACTACAGTCGCCTGATAGGCATCAATGGCGGCACTCCGGTCAACTTCTTCGCCCGAAGCCTCGACTATATGCTGGTACAGGATTACCAAAACGCCATCAACGACCTCAATGAAGTTCTGCTGCGCAAAGACAACTTCCTGCTGGCTTACTTCAACCGCGCCGTGATGCGCTTCCGACAGTTAGAGATTACCGAGAAGGCAGGCATTGCCAGCGTGCGCAACAACAATAGTGACGACGAACTAAAGAATACGGCTCTCGCGGCTGTCGGCAGCCAACAGGCCGCCAGCGTGCAGCAGGGAATCAGCATCCGCATCAACAGCGGCACACTGACCGCCCAGGAGAAGGCCCGCATCGAGTCAGAACACATGGCACAAGTGCGCAAAGTGGAATGCGAACTCGCCATGAGAGACCTGGACAAGGTCATCGAACTCGCACCTCAGTTTGTCTACGCCTACTACGACCGCGCGTTTATCTCAGCCAAACTGGGCAACTACGATGCTGCTATGGCCGACCTGGACGATGCTATTCAGTACTATCCCAACTTTGCGGAAGCCTACTACAATCGCGGTCTCATCAACCTCAAGTTGGGCAAGACCAAGGCAGGTATTGCAGACCTCAGCAAGGCCGGCGAACTCGGACTGGCACAAGCCTACTCAGTGCTCAAACGGGCACAAGAATAGACTAAGTTATATTTTGTGCAAAACATAGTTTATCTTTAAACAAAACGCAGTTTAGTTTCAAAAAAAAGCAGTTTAACTTCAAAAAAAACTCAGTTAAGCTTCAAACAAAACTCAGTTAAGCTTTGTGCAAGACTCAGTTTAACTTCGAGCAAAACGAAAACAAACGACTAAAATACATACAAAACCAAAAATACAAGAAATGCAGAAAATCATCATTCTCGATTTCGGTTCTCAGACCACGCAACTTATAGGCCGTCGTGTCCGCGAACTCGACACCTTCTGCGAGATTGTCCCCTACAACAAGTTTCCTCAGGGCGACGACTCTGTGATTGGCGTCATCTTGAGCGGTTCGCCGTACTCGGTCCATGATCCGGAAGCTTTCAAAGTCGATCTCTCGCAGTTTGTGGGACGCATTCCCGTGCTCGGCATCTGCTACGGCGCACAGTTTATCAGCTACGCCAACGGCGGCAAGGTCGAGAAGGCCGACAGCCGGGAGTACGGACGCGCCAACTTGCAGCAGTTTGACGCCGACAACGCACTCTTCAAGGGCTTTGAGCCCAACAGCCAAGTCTGGATGAGCCACGGAGATACTATCACCGCCATCCCGGAGGACTGCAAGGTAATCGCCTCGACAGCCAATGTCAAGTACGCCGCCTATGCCTCGACCAAAAACCCCGTTTGGGCCGTTCAGTTCCATCCTGAGGTGTTCCATACGGTGCAGGGCACGCAGTTGCTCAAGAACTTCGTCGTCGACATCTGCGGCAGCCGACAGGACTGGAGTGCAGCAAGCTTTGTCGACACGACTGTCGCCGAACTGAAAGCTCAGATTGGCCAGGACCGCGTCATTCTCGGACTCTCCGGCGGTGTAGACAGTTCTGTAGCTGCCGTACTCCTCAACCGCGCGATAGGCAACAACCTGACTTGCATCTTCGTAGACCACGGCATGCTCCGCAAGAACGAGTTCCGCGACGTGCTGCACGACTACGAGTGCCTCGGCCTCAACGTAGTCGGTGTCGATGCTTCGGCCAAATTCTTTGCCGACCTGGCAGGCGTAACCGACCCCGAGCAGAAGCGCAAGATTATCGGCCGCGATTTTGTGGAGGTCTTCAATGCCGAGGCCCAGAAAATCAAAGACGCCAAGTGGTTGGCTCAAGGCACTATCTACCCTGACCGCATCGAAAGTCTCAATATCACAGGCAAAGTCATCAAGAGCCATCATAACGTAGGCGGACTGCCGAAAGACATGCATCTCAGTCTCTGCGAACCGCTCAAGTGGCTCTTCAAGGACGAAGTGCGCCGCGTAGGCCGTCAGTTGGGTATGCCCGAGCACTTAATTACACGCCATCCATTCCCGGGCCCGGGACTGGCCGTACGTATTTTGGGCGACATCACGCCTGAGAAAGTGCGTATCCTCCAGGATGCCGACGACATCTACATCCGCGGATTGCGCGAATACAAGGTCAAACTTAGCGGCGAAGAAGCCCGTAAGGTCTTGGCTGCAGGCATTCCTGGCAATATGAAAGACGGCGAGATAGAGGTCAGCCTCTACGACCAGATCTGGCAAGCCGGCACCGTGCTGCTGAGCACCGTGAGAAGCGTAGGTGTGATGGGCGATGAGCGTACATACGAACACCCCGTAGCCCTACGTGCCGTGACTTCAACCGACGCCATGACCGCCGACTGGGCACATCTGCCTTACGACTTTATGGCCAAGGTTTCGAACGAAATCATCAACAAGGTGCGTGGCGTCAACCGCGTATGCTATGACATCTCGTCAAAACCGCCGTCGACAATCGAATGGGAGTAACACCCCACTCTCCTTAGCAATAAGACACAAAATGAGCGAAACGGTGACAAAAGTTAAGGTTAAAAATCTTTAATTTTTTGGACATCCGAATCTTATTATATATCTTTGCACTTTGTATGAAGGGCTTTTCCTTTGTACAAAGTGCTATCGAAAAGACTCAATGACAATAAACAAGACAGGAACCTTGTGGCTGACAGCCATGTGTATGATGTGGGCCTCGGCCACGGGTTTCGCTCAAAATATGAACCCCAGCAACCTGACTGCATCGCCGTACACACGCTACGGCTTCGGCAAGTTGGGTACTGTAGGCAACGCCAATACGCGAGCCATGGGCGACGTGGGAATTGCCGTGCGCACCAACAGCTACACAAATCTCTACAACCCGGCTTCACTGACAGCCATCGACACACTGACGCTGCTCTTTGACGTAGGCATTGATGCAGAGTGGTATACGGTCAGCGAAAACGGCAAGCGCGAGCAGGACTGGAATGCCGGTTTCAGCTACATGACGTTCCATTTTCCCTTGTGGAATCGCTTCGCGGGAGCTATAGCATACACACCCTACTCCATGGTAGGCTATGAGTACGGCAATGAAGTAGAGACCCCTATCGACAACACGCTGATCAGTAGCGACACGCTGGTCTACAGCAACACCTATTCCGGTTCGGGAGGTTTGCAGCATTTCCAGCTCGCATTGGCCTGGGAGCCCGTCAAGACGCGCACGCAGACGGTGAGTCTTGGTCTCAAAGCCGGCTACATCTGCGGCACGGTGTCTCATAACGGCTATATGTACGTCAGCAGCGGACAGAGCAACAGCACGTATGTCAATCGCGACTACTCGGCACGCGGATGGGACTTGCTCATGGGCGTGCAGTACTCGCATCTGCTGAGTCCGTCCAGACGCATTATAGTCGGAGCAACATTCTCGCCACGCACCCACATCGGTGTGGACAGCGAGGTCATCAAATACTCGGGGACGGACACCATCGGACAAAACCAGACCAAGAACCTGAGTCTCTCAGCTCCGATGAAAGCCGGCGGTGGCATCAGTTACCAGATAGACCGCAAACTGACGGTGTCGGCTGAATACAGTTTCGAAAACTGGAAAAACGTGGCCGGCCTAAATGCCAACCTGAACAAGCAGGATGGTGTTTACCGCAACATCACACGCCTGGCAGCCGGAGTCGAATACAGGCCGAAGGTTTACTCGCAGAGTTACTTGCAGACGTGTCTCTACCGCGCCGGAGTGTCGTACAAAAACTCGTACATCGAGTCATACGGCAGTTCCAACAAGGAGCTCTCCGTCACATGCGGTGTGGCCTTCCCGACCTTGAACAAGCGCAGCCTCCTCAGCATCTCTGCCGCCTATACCAGAGTCCAGCCAAGCAAGAGCGGCTTGCTCAGCGAGAACTATCTGCACCTGACCCTTGGTGTGACATTCAACGAAATGATGTTCTATCGCAGCCGACTGCGTTAAGACAAGGACCGACAACAAAAAAAATCAACAACAAATAACTATCTATGAAAACAACAATCAAACTTTTATTTTGCGCAGTGCTCGCCACTGGAGCACCTGCTCTGATGGCACAGACTGCCAATCCGAATGACTCGAAGGTATGCTCAAACGGAAATACCGTTTTGGAGAACAACTCTCTGTATTTTGAATACTCCAAGCAGAAGAACTACAAGGAAGCCTACGAGTTCTGGGCACCCCTCTATGCAGCCGTACCTGACTACAACAAGAACATCTACATCCAGGGCGAGAAAATCCTCATCGGCATGATCAACCTCTCCATCCGCGAGAAGAATGTCGAAGCCCGCAAGAAATATGTAGAAGAGCTCATGGGCCTCTACGACAACCGTATCAAGTACTTCGGCGACGATGCAAAGATGCCTGCTGCCAAAATCTTGGGCAACAAGGCCAACTACTATCTCGCTTTCAACGGCAAGAACGCTGACATCAACCTGGCTTATGACTGGCTGTCACAGAGCGTCAACGAGCTGAAGGAAGATGCCGATGCCAAGGCTCTCGTTCAGTGGGTCAATATCTCGCAGAAGAAGTTCCAGGCAGACCCGACATTCAAGGGCGACTACATCGCCAATTATATGAAGGGTTCCGAGTACATTGATGGTTCGCTCGACAACTGGTACAAGCGTTTGGAGAACGACATGAAGGCACTCGAGGCAGACGCCAACAATGCCAAGGCCGCCAAGGACACGACCACTTGCCAGCAGTTCATCTCTTTCATCAAGACTCAGAAGACTGCCCTCACCGGCAACTTCGCTGCTTCAGGCGCTGCCGACGTGCAGACGCTGGTAGAAGTGTTTGAACCTCAGGTTGAGGCCAAGAAGGACGACGCTACGTTCCTCAACAACGTATCCAAGTTGCTCGGCCGCAGCAAGACCGGCAGGGAGACAGACCTGTACTTCAAGGTTTCAGAATACTCATACGCACTTGCTCCATCAATGAGTTCTGCCAAGGGTATGGCCCAGCTCGCAATCCGCAACTCGGATTGGGACAACGCCATCCGTTATCTTGAAGAGTCACTCGAATTTGCCTTCCAGCCCGAAGACAAGGCCGACATCTTGCTGCTCGAGGCCAACGTGTACTACAAGTACAAGAAGAATTTCTCCAAGGGTCGCGAGTTGTGCCGTCAGAGCAGCAAGCTCGACAAGAACAATGCCGATCCGTATATCTATATCGCTGACATGTACCGCCAGTCTGGCGAAATGGTCTTCCCTAAAGAAGACAACATCGTACGTTCGACCGTCTATATGGCTGCTGTCGAAGAGCTCCAGCGCGCCAAGGCCGCAGAGCCTAACCGCGCTCCCGAAATCAACTCGATGATTCAGGCTTACAAGAAAGCATTCCCCGAGAAGTCGCAACTCTTCATGAAGGGCATGCACGCCGGTACTACTTACCACATCCCCGGCTGGATGAACATCGATGTAGTCATTCCGGACTAATAGTCGGATAAACAATCATCTTAATAGTCAACTCAGACTAATGAGATGAGGAGAAACAATCCGTTTAGACAAAATCTAAAAACAATCATAGCCCCGCACCCTACAAGATGCGGGGCTTTTGTTTTCGGGTGGCTCTTTATTTTCGGTGCGAAGGCCTTGAGTCTTCGGATTTAGCGATAAGGTCTTTGACAAAGTAAAACCACTTTCAATAAAATCTTCGAGTATGGGCCATAAGGTCTTTAACAAAGAAAATAGGAGTCCTTTCAAGGGTTAAATCGAAGTCTACAGAAATAGGCAACAACGTCTTTAGCCGACAAGCCGAAGCTGCATTTCAGCCGTTTTATTCATAGTTGTGCGACCTAAATAATCATCTTCCCGAAAGGACTTACAAAGCACGAATTAGGGTTTTGCAAGACCTCGTTTTGCCCTCTATTTGACCTCGTTTTGCCGTTTTTTATCCGAAGGACAAAAAAATGAATAAAAATTTTGGACAGTTCAGGAAAAATCAGTAAATTTGTGCCGTTTTATAAATGTCAATGCAACACAGATTTACCAATATCCAGAAGCATTTGCTTCAATTGGCTTTCCCCTTGCTTTTGACCTCGTATACGTGTGTATCTGAGGTTAAGGCCGATGTTGTGTCGGATGCCCATCGCAAATTGCATCAGCAGATGCAGTCCGAGCAGGAAAGCGCCAGACTCTTCCAGATTATGGTTGACTCTCTGACCAACCAGAGCGGTGTGGACGAGGCCGCATATTTCGACTTGTTCCCAGGCCTTGACCTCTATGCCTCGTGGGATGACGACCATGTAGACCCATTGCGCGGCAAGACGGGCATTACCATTCCCGATTCCGCTACAATCAACCTTCATGGTTTTGTCCCTCCCATTGTCGGCAAGGTCAATTCGCCCTATGGATGGCGTCGCAGACGCATGCACATGGGTGTCGACCTGAAGCTGTACGTCGGTGATACGGTGCGGGCTGCCTTCGACGGGAAAGTACGAATCCGCAAGTACGACCGCCGTGGATACGGATACTATTACGTCATCCGTCACCCCAACGGGCTGGAGACGGTATACGGACATTTGTCGAAATTCATTGTCGAAAAAGACGCAATGGTACGGGCGGGTCAGCCTATTGCACTGGGCGGAAGCACGGGACGAAGCACCGGGCCGCATCTCCACCTAGAGTTCCGCTACTTCGGCATTGCCCTTGACCCAGCTACCATAATAGACTTCAACTCCTTCAAGCCCAAGAACGAACTCTATCACTTCCAGCGCAAGAAAGCCAAACTGGTGGCAGAAGGTTTGGCCGGAAGTGGTCCGGCAGCCTACCACAAGGTAAAGAGCGGGGACACACTGGGCGGAATAGCAAGACGTTACGGCACTTCGGTGTCGCGTCTCTGCAAGCTGAACGGCATCCGTTCGACAACGCCGATCCGAATCGGGCAACGCATCCGGTACAAGTAAACCGGGGTGGTCATAACCGAATGGTTCTGCTCAGATATATCAAAGTGTTTCAGCCGGGCAAACCGACACAAGCAAGCATAAATGCAACCTGTCAGATAAATCCAAGAACCTGTCAGAATATTAGAAAATACAGTTAAAACAATACAATGGAGGAAAACAATCAAAACAAAGACCGCATAATCAATGTGAACATTGAGCAGGAGATGCGCAAGTCGTATATCGACTATTCGATGTCCGTAATCGTGGCTCGAGCACTTCCCGATGTGCGTGATGGCTTCAAGCCTGTACACCGCCGTGTCTTGTACGGCATGGACCAACTCGGCAACTTCTACGACAAGCCGACCAAAAAGTGCGCCCGTATAGTCGGTGAGGTGCTCGGTAAGTACCATCCACACGGCGACAGTTCGGTGTACGGAGCTTTGGCCCGTATGGCCCAGCCGTGGAATTTGCGTTATCTGCAGGTAGACGGTCAAGGCAACTTCGGTTCGGTTGACGGCGACAGCCCTGCTGCCATGCGTTACACGGAGGCCAGGTTGAGCAAGATCTCTGAGGAGATGCTCCGCGACATCGAGAAAGACACCGTCGACATGATGGACAACTTCGATGCCACGCTCAAGGAGCCGAAAGTCCTGCCCACACGTATCCCGACCCTACTCGTCAACGGTGCCAACGGCATCGCCGTCGGCATGGCAACCAATATGCCTACGCACAACCTCTCGGAGTGTATCGACGGCATTTGTGCTTACATCGACAATCCCGACATCACTGTCGAAGGCCTGATGGAGTATATCAAGGCTCCTGACTTCCCGACCGGAGGTATCATCTACGGCTACGATGGCGTGAAAGAAGCTTACGAGACCGGACGCGGACGCATCGTCATCCGTTCAAAGGCCGAGATTGAAGACGAGGGGCAGCATGTCAACATCGTGGTGACCGAGATTCCTTATGGTGTCAACAAAGCCGAACTCATCCACCACATCGCCACCCTTGCTGACGAGAAGAAGATAGAAGGTATTGCCAATGCCAACGACGAGTCTGACCGTCAGGGCATGCGCATCGTCATCGAGCTGAAGCGCGACGCCAATCCGAATGTCGTGCTCAACAAGCTCTTCAAGATGACAGAACTGCAGTCCAACTTCTCGGTCAACAACATCGCCCTTGTTCCCATCCCTGAGGCACCCAATGCCTTGGGCATGCCGAAGCTTTTGAACCTCAAGGACTTGGTCCGCTATTTCGTAGACCATCGTCACACCGTCGTCATCCGCCGCACCAAGTTCGATTTGGCCGAGGCTGAGAAGAAGGCACATATCCTCGAGGGTTTGATTATCGCCTGCGACAATATCGACGAGGTGGTGCGCATCATCCGTGCCAGCCGCACTCCTGCCGACGCACAACGCGGCCTCGAGGTGCGTTTCAATATCGACGAACTCCAGTCGAAGGCCATTGTCGACATGCGTCTCTCCCAACTCACGGGTCTACGCATCGAGGAACTCAAGCAGCAGTACGAAGACTTGATGAAACTCATCGACTACTACAAGCAGATTCTGGCCGACGACACCCTTTGTATGAAGGTAGTCAAAGACGAACTCATCGAGATCAAGGAGAAGTACGGAGACGAACGCCGCACCGTAATCGACTATCGTGGCGGCAACTTCAACGAGGAAGACTTTATCTCCAACGACGATGTCGTCATCACCATCTCGCACATGGGCTATATCAAGCGCACCAAGCTTTCCGACTTCAAGGCACAAAGCCGCGGCGGAGTGGGAAGCAAGGGCGCCGGCACACGCGACAACGACTTTATTGAATATATGTATGCTGCCAAGAACCGCAACTGGCTGATGTTCTTCACCGACCGTGGCCAGGCATTCTGGATGAAGGTATACAATATCCCGGAGTTTGCCAAAAACCAGAAGGGCCGCGCCATTCTCAACCTGCTCAACGTATCGGCCGACAACAAGGTCACTGCCTTCCTCAAGGTAGAGTCGTTTGCCGACGAAGAGTTCAACAACAACCACTATCTGGTGTTTGCCACCGAGATGGGCTTGGTCAAGAAGACCAGTCTCGCAGCCTACAGCCGTCCGCGCACCAACGGCATCAACGCCATCAACCTCCAGGAGGGCGACCACGTGGTCAAGGTAGTTATGACCGACGGCAAGCAGCACATCGTGCTCGCCAATCGCAACGGCCGTGCCATCACCTTCCCAGAGACCGACATCCGCTCTATGGGTCGTGTTGCTACCGGTGTACGCGGCATGCGCCTCGACGATGACGGAGAGGACAAGATTGTCGGCATGGTAGCTCTGCCCTACCCGGGCGTATCTATGTCTGCATCGTCTGACTCCGACGAGATTTCTGACGACGAGTCGGAGATGACACTCGACAATATGTTCGATATGGCAGACGACGATAAGTCGGCAGAGACTTCTGACAACAACGAGGTTCATGAGGCAGACGAAGCTCCGGATATGGACAATCCGCTCAACTACTCCGTCCTTGTAGTCAGCGAAAACGGCTACGGCAAGCGCAGTTACATCACCGGCTACCGCATCACCAGGCGTGGCGGAAAGGGTGTCAAGACCCTCAACATCACCGACAAGACCGGACCGCTCATCGCCCTCAAGAAGGTCAACGACGAAGACGACCTGATGATCATCAACAAGTCGGGCATTGTCATCCGCATGCACTGCAAGTACGACCCGGAGACAGGTCAGGGCTTGCGCATCATGGGACGTACGGCACAGGGTGTCCGGCTGATTGACTTGACCAAGAAGAACGACCGCATCGCTTCTGTATGCCGCGTCATCAGCGAGGACGAAGAGGAGAACGTCGAAGCCGCAACCGACACGCTGCCCTCTGACGAAGGGCTTATTACTCCGGAGTCGGACGTCACACCCGAGCCCACCCAAGAGTAACCGCTAAATATTATGACTCCGGCCGGCAAAAGCCGGGATTAAACCGCGAGCCGTGCCGAGAGTCATAACTATAGACAAATATTACAAAACGCTTAGACGAACAATTACAAAACACCTAAATATTAACCCTTTATGAAGAAGTTAATTCTTTCTGCAATTGCACTGCTCCTGGTAGGAGGTGCTTGCTGTGTCGATGCTTCTGCGCAGACCAAAGAAGAGCTCAAGGCTCAGAAGGCTGCACAAAAAGCCCTGTTAAAAGAGTTCAATGGTTATATGAAGACTGCCAAGAAGGCAATAGCTGCCGAGGGTATGCCTATGCCAGACACAGCCACCATAGCTGCGGCACAAGCCGCTTTGCAAAAGGCCGAGGCCATGCCTCTGTCGGAAAACAACGCAGAGTTCTACCTGCAGGCCGGTCAAGTTCAGAGTTCAGCTTTCCAGGTGGCCGGTTCTATGCAGAACTATCCCGCTTATGCCGCTTCGGCACAGAAGGGCTTTGAGTACTATAAGAAAGCCTACAACGCTGCCAACGGCAACAAGAAAATCATCACTGAGGCACAGAAGGGTGCACTGGGCATCTACCAGCAGACATCCGGTCTCGCCATGATTGGCAACGTGTTCTATCAGACCAAAGACTTCGAGAAGTGCCTGGCTGCTTTCCGTACCGCCAAGACAGCTGCCCAGGAGCCCGTCATCAAGGACAATCCGCTGGCAGCTCCACTGGTCGAAATCTACATGGCCGACTCTACCATCAACAACTTGTCGCTCAACTGCTTCTCAGTAGCTCAGTACATGCTGAACGATACGCTCGAGGCCATCAAGGAGCTTGTCTATCTCAAAGACCACGCTACCGACAACACACAGCTCAATCAGGTACTTCAGTCTCTTGCCCTCGACTATTATGCCCTCGACGACACAATCAAGTTTGAGGAGACGCTCAAGGACGGTGCAACCCGTCTGCCCAATGAGCCCTGGTACATCACCAACCTGATCAACGTCTACATCAACCGCGGTGACCTCAACGCAGCATCCGGATTCCTGGACCAGGCCATTGCCTCTGACCCCAACAACGTTTCTCTGGTCAACACCAAGGGACAGTTGCTCGAGCAGCAGGAGAAGATTGAGGAGGCTCTCAAGTACTATGAGAAGGCTCTCTCTCTCGACCCGACCAATGCATCCGTCAACTCCAGCCTGGGCCGTTACTACTACAACCGCGCCCTGGCCGTCGAGGATGAGTACTATGCCAAGAAGAAGTTTGACGAGGGCGACCGCCAGGCAGCTCCTCTCTACGAAAAGTCACTTCCTTATTACGAGGCCGCCTATGCCTTCGATACCGAACGCAAGGACAAAGGCATTGCCATCGCTCTCCGCACTCTCTACGGCCGCCGTATCGCCAAGGCCGGTTCCAGCTCTGCCGAGGGTAAGGAATACACAGCCAAGCGTGCTGAAGTAAGCGCCGCTTACGGTTTCGAATAACCCGCACATTCATAGACAGTAGCCTGGAAAACTCACATTCTCCGGGCTACTGTGCTTTTATATCTCCATTGCAAAGAGCCGGCTGTGCACCAGGCAACGATTCTTCGCACGCAAAAGCGCTTCGTACAAAGACTTTTCCTGCAAAAACGGAGATTCTTTCATACAAAAAACTCTTATTGTGTAAAACGGAAGTCCTTTCAAGCAAAGGCTTTTTGCCACAAACGGAGTCTCTCAACTTGAAAAACGGAATTTTTCGCTATACAAAACGGAACTTTTCGCCCCAGATAATTGGGCTTTCCCCCTACAAAAAAGCCCTGTTAAACATATATTGCCATGCGTCATACTTTGATTTTTTCCCTCGCTTTATTCTTGCTATTGAGTCCGCAATCAATCGCCGCCGCCAATAGTGCAGCGGCAGAAGCCGTAGACAGCCAAATGACCTTGAGCAAACAGGAACTCAAGAAACTGAAAGCCCAACGAGACTCGCTCCGGGTTTATCTGAAAGAGGCCAAGTACTACACCAACAACAAGTCGGCGCAGAACTTTACCAAGGCGCGTCAGTACTTGAAGAAGGCCTTCAGCCTCGTTCCTGACAGCAGCAATATGGACCTTCTCCTGCAGGCGGCCAATACCGAGTACCGTTGCTTTCAGATAGAGCGCAACAAACCTGCCACAGGCGGCAAGATGAATGTCGAGGTCATATATGCCAGCACATTGGCAGGCTTCCGGTACTATACGCAAGCCTACGCCTTGGACAAGGCTAACCAGGCCAATGGCGGCGACGAGTTGTCGGACAAAGTCAAACAGCGCGCCATGGACGAAGCCTACGACCTGTTCCGAACGACGAGAGGTTTCCGTGCCAATGCAGGCTATTACTACAGCAAGAAGGACTACAAGACCGCTTATGCCAACTACACGATGGCCAAAGCATCGCTCGACAACGGTCTGCTGCGCGACTTTGCGGCCTCCAATGCGAAGATGAGCGAAGACTTCAAAGCCTACAGCAACGACTCGGTTCGGCGCGCGCTGCTCTACTCTTGTGCCGTGACGGCCGTGTTGATGCAAGACAACCGCCTGGCCATCAAGGAACTCGAGGCAGCCAAGTCATGCGGCATCGAAACCAACAAACTCTACCAGCTGTTGTGCCAGAAGTACCTGGCTGTAGCCGATACGACAGGCTACGAACGCACGCTGAAGGAGGCCGACAGGCTCTTGCCCGAAGAGTCGTGGTACGCCCAGAACTTGCTCAATCTCTACCTCGCGACCGAAAAGCACGACTCGGCCCTTACGGTCATCGACGAAGTGATACACCACACGCCGGGCAATGCCAGGAACGTCGAACTCAAAGGCATGCTGCTCGACGAGGCTGGCAATGCGGTTGGCGCAGAACAGGCGTTCAAGACGGCCGTTTCGCTCGACAGCACGCTGCTCAACAGCTACTCTGCACTGGGCCGCATCTACTTCAACCGCGCCCTTGACCGTGAGAAGGTCATGATAGAAGAGCGGCAGTTTGACGACATCTACGACGTCTGCGTGCCTCTCTACGAGTTGGCGCTGCCATTCTACGACAAGGCTTTCCTAAATGACACGAAGCGCGAAGACAAGAGCATTCCGGAGGCTATAAGAACCATCTTGTTCAAGAAGTTCCAGAGTCCGAAATGCAAGAATTCCAAGGCCCTCATCCGCCGGTACAACGAAGTCTCAAAAGCCTACGGACTGAAGACTTTGTAACCGCCCGCTCGCTTGTTTCAACAGAAACGGCCTCCCGTCTTCCACCAGCAGCGCCTCGGGCCGTGCTGCGGGGCGCAGATTGCAGCCCAACTGGAATTATTTTGCTCCCTAACTGGAAATATTTTGCGCGCCAGTTAGGGAGCAGATTTTTCCCAATCGAGGCCCGAGCAGCCTATAATTGAGCCGTGAGTCAAGTCTTTGCCCGATGGGTATGGTGTTACACATTCCATATTCATCGGGCATTTTCGCGGAAATTAATCGACAAAATATCAGTTAGAGGCCTCCTTCCCTATCCGTCTATTTCGGTGAACCGGTTGAAGGTCTTGCCGTCTCTTGTCACTTTCTCGAAGAACATCTTCTCAGGCCTTACCCAATAAGCCATTTCACCATAGAGCGCCTGATACACCACCATACGTTCTTGGGTCTCGCTGTCGAAAGCCGTGCGGACGTACCGGTACATGCCGCCCTTGATGACCTGCTTGACGAAGACGAGCACTATGCTGTGGTTTATAACCCTGCCGTCGGTGGAGCCTACGAGGTATTTCGTAAAATTAGCGAAAGCTAGGTACAGGAAAACCTTACTCGTTATGGTCTTCCTGACAATGCGACGAAAGATGTGCAAGCAGTAGCCGCCAAGATGCCCGAGTTTCAGAACGAAGAGCAGGAGCAGAGCCACGGCATGCACAGATAAAACATTAGCTAGAATAGACGAAGCCCAGGACGCTTTCCGTAAAAAGAGAGAGTCCTGGGCTTTATTTTATCAAGAATCAACTTTCTTAAAACCTATACATCTATTTGGCATACCCTGCTTTGTACCTTTGCCGCAGAATACACAAATATTAAATCATTAGTGATAAGGTAAACATTGTATAATTAAAACAATAGCATATGGT
>CAVFPF010000050.1:6331-16255 GCA_963624265.1 bacterium | reverse complement strand
ATATTATATATATATTAACTTTTCTTTTCAAGGTTTTCGGAGGTAGAAATACAACTTGCGGAATTTTGAACTGTATCTGTATCTGTATCCAATTATTTCAAGTTAAAAAAGGAAGAATTAGGTTATTCTATTGTTTTACAACGCATTACATACTTCTTTCTTCTATTGCGCGAATGGTCTGCTTGGTGCCAATGGGACGTTTTCGGATATTTCCGACCTTGCCACCGAATGCGTATTTCGATCTTCCGCTCACGGCAGGTTCACCAGAAGACAAACGAAAATCTGACCCAAGGAAATCGTGGCTTGACCATGCAGCTTATTGTATAGTCGCTCCACGCTATTATTATCCGATATTCAATGTTAGGAGTTAATGAATGCTTTCTATACACACGATGAATGTATATGCATAAATTATGCATATCACTATTATTCAACACTTTTCAGCATTAGAAACCATAATAAATGCATACGTTTTGTATATACATTTTATATCACCACTCTTGCACAATTCCTATAATCTCGACACTTATTGTATTATAACAACTGCGCTATAGAGGGGCTAAAATCCTACAATGACAATCTTTGGTTTGTTGCCACAGAAGTTTAAACTGCGCCCCGACTTTCGCAGGAAAGACGGGGCGATAAAGTACAGTTCGCAAGCCAAATGAGCACAAAGCGAACTTAGAATGCAGTGCTCAGAACTGAGTGCTTAGCACCAATGCTCCTTGCGCTTAGGGCTTGAGTAGTCAACGCCTAACATAAAACATAAAACGTAAAACGTAACGCGCTTATTCCTCGTCGTCAGTGTCGGCAGCGAGGGCGACGTTGTCGTTGGTCTGGAAGTTGCGCATGGCGCGGAGCATGTGGCGGAGGGCCGAGATGAGCTCCTGCGACTCCTGCAGCATGTTGAGGTAGACGTAGCCCGTGGAGAGCAGCAGGTCGTCGTTCTGCATGCGGTCGAGCTGGTGCTTACGGGTGAGCGAGATTTCCTCCTTCACGCGGTCGCACTCCGAGCGCAGGGCGTCGGCATCGCGGTAGCGGTGGTCGGCGAGCAGCTGGCGCGTCTTCTCAATGAGGTCGAGAACCTTGTTGCGCAGCGGCATAAACTCCTCGTAGCACTCCTTGCTGACGGGCTTGAAGTTGTTGTCGACATGCTCGCGGCAAGGCTCGCACATACGCTCCAGGCAGTAGTTGACCTGCATGGCAGAGTTCTGACCGAGGTGATACCAGGTGTTCTTCTCGATAGCGAGAGCGGGCTCGATTTTGCGCATGCCGACCATCTCGCGGCGGCGCGTCTTCTTGTGCTCGCGTTTCGTAAACTTGACGTTGGTGGTGGCGCGGCGCAGCTGCTTGAGGTCCTCCGAGAAGAAGCCCGAAGTGATCTGCCGGTAGATGAGCATAGCCGAATCCATGCACTTGATTTCGTTTTCGGTCACATACTCGGAAAGGAGATTCCAGGCCTCGTGGCGGTCGTGCGTCTGCACAATCTTGTCCCAGGTGTCGAGCCCCTTCTTGCTGTTCATCTTCTTGCGGTACTGGATGTTGCTGCGTACGAGCAGGAAGAGAGCGAGCACTGTGAGGGCGATGGCTACAATCATGCCGCCGAAGTACATGGCCGCCACGACGAGGGCACAGGTGGCGAAGGCAGCGCCAGCCGTGATGAGCCAGCCGCCGATGACGCTCAGCACGCCCGTGATGCGGTAGACAGCCGACTCACGCCCCCAGGCACGGTCAGCGAGCGACGTACCCATAGCCACCATAAAGGTGACGTAGGTGGTGGAGAGCGGCAACTTGAGCGAAGTGCCCAGGGCAACGAGCAGACCGGCCAGCACGAGGTTGACGGCGGCACGCACGAGGTCGAAGGCAGCACCCTCGGCCATGATGGCTTCGTCGCGGTTGAAGCGGCTGTCAATCCAGCGGCGAAGGCCCTTGGGCGTCACGTCGTCGAGGGTTTCTGCCATCGACGAAGAGTTGCGCACAATCCAGCGGGCCATGTGCGAAGAACCGAACATCTCGTCACCCTCGTCCTGGCGGGAGAGGTCGACGGAGGTCTTGATGACGTTGTGGGCCTTCTTCGACGTGGCGAGCGAGTAGACCATCACCAGGCCGGCGATGACCAGGAAGTAGGTCGGGGTCGAAGCCGAACCGTTGAGGCTGTCCATGAGCAGCGACCCCGCGGGAGCTCCGGCAGCCTGCCAGTCGTTGAAGGCGGAGAAGCCGGCCAAAGGCACACCGATGAAGTTGACAAGGTCGTTGCCCGCAAACGCCGTGGCCAAAGCGAACGTGCCCATCAGGACGATGACCTTGAAGACGTTGACGCCGACCATGTGGAGCACCTGCATGAGCACCGTGAAGAAAGCGAAACTGCAGCCGATGATGGTCCAGGTGTGCACGTCGACCCAAGCCTTGTTGTCGGGGGTCATGAAGGTGAGGTCCTTGACGCCTTTGATGAGCATGAAGTAGACGATGGCCGTGGCGCAGAGGCCGCCGAAGATGCCTATCTTGTACTTGAGATTGCGCGTGAAGTTGAAACTGAAGAGCAGACGGGTGAGGTACTGCACCACAACGCCGAAGGTGAAGGCTATGGCCACGCTGACGAAGATGGCGATGATGACACTCAGGGCCTTCTCGGCGTTGACCAGATCGGCCAGCGAGAGCGTGCCGGGGTCGGCCTGCACCAGCTTGACGATGGCCAGCACGAAGGTGCCGCCCAGTAGCTCGAAGACCATCGAGACGGTGGTCGACGTGGGCATTCCGAGCGAGTTGAAGACGTCGAGGAGCACGATGTCGGTGACCATGACGCCGAGGAAAATCCACATCAGGTCTTCGAAAAAGAACTGCTCGGGACGGAAGATGCCGTGACGGGCGATGTCCATCATGCCGTTGCTCATAGAAGCGCCGCAGAAGACGCCGATGGCAGCCACAACGATGATGGTGCGGAACCCGGCAGCCTTGGAGCCGATGGCCGAATTGAGGAAGTTGACGGCATCGTTAGACACACCCACCATCAGGTCGAAGACGGCCAGGGCGAACAGAACGATGACGAAGCACAAATAAACAGTTTCCATAAAACTTTGTGTGTATGTAACATAAGTGAGATATGTCTTGATTGTTGTCGGAGCGTGCCCCCCAGATTAAAAATCACGGTGCGAAGGTAGGGAAATTTTGTTACAAAAAGATTACAGAGGCGTTACGGTTTTGTGAAATCGGCCGGCACCCCGCTCCGACGCCCCTCAAAAGGGAAGGGCAGCAACCGCCCCGAATCATACAACGGAGCAATTGCTGCCTTCAGTTTTCAGTATTTTTGGCGTCCCGAGCCGGGGCTGTCAATCAATAGGCTGCATTCTCGGGGTCGAACTCAGTCCACTGGTCGAGCCAGTTGTCGCCGGCAGCGAAGGCTCCGATGTAGTCGACCTTGTCGAAGCCGCTGCTGAGCAGGTTGCTGGTGAAAGTGGCGGCACCGATGAGCGGTGAGGAAGCCGAAGGAGCGTAGGCAACGCCTACCTTGCCGGTCGGGTCGGTCAGCGAGAGAGCGTCGGCAGTCGTTTCCCGGTTGCCTGTCTGAGCCAGGAAGAAGTCGTGGCTGAAGGAGTTACGGGTAGCGTCGACCGTCTTGGTGGCGTAGTCGTAGAGGCCGTCGGTGTAAATCTTGTTGAAGTCTGAGCCGAGGATGCCCATGTTGGCCATCCAGATGTTCTGGAGCTGCATCTCGCCGGCAGTAGCGAAGCCCTGGGTGTTGCCCTTCTCATTGTCGAGGATGATGCCGATAGGATAGCCTACAGCCACTGAGTTGAAGCACGACAGACGGCTTGAGCGGCGGATGTGCATGGCAGCCTGGAAGAGGCCGAGCGAAGAACCGTTGTTAGGATAAACCTCGCCGCCGTTGATGTAGTCGGTGGTATTCTCGAAGCCATTGTAGCAGCGTGGACCGATGAAGGTGACGTTGCTGAACACGGCTGTGGTGTAGGGTGAAACCTGCGAACCGTCGGCGCAGTTGTCGCTCTCGAAGCCGTTGGAACGGCTGGTGTCGGCCAGTTTGGGGTCACGCACGGAGAGGGCGAACTGCACTTTGCCCGAGAAGCCGTTGTCGGTATCGAACTCGTCGTCCCAGCCGTGGTAAGCCACCAGGTAGCGGCAGTTGACTGTTCCGCCGAACCACTCGTAAGAGTCGTCGTTGCAGTAGCTGACCTGGATGTGGTCGATGACGGTGCCCGAACCTACCGAACCGAGGGTAAGGCCGTTGATTTCCTTGTCGGCAGCGAACGGATAGCCGCCAAACTCGATGCGGACATACTGGAGGGCGCCGCTGCAGTCGGCGTTGTCGTTGCCGCCGTGCTTGGTGCGCGGGCCGCCTTCAACCTGCATTTCAGTCTGGTTGTTCTGAGCCTTGCCGCAGAGGATGATTCCGCCCCAGTCGCCGGGCTTGCGGTTGCCGGCTTCGGCCTCAGAGGTGAAGACGATAGGCTTGCTGGCTGTGCCCTGTGCATAGAGCTGGCCGCCGCGCTCTACAATGAGAGCGGCCTTGGTCTCCTTGTCGCCCTTGATGACGGTGCCGGGCTCGATGGTCAGTGTAGCTCCGTCGGCGATGTAGACCCAGCCCTTGAGCAGGTAGGTGCCCTTCGTGAGCGTCTGGTTGCCGGTGAAGACGAACTCCTGGTCGCCGTTGCCGATCACGTTGTCCTCAAAGAGGAGGTTGTCGCAGGCATTGAGACCGCCGTCGGTCGTCCAGTTGTACTCGGGCGACTTCTCTTCGTTGTCGTCCTCGTCACAAGAGGTCAAGACTGCTGTGCTGGCTGCCAAAAGAGCTACGGCACAAAGGATGTCCTTACTGCTGATAATGTTTTTACCTTTCATAACACTAAATGAATTTGGTTGTTAATTAATATAGGTGTGATAACTTTTTGTTTTGTTTTCTTGGCCCGGAAGTTTTGTTTTCTTCGATTCGGAAGTTTTGTTTTCTCTAATCAAAGCCTTTCTTCGGCCAAAACTCCGGTCAGAAGCTGTAGGTGAGGCTCAGCGAGAAGTTGCGGCCGGGCTTATACTGCTTGGTCACTTCGTCGACAGTGGTGACGGTGCCGTCGCGGTGGGTGGCATCGGTAAACTGCTTGAAGGTTACCTTCTCGCCCAGGATGTCCTTGACGGCGGCCTTGAGCTCGAGGTGCTCGCCCCACTTGTAGGAGGCGGTGAGGTCGAAGGCGTTGCGCGGCATCTCGTATGAGTGAGGGATGTTGGCGGTGTCGTCGCTACCCGTGCTGCCCACGCTGCGGCCTACACCGATGATGCGCTTGCCGATGCGGTTGTAGAGCAAGGCCACGCTCAGGCTCTCGTGCTGGTAGAAGAGGCCCGTGTTGATGAGGTAAGGCGACTGGCCCTGCATGGGGCGGTCCTTCTCGCGGCTGCCTTTCTCGAAGTCGACTTTCGAGTGAATCCAGCTGCCGTTGAACGACCAGCTGAAGTCCTTCAGGCCGATGGCGTCGAGGTTCTTGCGGATGTCGATTTCGATGCCCATGTTGCGGGCCGACTTGGCGTTCTTGTAGCTATAGGTGAGGTCGGTGCCGCCCTGCACGGTGTAGGTCCACTCGATAGGATTCTCGAAGTGCTTGTAGAAAGCGGCTATCGAGAACGACTCGCCACGCCTCGGATACCACTCGTAGCGGAAGTCGAGGTTCTGCACGTAGCACGACTTGAGGTCGGTGTTGCCCTGCACGTCGCTGGCCAGGTCGAAGTCGTAGAAGACGGAGCTGGAAACCTCGCGGAACTCGGCGCGGTTGACCGAACGGCCGTAGGCCAGGCGGAGCTGGTGGAGGTTGCAGCCGGTCTCTCCGTTATGCTGGCTGGAGGGGTCTTCGTGCAGCTTGCAGGTCAAGTTGAACGAGGGGAAGAAGTCGCGGTCGCGGTATTTGGTCGACTTGGGCGACTTCTGGTAGTCGCGGGTGTTGGAGATGAGCTCCATGGTGTTGGCCTCGTAGCGCACGCCGGCCAGGAGGTTCCACTGGCGGTAGGGCACATTGAGCGAGAGGTAGCCGGCACCGAGGTTGTTGTTGCCCTCGTAGTTGTTGCGCCACTTGACCTCCTCGACAAGCTGCCAGGCCGACTTGTTGCCGTTGTACCAGTTGTAGAGGTAGTAGTGTGTCTCGTACTCACGGGTGCGGTACTCGTAGAATCCGCCCACCTTGAGTGTGGGGCGCAGCGAACCGACGGGCAGGGTCTGGCTGTAGTTGACGCTGGCGCTGCCGATGTGCTCGTCCAGACGGGTGAACTCGCGGCTCACGTCGTTGGCGGCGGTGTATTCGATCACGCCGGACTCGTTCTTGTCGTTCTGCAGGTAGCGGCGGCGGTCAGGCATGTCGCGGTTGGCATAGGCGTAGCCCACGCTCCAGTCGAGGGTACCCTGGTCGGCCACGTTGGCCTTGACCACCTGCAGCTTGTGTGTGCCCGTGAGCTGGCCGTTGTAGGTCATGCGGCTCTGATGATAGAACTCGGCAGTCTCTTCCATATCGCTCTGGGCATTGGTGCCGGTACGGAAGGTATAACGTTCCTTGGTAAGGCGGTTGGCGATGTTCTTAAACTCTACTTTGTTACGTTCGTTGAGGCCGACCCACGACAGGTTGAGCATGCCGCCCAGACGAGTATTGTGGTTATACTGCCAGTCGGTGCTGTGACGCAGGTAGTTCGAGCGGTCGTTGTTGGTGTCGTAGGCGCCAAAGAGAGAGTTCTCCATGTCGCTCAGGGTCTTGTACGAGTCAGTGTAGTTGACCGATGCCATGAGGGAGATACGCTGTCCGTTATCAAGGTTCTTGAATCGTGTGAGCTGGGCGGCTGCATTCCAGTCGCCGTAGGGTGTTTTCTTTTCCGTCTTCCAGTTGGCAGTAGGCAGACTCTCTGTCGAACCGTCGGGCGTGAGGCTCGAAGCGGCGTCGTCGGTCTGCAGGAAGTTGCGGAAGTGCGTGCGGTCGTTGAGTGTGCCGCCCAGCGTGACGCTGAAGGAGTTGCAGTCGGGCACCTCCTTGGTGTTGATGAGCACGAAGCCGCCGGTGAAGTCGGCAGGATATTCGGCCGAAGGCGACTTGATGATCATCATGTTGTCGAGCTGCGAGGCGGGGATGATGTCGAACGAGAAGGCGCGTGAGTCGGCCTCGCTCGAAGGCACTGACGAACCGTTGATCCACACATTATTATAACGCTGCGAGAGGCCGCGCACCATCACAAACTTGTCTTCGATGATGGAAATGCCGGGGATGCGGCGGATAACCTCCGATGCATCGCGGTCCTGGGCCTTCTGTATCTGCTGTGTCGAAATGCCGCTCATGACCACACCCGATGTCTGCAGCTTAGTGATGACGGCCGACTCGGTGCGGGTGCGCGACTGGCCTGAAACGACCACATCCTGCAGGGCCTGGGCATTCTCGCTGAGCGTGAAGTCGTGCTCGATGGTGCCGCGCACTGCAAACTTCTCGATGCGCTGGTCTTCGTAACCTACATAGCGGATGACGAGCGTGTACTGTCCGGCCGAAAGTCCGGCGAGCTCGTAGTTGCCGTCAATGTCTGCCACCGCACCGACGGAGGTACCTTCTACCTGAATGGTGGCTCCAAACAGACCTTCCTGTGTGTCTGCGTCCAAGATTCTACCTTTGAGGGTGTCGGCCATAACCAAAACCGGCCAACTGCACAGGCATGCTAACAAAACTTTTTTCATGCTCTTTTGTTTGTTTAGTTTACTGACGTTCTTTACTAAAACCGGCGCAAAGGTAGGGCCTGTTTGTTACCGTCCGATTACAACCGCGTGAAAGGAACGTGACACTTTTTTTACGGGAATGTTACATAGCCGCTCAGAGTGCGCTGTAGGCCCGTTTTTGTCTCTGTTTTGCCCGTAACGGCAACGGGATGAAACACGGAATATAAATTATGATACATTATTTATATACCGGTACAAATTACGATACATCGCTTGGGCGGAAAGGACGTACTTCCTAACTTTGCGCAGCGAAAAACGGACGGCTCTGGCTCTTCGACCATAACTATAATCAATACTATAATCACTAAAAACTTTTCCTTACAATGAAACGATTGTCGACTTTGGCCCTCGCCACCATTGCCTTATGCCAGCCCATGGCGGCACAGACCTGGCAGGAAATCACCGTGGGCAGCACGACCCGCAAGACCTTGACCTACGTGCCCAAAAAGGTAGAAGAGAAACCGGCCCTGGTCATCTCGCTGCACGGCGCCAGCCAAGACCCAAACTACCAGATGAACCAAACCAAATGGAACGACCTGGCCGACACGGCCCACATCATCGTGACCTATCCGCAAGGCATCAACAACATGTGGGACATCTCGGGCTCGTCAGACACCAAGTTTATCGAAGTCCTCATGAAGGAGATGCAGAAGAAATATAACGTCGACAAGAACCGCATCTATGTGACGGGATTCTCGATGGGCGGCATGCTGACCTACCACTGCATGGCCAAACTGGGCAGCCTGGTGGCAGCCTTCGGCCCGGTGAGCGGAATCCCCGTCGACTACCGCGACCCCGTGGCTCCGCGCCCCGTGCCTATTATGCACATTCACGGCACGTCCGACTCGGTGGTGAAATGGGAGGGCGACCCCAACCACGCAGCCGGCGGATACGGCCGTATCGACGACTACGTGAAGAAATGGGCCGAATATGAAGGCTGCAATATGGACTATCCGAAAGTCATCAAACCCTATCCGCAGACGAGCACCACATCACAGGCCTGGCGCACTCGCTATTTCAACACCAAGCAGAACATCGAAGTGACGCTCATCGCCCTGCCGGGCAAGGACCACTGGCACTCCAACGACCCGCAGCAGGTGATGTCGACCTCTGAGCTGTGGAACTTCTTCAAGAAGTATAAACTCAACCTGCCCGACGACAGCAGCCAGGAGGAAGCCACGGGCGATGTGGTCTTCAAAGACAACTGGGAAGACGAAATCATCAACGTGAACGAAGGAATTCCGACGGGCTGGAAGCGCGTGAACAGCAGCGCAAGCGGTGACTCGGATGTCAAGGAGAGCGGAGCTGCCAATACGGGCGGCGCCCGCCTCAAGGACTTCGTGGCCGGTGGCGACTTCAACACGGGCTTCTATCTGAGCGCCCGCAACTTCGACAAGTGCCGCATGTCGTACGGCCTTTACGCCGCCAGCCGCCTGCACCTCGTGCCGGGCCAGTACCAGCTGTCGTTCTACTCCTGCTTCTGGAACGAAGGTTCGCTCAATGCCTCCTCTACCTTCGACGCAGGCATCGCCACCCTCTCGACCAAACAGGACGTGATGACGGCTCCCGCCCTTGAGTCGACGGGCAACCTGGCCGAAAACAGCAACCAGCTGGTGACGGGGTCGACACTGCACCGCCTCTCGTTTGCCATCGAGCAGGAAGGCAACTACGAACTCTACTTCCAGATGTCGCAGGGCTGGGCGGCTGTCATCATCGGCGGCATCAAAATCCGCGCTGCCGAGACTTCAGCCGTGGCCGCCATTGAGGACGACGCTGCCCGCATCTCAGAGATCCCTTGCTACAATCTGTGCGGCCAACAGCTGGCTGCCGTCCCTGCCCGCGGCCTCTTTATCCGTAATGGCAAGGTGTGCTGCCGATAAGAGGAAAAGGGGTTATCTTTACCCCACTTCACTTTGCTTTGCTTCACTTTGCTTTGCTTCACTTTGCTTTGCTCCACTTTGCTTTACACCTCTCCGCCCGAACTCCCCTCCCTGTGGCGGGGAGTTTTTTTTGCTATAAACCAAAGGGGCATCCGTTTGCAGCCGACTGAAACACATATTTGCAACCGCTTGCGACACAACACAAAACTGGAGGCGGCCGCCGCCTTTTGACCGGCAACTTACAACAAAAAAGCTCCTTGCAACAAAAAAGTAACATTTTTGTAACCCTTCTTTCACATATTAACCTTA